>VOPT01000074.1 GCA_009594865.1 Nitrospira sp. | reverse complement strand
AAAGACCGCAACCTCATCGAGCGCTTCTTCTGCCGACTCAAGCAGTTCAGGCGCATCGCCACACGCTACGAGAAGCTTGCGCAGACCTTCATGTCTATGCTCAGTCTGGCTTGTGCCTGTATCTGGCTGGCATGATCGCCAGAACTCAATTGTGAACAGACCCTAGGCATTCCCCGCAGATGGCTCAGATGCCTTTCGCGGATCTCCTTCCTTTTTCTCGTCTGTTTCCTTTACGATGCCCGTACACACGTGCTGGGTTGAGGCGAACATACATGAAGGTGAAGACCACGTTTCATTGCCAGGCATGCGGCCATCAAGCCCCACGCTGGCTCGGACGCTGCCCCGACTGCGGCGGCTGGAACACGCTCAAAGAAGAGCGCCTCCCGGCTGCTCCCAAGGGTCGCCAGGGAATGCCCCTCACGGCCATGGCGGTGGCTACGCCTATCTCCGACATTGAAATCGTCGGCGAGCCGCGGCATAGCACCGGAATGGGAGAATTCGACCGGGTCCTGGGCGGCGGCGTGGTGCCCGGTTCCGTGATGCTGATCGGTGGTGACCCGGGTATCGGCAAGACGACGTTATTATTGCAGGCCTTGCCTCTGCTGGCGGAAGCGGGCGAGCAGGTCCTCTATGTCTCCGGCGAGGAATCACCCCGGCAGATCAAGATGCGGGGTGAACGGCTTGGTATCGGCGGCAAGCATCTCCTCATTCTCGGAGAGACGTCCCTCGAACAAATCCTCAAAGCCATTCAAGAGATCAAGCCGGCAGCGGTGGTCGTCGATTCGATACAGACGGTCTATACCGAGCAACTGACATCGGCGCCGGGCAGTATCAGCCAGGTGCAGGAAGTGGCTGGGCAGTTGATGTGGTTCGCGAAGCGCAACAACGTCCCCGTGTTCATCATCGGGCACGTCACGAAGGAAGGTGCGATCGCCGGGCCGCGTTTGCTGGAACATATCGTCGATACGGTGCTGTACTTCGAAGGCGACAAGAGCCATAGTTTCCGGATCTTGCGCGCGGTGAAGAATAGGTTCGGGTCGACGAATGAAATCGGCGTGTTCGAGATGAAAGACGGCGGACTTGAGGAGGTCAGCAACCCGTCCGAGCTATTCCTGGCCGAGCGTCCGCAACGCAGCACCGGTTCGGTCGTGGTGTCCAGCCTGGAGGGAACGCGTCCGATTCTTGTGGAACTTCAGGCGCTGGTGTCCGGAACGAATTATCCGATGCCCAAGCGGATGGCGAACGGGGTCGAACCGAATCGCCTGTCCTTGCTGCTGGCGGTGATGGAAAAGCGTTTGGGGATGCATCTCTCAGGGCAGGATGTATATGTGAATGTGGTCGGCGGAATCCATATCGATGAGCCGGCGATCGATCTGGGCATTGTTGCCGCCGTGACGTCGAGTTTGCGCGAAAGTCCGATTGATTTCACGACCTTGGTGATGGGCGAAGTGGGCTTAGGGGGTGAGGTCCGGGCCATCAGTCAGGCCGAGATGCGGATTCGGGAGGCAGCGAAGATGGGGTTTAAGCGTTGCCTGTTGCCTGAGCGTAACGTGGCGAAACTCGATCCGATCGATGGGATTGAATTGATCGCCATCCGAGAGGTTGGGGACGCGCTGGATGCGGTGTTGGCGTGAAGTCTCAGAGTAGAGAGGCGGGTGTGAAACCAACGCGTCATTTGATGTGGGCCTTCTTGCTGTGTGTCTTCGCGCTCTCCGGCTGTACCTTGTTCGGCCCGACGGACACTACTCCACTGAAAGAGGCGACGGCGGAACAATTGACGGCGCTCCTACAGGAGCAGGCGGGAGAAGTGCGGACCATCAAAGGCCTCTTCAGTGCCAAGATTACGGGCGGCATCTTGCCCATTGGCCAACGAGTTCAGGGTACAGTATTTTTTCAGCGGCCCAATGCCATCAGGTTGCGGGGTTTCTCGGCTGTGGGCAGCGAAATATTCGAGTTCGTCCAACTGGATGATCAATTCAAGCTGCGGCTCCCGACGATGGGGCGTGAAGTGACCGGGCGATCTTCCGAGGCCGATCAGCTAGGCCAACTCACGCGCCCGTTTCAGTTAAGTGTCTGGGCCATGAGCGGGGTGACGGGGACGCAAGCCGTCGGTCCCCAGGAGCAGGTGCGGTTGTCGGAGGACGGCTCTCGATATCGGTTGGATGTGTGGACGGCACCGGGACCGTCCGGGCCGGTTCCTTATATTAGCCGGCGAATCTGGTTTGACCGGCGGAATTTACTGGTGGTGCAAGAAGAACGGCTGACACCAGCCGGCGAGATCGAAGCCACGATGCAATTCGACGATTATCGTGCGGTCGGTCCTGTACCGCCGGCGACCTTGGCCTCAAATGGGCAGTCGTCTGAGGCCGCCGCTCGCATCATGCGTCCCTTTACCATTCGCATGACCGATGGTCAGGGATCGGGAAGCTTGCAGGTGACATTTCATGAATTGGTTCCGAATGAGCCGATTAAGCCGGGCGAACTAGGGCGCGTATGAAGGCGCGGCCGGATCGCCATCTGTTAGCAATCGATACCGCGACAGCCTGGCAGAGCGTGGCTTTGCTACGAGGCGAGAAGGTGCTGGCCCTCGTCGAGCAGGATGCCGAGGGGTCGCATGCCCGTTCGTTACTGGGCGCCATCGACCGTGTGTTGCGCGAGGGGGGCCTCACGCTGAAGGACCTTCAGGGCCTGGCGGTGTCGATCGGTCCCGGTTCATTCACCGGCCTGCGGGTCGGGCTCGCGACCATGTTGGGGTTCCGCGCAGTGCTGGGCCTTCCGATTGCACCGGTTCCCACCTTGGAAGCCATGGCCTGGAACCTGCGTGACGTGAAGGGATTGTTGGTGCCGATTCTGAAAAGTCGGCACAACGAAGTGTATTGGGCTGCCTATGAGTGGCTGCCGGAATCGGGCTTACGCACCCTCATTGCCGAGCAGGTTGGGCTGCCGAGTTCGGTGGTGCGAGTGTTACAGGTGGAGAAAGCCTGCACAGTCTTCGGCGATGGATGGCAGGCGTATGAGAATGATATCAGGGACGCCATTGAGGCCGTCGGCGGGCAGGTGCAGGAAGCCGGTCAGGAGCAGCAACGCCCTTCGGCTGTGAGCGTGGCGCTTGCAGGTCAGCAGCGTCTGGCTGGGGGACAGATTGTGGAACAGGAATTGGTTCCCCGTTATGTTCAACGCACGGAGGCGGAAGTAAAATTCGACGAGCAGCAGGGAGTATCCGCCCTTGAGCGGCGTCGCCAGCGGGTGGCCGAGAAGTTGACGCAGCGACGACAGCGAGCCGTGCCGAAGGGCGCCGATGCCCGGCGTAGGACGTAACGTGCCACATGGAGCGTTCACTCTGACATGACCTCCATTTCGGTTTTAATTGAGCCCGCCACGGCGGACGTCCTCGATGAGGTTCTTGCCATTGAACAGGCTTGCTTCTCAGCCCCCTGGACGCGCAAAATGTTGGCAGCCGAACTCTCCGGCAACCAATTTGCGAACTTTGTGATCGCGAAGTGTCCCGACCCCCTGTCGGGATCCTTGGCGGTAGCTGGGTATTTTTGTTTTTGGGTTGTGTTTGAAGAAGTCCGGTTGATGAACCTGGCAGTGCTGGCACCCTTCCGGCGGCGCGGCGTGGCGACCAGGTTGGTCTGCACGGCTCTCCAGGCGGGGGTGGAACGCGGAGCCACCAGGGCGATGCTGGAAGTGCGGGAATCGAATTGCGAGGCGCAGACGCTCTATCGCCGGCTGGGGTTTCGTCAAACCGCCAAACGGTCACGGTATTACGTCAATCCTGAGGAAGATGCGGTGCTGATGGAACTGGCGCCGCTGCAGGTGAGTGAAGTGTGTAGGCAGCCCGGAGCGTCATCTCCGGGAGCCGGGTAACGCGATGGTCATCCACGAACGTGTGTAGTCAACCAGGAGGTGCGACATGCAGACGGAGACGGCGATCACTGAGCGGTTACGGCGATCCAACACAGAATTCCGCGAACTGGAAGAATCTCACCATCGCCTCGACGAGAAACTGGCCGATTTGCAACGACGGCATGTACTGACGCCGGCGGAAGAAGTGCTGAAGAAACAACTGCAGAAAGAAAAACTGGCCACCAAGGATAAGATTGCCGAACTTATTCGATCCTCACGGTAACGAGGGTCGGTAGGGGTTCCGCGCCGGTCTCTTCTCGCGGACGGACGGGCAGAAGCGGGGAGACGGAGCGCGGAGGCATTGGTTCGGACCGGACATGCTCGCACCACTGGCCGCCCATATACAGTCGCTCAAAAAGCGGCTGCTGATCATCGCGGTCACTCTGGGGGTCGCGTTTGCCTCGGCGTTTGCCTATTCGACCGAGATGGTCGCCTGGCTCAATCGTCCGTTCCCCAATCAGCTGGTGTTCTACGGACCGACCGAAGCGTTGTTTGCCTCCATCAAGGTGTCGTTTCTGGCGGGCATTATTCTCAGCCTGCCGATCGTGTTTTATCAATTCTGGAAATTCATCGAACCAGCGCTGCTCCCCAAGGAGCAGCGCTGGGCAATCCCGATTTTTCTGCTGGCGGCGCTTCTGTTTGCGCTTGGCCTGATCTTTTGTAATCTCGTCATCCTGCCGCTGGTCATCGACTTTTTCGTCAGCTTCGGTATGGATCGCGACATTACGCCTGCGCTGGGGGTGGGCACCTATATTGATTTCAACGTCAAATTCCTGCTGATCTTCGGGTGCGCCTTTGAATTGCCCCTGGTATTGACGATTTTGTCCCGCGTAGGCGTGGTTTCAGCGGCCGTGCTGGCCCATTATCGAAAGCACGCCATTATGGCGGCTTTGATCATCTCGGCCATCGTGACGCCGGATGCCACACTGTTCACCATGTTGCTGATGGCGGTCCCGCTCATGGTACTCTATGAGATCGGGATCATCGGCGCGAAGATCTTCGGGCGCTCGTCAGGACCGGCGCCCGACATGAATTTGCCCCTCAACCCGGATATACCCATCGGTACCGCTGGTCATCGCGTTCGATGACCCCGGGTTCACAATTTTTAAAGGGTGATCATTTATGCTGCGTCACGTATTGGTGTTGACGGCGTTGACGGTCGGCAGTCTCCAAGGAATGGTGCATGCCGCATCATTGCCAATCGGGAATGAGAGCGGCGGCCCGCTGAAACTTGAACAGGGACATCCCGGGCAAGATCCGTCCTCGCCTGCCGATATCGGGAACACGAGTATTCAAGCCTTGACGTCAGGTGCCGGCGGCGTCATCTACGCCGGGTCATTCGGTATGGGCATTTTTCGAAGCAGCGACCGGGGCGGCACCTGGATGTCGGCCAACGAGGGGCTCACCGATCCCTTCGTGCTCTGTCTTACGACCGGCAAAGATGGAGCCATCTATGCCGGCACGTTTCGTGGCGGGGTATTCCGCTCCCGCGACGCCGGCAAAACCTGGCAGCCGATCAACAAGGGACTCAAACGTCTGGAGATCAAAGTTCTGATGATGGATGCCAAGGGTCTCTATGCAGGGACCGGCGATGGCGTCTACTTGTTGAATGCAGCGCAGGATCACTGGAAAGTCGTGACCACGGGGCTGGATGAAATTCTCGTCCACGCGCTGGCCAGAACGGACGATGGCACGTTGTACGCAGGCACCTCCGGCAAGGGTGTGCATAGTTATAAGGAGCGCACGTCTGGATGGACGCGCCTGCGGCAGGGCCTGAAAGACCACGAAGGATTGGTGGAGAATTTTATCCGCGTGCTAGCCGTGGATAAAGAGCAGGGCGTCTACGCGGGCACGTTCGACGGCGGAGTGTTCCGTAGCGGCGACGGCGGTAAAACCTGGCTGCCGATCAGTCGCGCCTTACCGAACGATTCCATCCGCGGCTTGATCAGCAACGAGCGTGGCGTGTATGTGGCGACGGGGCGGGGGGTTTTCAAGACCGTCGACAAGGGACGGCAATGGATGCCGCTCAACAAGGGCCTCAGCAATCTCTCCGTGCAGGTGTTGATCGAGGGCGATAAGGGCGGCTTCTATGCCGGCACCAGTTCCGGCGTGTTCAGGAGCGATGACGACGGTCTCACCTGGACGGCAGTCAGCCAGGGATTAGAAGGTGAGAGCGTCGCGCCCTTCAAGTTTAACTGAGTAGGAAAGGATATGAGATGACCGCACAAACCGCGACGATTACCGTGACATCCAAGAACGAGCCCTGGGGCCAAATCGTGCTGCGCTTTTTCCCGGATGTGGCGCCGAATCATGTGAAGAATTTTACGGACCTGGCGAAGAAGGGCTTTTACAACGGCACCACGTTTCATCGAGTGATTCCCGGGTTCATGATCCAGGGGGGAGATCCCAACAGCAAGAATCCGGATCGTGCGTCGCACGGGATGGGTGGCCCCGGCCACAACGTGAAGGCGGAGTTCAATAGCAAGCCGCACAAGCGGGGAACCCTTTCCATGGCGCGCGCGAACGATCCGGACAGCGCCGGGTCGCAATTCTTCATTTGCGTGAACGACGCCAATTTCCTGGATTGGCAGTATACGGTGTTCGGGGAAGTACAGAGCGGGCTCGACGTGGTCGACAAGGTCGTCGGGGCCAAGCGTGACGGACGGGACAACCCGCTGGAGCGCGTGGAAATGACCGTGACGATTACCGAGTGATAGACGTCACACGTGAACAGTAAGACGTGAAAGGTGAAGAGGGAAAACTTAAAGCGAGAAGGGCGGCTCCGCCGTTTTGCGTTTCACCGTTCACGGTTCGTGGTGTTGGCCGCAGCGGTATTTACCGCTGCGGGCTGCGCCATTCCTCAGGTCCCGTCGCGGACCGTCTACGAAGATCCCGTCAATTTCGTGCGGTTGGAGTTGGATGCCAATGTGTTGCCGGAGTGGCCGCCAGGGCATTTCACGCATCCGGCCCGGTTTTCCCATGAGCAGGTCAGGCGGGTGCTCATGGGCCTGACGGTTCAGGAGCATCGCACCATGGTCCAGCGCTGGATCGGCGGCGACTCTCGACGGTTACCCATGTTCCGCGATGCGGAGATCGTGATCCTCGTGCCGCAGCTGGTCGAGGCGTTACGGTTAGCGCGGGAAAATGAGCGCGTCACGTATTATCTGAGCCAACCACAAACGTCCGTGAAGCGAACGATCACCTCGGGGGGCCTGTACATCCGGGGCACCGAGCTGCATTTTATCTTAGGGAATTGGCAGACGCTGTACGGTATTCCAGCCTACGGGATGATTTATGATCGCCGGTACCCGATGAACCCGATCATCTCGAAAGGGTTCGATCTCTTCTTCGACCTTGACCAGGCCTTGGTCCATCAAACCACGAGCATCTGGGATGGGTTGCTCGCCAATACAAAAGACGAGTTGGTCATCGATCTCGCCATTGTTTTTCCCGGCCAGAGCATCTGATTCTCCCGTCCTTTGTAAAACCTATCCTGTGACCTGTCGGAGACTGGTGGTTAGCGAGCGTTAACAATCGACATCGTGCGCGTCCTCGCTCCATGGATGGGCTAGTATGCCGCAACGGGCGGTCCTTCCGTCTGGCTCGCCGCGTCAGTCGGGCGGGAAGCCGTCGATGCGCGGCTCAGCAACAGAATGCGGCCTGTGTCGTCGCCTTGCGACGTGTAGGCCAGCGTGACTTCTGCGATCTTATAGTCGTATTGTGTGTCCGCCAGTCGTGTTTGCGCCGCCGTTACTGCGACTTCTGATTGGGTGACTTCTACTACCGTACCCAACCCGAGTTTGTAGCGCTGCTTGGAGAGCTGTAACGCTTCCTGCGCCGTCTTGACTTGTTCTTCCGCCAGCGTGATTTGTTGCGCGAAGGTCAGGGTGTCGAGGTAGGCATTGGTGACCTGCTGCGTCAACGCCTGCTCGATGTTGCTCGTGGCAGCGGAGGCGGCCTGCCGATTGGCATTGGCTTCCACGACCTGATTTTCAATCAGGAACCCGGTGAACAGCGGCATGGAGACCATGGCGCCAGCCATCCACCATCCGCCGGTCTGCTGGTTCTGGCGTGGATCGAAGGGATCGAAGGTGCCGCCGCTGGCGATCGCGGAAAACGTCGGCAGGTATTGGCGTTTCGTGGCCGTCAGTCGTGCGTCGGCGGAGGCCGTCTGCTCCTTTGCCCGTTTGACCTCCGGATGGGAGAGGCTTTCGTTGATCAGTGTCTCCAGCGTTTTCTGCGGGCGAACGGCGACGGAAATATCTTCCAGGACATAGTCGTCCGCTCCGGCAATGCCCATGGTTCGGTTCAAGTCGGCGAAACTGGCCTTGAGATCATTGCGGCTTCGCACCAGCAGGGATTGGGCGTTCACCAGCTCAACGCGGGCCAGGTCGAAGTCGAGCTTCGATTTCAGTTGCTGGCGATAGAGCGTTTCAATCTGGCCGGCGATGATCCCGCGTTCACGCACCGTCTCCTCTGCGATCTGCACCAGACGATGCCGCTTCAAACTGTTCAGATACGCGCGCTGCACATACAGTAGCACCAGTGCGCGCCTCGCATTCACATCCTGCCCTTGGGCGCGTTCGGCGAGCTTGTTCGACTCGACCAGATTGCTGGTGTAGCCGAAATCGTACAAGCGTTGGTTGGCGATCACGCCGCCGGTGAAGGTGGTTTGATTTTCGCGCAGCAAGCCTCCTCCGACCAGAAACCGGGGATTGCTCACGCCGGCGCCGGCTACGGTGTTCGCGTTGGCGTAGACCTGGGGGTAATACAGGGAGCGTGCCTGTTCCGTACGCGCCTCCGAGGCTTTTAAGTTGGCCTGGCCCTCGATCAGCATCGGGTGATTCTTCACAGCAATTTCTACGGCCTGCTGCACGCCGAGAAAACTGCCGCGCGACAACGGCACCGGCTGGTCCGCTTCGGCGGCATGGGTGAAGGAGGCTGAAGCTGCGGCTAGAGATAAGACGGCCAGCATGAGGCCTGTCCTGAGTGGCAAGAGATACATCATGGGCGATCTCCCTGTGTCGGTGTCGCACTGTTTGTGGTAGGCGCGGCGGTCGGGGGTGGAGGGGTGCCGCCCGGCGCACGCCGTTCAAATTTCTGTTGGGACAGTTTGGCGTCCGGCAAATTGAATGGCGAGGCCACGACCGGCATCCCTTCGAGCAGACGCCGCTTGCCCACGGCCACCACATCTTCGTCGCCCCGCAAGCCGGAGGTGATCTCGATCCAGCGGCCGTCGCTGATGCCGGTTTGTACCGCCACTGGTTTGGCTTTGCCGTCCTCGACGATGAAGAGAGACTTGCCCTTCGGTGTGCTGGTCACGGCCTGGGGGGGAACGACGAGGGCCTGTGGAATTTCACGCAAACCCAGCGTGACCTCGGCGAAGGTGCCGGGCCGAAGCGCATGGTCCTGATTGGGTAAATCGATTTCGACCAGCAGGCTGCGCGTGGCCGGATCGAGCGCCATGGTGGATCGCGTGACGAGGCCGGTGAATGAGCGAGATGGCAGTTCGGTGACCTTCACGGTCGCCCGGGTTTTTCCCGGCACGATCCAGGGGCTGTCGTCCTGCGGCACGTTGGCATAGATGCGCACCGTGTTCAGATCCATGATAGTGAACAGCGGAATCGCGTTGGTGGCCGAAGAGGTAGCGATTTGAATCAAGGCTCCGGGGTCCGCGAATCGGGCCGTCACGATGCCGTCATACGGGGCGCGGACCTTGGTGTAATCCCGCATGACGACGCGCTGTTCCATCAGGTGCCTGGCTCCCTGATAGGCAGCTTCGGCCACGTCCACGTCCTGTTTGGCGATGACGTCCGGAGACTCGTTCCATACTTTGGCCAGGCGTTCGTAGGTCAATTTTTTGATTTTGTAATCGGACACCGCCTGCTGGTACTGCTCTTCGACTTCCGGGGCATCGATGACGGCCACGACGTCATTCTTCTTCACCGCATCGCCCTTGTCCGGTCCGATCCATTTGAGATAACCGGACACCTTGGCGTACAGCGTGGTTTGATAGAGCGGAGACACATTGGCGGGCAGTTTGACCGCATAGACCAGATCGCGCCGGGTCGGCTTCGTCACCTGCACATCCACGGGAGCACTGTCCGGTACCGCCACGGACTCCTCTGGTGGTTGTGGCGGGGTGGAAACCGTGGGGGATGGAGGGGGAACCGGGTGCCCCACGTCATGAATCTCTCGCCAATACAGCAGTCCGCCGGTGACGAGCGTCAGCACGATGGCGATAGCGATCCAGCGGATCTTCCGGCGCGTGGCCCTGACGGGGCGGGGAGTCGTTGACGGGGCTTCCATTAAATGTCCTCCGAAGTCGCGGGAGCGGTGGTGGAGACCGGCGCACGTTCCCGACGAATCAAGACTAGGCTGTGCATTACGGGAACGACCAGCAGCGTCATGATCGTGCTGACCGCCAAGCCGCCGACTACTGCGCGAGCCAATGGCACCATGGTTTCGTTGCCCTCGCCGAATCCAAGCGCCAGCGGCAACAGGCCGAGGATCGTGGCGAGCGCCGTCATGAGAATTGGCCGGATCCGCCGCCGCCCGGCTTCCAGCACGGCATGCGCCGCAGTCGATCCGTTGCGCACCATGCGGTTGGCGAAATCCACGAGCAGAATACTGTTCGACACCACGATGCCCATCATCATGAGCGTGCCGATCATGGATTCCACGTTGACCGACGTGTTGGTCAAGTGCAGGGTCAACACCGTGCCGATCCAGCCAAGCGGGACCGCCACCAGAATGATCAGCGGATCGATAAAGGAGCGAAACAGCGCGACCATCACCAGATAAATCAACACTACGGCCAATGGCAGGGCCAAGGCAAAGTTCTGAATCGCGCCGCGCATGTTGGCCACTTCGCCACGCAACTGCACGGTCACGTCCTTCGGGAGCTGAATGCCTGCCAATACTTGCTCGATATCTTTCGCGACATGGCCGAGATCGTTCCCGACAGGGGTGACGAGCACGTTGATCAAACGCGAGAGATCGTAGTGATCCACTGAATCGGGCCCGGTCTTGAACTTCAGCTGGGCCACATCGCGAAGGAGGACGGGCGGTCCGCGCCGGTCGTCGCTGGACGCGTAATAACCGCTCGTGAGTTCCATCTGCCTGCCGGCGAACGGGGTATTTTGCAGCGCGAGCGTGGATCCTTGAATGCCGCCTCCCGTGAGGCTGGAGGTGGGGAGGAGGGGCGTCCGCGCGCCGATGATGGGGATATTCAGGAGATCTTCCGTCGTGGTCAGCGATTGCTCCGGATACTGCGCCAGCAGGAAATATCCGTTGGCGGTTTTGGGGTCGAGCCAGTAATTGGGCGAAAGGGCCAGATTGGAACTGATGCCGGTGATGACGTCTACGACCACCCGGTTCTGATTGATGCCGTAATAGGCGGCCTTGGTCCGATCCACATCGATATGTAATTCGGGGTAACTCTTGCCTTGCTTGATCCGCACATCGACGGTGTTCGGCACCTGGGCGATCTGTTGCTGAATCCGCTCCGCCACCGGCCGGATCACGTCGAGGCTCGGTCCCTTCACTTGAATATCGATCGGCGCCTTCAGCCCGAAATTCAACACGTCGCTGATGATGCCGCCGGTCTGGAAGGCGATCTCCACCCCCGGCAGCGAGGTCTTGAGCCTGCTGCGGAGCTGGGCGATATAGTCCTCGGTACGGCCTTCGTGTCCCGTGATGAGATTCACGAGCACGAACGCGGTGTGGTTGCCGGTGTTCGGCGCGAAGCGCGCCGCATCGCCGAAATAGAGACCGGTGTTGGAGATCACCTCTTCCAGATCCGCTTTGGGGATCGTCTCGTGCACCAATTGTTCGATCTGCCCGACGATGGCTGTGGTTTTCTCAATCCGCGAGCCTTCCGGCGCCATGACGAGCATCGTGAAGTTGCCTGCGTCGACTTTGGGAAAGAACTCGGTGTGCAAGCGGGGAATCAACAAGGCGCCGGTGGCGATCAATGCGAGGGTCGCCATCCCGATCACCACCGGCTTGAAGCGAAGGCCGCCCTTCAAGAGTGGTTCATAGATTGCAAGTACATAGCGGAACCATCCCTCGTCGGCCGAGGCCTCATGGTCGGCAGATTTGGCATGCCCGGCCTGGTAGAGCCAGGCGAGCACGACCGGCGTGACCGACATGGAGACGACATAGTCGGCGAGCATGGCAAAGGCGACCGTCATCGCCAGCGGCACGAAGAGGTACTTAATGATGCCGGTAAAAAACATGATCGGCAGATACACGATCAAGATGCAGATCGTGGCGACAAGAATCGGCAGGGTCAGCTCCATCGCACTGTCTTCCGCCGCCGAGCGTCCGTCTTTGCCCATTTCGAGGTGCCGGTGCAGGTTTTCCTGCACGACGATGTTGTTATCGAGCAAGGTGCCGATGACGAGTGCCAACCCGCCCAGGGTCATGATGTTCACGCTTTGGCCCGTGAGATACAGAGCGACCAGCGCCACCGTGAGGGAGAGCGGGATGGCCAATCCGACGACCAGCGCCGCCTTCACGCTGGCGAGAAAAATGAAAATCATCAAACCGGCCAGACCCGCGCCGAGTAATCCTTCCTTTTGCAAATTGGCGATGGACTGTCGGATGTACAGCGATTGATCGTAGAGAAACTTCACGGTCGTGCCGGCGGGAATTTCCGTGAGCTTGGACAGTTTTGCGCGGATGCCGTCGGTCACCTCGAGGGTATTCGCGCCTTCCTGCCTGGTGATGGGAATGTAGGTCGCTTCGCGGCCGTTCACGCGCACGATCGAGGTCTGCACGGCGGCGCTGTCCGCGGCCGTGCCGATATCGCGGATCAGGACGGGCGTGCCGTTGACGATCTTAATCGGCAGGTCGTTGATCTTCTCCACGAGGTCCACAAGGCTGTTGGAGTAGACGTAATAATCGAGGTCCCCGATTTTGATGTCGCCTGCGGGAATGATGGCGCTCTGCTGGTTGAGCGCGTTTACGACGTCGGAGGGCGAGATGCCGCGGGCCAGCAGCCGCTGTTGGTCCAGAAAGACGGTGATCTGCCTGACCTTGCCGCCGAGCGGAGGGCCGAAGGAAATACCGGGAATGCTGGCAATCTGCTGGCGCACGGTGAAGTAGGCGAGATCGCGAATTTCCTTCGGACCGAGCGAGTCGCTGGAGATGGACAGGTACCCGACCGGCAAACTGGAGACGCCGAACTTATAGACAGAGGGTGGATACACGCCGGGAGGAAGCAGGCGGATGATGCTATAGGCCAGGCTGGTGAGTTCGGATTGCGCTGCGTCGATTCCATAGTCCGGTTGAAAGAAGACTTTGATGTAGCTCATCCCGGCGAGCGATTGGGATTCGATATGTTCGACGTAGCTCGCCTCGACGAAGCGCTGCTCCATCTTGAGTGTGATCGCGCCTTCCATCTCACTCGGACTCAAGCCCCGATAGAACGTCGTGACGAGGATTGAGGGCAGCTTGATCTCAGGGAAAATGTCCACGCGCATCTTCTGGTACGACACACCGCCGAGGATCAGGGCGATCATGCACAACGCGAAGACGGCGTACGGATTTTTCAGCGCAGCACGGGTCAGCATGGGGCGGCCATCCGTCGAGTACAGTTATGTTCCAGCCAAAACTTCCACAGGTGCAGACTAAGGGTGACGAGATCGTCGAACCGTCCCGGTTTGACGACATACCCATTGGCGCCCGCGCTGTAGCAGGTACGCACATCGGTGGCGTCGTCTGAGCTGGTCAAAATGACGACTGGGATGTGCGCCATGCGCGCCTCCTGCTTGATTCGCGTCAACACATCTACGCCTCGTTCTCCTCTTAACTTGAGGTCGAGCAGAATTAAGGCCGGCTCTTCGTGCGGCATATGTTCATTGAGATAGGCCATGGCCGCGTGGCCCCCTTCCACAATATCCAGCCGGCCTTTGTAGCCGGTTTGCGTGAGGGCCTGGCGAAACAATTCGCATTCGCCAGCGCTGTCGTCGACCAGGAGGATAGAGGAGGAGCCAGGCATGGCCAATTCCTAACGCATGAATTGTGCCGGAATGGTTCATCTGTGTGGCGGAGCCATAACTCTATGAAAGAGCGGCAAAGCAGCCGCGACAACCTTGCCGAAGATGGCGTTCGCAGCCGGCGTATGTCGGAAGAGATAGGTAGAAATTCCCGAGGGGGAGGGAAAAATTCCCGAGGCCGAGCAGCAGCTGGTTTAGATAAATGTTTGAGGTCTGACGGGTATTTGTCGATCTGCCTCCAGGGCCTTTCCTAGGCCGGTCGTCGCGTTGGAATCGCTAGCATGGTGTCAGACGATTAAAGAGGGCACCCGGTACAACAGGCCTCACCCCGCCTTCGATTCCTCCAGGAGGATTCCCCATCGTGTCAGAAGATCATTCGGGTTCGGACGCCAGCCGCGGGTGGCGTCTTATCAGCACCAGAGATTTCGGGCTACTGTGGTGGGGGCAGACGACGTCCCAAATCGGGGAGGGGCTTAACAAGGTCGCGTTGTTGTGGTTCGTCTACGAACTGACCGGATCGGCCATGCAGATGACCATGGTGGGTCTCCTGCAGACCATCCCCCCGCTGCTACTGGGTCCGCTCGTCGGGGTGTATCTGGACCGGATGCCCAAGAAACCTGTCATGGTGTGGGTCGACATACTTCGCGCCCTTCTTACCCTCCTCATTCCTACGTTCTACGCGCTGGACATGCTGTCGATTACCGGACTGTACACCCTCATTTTCCTGACGTCGGTTGTCTCGACGATATTCGGTCCTGCCCTCGTGTCCGCGGTGCCGCTGTTGGTTCGCCCCTCCGAACTCATGTCGGCAAACGCGCTCATTCAAGGCACCAATAATATCCGGATGCTGCTCGGGCCGGCGATCAGCGGCGTGATGATCGCCCTCATCAACGCGGAAAATGTGCTGTTCGTCAATTCCGCCACCTTTCTCGTTTCAGCCCTGTGCCTCATGCCGATTCGTTTTGCTTCCTCGTTTGTCGGGGTGAAAGAACAGACTGCGTCCGTGTGGGAGGAACTCCAGGTGGGATTTCGGTTTATCTTCGGCCAGCAATCGATGGTCCTCACACTGGTGATCATTTCGGCGCTCTACAACTTAGGGGTGAGCGCCTTCGTCTTCATTTTGCCGGTGTATGCCAAGGAGTTTCTCCAGGTGGGTTCGGTGCAATTGGGCTGGTTGTGGTCGGCTTTGGGGGGCGGCATGTTGGCCACCTCAACGTGGCTGGCCTGGAAAAAGCAGAGTGATATCCAAGGGCGGTTACGCATCGTCGTGAGCGCATGACGATCGGCTGCCTGGCGGTGTGTAGTTTGAGCCTGCTCGACACGCCCGTCATGGCAGCGGGCATCGTCATCATCGTGGGAGGCAGCACAGCGGTCTTGAATCCGATCATCTGGGCGCTCCTGCAGGAGGTGACGCCGGAACATTTGATCGGTCGCGTGGTCACCACCTTCAGCGTGGGCTCAATGGCCTCCGCGATGGCGGGGATGACGGGTTTCGGGTGGGTGGCCGATGCGGTAGGGCCTGCCGCCAGCCTGGTGGGGCTCGGCTTCGTGTTGTTGCTGACGGCAGCGGTGACGGTCGCATGCGTACAGAGAACATGCGCGTTGCCGGTCGCGCAGGCATGATCCAGTGGAAATATCGGCATCCTCGGTCTCTCTGCTTGGAACACCTGCACTGAGACAGGGCGACCACACCGTCGCCGGCGGAAGGATGATAATGCGTGGGACACCTCTCTCCTCTCAGTCTTGCTGATTCCCCTTCGGCCGCAAACCGTTATACTGGTGATATGTCCGACACCCATCGGTGGCTGCTGACGCGTGACTTCAGTTTCATGTGGTGGAGCCAGGTGTTGTCCCAGGTTGCTGAAGGCATCAGCAAGTTGGCGTTGTTGTGGTTCGTGTATGCGGTGACCGGGTCGCCGCTCAAAACGACTGTCATCGGGCTGCTGCAAACACTCCCGCCGATCCTGTTCGGACCATTCATCGACGTCATCGTCGATCGGTTTCCCAAAAAAACGATTCTGATCGTGAGTGATGTGGCCAGGGGACTGTTGATCGGCGTGATTCCCTGCCTGGTATCGATCGAAAACTTCACGGTCGAATCGCTCTATGTCCTCACGTTCCTGTTTGGCGTGGCCACAGCCGTATTCGTGCCGACGTTGTCATCCGCCGTGCCGTTCATGGTGGCTCGTCCGCAATTCACGGCCGCAAATGCGCTGCTGCAGAGCACCACGAGTCTCGGCATCATCATCGGGCCGGCGGTCAGCGGAATCGGTATCGCCTTTTCGGGATCGCAGGATGTGCTCTGTTTGAATGCACTGACCTATTTCGCGTCAGCCGCCTGCCTCGTGCCGATCCGGCTGCGAGCAACGGAGCAGGCGTCCGACGACAGTGCCGGATGGAAACCATTCCACCGGCATCTCCTGGAAGGCCTGCGACATACCTTTCTGACTCATCGCACGTTGCTGATCCTGATTGTCCTCGCCTCCGTCTACACCTTCGGCAGCGGCGCATTCACGACACTGTTTCCCGTGTTTGGGCGCCAACTACTTGGTCTCGGCCCGGTCGAGGTCGGCTATCTCTGGTCCTGGCTGGGAGTGGGGTTGCTCCTCTCATCGATCGGACTCATCCGGCTGAGTGCCTGGGAGCTTCACCAGCGACTCGTGGCGATTGCAGTGTCCTGTGCGCTGGCAGGCCTGGCGGTCGTCGGCCTGACGTGGACCGAGAGTGTCGGCGTGGCGTCGGCCTATGTGGTCTGCATCGGAATCGGCTTGGGGACGTGGACGCCGATCGCCTGGGGGATCATTCAAGAAGTGGCTCCGCCCGGGATGGTCGGGCGGGTCATGGCCGTGTACACCGCCATGGCCACCGCGACTTCCATGGCGGGCATGAGCGCGTTCGGCTGGATGACGGAATCGTTCGGATCGGGCGTCAGCATCATTGGAATCGGCGGCGTGATGTTTATCCTGGCGGGCGGGACGGCGTGGTTCAGGAGGCGGGTGGCGAGGCACCATGTTGTTGTGATGCGGTCGCAAATTATGCCGCATTAGCGGAGCAACAAATCGCCAGATCGAAAAGAGTAACTCGGCTAATTTCGGGCCGTTCGCCTCACACTGTCATCGCGTTCTATGTAATTCTCTAGCGCTCTCCCATCCCGCGCGCCTTGCAGGCTCGATTGTCGGGTGCTTTCGTCAGTCCCCTTCTTGGTTAGCTCCTAATGCAATCAGCAGCATTTTGAGATCTATCGCAAGGCATGTGTATGTAGTCTATGCATATGAGAAATGGTTGTATTTTTGTCTTCAATAGGGCCATTTGTACGTATTGCACATACGTAGTGAATAAGATTACAACGTGCTCCTATTCGAAACGATGTGGCATCCATTCACCATCGTTCGCCACAATCTTGGAGAGGGCACGATGCGCAACCGCACTGTACGCACTGTCTGCTTGATGGCGCTCCTAGTGATGAGCACCACTGGCTGTAACTCTCTTCCTCAAAACATCGCCTTGGGCGCCGCGATCACGACGGCAGTTGGAGCTGTGATCCCCGGACATGACATTGAGCAGGTGTATTATCTCGGGTCGTTCGATCCACAAGAACAGGTGCCGCCCGCGCTGTACCGTGTGCGGGTGCGCGGGCAGGCCAGCATCATCAGTTGGATGCGATTCGGATCCGGTTGGGTGCCGGCCGAGCTGATCGATTCTCTGGGAAGTTCGGTGGAGATCAATAAGGCTGACGGAAAAATTGTCATGACCAAGGCCGGCAACGATCAGCTTTCGAAATTGAAGATCGGCCGGCGGCTCATGCAATTCGGGCCGGAGGGGTTTCGCGAGGTGCCCAAGGACCATCGCCTGGTCATCGTCATGGGGTCTGACCCCGAGAAGTTCTTTGCCGCTATGGACGAGGCCTTGGGGGCGGTGAGTCAAGCCAAGGTCGATCAAGACAACAATGCGCTGAGCTGGTTGCTGTTTGAAGCTATGACCACCGTGAAGGCGGAGAAACAGGTGGTCGAGGCACAGTTGGAGGCGGCGAAGGATCAATTCGCCGAGACCGAAAGGAGTGGCCTATGAAGCCGTCAGCCACCGTCCGGCGGTGTGCCGTAGCGGCGACTCTGGTTCTGTGCACCCTCCTCAGCGGATGTGCTGTCTTAACCGTTGATGTGGATGTTTATAAGGGTGCCTTGGTCAACGAGGAACATGTGCAATTGCATCAGCTGGTGGCGCTTGCGACGGCGGCCAAACCGATGTTGATCCAGTTGCGCGACAATCTGGAGTGGCCCGATACGGACGGCAAGATTATCGTGAAGGACAGGCCTAAAAAACCTGAAGGCTGCTCGAACGGAGACAACGTCAAGGAGTGGTACCAGGCCAAGTATGTGCCGTCACCGACAAAGATCACAGATGATGTGGGAGGGTACATTCCTGAATTGGAATCGAAAACGGTTTGGCAGTCGATAAGAGAGTGGTTTAACGAAGTGTTCATCACAGGTCCACCACCATCATGCCAACCACATTTCAAGAGCCCCTATGCGCGTCGCGTGAATGACGTCCTGAGCCTGTACGAGGATTTGAACTCGCCGGAGCTCGCTCCCTATGGCAAGAGATTGCGAGAGGCATTGGGGCGGTTGCGCAGAGCCGCGGATGTGTTCGAACCCAATAATGCTCGCGACCGAGCGACGTTTGATCCTATTGAAGCAGGCCTGAAAAAGACCGAGGACCTGAAGACATTCCCCGCGCTTGTTTCGTTACGGCGAGCATATCGAGACCTCCTTGTTCCCGCTGAAGGAAACAAGAGCAAATCAAAGAGGCCGGTCGGGGAACTGATGGACGCTCTGCGAACGTTTGTCTTTTCCGATTCCAAGAACCTAGAAAAGGAGACGGTACCTCCATTTGCTGGGACGGTTCCTGTGCCGGGACAGGTCCCTGCACCACAAAGCCAACCGGAGGAGACGGCCACACAACAACCCGAGAAGAGTATGGAACTCGCCCTCATTAGGGAATGGAAAGAATCGAAGTCCTACGAAGGTGATGAGAAACCACTCTATGACAAACGGCTGCCGTTTCGAGCCGTCTGGAAGCTGCTCGGCGAACAGCATACGCGGCTTGACGAGGCAACCAGACGTTTGTGTCTGGACGGCCCCCAAGGCGACGAGGCTTGTCGTCGACTAAGGGAACGGACCAAGGAACTGGCTGATGCCTACTGGGGGGCGAGGCAAGCAGCTCGCGACCTGTGGGAAGAAAGCTTGAACTTGCTGCTGCGGACCGAACAAGTGAAGCAGGGGGAGTGGGGAGAGTCAGACCGATACGACGGGCTCAAGAAAAATGTGATTCGGTTGGCAGTCAAGGTGACCAGCGTGTCCCATGTTGCGTCGGCTCTGTCCCGTCTCCGCGCCGCCGGCACCTGTCAGGTGCTGGAGAATGCATTGACGCGAGCATGGAAACGAACCTGTGAGAGGGAATCGGGAGAGACAGAAAAGAAAATCACACGAGAACCGGAGGGTTCCGGGACAAACTTGGCCGGGGAATCGACAGGATCTTCCTGGACAGAAAAAGACGTAGCAAACAATCCGGAGCGCTATGAGTCAATCTTGGAGCGAGCGTTGTCCAATGCCTCGGCAGAAACGGTGCTCTTTCTCTTGGCCCTTGACAGCGCGGAGCGGGATACCTATCCGAGGAACAGTGTCGCCCAACCGCTGGTCGAAAAGGCCAATCGCGTCAATGACCAACGACCTGTGCGGCTAGGACTCAACCGCAATTTCGTTGAGGCGAATGGGACTGAGATGGACAAGGTCGGTCAAGTCGTCGAGGCCGTGGATCGGGCCCATGGATTCGGACGGGGGCGATTGGTCGATGGGTTGCATAGGTTAACGGAGAACTACCTGGCTTCGCACAACCGTGCAAGCTCTTGTGCGGCGTTCGACAGTCAGCAGCATTGTAAAGAATCCGATGATCATAGGAAGCTTTTGGAGGGGTTGGTGGAATTTGCTCAGAAACTCCTCTTCTTGGCCAATCACGACAGCTTGGCCTCACCGCCCGGCACCGATGGGCTTATTCTGGGAGGGGGGAAAAATATCCTTCGCGGGCTGTTCGGAGATGATGCCATAGCCTGGTATGAGAAAAACTCCTTCATTGGCCAATCTCGTGCGCCTCAAACCCTGACGAATCGGTACGTTCGTGTTCTCCAGGCCGTCGGCAACTCCATTCTGTTTTCGGCGAATGAGCTGCGGGAACGTGAGCGGTATCGGGATCTGAGCAAAGATAAGGGGCGAGCGGAGATCGCCGCCGTGCAGGCGGTGTATTTGCCGGATCCGCAAAAGATCCTGAACGAGCTTCTGGATGAACTCCGGCATGAACAGGACATCGCGCAGAAACAGCGTGATGAGGCAACGGCTCAGAAAGCGGCCATCGACGGACAAATAGGGAGCCCGCTGCCTCCAAAGACCGGTTTGCGGCTGGTTGAGGACACGGCTCTCAATGAACGGAACAAGGCCGAGCAAGATCTTACGAATTATGTGACCAAGCAGGGTCCGCTGAAAGCCATTCATGATGTACTGACGCAGGAGGTCATCGCGCAGATCAAGGCTCGATGGAAACAGTCGGGAAATGACGTGACTGCCAATCTTAGCGATTTTATGACCAGCCAGGCTGGCATCGAGCAAGAGCTGACCACCATTCGGCAGGCGCTAGATGGTATTCCCACTACAGATGAACGTCGTCTGTTTGATGAGGGGATCACGTATGTGAAGTCTCCGGAGGCCAAGGCGGCGTTTGACGCTTATCGCGCAATCAATGGGCACACGTCGCTCAAGCGAGCCGAATTATTGGACGCGTTGGCCGCGCATCTCCAGGAATTGGAGGCTGCGCGCGTGGTGCGCGTGGCGCAGTATGGGCAGGTGCGAAAAAACAAGGAGCAAGCACAAGATGATGTTCGAGCCAAAATTGTGCAGTTGACAGCGGAAGCAACTCGATTGGCGACCGTCATCGCGGCGCTTCCAAACACCAAGGCTCGATTGGCCACGGCGGCGATGGTGATCGAATCCCTGAAGGCTGAGGTGCTGAAAGACGCCGCGCAACAGGGTCGGTCTGTTTCGCCCGATGCGATGTACAGCCTGCTGGCTACCCATGTGAAACGAAAAGAGGACGCCGAATCCGATGCGAGCAAGAAACAACCATATCAAGACACGCAGGCGGTCTTGTCGACGCGTACGCCTCCACCCGGCCTGCCTCCATTGAACCCCAAAGACGACAGGAGTCCGGTCGAAGTCATGGATGAGGTGATCGCGCTGCTGCGCCATCGGCAGATGAGGGAGGTGGAGCGATTCGGAAGTGGCTCCGAGCAGGATAAGAAAGCGACCGAGGCGTTGGAGAATGCCTACCAGCATCGCGCGGGAATGATCTATCTTCGCCCGTCGTCGGCCTATTTACGGACGAGTTTTCCATCAACGTCGTTGCAGGATGATCCGAACCTGGCATGGGACAACATGTTGCTCTCGCAAGGGATCAGGAACCTGCCGTTCTCCTCGCAGCTACGGGATATCCTGGACCCGTCGGCGGAGCGAGATCGTGCGCTGACGGCTGAGCTGGACAAACAATATTGGCAAAACATCAACCGCGTGCGGGTCTCAGGGGCGGGATTTACCAACCAGGCGCTCGTCAAGGACGACGTTGGCAATTGGTACGTGAAGCAGTATTTCGGCGATACGAAGGATATCGTCAAATCGGCCAAGCATTTGGCCCTGTTCAGTTTGGGGACCAAGTTGCCCATCGATCTTTCCCATGAGCTTGGGAAGGCGTCTGCCACGAAGGAGGCGTCCAAGAAGACTGATGCCGAAAAGGAGGCGGACCTGCCGCCGTTGCAGCAGGTGTTCGGCAAACACCGAACGGCGTACCAGACGCATACGGTTGACATGGCAACGAAATTGGCGGAGTTGCACAGTCAGGATGGGACGAAAACGGTGTATGCGCAAGTTGTTGCCGCCTGGAAGCGAGACGGTGAACTCACGACGGATACAGATCTCATGAAGGCGCTCACAGCCGCGTTGGCCGAAGAAGTTGCGCAGTGGGACAAGACCCTCGATCCGTTGAAGAAGGCATCGGATCAAGAGCGAGGTCATGCAATCACCAAGGACCTGCAGGCGCTTGCCAAGCTGGAGAAACAGTTGTCGGCGCGGATTCGGCAAAGCCACAAAGATGAGCCGTCGAAGGCCAAGGCTGCAAAGGCTGCGGATGCAGTCCACAAGGTTGTGGGTCCCGCACTGCTCGGTCTGTTGAAAGACCACAAGCAGGCGTTGGATCGGTACGAGCAGGCGGTCCTGTTTATCGGCGACGCGGCCAATCCGAAAGATCCGAAGCAGGAGCAGGGAAAGTGAACTGGGAGCGAGAGGCAGAGGAGAGGCGAATAGCCTGAACGAACGATGAGTGATAGTACGACGTTTGTTTTTTCATCAGAGAATCTCGGCACGGCGGCGCTAGCGATCGGCGCCCTGGGTACGGCTTCGTATGGTATTGTCGACGGAATTTTTAAGTCGTTTACGTGGTTTGATTCTGCCGGGTTTGAGCGAGTGTTTGCGGTGGGAGGCAAGGAGGGGGGACGGCGGTTCTTTCCGACACACAAGGCCACCCTCGATCCACTGTTGCCTGCATTGAGAATTGCCTATGGGAGTGACGTTATGGAGTTACTCCGTGCTCAATATCGAGTAGGCCGTGCAAGCGGCGATCTGCCTCGAACATTGCGGCAGGGGGTGCGGATCGGGTTCGGGATGATGGAGGTGCCGACCATCGCGTTGGTGGCGACCGAATTAGGCGTCTCGGCGGACGTGGCAACTCTGGCGGCGCAGGCGATTGATAGCGCGCGCCGGCAGCGTTCCCAAGCGGAGCCGTCTCCGTCTCAAGAAGTGCCCAAGTCTCCTCAAGAGCCGGCCATGAGCGATGAACAGCGATCCGCGCTGGCCCGGCTGGAGACCATGATCGACGTCCGCATCGATGCCGCCTTGGCCTTGGCCGACACACAATATGTCAGCCAGACAAAGTTCTTGGCTACATTCGTTTCGTTGGTCATCTCATTCCTGGTTGGCTGGGGCATTGGAATGAAGGACAATTTGGTGTGGTGTTGGATCGTTGGCCTTGCCGCTGTGCCCCTTGCCCCGGTTGCGAAAGATCTGTCCACGGCGTTGCAAGAAGCCACGAAGGCGTTGAAAGCGCGATGAACGCCTTTATCCTCAGCTTGCGCGACCAACCATTTGGCGGGGCTGTCACCGCAGGCGTGCTCTACAAGGCATTTCCGTATTGGGATGTGTGGTGGAATGATCGGTTGCCTGACTTTACCCTGCTGACTCGTGGACAACGTCTCACGGTGCTGCTGCACGGCTATAACAACGGCCTGGATGAGGGGCGTGACAAGTTGGTGCGGTTCAGCAGGTGCCTGGAACAGCAGGGCTCGACGGATTTGATGCTCGCGGTTCTTTGGCCTGGCGACTCTTGGGCCAATGCGCTTGGCAACTGGGCCGGCGCGTTGAGCTATCCCTCGGAAAGTCGCGATGCCGATGACAGTGCCGATAACCTGCTCACGTGGCTTGTGCTCCATGTGCATGAGAGTGCTCGTGTGGCGTTCGTCGGCCACAGTCTCGGTTGCCGCGTCGTCATGCGCGCGGCGCAACGCATGGTGCGAGACGTGAGGGTCAAGAAGCCGATCTTGGATCGCATCTGTTTGATGGCGGCGGCAATCGACAGCGATTCGTTGGGTAAAGTCGAGCCGATCTCTTATCGCGACGCCGCAAAGCAGGCCGACCGGATTGCGGTTCTGGCCTCACAAGAGGACAGGATTCTGCAGGTGGCGTATCGGGCAGGCGATTCAGTTCAATCCTGGTGGCCGTTCTCAGGAGAGCGTTCGGTGCGGGCACTGGGCCGATATGGCCCGGAAGGTGGTTCTCCCGAGGTGTCAGCCAAGATCGAATCACACATGGCAAATCCTGATCGAGGTATCGGTCACAGTGACTACTTGCCGCCGTACCCTCCACCGGCGGCACCACAGCATCACACCAAGGCCGAGAGCGAACAGTTTGTGTTCGAGTTTTTGAGTCGCCGCCCGAATCCTGACTGGCCGGCAGAAAGACCGTAACGATGAAGATGGTGTCGATGTGTCCGATACGCTCGTTCGCAAAGGACATTCTCGCACTCGGTCTCGCTCTGTTGTTGTCGTCCTGTGCGATGGTGGAGTCCATCCGCTGCCTGCCTCATGGCGAGGATAGTAAGTTCGTTGGAAAATGGGAAACGTGCTTCAACAATGATGATGATGGATTCAAGGCTGATTCGATTGCGCATCCGATCTACTGCTTTCCCGGCGATCCGAGCCAGTCGTCGGATCGTAAACCGCCGGTGCTGTTGCTCCATGAACTGCCTGGTTTGTCGGGGAAGACGTTGGAGTATACGCGCAAGCTGTCCCAGGACTTTACGGTCTATGTGCCGCTCTTGTTTGGCAAACCGAATAGCCAGTCGAACTGGCATGGTTTCTTGATCACCGTTGGACTCAACGGTGAGTGGCGGGGGGTGGAGAGCGGAACGAGCGACGTTGTGCCGTGGCTGCGGGCGGTCGTGATGAAAATCGAGGAAGCGCATCCAGGGCAGCAGATCGGGGTCATCGGTAACTGTTTGACGGGGTCGCTGCCGTTGGCCTTGCTCGGTAATCAGAACATCCGTGCCGTCGTCCTGGCCCAGCCCACGCTGCCGTTGACGATATTCGACAACAGCAGCGAGGCCAGAAGCTCACTGGGCATTTCGCAAGATGAGATTGCACAGGCGAAACAGAGTTCCGCGAGGATCTTCTACCTGCGGTTTGAACAAGATTGCGTCTCGAAACCTGAAAAGCGGTGGAAGGTGTGGGATCTCTTTACGGAGCGGGGAAAGTTTCCTGATCGCGTGCACAAGTGGGTGATTCCGTACGAGAAGCAGCCGGTTGAACATGCCCATAGCACCTTGATCGGGGAATGGCGCGTCGGCGAGTTCGGCAAGGCGACGAATGATGCCCGCGAGGAAGTCCGACGATTTCTCCTGGACCCAGTGACGTTCGAGTCAACGAGTGAACGATAGCAGACTCTGACCAGACACTATGAATGACGATGCAACGCCGGAGTCGCTTCTAGAGCCGACTCCCCAGTGGTACAGGTGGACAGGCTGGCGCTTTGGCAGCATGTATCTGCATGTGACGGCTTCAATCGTTTACGTGGCAATCTGTTTAGCTCCCTTACTGTTTGTCCTGATTGGTGGGCTGCAGATCTCGTCGTGGCCGAAAGATCGCCTCTGGCTGATCCTCTTGTGGGCTTGTGTTGCCGCACTGGGATACCCGACTTGGGCATGGGTCGAAACCATGGTGTTTGAGCGGTGGGTGAGGACGTTAGCGGAGTCTCAGCGGAAGGTGGAGCGAGCCCATTACCATCTTCAGGTTGAGATGGCCAAGAACTTTTGGCAGGCCGTCATGGAAATCTATAAAGTTGCAGGCCTCATTGGAATCGGAATTGCCCTAAAGTAAGCATTGATGTGCGGAGCGGTGAGCGAGGGGCCTGCACTCGGGATTTCATCAAGCTGGGAAGGGGTGTCTGTCATGTCCAACGAGAGTGAAACGCCGCGTCCTCGCCACTACATCATCGTGGTGCATGGCGTCGGCGAGCAGCGCCATAATTAAACCACAGTGGAAGTGGTGAACCGGTTTGCTACTGTATGGGCTAAGGAACAACCGCAGTTGCTCGTCCCCCTAAAACTGGGCTATTGGCAAGAGAGTTCGCCGGTGTTGAGATGGGAGTGCAAAACAAAGGGGTCGAAACAAAGGGGTCGGGAGTCTTTATAGTTTGGCGCATGCAAGCCTGAAATCATTTCTCGTCGTTCGTCCCTCAGTTGAAGCCCTCGAGATCCGCCTCACGATCGACGGTATTGTTCGCTTTTCCACCTGTCCGCGCAGCTTCTGCTACACTTGTCTGAGTTCATCGATTGCGATGGGAGGCGTCACCGTGAAATCTGCTGATCACTATATCAAGGCCAGTCGGTATGATTTGGAAGCGCAGCAACACAATCGGGGGGTGTTTCACCGTCGGATGCTGAGACGGCCCTGGCTGGCGCTGTTGTTCGGCCTGGGGATGAGCGCCCTGGGGGCCGGCGCCGCGTTCAATTGGGCGGATGGGCCTCGCTGGCAATTTCATCCTTGGGAAGGTTGGTTGCTCGGCGGGATTGCTGGTCTTGTTGCGGGATACTTTTTTGTGACTGCGATGCAGGGGTGGCGCCGGCACCACTCCGTTACGCAACATTGATGGAATAGGCCGACCGCCGCGTCGAGTATCCCGTCAGCTCGTCCCTCGTTTCGTCCCTACGCCGACACCTTTCACGAAAAATCGCCTTTGGATGCCCCGCCCGGCAGGGCGGGGAGGAAAAAGGCCTGCTGCCGGAGGCAGCACCGATCTTGTAGAGTGGGGGCATGGCAATCCGGCGTGCCAGCCACTGTGTCTACGACACCCGCTATCATCTGGTGTGGGCGCCCAAGTACCGCAAGTGGGTGCTGCAAGGAGCCGTGCGGGAGCGCGTACGAGAATTGTTTGGGGAGATCGCGGAGCATCATGGGTTTGAGATCGAAGAGTTGGAAGTGGATAAAGATCATGTGCATGTATTTTTGAGCTTTCCGCCGAAGTACTCGATTGGGCAGGTGGTGGGGCTGTTGAGGGCGGTCAGTGCGCGGGAGATTCGAGCGGGATTTCCCGAAGTGCGCCAGCAGTTGTGGGGTGGAGAGTTTTGGGAAGATGGGTATTTTGTTCGGACGGTGGGTGACAAAGTGACCGCCGATGTGATCAAGAAGTACATTCGATTTCATGAGGCGAAGAAGCGAGGGGGTGACCAATTGGGCCTCTTCTAAAAAGCCCCGCCCGGAAGGGCGGGGTTCTTTACTTGTGCCGCCGGCTGCGATGCGGTCGTCGGGAAGTGGGCCTGGTTTATCGGCGGGGAAGTCGCGATCAATTCCGATGGAACCTTCACTCAACAGTCCGGCAATTCCGGCACGTGGGCTTGTACGGATGCGTCTAAAGGCTCGATCACGTTGAAATGGGCAAAGGGTGAATTCACCAACAAGGTGGCCCTGTCGGAAGACGGACAAAAACTCTCGAGCGTCGATCCTGCGCAGCCGTTCGCGCCTGCGAAGCGGGTGGGAAGCAAGACAGCGAATCAGGAAAAGACTTCTTCCGTCGTGCCAGTCACGTCATCATCATCTTCAGATTTTGAGCTGTTTACAAAAGGCCGCGACCTGGCGGCTTCCGGTAAATGTCGGGATGCCGTCTCGTATTTCGATCAGGCGATTGCTGCCAATCCTCGTTACTCGAAGGCCTATTCGGATCGGGGGCGATGCCTGGCAAGCCTGGGCCAGCGAGATCGTGGGCTTCAGGATCTCGATAAGGCCGTCCAGTTGGCGCCGAATGACTTGAGCCCCTATTTCAATCGAGCCGGTCTGCGGGCCGATGCGGGCGACGGCGATGGCGCATTGGCGGATCTGGATCGATCCATCCAACTCGATCCGATGAATCCAGCCTCGTGGGGGGCGAGGGCCGGATTATTTGAGGCGGCAGGCCGCTCGCGGGAGGCGCAACTCGATCGGGACATCGCCGATAAGCAAATTGAGACACTCAAGTCGAGGAAACGTCCGGTCTTGGACCATGTGTTGAAATCGTGGCGAGCCAAATCCGTGCGGCTTACGCCCGGAGGGGCACAAGACACCAAAGACCCGCTCCAGGCTGCCTTCGATGCAGCCGAAGCGGGACGCACTCGTGTCGGTCTCGCCATTCTCGACAGCGCGCTCTCGAAGAATCCATCGAATGATGCGCTGCTCGCCTATCGGGCACGACTCCACCTTTCGATCGGGCAACCTTCCCAGGCAGTCGATGACTTGACCGCCGTGCTTCAACGGCGCTCCAGCGCCGCCAATCTTGTCGGGCGTGGGCTGGCCTATCGCCAGCTGTGCCGTTTTCGCGAAGAGATCGCAGACTATGGCCATGCGCTCAAAGAGGATCTCAGGTATACGCGCGCCTACTTGGAACGCGCCTTTACGACGATGAATTTTCAGAAGGGAAATGACCCTGCTCCAGACCTGACCACAGTCATCGAGTTGGAACCTCAAAACTGGTGGGCCTATTACCTGCGCGGTCAGGAATACGGCTATTGGTTCAAGAAGCTTCCCTTGGCCATCGCCGATAACCAGCGCGTCATCAAGTTGAAGCCTGATTTTGCGCAGGCCTACTGCAATATCGCGTTTGCGCTTCAGGAGCTTGGAAGGAAGAACGAGACGGAGAAGTGGCTGCAAAAATGCTTCGCCCTTGATCCATCGGAACGCGCCGTGGCGAAACAAGCCTTCGCCAAGGTACAGGCCAAGGAAGAGCGGCTCGCGCGCGAATTGGCCGCTCGCCAATGGATGCGAGAGTTGTACGGCACCAGATGCAGCCTCGCGGAAATTAGCACGTCCTCCTGTCCGTTTTGGAATTAGACTTCTTCGTTCCAGCACGGGATTAGAACCGGAGTCGCTGCCGTCGAGGCATTCATACCATACGAAACCGAAGACGATCTGGTTCCCTTCGGATTAATACGATGGATAGAGTGCGCTCCAATCCATGCCGTGCGCCGTATAGAACTGTTTCATCTCGTCCATCGTGTTCATGTGCTGGGTCGTTCCATTCGGTAGATAGGCGGTGATAGGAGGTTTTGGTCCCGCATTCGGTCCTGCGACGTCCATGTTATTGCGATCCGGCCAATTGTCGTGGGGAGGGTGCTGGACCATATTCTCTAGGAAGGAATCGTTCATCGTCTGCTTCAGCCCTTCCGACCAGACGTCCTTTCCGTTGGCGTCGTACACGCCATGCAGATCTGTATCGCTATAGAGTCGGTTTCCTTTCGGATCCACGATGAGCTGTTGCTCGCCTCGAATCGTATAGCCCTTGGCAAGGATCGCCCTGCGATCGGCATCAGATAGCCCTTGCGCGGAAGCCAGTCCGGCGAACTGATTGTTTTTCGCAGACTTGGCAGGGTCATAAGGAATAGTTTTGGCCTTGAGCTCTTGAGGTTTCGGGAGGTGCCTCGGTCGGCCGACCCAACGCATGGCCCAAGGATTGGAATCCCTCACGACAATGATGTTGTGTTTATCAACTGCCAGTTTGACGAGTTGCTTATGGTCCTCAAGCGGCATGCCACGTTTCAAAGGATCGGGCGCTGGCGGGAAATGCGTCTTCGGGGTGAAGGGTCCGCCATCATCCGGGGACGGTTTTGCCTTCGATGGTTGCTTCGGACTGCTGTCTTCCGGAGGAGATTGCTTCGGTTCAGGTTCAGAGGGCTTGTTTTCCGTAGTCGGTTTCTTCCGCTGCTTCACGGCTTCACGAAGATCTTTGCCGTCGCAGATCAGTTTGCCCAGCCACTTGCCCGTTTCGTAGGGATCAGCCGTGGGGTCATAACTCCTGAGGTCTTCGTAGATCGCATAGATTGATCCGGCCTTCCCGATGATCTCGACGGCCTTCTTGATCCGTTCCAGCCGCTTGATGACCGCCAGCGGAGCGGTGGCCAGATCACTCGGGAGATTTTCGGCAAAACAGTCGCTTATTCCCTTGGAGACGCCGTCGGCAAACATGAATGGCGGATCCGGAGCGCCGAATTTATAGCGGCCAGGGCCACGGTCTGAAGTTCCACCAGGTGGCTTCTGGTTCGGTGGTTCGGGTGGAAGCGGCACCGGCAGCGAGATCGGTTCGTCGGGACCCGGATCTCGAGGGGGAGGCACTTTTCGTGGAGGCGGGGTCGTGGACTTGCGCTGCTTGGGAGGGGGCTTTTTGTCACTGTCCGGTTGCTGATCCGGCGCCGGCTCATGTTGTTCGATCCGCCCTTGCAGCATCGGCCGGCGGTTTGCCTGGTTCACACAATCGGTGAAGGCGCGCAGCTTGTCTCCCCGCATCTGAATTTTTTGATTGGCCTGCCGGACGAGTTCGGTGGCATTGCCAATGCCCGGCTGTCTCGCCTGCTCATAGAGCACCAACGCCTCGTCTTGATCGATTTTGGCCTGATCGAGTATCGTGAGGCAGTGGTTCCCTTTCTGTCGAAAGTCGGCTGTATGGTTGTCGAACCAGCGGTGCGCACCGCCGACGGCAAAGCGATCGTATTCACCGGATGAACTGAACATGTCGGATGTCGGCTGAGCGTGTGACGGGGAGGAAATCGCCAAGGCCCCTGTCAGAAGCGCGGAGACGCACAGGTGATTCAGAGCGCGAACGGTCATTTGTCTACCGCTGCCGCTTCGTGGCGTACTTCGTGCTGTCCATCTCGGTAATCTCCATCTGGCCTTCGTCGGTGAATTCATACCACATGGTCCCGATCTGTCCGGAAGTCTCGTCATACAGCATCATCTGACCTCGGGAGGGTTCGGGCCGTCCCCGCACGGGATCGCGGCCGACCTGAACGTCCATTTTCCCTTGAGAAGTTGAACCGTCCGTCGAGATGAGCGTGAACTTCGCGTCGGCTTCGATCGTGAGTGTCTTCTTTGGAAGGAACTGATTGTTCGGCGTCATGTCCCAGCGGCCCACCACCTCCGGTACGATCCGGGCACGCGGCGCCATTTGACGCACGGCCATGCGGGAGCGTTCCTGATCCTGCTGCGTCTGCATGTCGATAGAGGGACGTTTTTCTTCGCTCATGCCGGCATAGGGATCACGCGGCCTGCGTGAATGCAGGCGTGCCATGGCCATGTTGAGTTCGTTGAGCTGGCCTCGTAGATCATCCGGCAGATTACGGCCTGCTTCGTACAGCACTTGCTGCGCCCCTTCGAGGTCGCCCTTGGTCATCAATTCTTTGGCCAGATAGAATTGCGCCTCGGCGGCCGGCGCGCCGGCGAGGCTTCCGAAGTTGCTGTCGCCTTTTCCGTTGCCGATCTGGGGCATGCCGGCCATCCGCAAGGGGCCATACATGGCTGCAGCCCTGAGGTGCTCGATCGACTCGTCATGTTTCCCCATCGCGGCGAGGAGCTTGCCCGTGCGTAGGTGAGCCTCGGCGACGAGTGAGGAGGCATTCTTCGGCGCCATGACGACCGCGCCCTTCTCCGGCTTCTGATCCGGCCACATCGCGGTGAACATCTGCCGGGATTCGAAGCCACGGTTCATTCGCTTTTCATATCCCAACACCGCGTGATAGTGGGCCAGCGCTTCCGCCTGTTTGCGATTCTGTTCGGCCAGCCTGGCGAGGTGAAAGCGTCCTTGAATGGCCAAGCCGAACTCCAGCGCATCACGTCCCAATGGCGCGCCTGGTTCAGGCTTGAGTTCATCCAACTGCAATCGTGCCTCCTCCAAGGCTACGACGACGCGATAGTGGGCAGCTGCCTCATCGAGTTTGTCGTCTCCTTCGTTGACTACGCCGAGGTAGGCGGGGATACGGGCATCTGACGGATCAATCGGATAGGCTCGCGTCAGATAACCCTTCGCCCCCTGCCAGGCCGTTTTCTCAACGCTTTTCCACGCCTGCCGTAGCAGCGGCGCAACGGTGGTCTGAACCAGATTGGCTGCAACCAGCCGCTGTTCTTCCGCCTTGTCCTGCTGTCCCGTTTGCGCGTAATGCTGCACCAGGCGATCCTGAGCTTCCAACGACTTTGGATCGAGCTTCACGGCCTGCTCAAGATAGCCCTGGGCCTCGCCGATCTTTCCGTCCCACAGGGCGAGGTCCGCAAGAATGAGATAGCCGTCGACGGTGCCTTTCGTCACCTTCGCAGCGGCTTCCAATGCAGCCCTCGCTCTGCGTCGGAGTTCGGCTGCCATGGCGTCAAGTTGCGCGGCCCGGTTCAAATCGGCCTGTGACGGCGGGTAACAGGTCGTCGTGGTCACCCGGTAGACGCCGTCGCTTCTGTTCTCGTCGTGGGAGGAACTCGAGCAACGTTCCTGCCGCAGGCCGGCCGCTTCGTTTGACAACTGATTCGCCCGCAGCGCGCGGAACTTCGCATAGAGCCGCAAGGCGTCCGGATTGTTTCCGGCCAGATTCAAGGCCTGGTCCGCCAGCTTGTCGGCCTGGTTGTATTGCTTCAACGCCGTCAGGGCCAAGGCCTTCTGCATCATGGCGCCGACGTGTTTGGTGTTCAGCGCCAGCGCGCGGTCGGCGATCTGAATAGCCAGCTGCAATTCTTTTTCCCGGGATTCCTGAAAGCGATAGGGCTGGAGTTCCCGGCGCGGTTCGACCTTTTCACCGCGGTTGTCGGCCTCTTCGACCATATACATCGCGCGGTCGACGAGTTTGTCGGGATTCTTGGGATTCTCGCGGACCGCTTCGTCCAAAACCCGCAGGCGCTCCTGATAGATCTCGTCATAGCGCAGCCGCTGCGCTCCCATCACGCGGTGGAGTTTCGACGCGATGGCGATCAGTTGCTCCGTCGGTTTGTCTGCATGCGCTGCTTCCTGTAGCGCTTTCAAGAATGACTCGGGCGAACCTTTCATCCTATTGCTGCTCAATTCATCTTCCACCGCCGAGCGGGCTGATCTGGTCGACAGCCAACCCTCTTTTTTATAGACGGCAAGATCCGCGTCCATTCGTTTTTCGTCGCCCAGGCGAGCGGCAGCCGTGGCTCGGCCCAGGTAGGCCTCCGGAGAATCGGGCTTGAGCGTCAATGCGATCGTGAATTCTTTTCTAGCGCCGGCGGGACGTCCTGCGTCGAGCCAGGCTTTGCCTGCCTGATAATGCGCGTCTGGGTCGCCGGGGTTTGATGCAAGTGCGCGCTCCACATGGGCCATCGACCCCGCGCCGGCCTTGCCGCCGGCCGTTTGTTTGGCTCGCGAAACGTTGAGCGAGGCCAGCTCCGGCCGTCGATAATTTTTCTCCGCGAACAATTGACCGGCTTTCAGCATCGCCTGCCGCATCGGCGGACTTTTTACGCCGTCGGGATTGCCGGATCCGCCGGAATCCTGCGGCAGGCGATGTTTCTGATATTCCATCGCCAGCCGGTACACGATGAAGGAACCGTAGTCGGTGGTGTAATCGTCATGACCCTGAGCGATGTGTCCGGGGATACTGACGACCGCCGGACGTCCGGAGTTGAGGCTTCTGGGCCCGCCTCCGAGCGCGTGGTCCGGGACGACGATGATCCCGCTCATCGCCTCGGTTGCATAGATCCATAATTGAGCTTCGCGGCCTTTTAGGCCCAGCCGTTGAGCCCGGTCGAGGTCTTTCTGTGCGCGAGGGAAATCTTCGGCCAATGTGTGTGCCACGCCGCGAGCGAGCACGATGTCGGGATCATCGCCCGACTGCTCCAGTGCGCGAGACAAGGCTGACACCGCATCAGGCCAGCGGCCCTCATTGAGTGCGTCCAATCCTTCCACATAGGGAGTCAGGGCCTTGGACGACAGCGCGGCCCCGGCGACTGTGGTGCTGAGCAGACAGATGGTGGTCAGGAAGAACGTAAATCGGAAGCGCAAGAACGTTGCCATCATGCACCTCCTTCGAGAGGCTGTGTTACAGCGGCGATCTGATGAGTCAGGCCGAATGGCCCCCAAGCTTACAAGTGAGTTCTCTGCGCAATCAAGAGCCCGGGTCCTGTTGACCAGGCCCTGGATCCTTCGCTAAGATCGGCACCTCTCACCCGTCGGGTTTACGGCTTCGCCAAGAGGTCGCCATGCACCTGGTCGCGCTGCTCGTCGTCTGGTGGGCACTCCTTGCCCCTGTTGCCCACGCCGATTTGAATGCCGACTTCGCCGCCTGCCGCCGCCACATTCTCCAGATCGGTTCGGATCCGACCTCCCCTGATGATCAATACTGCCTCGGGCTCTCTCATGCCTTCGCGCTTAACCATCCAAAGGACCGGGCAAAGGCTGCCATGTGGTTCCGAAAAGCCGCGGAACGGAACCATGCGGCGGCACAGGCCCTGCTCGGGTACCTATACGAGCGCGGGGACGGCGTGAAGGCCGATCCGGCAGAGGCGGCAAAATGGTATCGAAGGGCGGCGGACCAGAATCAGGAGGACGGGCTCTTCAATCTCGGACGGGCCTATGAACATGGGATCGGCCTCTCGAAGGACTCGGGGCAGGCGAGAACGTACTATGGGAAGGCGGCAGCAGCCGGTTCACGAGACGCCCGGCAGGCTCTCGCTGCTCTGGGGAAGGGACCGGAACCAGCGAAGCCGGGACAAGCTCAATTTGAGGAAGGTGCCCGTTTGTATAAGGCCAAGGATTTCTCCGGCGCCGCCAAGCTGTTTCAGCAATTGGCTGAACAGGGTGATCCCAGGGCGCAGCTCCAAGTCGGGTATCAGTACGCCAATGGAGAAGGTCTTCGCCGGAACTACGATGAGGCAGTGCGGTGGTACCGCAAGGCGGCAGAGCAGGGCAATGCCGTCGCCCAGACGAATTTGGGCAAGTTGTACGAGGACGGCCTGGGGGTGAAGGAGGATTGGGCGGAAGCGGTTCGTTGGTATCGCAAGGGGGCCGAACAAGGGTATGCGGAAGGCCAATTTAGTCTCGGCCGCGCGTATCAATTCGGTCTGGCGGTCCCTCAGAGCCGGCAAGAGGCGATTCGCTGGTTCGATCAAGCCGGCGATCAAGGCCACGATCAAGCCAACTATTTTGCGAATCATCTGAAGCATCGGAACAGTTATGTGGGATTTCGGAGCGACGAGGAGCATGCTGTCGTGGTGGGCACGAAACTGCGAGGGGTCTTGCTGAACATCGAACCTGTCGGGCATACGTTTCGCAATTCCGCCGAGCGGATGGCCTATCTCCGCCAAGCAGCCGGCCAGGCCGACAGGGAGGAAGCCGCGCTGAGATGGGAGTCGAAGAATCGTGAGTACAAAGCCTGCCGCGATGCCGGCGGCTCCGGCTGCATTGGACCGGGACCGGCTCCGTAGACGTCCCCTGCGAAACGAGGCGTCATTCATGGCTACCCGCCGCTGACGGGGCTCCCGAGGACCCACTCGCGGAGGGGGATCTGTGATCCCTGCATCAGCCAGGTGCAAGCCTCCGGTGGGGGTGATATAGTCGGCCTCGTTCACTGGCTGTTGTTCCGTGGGCGGTGTGGTCTATGGCCCATCTCCAATCGGTCCACTTTGAATACCCCGACACCGTTCCTTGTTCTCTGTTTGAAGGCGATCTCGTCTCCCGGATCTTTCAGCGCCTCGGAATGGGCAGCTACCGGGCGAAGGATCTCGTCAAGCGAAGTCTGTATCTGATCTCCCTCACCTGGGGTCTGCTCGCAGTCCTCGCCGTCTTGTCGGAGGTCGGCTGGACGAAACCTCCCGGTCAAAATTTCTTTTTGGACTTTGCCGCCTATGGGCAGCTGCTTGTCGGCTTGCCGTTGTTCCTCATTGCAGAACGGGCGATTGATTGGCAGACGCGGGAGGCTGCCAGATGCTTCTTGACGACCGGTGTCGTCCAGCCGGGTGATGCCGTTCGGCTGATGCGAATTAATTGGCAACTGAAGACGTTGCGGCGCCAGAGTTGGCCGGATCTGGCGTGCGTCGTCGTCGCATACGCGCTGACCGCGGCCTGGATGATTCCCGAGATGTACAACAATCGGCTCACCTGGCATGCCATGGAGCCGAGCGGTGCTCGCCAACTTTTGACGTGGCCCGGTGCCTGGGAGTTGGTGTTTGTCGGACCGTTAACGACCTACTGGTGGCTGCGCTGGGCGGTGAAGGTCGGCCTCTGGACCTGGTATTTGCGTCAGATTTCCTGCCTTCGATTGAACCTGGTGCCGTCGCATCCGGATAGGACGGGCGGTCTTGGGTTTCTCAGCGACGCTCAAAGCAAATTCGGTCTGGTTATTCTGGCGTACGGCATCAGCTACGTGGCACCAACCATTTTCTACAAGTTGACGTTCGAAGGCGCAACGATCTCGGTTCTTTCGGTGTGGGGGTATGCGGCAAGTTTCGTCATCGGCGCGCCGCTGCTCTTTACGTTGCCGCTGTTCATGTTCACCAGGCAACTGCACCACGCGAAAGCGCATGCGCTGGAGGTCTTTCAGGAGCGGTCCATGGAACGGGCCCTGGCGTTCGAGGAGAAATGGCTGAAAGCCTGCTCGAGCGGAAACTATGAACTCATGAGCGGAAGCGATTTGGCCGGGCTGAACGCCTTGAATCAAGTCTACGACCATATTCATAAGATGCGAGTCGTGCCGTTCGATCTCCGTTCGTTCTCGGAATTGGTCGGGTCAGCGCTTGGCCCGATGGCGCCGCTCCGCCCTATCTCATAGATATTCCAGAACCATGGCTGAAGGCCATTGAGGAGGGGCGAAAATTGCTGAAGTAGGGAGGGTGCTTTTTTCACATGGGATCTTCACGTTCGCCGTTGTCGGCTTGACGAGCCGGATGGAAAGAGCCGATGAAGACCTTACGAAACGCCCTGGGCATGCGTTAAGCTCTCCTTCTCTTCAAACGTTCCCGTTCCGCATCCAAGCCCTCCGTATACCATCCCGAAGAATCCGCAGTAGGCTCCGGCTTTAAAGGCCCAGTCCCCGCGCGTGGCGCGTTCGACCTGTCCGTCATGAATGAGAAACGACATGTATTGCGAGCCGACCGGGATCATCGCGGGCAGGGGGACGATGACGATGTACAACACCATCCCGGACCATCGTAAGCCAGCCGTTTTATAGATCCATTCTTCTCGTCCGTCCTCGCGTGAGTCGATACGATCCGGTTCACCCCATTCTGTTCTCAGTTCCTTGGCTGTCTTGAGATCCGTTGCGGTGTCCGCTGTGCGGATGTCAACCGCGCCCCTCGGCTGGTCGATTTTGGGGTGGTCGCTGGATGTGGTGCGGCTCCCGAGCGTCCAGGCTCCCAGCCCGACACAACCCTGAAGCGTGAAGGCCGCGGCTAAACACAGCACCATGAGTATAGTTCGCTGCATACAGACCTTTCTTGTATGAGTCAGGACCGAAGCCTACTCAGATAGCCATCACAAAACAAGGCCGCCGCGATTGCTTCCCCACCCAAGGTAGGATACCGCTCAACCTGCCGGTTCGGTAGGGTTCGCTCACAAGGAGGTTGGCATGGTGTCTCGTCGGTATGTCCGAACCTACTACCGGTTTCCGCTCAACTATCCCGTCATTTTCGGCGGGGCGCCTTTCGTTGGCGAAGGCGTTCTGACCAATCTCTCATTGAAGGGCTGTTCGGTCACCTGTAATCGAGAGGTGCTCTGCGGGAGTGACGTGCGAGTGAGTATGTTCCTGAATCACGAGCTCCCGGCCTTACCGGTCGAACTAGGCATCATTAAATGGGTGAAGGGCAATCAGTTCGGCGTCGAGTTTGTCCGTGTCCCCGTTGAGGCCCAACAACGACTCAATCGCCGGTTACGGATTGAATTGATCGAATGGCTGGGGCAGCGTCACCGCAAGAGTGCCTCGTCAGGGTCGCCCCGTCAGGATCATTAGGCTGCCTACTTCTCCCTGGTCGTGCATACATCGTCGGTCAGCCGTCCAAGCATCCCATTAGGGGAGTTGTCATGGAGCTGGCTGTGGTGTCTCGCGCTGCATTCCTGTACACTACCGGCCTTAGCAGAACATACTGGGCTTCGTGCGCATGCTCATCGAGAGTCCTACATCCACCTTGCAGGATGCGGAAAAAGTCCGCCAGCGGCGTTCTCGCATCACTCAGCGGCTCACCGTACGGCAGAGTACGATTCGCCGCTTCGTTCGCTGCGGCCTTGCTGGACGGCCTTTTTGCGCATCCTGTGGGCTGTTCTGACGCGAGACGGCCCGTGTGCGAAATGCGACGTATGACGCAATAATCGAGTTTTTCCGCAGCCTGCTAGAGCGAATTCATCGCTCGCCGATGGAGCCTATGGCTTCCGACCCGCTCCCGTCAGATCCGATACCGCCGAACGTGACCCCGCAGGGGTCGTTTTCCTGGTGGTCTCGTCTGGCCGAATCAAACCCCACACTGCTGACAGCGGCCGCGCTCGCCTTGGCGACCGGTGTGCGTATGGCGCTCACACCGGTATGGGGTTCGGGCTACACCTTTATCACGTACTATCCCGCCATTATGTTCATTGCGGTGGCCAATGGCTGGCGCCATGGAATCGGGGCGACCCTGGTTTCGTCGGCCTTGTCCGTCGGCCTGTTTCTTGACGTGCAAACCTCGCCGGGTGAGCAGGAGATGGCCCTGGCGGTGTTCATTGCGGCCAACCTCATCATCGTCTCATTGTCCGAAGCCGTGACGCGGGCGCGTCTCCGCGCACAGGCGGAGACGTCGCTGGTGCGGGCCGAGGAATATCAGTTACGGCAGGAGATTGAGGCGCGGGCTAAGGCAGAGGAGAGGGTTCGGGCCAGCCAGCGGCAAATGCAGTTTGTGACGGATCATGCCCCGGTTCTTATCGCTCAATGTGGAACAGATGGCCGGTACCGGTTCGTGAATCAACAATATGCGGCGCTGTTAGGACGGACTCCCGAAGATCTCATCGGCCGGCATCCGCGGGACGTGCTGGGAGCAGAAACGTACAGGCAGACGGCTCCCTTCATGAAGGAAGCTCTCTCCGGGCGGCGGGTGAAGTTTGATCAACAATTCCTTGGCCCGGCTTCCATCGGACGCCTGCTTCAAGTCACCTATGCGCCGGAGCGTGATGAGCGCGGGACCGTGACAGGATTCATTGCGGCCATCATCGATATCACCGACCGCAAGCAGGCGGAACAGGCGCGCGCGACACTCGCGGCCATCGTCGAATCTTCTGAGGATGCCATCGTCAGCAAAGACCTTACCGGGGTCATCACCAGTTGGAATCGGGGCGCGGAACGGCTGTTTGGGTATAGCCGGCAGGAAGCGGTCGGCAAATCCGTCATGCTGCTCATCCCCGAAGAGCGGCTCGAAGAAGAAGGTCCGATCCTGGAGAAGATCAGGCGGGGGGAGGCGATTCAGCAGTATGAAACGGTGCGGCGGAGGAAGGACGGCACGCTGATCGATATTTCGCTCACGGTGTCGGCCATACGAAATAACGAGGGACGGATCGTCGGTGTCTCCAAAGTCGCTCATGACATTACCGAGCGTAAACGGGCCGAAGCCGCGTTGCGTGAAAGTGAAGAACGACTACGTCTGTTCATCGAACATGCGCCGGCGGCCATAGCCATGTTCGACCGACAGATGCGCTACGTGGCGGTGAGCCGACGGTGGCTGGCGGACTATGGGCTGGACGGGGATTTGTTAGGGCATAGCTATTACGAGGTTTTTCCTGATGTTCCAGAACGTTGGCGAGCGGCGCATCAGCAGAGCTTATCCGGTGAAGTGACTCGCGCCGAGGAGGATCGCTTCGAGCGTTCGGACGGCACCGTACAGTGGCTTCGGTGGGAGATCCGTCCTTGGCGCGACAAGGCCGAAGGCATCGGTGGGATCATCATTTTTGCCGAAGATATCACTGTCGGCAAAGTTGCTGAGGATGCGCTGCGTGAAAGCGAGGCGCAGCATCGGGCCACGTTCGACAATGCAGCGGTCGGGATTGCCCATGTGGGGCTGGATGGGCGCTGGCTGCGCTGCAATGACGCCTTGTGCGCGTTGATGGGATACTCCCGAGAAGAATTACAGGGCAAGACGTTTAGCGAGGTTACCCATCCGGACGACATCGAACAGGGTTGGGCTGTCGTCCGCCGGCTACTGGCCGGAGAACTCGAAACATTTTCTCTGGAGAAGCGCTACATCCGGAAGGATGGCTCGCTCATCTGGGGGCATCTGACCGTCTCGCTGCTGCGGGATGCCCAGGGCGCCGCGCAGCATTTCATTTCCATCGTTCAAGACATTCAGAGCCGGAAAGAGGCGCAAGCACAATTGCGGCAACTCGCCGATGATCTGGAGCAACGTGTGGAGGCGCGGACCAGAGAATTGGCCGATACGCAGGACAAGCTGCGCGCGCTGACGACGGAACTCAATTTGACCGAACATCGGATCCGGAAACAGCTCGCCACGGACCTGCACGATTATCTGGCGCAACTTCTGGTCCTGAGCCGGATTAAGTTAGGGCAGGCCAAACTGGAAGAGGTGACGCCGGCGGCCATGCAGGCGATGACGGAAGTGCAAGAGGTAATGGACCGGGCCTTGGCGTACACCAGGACCTTGGTGGCACAACTCAGCCCGCCGATTCTGAATGAGTTCGGACTGCTCATGGCGCTCAGATGGCTGGCTGACCAGATGCAACGTGAGCTCACCGTGACCTTGGATCTGGAGAGCGAAGTGCTCGCCCTTTCCGAGGAGCAATCCGTCTTGCTGTTTCAATCGGTCCGCGAACTCCTGATGAATATCGTGAAGCATGCGGGGACCACCGAGGCGAAGATTGCCGTCACACAGGCCGGCGGGGTGCTACGCATTTGCGTATCGGATCGGGGCGTCGGCTGTGAAATGGACGGCGCTGAGACCCAGCTGGAGCCAAGGTTCGGCCTCTTCAGTATTCGCGAGCGCATGAAGGCTCTCGGGGGAGCGTTCGACTTGCAATCGATTCCCGGCGAGGGCACGACGGCTATCCTGCAGTTGCCCGTTGTTCAGCCGGGCTCCGCGGCTGTCGAGGCGGTGGACGAGGGTGGCGATGGAACAACGCTGCACGCCGTGGTGTCCGAACCGGCATCACCGGAGGGGCCGGACGTCTCGGCCACTGTCTCGCCCAAGATCCGGGTGTTATTGGTGGACGATCATCGAATGTTGCGCCAGGGGCTTCGGACCATTGTGAACGGACATCCAGGCTTGGAGGTCGTCGGTGAAGCCCGCGATGGCCTGGAGGCCATTGAGATCACCCGCGCCCTCACTCCGGCCGTCGTGGTAATGGATGTCAATATGCCGCGATGCGATGGTGTGGTGGCGACCAGACGGATCACGGAAGAACATCCCGACATCAAAGTCGTCGCGCTCTCTATGCACAACTCACCCGATATCGTGGCGCGCATGAAACAAGCGGGAGCCCATGGGTATCTCACCAAAGAAAGCGCCGGGGGCCAGCTGTGTCGGGCGATTGTCGAGGCGGCTCTCAGCGGGCCGTCAGGTTCGAAAGGAGAAGGGGCGGATGTGAGCTGTGATGCTTCATGACATGAACGCGCGCATCGGGTGCTGCCACTCCGTTACTGTGGTGCTTGTTCCTGTGGCAGTTGTTGGGCGATGACGTCAAAGATTTTTTCGGGGACCAGTTCTTTGGGAAGAAAGGCATGTGCGCCGACGGCACGCATGGCCACCTCGACTTCCCGGCTGTTATGGCACGACATTCCAATCACGACCGTGTTCGGCAGGAGGGCCCGTATCCGGCGCGTGGCTTCAACGCCGTCCATACGCGCCATGCCCACGTCCATGAGGACGACTGTCGGCCGAAGCGTTTGAACCAATTGCGACGCGGCGATACCGTCGGCGGCTTCACCGGTCACGCAAAATCCCGGGCGTTTGTTTAAGATCGTTCGTAAGGTGTCTCTCAGTTGCAGATTGTCATCCACGACCAGGATCTCGACCATGGCTCACCTCCTTCGAGTGAAGCAGAAGGCTGTTGGTCTTAGGCTAACACAAGTTCGAGAATTCGAGAATGATATTGAAGAACCGGTCCGCTCGTTCTTGACGCACTTTCCGGCACCGTGTAGGGTCGCAGGCAGGAATGGCTCGCACATCGCTGGAAGCAGCTGATCAGGGTGCGATCGAGGGTTCATGGAGCGGGTCGAATCATGTCCGTCCGATAGGAGCAGGGAATCATGGCAATAGGTGAGCAGCGACCCATCGTAGGCATTCTCGTCGGTGGAGGGCCGGCACCCGGCATCAACAGTGTGATCGGGGCGGCGACGATCCGAAGCATTCTCGGCGGATGCGACGTCATCGGCATTCAGGATGGATTCAAATGGATTATGGACGGGAACACCGGCAAGGTCAGGCGCTTGTCGATTGAAAACATCAGCCGGATCCACTTCAGCGGCGGTTCCTGCCTCGGTACGGCGCGGGCCAATCCCACGCAGAAAACCGAACATCTCGATGCCTGCCTGAGCAGTCTGCACCAGCTGGGTGTCACGAGGCTGATTACGATCGGCGGAGACGACACGGCCTTTTCCGCGTTGAAGCTGGAGCAGCGGGCCGGCGGCCGGCTTCAAGTGGTGCATGTGCCCAAGACCATCGACAACGACCTCGATCTGCCGCACGGCATTCCCACCTTCGGATTTCAAACGGCCCGTCACATCGGGGTCGAGCTGGTCAAAAGTCTGATGGTTGATGCGGAGACCACCTCGCGCTGGTATTTCGTCGTGACCATGGGCCGCAAGGCCGGGCACCTGGCGCTCGGGATCGGCAAGGCCGCCGGGGCCACCCTGACCATCATTCCGGAAGAATTTCGCCACAAGCCGATTCGACTGAAGACCTTGGTTGATATCCTCGTGGCGGCGTTCATCAAGCGGCTCGCTGCGGGCCGCTCGGATGGGGTCGCGGTTCTGGCCGAAGGCCTGGTCGAAATTCTCGATCAGCAGGATCTGAACGGGCTGGAGGATGTGGAACGCGACCAGCACGGACATGTGCGGTTGGCGGAGATCAATTTCGGCTTCGTGCTCAAGCGAGCGGTGGAGAAGGAACTGCGTACGTTCGGGATCAAGACTACCATCGTCGATAAAAACATCGGGTATGAACTGCGTTGCGCGGACCCGATTTCGTTCGATATGGAATATACGCGCGATCTGGGGTATTGCGCCGCGCAATTTCTTCTGGAAGGCGGCAATGCGGCCATGGTGTCGATTCAAAACGGACGGTTTATTCCCATTCCGTTTGGAGACATTCTCGACCCCGCCACCGGCCGCACGCGTGTGCGGATGGTGGACATCGAGTCGGAGTCCTATGCCATTGCGCGCCGGTACATGATCCGCCTTTCCTCCGAGGATCTGAACCAACCGAATGACTTGGTTCGATTGGCGACTGTCGCCGGGTTTGCCTCCGATGATTTCCGCAGACGGTTCGAATACCTCACCGGAAAGGATGTGTAAAGGATTGCCCGATCATGACCCCTGCGCCCACGTCTGACACGGAAATCGCGATCGCGTTTGCAAACCAGCGTGCGGTGCTGTCGCCCTGGGGCGCCTCCTTGCGGCGTTACTTTGTCGTAAACGACCATGGCCGCGACACCGACATCGTCTGGGGGTATTCAGGCGGCGCCCAGAAGAAGGGCGGGCAGGGTGACGTGCTGATTCCGTTTCCGGGTCGGGTGGCGGACGGACGGTATTCCTTCGAGGGGCAGGCACTGCAGCTTGAACGGAATGATAAAGAAGGCCCGAATGCCATCCATGGATTTGTGCGAAACCTTCCCTGGACGATGCCTCACGCCGGCACTGAGGCTGTGACCTTTGAAATCAGTTTGGATGCCGCCGACTACGCCCCGCGCGGCTATCCGTTTTCCCTCGTGGTGCGTCTCACCTACAGCCTGGACGCTCAAGGATTGTCCTGTCTGTTTGCTGTGCGGAACGTGGGCGGGACGGCGGCCCCAGTCGGCGTGGGATTCCATCCCTACTTCACGGTCGGCATCGAGCCGGTCGATGGGGCCGAAGCGAAAATTCCCGCGGCCGGATATCTCGAGTTTAATGAGCAGTTGGCGCCGACCGGCAGGGTCATCGCGGCAACAGGCACCGAGTGGGATTATCGCGAGTTTCAACGAATCGGCCCACGCCGCTTCAACCATTGCTATCTGGGATTAGAGCGGGATGCGGCGGGTATGGCTACGGCCTCACTGCGTGATCCGGACAGTGGACGCACGATTGATGTGGTGATGGATGGCGCTTTCTCTGCCGTGGTGGTCTACACGGGAGATGCCATCGCTGGTGCCCCGCGCCGCGCCTTAGCCATGGAACCGATGACCTGCGCCACTGATGCCTTCAATCATCCCGACTGGGGACTAAAGCGGTTGCTTCCTGGGGAGACCCTCACGGGATCCTACACCGTCCGGGCACATCTCGGTTGATGCAGTCCAGCCAGTGATTCTCTTCCTCCGTTGTCCGCCACCCGTCGCCATGCCGCGGACTATTATTACGAAGGCCTTGCCGGTTCGATGATGCGGAAGCGCACCTCATCAACCTGCGTATAGGCCGATGTTTCTTCCCCTGCAAACAGCCCGCACCGGTAGAGACCGGCCGTCCATCCTGTGGCCGGGCGGGGCAGAACAAAATAACCGGACTGATCGTTCGTGGACATGATGAGCCGGTCTTGCGCGACGGCTGCGTGTGCGCCGGCCAATTCGGCGGTCTCTTTGAAACAACGGGCGGCCAGGGGCACCTCATCGTACGAAGCGGTGACCAGGCTGAAGACCAGATAGATATCCTGCTGACTGCCTGGGAAGCTAATGCCCGGATCCAACGGAATGAAGTCGTGCGCGCCGGTCGGCGAATCGTCGCGCATCACCTTTGTTGCTGGAATGACGAAGCGGAACCAGGCGAAGTCGGCGTCGCGGCCGACGAGGGAGGCGGCAGCATCCAGCGTGTTTTGCGGCTTCAAGGCGTCGATGGCCTTGGCCGCGAGCTCCGCCTCCGAGGGAATGGTCCGCGTTGCCGCTTTGGCCTGAGCTGCATTGGCTGCAGCCTCCTCTTCGACCTGTTGCGCAAACTCCGGCACGTGTACACGCACCTTGTCCAACCACTGCATGAGGGTCGCCTTATTGAGTACCCGCGTTCCGGACGGGAGTTCGAGGTCCTTCGTCGATTTTTCAAACTCCAGGGTCGCATCGTAGAGTGTCTTGAACTGCATGTAGGCGTCCTCCCAGCGTCCCAGTTCCACCATGCATTGGCCCAGCCGAAACGCCGTCGTCGTATGTTCCTCATCCGTCGGGTCGAATTCAGATCCCACCTGAGATACCGCGAGCGCGTCTTTGCATCGGCCCAATCCCATGAGGATGAGGCTGAGGTGCTGGCCGGCCAGCGGATCCATCGGGTTGAGACGCAGGAGTTCCCGGTAGACCGGTTCGGCCTCCCGGAATCGTCCTGCCTCGAACAGCCGATACCCCTCTGCGCGTATCATCGACCAGTCGCGGAGTTGTGTCGGACTGACATCCGGCGTCATGACCGGTGCGAAGCGGCGGCCCCGCTCCGTCGAACCGAAGAACACCGTGAGCAGATTTCTGGCCGACAGGTGAAGCGGCGAACCGGGTGAGACTCGATCCAGAACGAACTGCACGTCGCCCTCGGCGCCTTCGTAATCGAGAATGTCAAACCGTGCCCGGGCCAGGGCCAATCGCCAGTTGAGCATGTCCGGGCCGAGCGCTACCGCTTTCTTGTAGGCTTCGAAGGATTCCTCCAGGCGGTCGAGTTTCCGGAGTTCGCGTGCCAGACGCAAATGGATCAGCGGATTGTGCGGATCGATGGCCGCGATGCGTTGAAGTTCGGCGACCGCTTCTTCGACGTGCCCTGATCTCACCAACACGCTCCACTTGGCCCATCGCACATCGAGCGCGGCGGGGACACGCGCGAGAACCGTGTCGTACGATTCAAGCGCGGCTTCGGTCTGGCGCGAGGTGGCCAACATGTCACCGCGAAGTTGATGGAGCGCGAGGGCGTGAGGATGCTCATAAATCCCCTGCTCGACGATACCGAGCGCGAGAGCGAGCGTGCCCTGTTCCCAGGCGGCCTTGGCATGTTGTGCGATCTGGCTTTCCGGGTTGAGCGGGATGTCGTTGGGCGACGCGACGGAATCGGTTTCCGCAATGAGCATGAGAAGGAGCATGACCGATAGGACAAGCCGCTGGACATGGCGGTGAACCGGTCGGTCACCACGAACCGCGACGAGGAATTTATGTATGATCATGGTGGAGGTTTCTCGTGTTATGGCAAAGCCGTCTCATGCCTTTCGATCGTTAGAGGCATGACGAGTCTGAAGGATTCACTGCCGCCTGAGCATGAGACGCAGGGAGTTATCTTACTGTATGAACGGCCAGCCCTGCGAGGGTATCAGGAGGCGACGTTCTGCGCGTGATCGTGATGAAGTATGGGTGCCTGAAACCGCACGTCATGAGAACGAAGAGGGTGGAACCCGCTTATCGCACGTTGACGAAGCGGCCTTGAGCCGTGGCTCGCAGCTGATTGATCTCTTCGCTCCGCGTCACCGACAGCGGTACGGTATGGGAGAGTTCCTCGATGAGAAGATCGGTCGTCAACGACTGCTTGTGATACAGCGCGCGGTACAGGCCGGCGACCACGGCCTGCTCGATTTCCGACCCACTGAAACCTGTGCTGGCGTCGACGAGCTTCGGGAGATTGAATTGTGAGCGGTCTTGTTTGCGCAGGCCCAGATGGATCGCCCAGATGGCGGTGCGTTCGTCTGTGTCGGGCAGGTCCACAAAGAAGATCTCGTCAAAGCGACCTTTGCGCAGCAACTCCGGCGGCAGAGCGGACAGTGTGTTGGCTGTCGCCACGACGAAGACCTCCTGCTTCTTTTCCTGTAGCCAGGTGAGGAAGGCGCCGAAAAGCCGGCGGCTCAAGCCCCCATCCGCATCCCCGCTGCCGCTACCCGCGGACATCGCCTTTTCGATTTCATCGATCCAAAGCACGATCGGAGACAGGGATTCGGCCATCTCGATGGCCTTGCGAAAGTTCTTTTCGGACTCGCCGATAAATTTGTCGAACAACCGGCCTGCGTCCAGTTTGAGCAGCGGCAGTTGCCACTCGCGCGCGATAGCTTTGGCCGCGAGCGATTTGCCGCATCCCGGCACACCGACCAGCATGATGCCGCGCGGCGGAGTCAGGTTGAGCGCCTTGGCCTCGGCCGTGAACCCCACCTTCGCCCGCTCCAGCCAGGACTTCAAATTCACGAAGCCGCCCAGTTCGAACCGGTTGTCTTCCAACGGATAATATTCCAGCAAGCCGCCGTCTCGTATCGCCTGGACCTTGCGCGTGAGAATGGTTTGTACATCATCGGCGGAGAGGACTCCATCTTCGACGACGCATTGCGTGATGACCTGCCGTGCCTGATGCAAGGTCAGTCCTCGTAGGGCGCGGAGGATGGCCTCACAGTCGTGGTCGGACGGGCTTGCGATCGCCGACTTGTGAACACTCATGGAGTTGAGCAGACTTTGCACGATGGTGGTCGATGTTGGTCGACGGGGTGACGTTCGCGTCCGCAACGATTGGAGAACGCTCTGAAGCATCGTGTGTAATTCATCTCGATCCGGGAGCTGCAGGTCGAGCCGCACCGCAATCTGATCGAGGTCGAGCGGCAGGGCGATGGGATGCCCCGTCATGAGACAGGTCGCGCGTGATCGGCCGAAGCGATGGCTCACTTCGCGCAGCTGGCGCGCGACCGCGGCATCCTGCAAGTGCGGTGCAAGATCCTTCAACCAGAACATGCCTTCGACCGTCAATCCATGGAGATGTTGAAGCACCGCCAGGGGCGTGGCGGTGAGCTTGCTGAGACCTGGTCCTTCCTCGGCTCTGGTAAGGCCTCTCGTAATCGACCATTCGAACAGCGGCATCCGCTCCTGGGCGGCGACGGATTGCAGCAGGGTCATTACCCGGTCTTCTTCAACGGTCTCGATCACAATGAGCGGGTGGCAGGAGCGGATCAGGGTGCGGAGATCGTGCACGGTGGTTGAGAGAGGCATAGGAGTGACATGCTAACACGGGTACACGCTCTCACCAAGTAAAGGGGGGATTGCGGGCTAAGGCGAAGGGGCTCTGCAGACGGAGGGAATCGGCATTCTGTCAGACATCGTTTTCTGTCAGGCATCGGCCGAGGCCCTGCTGTTCGGCGAGATGGTAGGCGTAATGGATAGCGGCCAGATTTGCGACTCGTTCCTCGGCTTCTTCACGGCTCTCTGCCTGGACGATCTCAATCCCGAATCGCGCCGTCAGGGAATCGAGAAAGTCTATCAGGCCATTGCGATGATACTGGCCAAGCCGGCCTGCACCGCGATGGGAATGCACGGAGCCTTCGATGACCAGAAACCGATGGGGAATTGTGAGCAGCGGCTCGAGCTCCCGGAGAAAGCGCGGCCGATTGTCGGATGGATTCGAGAAAATAGTATTGATGTCTTCCGCGCGTCGACGTTCGACACGAAAAATATCCGGCGCCTCTTCAATGGCGTAGTCGCCGGCCGACAGGGCTTGTATACGTGTTCCGGCGATCCGAATGAGTCCTTTGAATGTATAGGGCTGTGTTTCGTGTATATCGACCAGGAGATGGATGGCAGGCACCATGATTTTCGCATGACCGAACCGGGTGACGTTCAACATGGTTTGCGGCCCGCGTAACTCCTGGCGCGGACGTGCGGCCGATTGCGGGCGAGGCGCTGGACCAGGGCGCGGTGGGGGAGGCGGCGAGGCGGAGGGATGTTGCCTTCCACTATCATAGCGGGCGCGTGCAGCCGGATCGCTGAGGGTTTGATAGGCCTGATTGATGAGTTGCGTGCGAGCTTCCGCTTTTTTGTGTAGCGGGGGGGAATGCACGAAGCGATCAGGATGCCACACCTGCATCTGTTCATGCCAGGCACGTTTAATATCGACTTCCGTCGCGTCAACCGACAGTTCCAGGATGGCGTAATAGTTGGTGTTGCGCTCGTGGTGCATCGGTGTCCCTGCGTGATCGAAGTGTAACGGAGTGCGACGGGAAACGGCTAGGTCGAAATAAGGAAGCCATGTGGTTCCGGCCGTGCCATTGTGCGCGCTCTCGAGGCGGTGTATCGTAGGCGGGGAGAGGCACGTATTCTCATCTCATTCCAGCGGAGGCGATGCGCATGATCTTGGTGACGGGGGGCGCCGGGTATATCGGTTCGCATACCTGTGTGGAACTGCTCAGTGCCGGCTCGGCAGTGACCGTGTTCGACAACTTTTCCAATAGCCATCCTGAAGCCCTGGCGCGTGTGCAACGCATCACGGGAAAATCCCTTCGTCTGATTCGGGGTGACATTCGGGATCGGGCCGCTCTGGTCGCGGCGCTTCGGGAGAGCGGTGCCACGTCGGTCATCCACTTTGCCGGGTTGAAAGCGGTGGGTGAATCGGTCGAAAAGCCGCTGTCCTATTACGACAACAACGTGGTGGGATCTGTGCGTCTACTCGAGGCGTTGGGGGAGTGTGGCGTCAGTACCCTGGTCTTCAGTTCGTCTGCCACCGTCTATGGAGATCCGCAGCGCTTGCCGTTGACCGAAGATCACCCTCTATCCGCGACCAACCCCTATGGGCGTACGAAACTGATGGTCGAGGAGATCTTGCGCGATCTGCAGCGGAGCAATCACTCCTGGCGGATCGGCATCCTGCGATATTTTAATCCGGTCGGGGCGCATGCGAGCGGCCTGATCGGAGAGGATCCTCAGGGCATGCCGAACAATCTTCTCCCGTTTGTGGCACAGGTGGCCGTCGGCCGGCGAGAACATCTGAATGTATGGGGTAACGATTATTCCACCCCGGACGGAACGGGCGTGCGCGACTACATTCATGTGGTGGATCTGGCGCTCGGTCATCTCAAAGCGTTGGAGGCACTCGAACGATTGGATCGCCCGAAGGAATGCCTGACCGTCAATCTCGGCACCGGAAACGGCTATAGCGTGCTGGAAATTGTCCGGGCCTTTGAGAAAGCCAGCGGGAAGGCAGTTCCTTACAAGATTGCGCCGCGGCGTCCCGGTGATGTCGCCTCCTGTTATGCCGATCCAGGGTATGCGCAGACAGCGCTGGGCTGGCGGGCCGCTCGCGGGTTGGAGGAAATGTGTGGCGATGCTTGGCGCTGGCAACAGAAGAATCCGACCGGGTATGCGGGCTGAGGGCGATCGCAGATGGTGAACCGGCTCACAAGATGTTGCGTGCGGATTGGCTCGGTCATCGCCGGCTGCCGGCCTATGGTCTGGACGTTGTGCACAAGTGCGTTCCTCTGCGCGCTCCTTTTTGTGGCGGACACGCAGGCGAATCACCGGGATCACCAACCGCATGCAGATGCCGAGGAGCCTCGCGTTCTCGGCAAGGGTCGAGAAATCCCCGATGCGCCCTTTCACGTCTTTCTGAGCACGGGCACGGCAGCCGATGACAGCGGACTGCACGCTGCCGATCTCGATGCGGCTGTGCAAACGGTGATCGACACGTTCACCATCATGCTTCAGCATCGTGCGGACTATCCGCGTTTCGACGAGAGCCTCGCGAAGCAGGCGCTCAAGCAGGTCGTGATCGAACCGGTGGTGATCAATGATGAGGGGAAAGCCTTTCCGTTTTTGGTGGCCCGGACGAAAGAACCGGGCCGCGTCACACTCCTGATCAGCGCCTCCTCCCTGAAAGACAAAGGGTATCTCAATCATCCGGACACCCTGCTGCCTGTGCTGGCCAGAGAGTTTCAATGGGTGGTGAGCAAGGCCGATACCGCACCGAAGGCCAAGGCGGTGGCCGTGGAACGAAATCTACAGAAGGCCCCCATCCTGACGGACGAGGAGATTGCCGGTCTGTCTGCGGAAGAACGGGTGCGGCTCCTGCAGCAACTCTTCGACACGTATCTCCGAACCGTAGACGATCAGAAGAGTCTCGACGGACAAGCCTGGTACGAAATCGGCAATTCCGCGCCGATCCCGCCGACTCACGCGGATTCAACCATCAAGCTCTATGACATCCGTATTCGCGAAGCGCTGCAGAAGATCGCGCGTGACCCGTCTTTCCTGGAGCAGACCCCGAAGGCAGCCCGCAGTCTTCTCAATGGAACGGTCTGGAATGTCGCCTATGTGAAAATCGATCAACGCGACTGGGCCACCCGCACGAGGGTCCTGTCTGAGGAGAAGGCGGTGGTAGTGGGAAAACGGGAGCGGCGCATACAACCGGCTGCGATTCTGGTCAACGTCCATCGCCCCGCTGCCTCGGATGACCCCTTTTATCGGGAGACACAAGGCCTCCCGATGGGAGCGCTGTCAGCCGATCAACTGGCGCATGTCATTGCCCTGGAGATCCATCACAACATTCAGGAAAAATCCCTGAGCGGTCACACGGCTCAGGATGCCCTCACGGCCCCCCGCTAGGGGCGTCTTGGCGTCTCACCTACGGCGCAATGGCTCTCGTCTCGTTCTTCTGCTCATAGCGAACTGGTTCCACAGAAAACAGCGGTGCGGCGGTGTTCGGCTGGTGGGGTGTGATCCGGGGCGATGGTTCCGGCTGTAATCGCACGGTGGTCAGCAGTTGCTGAAACAGGGCGGCATCGGCTTCTGTGTACTGAACCTTCGATATGTGTATGTTGGCATAGACATTCCCTCCGGCCATGCAAGCGTACAAGCTCTTTTGGTCAAGACGCACACCCTGGAAGCCTGGGAGCGTATATTCGAGTGTTGGCACATCGCGTGACGTCAAAAGGGCGACGTTAATCCCACGGCTGACCGTCGGACCCTTCTTCAGTTGTCGCAGGTAGTTGATGCATCCACCGGTCGAAGCCTGTCCTGCCACCTGCTCCAGGACGATGGCGACGTTGATGCCCGTTCCCGGGTGGGAGGCCATGAGGTAGTGGCGCCCGTTGGGTTTGAGTTGATCGCGTTCGATCGTGAAGCCGGCCAGGTCGATCGAAAGTCCCACGGGACTATTCGGCTGGGGCAGGATCGTACGAGCGCTGCCTTCCAGGGCCATCGCCGGCAACTCCCCCGTCACAAATGGCGACAGAATGAGGCTCGTCAGCGCAAGAATGGTCGATCGGACGGTTCTGGTTCGTGATGTATCCATAGAGGCTCCTCTCTTCACACGTGTCTGTTCGTGATGTCAGTGTATGGTGAACCGGAACGGATCCCAAGCGATTTGCTCATTCCGACTGTCTCTCAGCGCCAGGATACGTAAGACCCCCCCCCACATTCCCTCGCTGTGCAGCGGCACGAGTCGCTGCACCGTGCCGTCGCGATCCTGTGTTTCTTTCCTGTGCCATCACCGCAGTTCACAGGTCGCGGAGGCGCTTTCGCCGATGCCGTCCCAATCGGCCGTTCCTGTAGTTGGATTCCATTGCGCTGTCCTACGTTGATCTACACGGCGGAAAAATCTTTGCGTTGCCTAATTTCTCGATCCGAACTTCTTGACGCCATGCCTGGGCCGGTGTATTTTGCCCGCCTGATTTTGTTCTACGTAGTCCTGCGTTGCTGTGCAAGCGGCAGGTACGTAGCCGTGGAATACGAGGGGAGTCTGTGGATTCAAGGCCGGCCGTCGTGGAGTTACGTCTGACAGAACTGTTGCGATGGGGGGCGAACATGGGCCGTGTGGGAGTGCTGTTGTGTGCGATGGTGGTCATGTGCGCCGGTTCATGGGAAGTCAGTGCGGCGGTGGAACCGGCGTCGAGTCCTGCGGGAGAAACTCTTCGAATCATGCATTTCGTCCTGGCGGGGACCGTGCCGTTGGAGCGCGCGCGCGGCTTTGTCGATGAGGCTCAGGCGGCCGGGTTTACGGCCGTGCAGGTGCTGTTGACCGACGGCGTGCAGTTCGATCATGCCCCATGGAAACCGGTGAAGAGCGCGTGGACGAAAGCGGAGTTCATCTCCTGGGTGACCTATGCGCGTGCTCATGGCTTAGAAGTCATTCCAGAGGTGAAGCTGCTCACGCATCAGGAGAAATTCTTTCAGCGGCAGTATCCGGGCTTAATGTTCAACACCGTATCCTATGATCCGCGGAAGGACGCGACGTATGCGGTGGTGTTCCCGTTTCTCGACGAACTGAGTGAGGCGGTGCATCCCCCGGCGATCCATATCGGCCACGACGAAGCCTTCGGCTGGACGGTCGGGCAGGTGTCCAAGTGGCTGAAGCTGGGTGAAGTTATGATTCCGGCGGACCTTTTTCTGCGCGATGTGGTTCGGGTGCACGATTACCTCAGCCGAAAAGGGATCGAGACCTGGATGTGGACCGACATGGTCTTGAGTCCAGCGGAGTTCCCTGGCGCCCAGACGAAGCATCTCCATGGCATTGCGGCGGGATATGGCAAAGCGCTGCGCCATCAGCTTCCACGGGATATTGTGATGTGCGATTGGCACTATGGCGATGAGCAGGGAAGTTTTCCATCAATGGACATCATGCAAGGGGAAGGGTTTCGTGTCATCGGCACGACATGGAAACGGGAGTCCACCACGCGAAAGTTCAGCCGGTATGCCTTATCCCGGCGTGCCTATGGTCTGATGGCGACCACCGGATCTGCCGTCCAGCAGAACGATACCGATATGATCCACTGGATTATTCAGGCATCCGGAGCCTTGTTTCGCAATCCCGACGCCGTGGTGCCGCCTATGCCGACGCCAGCGAGTTCCTCTCAAGGAAAGGGATAATCCGCAGGCAATCGAATAGCTGAATGATTCCGGCCTATCTGTAGGCACCGTCACGCTTTCGGCCCGCAAGCTGGTCTCGACTCTGTTGGAATTCGCACCCTGTCTCGAAGTTCTCTCCTCCTACTGTTCTTTTAAAGACGACCAAAAATTGAACAGTGCCGGTGAAGCTTGCCTGCCTCTGATCTACGGCGAAGAGGGAGTGGACCGCGCCAGCCTTGACCACGTAGAATGCGCCTCCGCGGTGCCACGTCTCCCGTCCAGTTAGGAAGGCGCGTACTGCCGCGGACCGAACGAACAGGGCCATGACCAGGAAAGGATCGTCATGAGTGTGAAATGTGGAATTGTCGGACTGCCGAATGTGGGCAAGTCCACCCTCTTTAATGCGCTGACCAAATCAGGGATCGCGGCGGAAAACTATCCGTTCTGCACGATCGAACCGAATATCGGGATTGTCGAAGTGCCGGATGTGCGGATGCAGGCGCTGGCCGATATCGTGAAGCCGCAGCGGATGCAGTATGCGACGACCGAGTTTGTGGATATCGCGGGATTGGTGGCAGGGGCCTCAAAGGGTGAGGGGTTGGGCAACCAGTTCCTTGCCAACATTCGAGAAACCGATGGGATCGTGAACGTCGTGCGCTGTTTCGAAGACGATAATGTGGTGCATGTGGCGGGAAAGGTCGATCCGATTTCCGATATCGCCACCATTGTGACTGAGCTCGCGTTGGCCGACCTCACGACCGTCGAGAAGGCACAGGAACGGAACGTGAAGCTCGTTCGTTCGGGGGATAAAGATGCTGCAAAGCTCGGCGAGTTGTTGGTACAGGTGGCGGCATGCCTGAACGAAGGCAAACCGGCGCGGACGATGAAACTGGATCCGGCGCAACGGGCATTGCTGAAACCGCTGTGCCTATTGACGATGAAACCGGTCATGTATGTGGCCAACGTGTCGGAAAAAGGCTTCACCAACAATCCGTTGCTGGCGCGTGTGGAGGAGTACGCTGCCCAGGAAGGCGCGCCGGTCGTGGCCATTTGCGCAGCCTTGGAATCGGAAATCGCCGTGCTCTCGGACGAGGAAAAACAGGAGTTTCTGGCCGATATCGGGATGAAGGAGCCGGGGCTGAATCGCCTCATCCGCGCCGCCTATCAACTGCTCGGGCTTCAAACGTACTTTACGGCGGGTGTCAAAGAAGTGCGCGCCTGGACCATTCATATTGGCGATACCGCACCGCAGGCCGCCGGGGTCATTCACGGTGACTTCGAGAAGGGCTTCATCCGGGCGGAAGTCATCGGGTACGACGACTATATTGCCTGTAAGGGAGAAGCGGGCGCGAAGGAAAAGGGCAAGATGCGGCTGGAAGGGAAGGAATACATCGTGCGCGACGGCGACGTAATGCATTTCCGCTTCAACGTCTAGCCTGATGCCAAGACCAATTGATGCAGTAGTGAATTCTGGACTGATGGGAGATCGATGATGAACGAACAAGAGACAACGCGCGCGGTGGGGATTCTGAACCGGATCATGGAACTTGAGCTGGCCGGTGTCGTGCGCTACACGCACTATGCGCTCATGATCTATGGGTACAACCGGATTCCGATCGTATCGTGGCTGAAGGGCAATGCGGATGAGAGCCTGGCCCATGCCCACAAAGCCGGCGAACTGGTGACGCTGTTAGGTGGGCACCCGTCGCTGAAAATCGGGACTTTGCTTGAAACGGAAAAGCACGATGTCGGAGACATTCTGCGCGAGAGCCTGGAGCATGAGAAGGCTGCCGTGGCGTCCTATTACGAACTGCTGAAACTGACCGAAGGGAAGTCGGTCTTGCTGGAGGAATACGCTCGGGAAATGATCGTGGGTGAAGAGCTCCATCTCGACGAAGTGAATAAGATGCTGCGCAAATCGGGCGATGTGCAGGCCTTTCGTTCCTGACCGTTAAGCGGCAGGAGGGAGAGCCGGGCGACCGACCGGCTCTCCCCCTCGACTCGCGGCCGCCGTTCTCCGTCGATCCATCTCCCTGTCATCATGTTTGATGTCATCTTGTATCAGCCGGAAATTCCTCCGAACACCGGCAATATCATCCGGTTATGCGCCAATACCGGTGCCCGACTCCATTTGGTGAAACCGCTGGGGTTCACGCTGGAGGACAAGCAGCTCCTGCGGGCAGGTCTCGACTACCACGAATTCGCCTCACTGGCGGTCCATGAGACCTGGGAAACCTGTCTCCAACGCTTCACTGGGCAAAGACTGTTCACCGTTTCGACCAAGGGCAGACAGCGCTACGACCTGGTTCGCTATGTGGAGGGTGACGTGTTTGTATTCGGGCCCGAAAGTCGCGGCCTGCCGGCGGAAATTCTTGGAAGCGTCTCCGATCAACAACGCATCCGTGTGCCGATGGTGCCTGGCAGCCGCAGCCTCAACCTGTCCAATTCGGTGGCGGTGGTGCTCTATGAAGCCTGGCGGCAGGCTGAGTTCGGACAGTGCCTGTGAGGTTCCTCGAATGTGCCCCTTGCCGAGCTGCAGGCGGAAGGATCGTGTCAGGACACATTCCGTTGCATGGCTAAATCTCCAATACCAATCCGATCTCGACCACTTGTTCTGATGGCAGATGGAAGTAGGAACTGGCGCGTTGGGTGTTGCGCGAGAGCACGACGAAGAGTTTTTCCCGCCAGATGGCCATTCCCGGCTTCGGTGTCGCTAAAAACGTAATCCTGCTCAGGAAGAAGGTCGTGTCCTGCAGCGGCAGCACATGACCATGCGCAGCAAGTTGCTGGAGCACGCGAGGGATATCCGGCGTCTCCATGAAGCCGCAACGGGCGATCACTTGATAAAGTCCCTCCTGGACCAAGGTGATTTCCAGTGGCGCTCCTGCGGGAACAAGCGGCACATGTTCCGTCCGGACGGTGAGCAGATACACGCGCTCGTGCAAGGTTTTATTATGCCGCACATTCTGCAACAGCGCCGGCGGCGTGATGTCGGGATGTTGTGAAAGGAACACGGCTTGCCCGGCGGTTCGATATTCCACCTTCGACAAGACTTCACCGACGAATTGATGTAACGGAGGGAACTGAACACGGAGATGCTCGGCGACGATCGCACGGCCCCGTGCCCAGGTGCTCATCACGGTAAAAATCGCTGCCCCGAGAAGCAATGGAAACCATCCACCATGGGGAATCTTCTGCGCATTCGCGAGGAAAAACGCGAGGTCGATGAACAGGAATGCCCCGACGGCCATGATTGCTGGCGGCGCGCTCCATCCCAAGTGGCTACGAGTGACACGATACATCAGCAACGTGGTGATGATCATGGAGCCGGAGACGGCGATGCCATAGGCCGCGGCGAGATTGGTAGACGAGCCGAAGGAAAGGATCAGCCCGACGGTGCCCACGAACATCAGCCAGTTCAAAAGGGCGAAATAGATTTGGCCGTGCTGCTCTGCGGACGTGTGCGTAATCCGGAGCGGCGGAAGATAGCCGAGTTGCACGGCTTGCAACGTCAGTGAGAAAGCCCCGGATAACATGGCCTGCGATGCGATGATGGTCGCCATGGTCGCTAGCACAATTAAGGGATAGAGCATCCAGTCCGGAGCCAGGTGATAAAACGGGTTGGCGAGCGCCGCCGGGTCGCGCATCAACAGCGCACCCTGGCCGAAATACTGGAGCAGCAGCGCCGGCAAGGCGACGGCGAACCAGCCCCGTTGTATCGGGCGACGTCCGAAATGCCCCATGTCCGCGTAGAGAGCCTCGGCTCCCGTGAGAACCAGAAAGACACTGCCCAAGACAAGGAAGCCGATGCCGGCATGGTGAAAGAGAAACGTGGCGGCATAGAGGGGATTGGCTGCCAGCAGCACTGTCGGCGTTTGGATCAAACTGTGCAGACCGAGCAGAGCCAAGGTAGCGAACCAGACCAGCATGATGGGGCCGAAGATGCTTCCCAAGGCTCCGGAGCCGCGGCGCTGGATGGTGAAGAGCAGGGCCACGAGGCCAACGGTGATCGGAAGGACATAGGGCGTGAACAGGTCGGTGGCCAACGTCAGCCCTTCCACCGCGCTGAGGACGGAAATCGCCGGCGTGATGATACCATCGCTGTACAAAAAGGCGACGCCGACTAAGCCGAGCGACACGACCAGACTCAATCCCTTGCGCAGATTGACCGGATGGGCGCGTTGGCTGAGCGCCATGAGCGCCAGCATACCGCCTTCGCCGTCGTTGTCCGCCTTCATCACGAAGAGCAGATACTTGACCGTGACGACGAGCACGAGCGACCACACGATCAAGGAGAGGATGCCGAGGACATTGTCCGGCGTGACCCCGAGTCCGTGTGATTCATGAAAACATTCGCGCAGGGCGTAGAGGGGGCTGGTGCCGATGTCTCCGTAGACCACGCCCATGGCGGCCACGGTGAGGGATGCCGAAGCGGATGACGTGTGCCGGTGTTGCTGCATGCATGAGCCGACCGGTGCCGAGGATCCGTCATTGAGATGGCCGACCGGTGGTGACGGGGACTATACCATGTCCGGACGATGAAAGCCGGTGCGCTTGGCGCGTCACGCGAATGACGGCGTTCCCGCGATAGGGAAGAGGGACGTTCTATCCTGGAAGTTCCTCGAAGCTTCTGCTAAATTCCGACCGTCCATCGCAAAGGTATCGCCATCGCGACGCCTGAAGTCGTCCACTTCATCTGACAAGAAAGCCTCTGAGACCGGTTGGATGTGATCCGGCCACGCCTCGCTTTCGGAAAGCCTGTGAGACGCCCATGACTGCTTCCACGACGCCGACTATTTCAGTCGAAGCTCAGCAACGTATCGTCGATCTGCTCGCCAAGGAACTCGGCGTCACCTCACCGCAAGTATCGGCCGCGGTCACCCTGCTGGACGGGGGCGCGACGGTGCCCTTCATTGCGCGCTATCGCAAAGAGGCCACCAATAATCTGGATGACACGCATCTCCGGACGTTGGAAGAACGGCTTCTGTATTTGCGGGAACTGGAAGAGCGGCGGCAGACGATCCTCGCGTCGATTGAAGAACAGGGCAAATTGACGGATGAACTGCGGCGCGCCATCGAACAGGCCGCGACGAAACAGGTGGTGGAAGACATCTATCTGCCGTTCAAGCCCAAACGGCGAACCAAGGCGCAGATTGCGCGCGAGGCCGGGCTGGAGCCTCTGGCCAATGTGCTGCTGACCGATCCGACGCTCGATCCCGAACAGGAAGCCGTCAAGTATGTGAAGGTGGTGGCCGCGGCCGAAGGTGTCGAAGCGATCAATGTGCCCGATGCGAAGACGGCATTGGAAGGCGCTCGCGATATCCTCGTCGAACGATTCGCCGAAACCGCCGATCTGCTCGCCCTCCTGCGCACGAAATTGTGGAATGAAGGCATTGTCACATCGACCGTCCTGCCGGGCAAAGAGACGGCGGAAGAAGAGAAGTTCCGCGATTACTACGCCTATTCTGAAACCATTCGCACGATTCCTTCGCATCGAGCCTTGGCCATGTTCCGCGGCCGGACGCTGGGGGTGCTGAAACTGGACCTTGGCCTGGGAGACACGCTCGATGCCCAGGTGCCGCATCCCTGCGCCGCGCTCATCGCGTCCCATTTCGGCATTGAGAACCGTGGCCGGCGCGCCGACAAATGGCTCAACGATGTCTGTTACTGGGCCTGGCGGGTCAAGGTGCATCTCCATCTCAGTACCGAATTGCTGCTCCAAGTGCGCGAGGCGGCAGAAGCGGAGGCGATCAAGATCTTCGGGCGTAATCTCCACGAGCTCCTGCTTGCGGCACCGGCCGGTCCCAAAGCGGTGCTCGGGCTCGACCCCGGCATTCGTACCGGCTGCAAAGTGGCGGTGGTCGATGCCACGGGAAAACTCCTCGAGACCACCACGATCTATCCGCATCAACCGCGTAATGACTGGCAGGGGGCATTGGCAACCCTCGTCGACTTGGTGATCCGGCATGGGGTGGAGTTGATGTCGATCGGCAACGGTACCGCCAGTCGTGAGACGGACAAGCTGGCTATTGAGGTGATTAAGATGGTGGCGGAACGGAAGCCTGACCAGAAGGTTGCCAAAATCGTGGTGAGCGAAGCGGGGGCCTCCGTCTATTCGGCCTCGGCCTTCGCGGCCGCGGAATTTCCCACGCTGGATGTCAGCTTACGTGGTGCCGTGTCCATCGCCAGAAGACTGCAGGATCCGCTTGCCGAGTTGGTGAAGATCGATCCCAAATCCATCGGGGTGGGGCAGTATCAGCACGACGTCAATCAGCGGGCGCTCGCGCGATCACTCGATGCGACCGTCGAAGACTGCGTCAACGCGGTCGGGGTGGATGTGAATACCGCCTCGGCGCCGTTGTTAGCTCGAGTGTCCGGGTTGAATCGGGTGCTGGCACAAAACATTGTCGAATATCGAGATGCACATGGACCGTTCCACAATCGCATGATGATTCGCAAGGTTCCGCGGCTGGGGGAGAAGACCTTCGAGCAGGCGGCAGGATTTTTGCGGATCAATAACGGCGACAATCCTTTGGATCGTTCCGCCGTCCATCCGGAGGCCTATCCGGTGGTCGAGCGCATGCTGGCGCGTTTGAGTAAGGGAATCGCAGAGGTCATGGGCAAGCCGACCCTGTTGAAAGATCTGTCGCCGGCCGACTTTACCAATGAGACATTCGGCTTACCCACGGTCCGGGACATTTTGTCGGAATTGGAAAAGCCCGGCCGTGACCCGCGCCCGGAATTTAAGACGGCCACCTTTCGTGACGGAGTGGAGTCGCTAGCCGACTTGCAGGCCGGGATGGTGCTCGAAGGTGTGGTGACCAATGTCGCGGCGTTCGGCGCCTTCGTCGATATCGGCGTGCATCAGGATGGTCTCGTGCATGTGTCGGCCCTGGCCAATAAGTTTGTGAAGGATCCACATGAGGTCGTGAAGCCGGGCCAGATCGTAAAGGTGAAGGTGTTGTCCGTCGATGTGCCGCGGCAGCGGATTTCACTGACCATGCGGATGGATGATGGAGCGGCGACGGCCGGACAACCAGACCTTCTGGCAGGAATGGCGCGCGAGGGGCGGGATCGGCGTCCGGCCGATGCGCCGCGGCCTGCCTCCCGTGATCCGCAACCGACCAGCGCCTTTGCGTTGGCGATGGCGCGCGCGCAGCAGAAAAAATGACGATGGCTGTGTACGTGGCGGCCGTCAGTAAGCGGGAGTAGGGTTACGGAGTAATCTTAAAGAAGTTCCCGCCTTTGAGCCGTTCGTCATCGGTGCCCCAGACGATCTGTTTGTCGCGTCTCGCGAGAAGCGGGACATGTTTGGAGCAATGGATGTACGCCTCCTCCACACCCACGACAATCCACGCCTTGGGTTGTCGTCCGCCCTTGTTGTGAGCCGCTTCTTTCATGCCTGGAGTGATGTGGGGAAGAGCCTCGATGTCCTGCGGATCCATGACACGCGCGGTACCGTTCACGTGAAGCCCAATGGTCGTCTGATAGTAATCGAGAAAGATCAGGCCGATGTGAGGGTTCTCGAGCATGTTCCCCACACTGGCTAACACACCATTTCCTCTGTATTCCGGATAGGCCAGTGTCTTGTCGTCCAGCACCTGCACAAAGCCCGGCGTGCCGGCGCGGAAGGAGCAGTCGCATTGTCCCCGTGCATCCGCGGTGGCGAGATACATCATTTCCATGCGAGCGATGAATTCCCGCATCGGTTGATTGAGAGACGCCAGGACTTGATGTTCATAGAACGCCGATGCGCGATCGGATGTCCCGAATCGTGCCTGTGCCTGCTCTTCGCCCGATGCCCCAGGGCCGGTCATACTCGCTGCTCCTTATCGTCAGGCAGTCCGTTCTCAGCGTCGATGCGAATGCCCACGCTGCCTGACAGTCAGTGGCCGGATTCGTATTTCTTCAGCTTGGCCAGCAGGGTCTTGTAATCGATCTGAAGCGTATGGGCCGCTTTGGTCTTGTTCCCGCTACAGGCCTGAAGGACCCCCTCAATGTGCCGCCGTTCGATTTCCTCGAGCGGAAGCTGCGTCTGCTCTTCCGTGACCGTGGTCTTGGATGATCGTGGAAGGACCTGTACGATGTCCGCGCCGGTAATGGGTCCGGTATGCGGGCTCATGAGGACGAGGCGCTCGATGACATTGCGCAGCTCACGGACATTGCCTGGCCAGTGGTACGCGCTCAGCTGTGCCAGGCCTTCGGAGGTCGGCGTTCTGGCCGCCGTGCCAGGGAGATGGAGATTTTGAAGGATGTGAGCGACCAATCCCGCGATGTCTTCCGGTCGTTCCCGCAGCGATGGCACGCGCAGTGTCACGGTGTTGATGCGATAGAGCAGGTCATCCCGAAACCGGCCTTGGAAGACCAATTCCTGAAGGTCCCGGTTGGTGGCGCAGATGATGCGGACATCGGCCCGCAGCGTGCGTGTACTGCCGACGGGACGGTATTCGTTCCGGTCGAGAAAGCGCAGCAGGCTCACCTGCATGGGGCCCGGCATTTCTCCCACCTCATCCAGAAACAACGACCCTCCTTCGGCCGCGGCGATGAGGCCGGGTTTGGCCGCCGTGGCACCGGTGAACGCGCCTTTTTCGTAGCCGAACAGTTCGCTTTCCAGCAACTCGCGGCTCACGGCTCCGCAATTGACGGCGATACAGGGGCCTGCCGCCCGGCGACTCTGGGCATGCAGGAGTCGCGCGACCACTTCTTTTCCTGAACCGGTTTCGCCCTGGATGAGGACCGGTGCTAGCGAGGGCGCTACCTGCGCGAGCTGGGTTTCCAGCGTCTTCCAGGCCTGGCTGATTCCCTTGACCACCGCCTCCTGGCGATAGCCGCCATACCGCGCCGCCAGATTTTCACGACGGAGTTCGCGCACGGTGCGCAGTTTGGCGAGGGCTGCGGTGACCGCCGTGCCGTCGAAGGGCGTGTCCTTGATCAGGAAATCCCAGGCTCCGTCCTTGGTGGCCGCCACGGCGTCCTTCACGTCACCATGACCGGTCAAGACGATGACATCCACATCCGGTTGCTGGTCTTTCACCCATCGCAGCACCGCGCGTCCATCGACGCCGGGCATTCGCAGATCGGTGATGACGCAGTCGAAGCCGCCGGTGCGAAGCAGATCGAGACCCTCCTGTCCGCCACATGCGGTTCGCGTGTCGCATCCTTCCTCGCGGAGCGCTTGTTCGACGACCAGGCGGACAAACTCTTCGTCATCGATGATGAGGGTGCGGATACGTTCGCTGTTCATGCGATCAGGCCGGCGGCAGGTGAGAGGCGGTTGATA
>VOPT01000025.1 GCA_009594865.1 Nitrospira sp. | reverse complement strand
GCAGCACGGACCGTTCAACCGGAAAAACAAGCGGACACCCTGGCACCAAGATTGCTCCTCTTTCCCATCATGCGGGCCTGACATCTCGAACGATAGAGGAGGAGCCCATGTCACAGGAGTTGAGACAGAATACAACCGGTCGCCACATGGCCGATTCCAACCAGTCCGCTCAGGGCGGACGCGATCTGACCTACGATCAAAAGAAAGCCGCAGAAGCTGCCTTTCGAGGCGAACCGTTCAACCCGGCCTGGTCTGTGGCCGCAGCAATTGTCTATGAAGGCATTGTCTCCGCCATGTGCCGGATGCAGGTCGCCGCATTGACCGGTCCGACCGTAGAAGCCGTGGAGGAATGTCTCACGAGGTAACGGAACAATCTGCTGGCGTCGCGCCAAGCATTGCCCTCGTTATTGTGCCGCGGCCAGCGGGCAGGTCCACAACGGGGAATAGACTGGCCCCGCCGGCCGCAATTCACTTCTCATCATGACCAGCGTGGTGATCGGCAGGACACCGATCGTTACGGGTTGATCCAACAGGCCGCTTTGAGCCAGTCCTTGTCCGACCTGCCGTTCCCCTTCTTTGATGCGTGCCAATGTCAGATGCGGACTCAACGGCCGCTCCTCCGCCGCGAGTCCCGCCGCCCGGCACAGGTCCTCAACCATCCGTGACAATGCCTGGAGTCGCGCTCCCTCGTTCCCCTGCTCCCAACTTTCCAACGGACCTGCCCACAGGACCCTCGGTTGCTGTGGTCGCGGAAATGTCCCCAGTCGCGAGAAGGGCACCTGGATCGGTCGATGACCGGCCACTGCCGACGCAAGCGTCATACGTAGCGACTCGATCACGTCCTCCGGCGTCTCGCCGAGGAATCTCACGGTCAGATGCATGGAAGCCGGCTGGACCCAACTGATGCGCGCCTGACGCCCGACCGTCGGTTCCAGCCGTCGTTTGAGATCCTGCTGCACAGCCGATAAGGCGGCGCGAAAATCCGGCGGCAACTCGACGGACAGAAACGCCCTGATCATCCGCCACCTTTCTTGAGCAGCCACCGGCGCAGCAGATCCAACGCCGCCTGCGCGGAACGTTGCTTGATGACGCTCCGGTCACCGCCATGGAAGCGGCATTCTTTCGTCATGGCGTCGTTCGGCCCGCCGTCGAGGCCCAGGTAGACAAGTCCTACCGGCTTGGTCTTGGTCGCTCCCCCAGGTCCGGCGATGCCGGTCACACTCAATCCCACCGAGACGCCGCTGCGCTCACGGATGCCTCGCGCCATCGCGGCCGCGACTTCGGCACTCACCGCGCCATGGCGATCGATCAGCTCCGAAGGCACCCCCAGCAAGTCGATCTTTGCCCGGTTGCTGTAACTGACTATGCCGCGATCCACGTACGATGAAGATCCGGGCACCTGCGTGAGCCGATGGCCGATCAATCCGCCGGTGCACGATTCGGCCACGGCCAGGGTCATGTGCCGGTCGGTCAATAACCGGCCGACCACCGATTCCATCGTGTCGTCCCCCTCCCCATACATAATGTCACCAAGCCTGGTTTTCGCTTCTTCGAACAAGCGGTCGATCGTTACAGGCCCCGACTCCTTATCCGGCCCGGTGAGCGATACCATGACTTCCATGGGAGAGGCATAAATTCCGAGTTGGATCGCCGTTCCTTCAGGAAGCAATCCTTCCAATCTCTGATCCACGAGTGATTCCGGCACGCCGGAGGTATGCAGCACCCGCCGGATCACCGGAGTGGCAGGGATCCCCTTGTGCTTACCGATCCACGCCTGCAGGCGTGGCAGGACTCCGTTATGGATCATCGGCTCCATCTCACGTGGCACTCCGGGCAAGGCCGCAAGGAACGTGTCTTTCCAGATCACGGCGAACCCCGGCGCCGTGCCGACCGGATTGGAGAGAATGTCCGCACCGGCAGGGATCATCGCCTGTCGCAACTGCGCCTTTGTCGGCGTTCGACCCCACTCAGCCAATCGGGCGACCATTCCATCCAGTGCGGTCTTGCGTCGGCTCAGCCGTTGGCCGGTCGCCTGCGCGACCGCTTCCCGGGTGAGGTCGTCGATCGTCGGTCCCAACCCGCCCGTGACGATCACCACGCGGGCGCGCCGGGCCGCCGTCTTGAGCACCGCCACGATATCGGACAACTCGTCACCGACGATCGACTTGTATCGAAGCTCCACCCCGCATGCCGCCAGGCGATCGGCGATAAACAGGGAATTGGTATCCATCCGGCCACCGAGCAGGAGCTCGGACCCGATCGCAATGGTTTCAGCCGTCCAGGCTTTCGACTTGTTCATGCAGAATCAACCTTTATGCTCGGAAAAGGCGTTGAGGGGATGGGCACATTATTCGATCTGGGCGAAATCGAGCTCGAAGCTGACTTTTCCGCCACCGGATGGAAACACCATGAGCGTCGTCTTCGCCTGGGGGTCCAGATCGGCATAGGGGAATTGAGCAATGACTTTCGCGCGATAGGCGGGTTGCTGGGGCCAGACGACCGTGCGATCGCCCCGCGCGTCAAACCGCACCGAGGAGGGTTTCACCGTCCGCCCCACCTGCTCCAGCACGACATAACTGTCGGCAGCGAAGTTCACGCGCTCGCCGAACAGTACGACAGTGACGAGGAGATTGCCGTTCGCCATCACCTGCGCGATGTCCTCCTCGGTGGGAGACAGAGCCCGCAACGATAAATGGTTAGCCATCACCAACAGACTGCCCAACTTCGTCATGATGAATCCGCGCGGAGCCAGCTCTTCCTTCGCGCCGAACCACGTATGCAGTTGATCCGGGGACACACCCTGAGCAGCGGCGGCCTTCCCCCGTTCCACCGTGGCTTGAATCTGTTCGGGAGTCGGCTGCACTTCAACGGCGAGCGACACAGCGGGGAGGCCCATCCCTGCGACGACGAACAGGTATGGCGCGAGTGTGGAGGCGGCAGACCCTCGTCGAATGCTACGCATGATACGGAGCCAGTACCAGATCGATAGGGGCGTGTCAATTCGCGGGCCGCGCACCCCGCGCTCGGTTGACAGCCTAGGAGATGAAATGCTAAAGAGCTAACTCTTATTCTTTTACATTATCAAGAAGTTGCCTGGAGGGTTCCTCATGTCCAGCCCCGAACAAGCGCCCCGCCGTCAGTACGTGAATTTCACCTTCTATAAATTTGATCCGGCCTGGCGTCGGCTTCCTGAAGATGAGCGCACGCGCGGAAAGCAAGAGTTCCTCCGTGCGGTGGAGGAATACCAGGGTAAAGTGCTCGTCATTGCCTATACGACCGTCGGCATCCGGGGCGACTGCGACCTCATGCTCTGGCGCATCAGCTACGAACTCGAACTGTTCCAGGAAATGAGCACCAAGATCCTGGCGTCCGGCTTGGGCAAGTACCTGCTCAACCCCTATTCGTACCTCGCGATCACCAAACGCTCCATTTACGTCGACAATCACACCCACGAGAATCAGGAAAGCAAACGGCTGACTGTTGTCCCGGGCAAGGCGAAGTACATCTTCGTGTACCCGTTCGTGAAGACCCGCGAATGGTTCTTGCTCACCAAGGCCGCGCGACAGGGCATGATGGACGAACACATTGAAGTCGGCCATCGCTTCCCTTCAGTCAAACTGAATACCACCTACTCGTTCGGTCTCGACGACCAGGAATGGGTGGTGGCCTTCGAAAGCGACAAGCCGGAAGACTTCTTGGATCTCGTCATGGCGCTGCGGGAAACCGAAGGCAGCCGGTACACCTTACGGGACACCCCGATCTTCACCTGCATCCGCAAGAGCCTGAAAGAAGCACTAGACACGCTCGGCGGCTAAGATCGTCTCACACGCCTGGGACAGTTTGCACGGCCTTCGATCACATGATCGAGGGCCGTGTACGTTCTACCCCGACAAGCCATCAGACGATCGCCTTCCTCACATCCATGTCAGCTGACGCTCAGACTCACACGGCCTCCGATCACCGCGCAGCCTTATACTCGGCGCTTCTTCCAGGATTGGGCCACCTGCTCAGCGGGCGGTACACAGCCGCCCTGTTCTATGGTTTCATCACCATTCTCCTCATCATTCTGAGCCTGGGACTGGGACGCGTTTCCGGTCGAGCCGCAGAGGTGTTCTTCTTCATGCTCCTCGCGCTTCCCTGGTGGGCGCTACAGAGTTACGACGCCGCACTCGGACCGGCCACATCCGGTTTCCATCTCGCGCGAACCGCCCGGCAAGCCTGGGCGGAAGGGCATGATATCCGGTTCCTCGGCCTCCTCTTCCTGGTCAGCGCCGCCAACGATGCAATCCTCATCGCCAAGAACCCCGACTATCTCTTGCCGTTTTTCTGCACGAAATTGGACGGAGCTGCCGGCTTCGTGACCAAAGCCCTGTCACCATTTCTTCATACCTGGGTAGGATACGGTTTTTTACGGGTCAAGAAATGGGCTCTGCTGGTGTATCTGGTCTATGCCGCCTACGGCACCACCAATGCGCTCGTCAACCTGACCTGTTTCGGACCGGGTCGCATCCGGAATACCCTCCTGGTCGCTCTCATCGCCTTTACCTGTTATATCCTCTGGCGCCGGCGGATGTTCCGGCGTTGACCCGCTTCTGATCGGCGATGAACGATCCCATTTTGACACTCGCCTCGAGCCTGTGTTACCTCTAATACCGATACCATTCTCCATCCTCAGACGGAGCAGCTCCAATGGCCGAAAACAACGCGGTCTATGCGATTCGCCATCCTGACGGTTCTGTGACCCTGTATATCGACGAAGAATATGCCATCGACCGCGGCGTCGACCCCGCCAAGCTTGTACGGGTCGAAATCCCGCGCGAACTGTTCGTCAGCGGCAGCATCCAGCACATTCGGGAATACGTCGCGGTCTACCTTGAAAATAGCCATCAGGGCACGGCCTGAGCGAACCTTTTACCTCGCAGAGAGGCCACACCATGTCCGCGTTACTTACCTCGGAACTTATTGCTTCCACCATCGAACAAGCGCCGATTCAGGGCAGGGTCATGCTCAAGCTGCTGCTCCTGCAGCATTTTGACATCACGTCGGAGGAAATCAGCTACATCGTGACAGACCGGCCTGATCCCCGCTGCGTCGCCGGCTCGAAGCCCCTTCACCAGATGGTTAAACAAGACGCCTTACGGGATGTGACCAATCGAAGAGACGAGTATCGGCGCCGGGTCCGGCTGCGACGGGAGCGCCTCTGGCTGCAAATGGAAGCCATGAAGGGCATGATCGCGCTGGCTGAGGGCATGATTCGAACGGCTACCGACCTGCTAAGCACCCGTTACAAGCTGGAGGCTGAGGCCGTGGATGCGATCAAGCAAGGTGCACGCGCCGCGGTTCCCAAGCCGGCAATTCGACAATTAAACCGGCGATGGGACGAGGACGATATCTCCGCCGAGGCCTATCAGGAAGCCAGGCTCGGACTGGAAGTTCAAGCGCAACTGCGCTTGATGGAGAAGTACAAGAAGCGCCTCGAAGTCTCGGAGCGGGAATGGAAGTCGATCAATGCCGCTCCATTACAGGATCACGAAATCGGCCATATCTGGGGTATCCCGGCGGGAAGCCTGGCCGCCCGAAAGGTCAAACACCTCCATCACTATCTGCATGCGATTCAAGCAAACCTGCAAAAGGTCTCAGCCCAGGCGGTCCCGACGACCGTAGCGCTCGATCTCTGGAAGGAAACGCTGTCGGTCTTGGGCCAACGACCGGTTGAACGTTCCATTGCGCACTATGACGGGCTTGAGCGAACCGAAGAAGCCTTGGTCGAAAAACTCCGGACGTTTGCCTGGGGTACCCTCGGGGAAGACCTGGAAGCGAAGTTCTGGTTGTCACTCGTGCATGGCGCCAGCTCCAACGCCGTGCACTCTGAAAATACGCGTTCCGTCTTCGGGTTGCAGCGGCTACTGGCCGTGCTGGCGGAAATGGATTCCAGTCCCGACGCCCTCGAAGAAGAACTGTTGGCCCGCACAGCACCGACTCCCAAGGTTGTGCCGGAACTCACCAGCGAAGCAGCTCAACCAACGACGGAAGAAATGGGACAGATGCAACAGCATGTGCTCACCAGTTTCATCGGTGAGTTACACGACGATCTTCGGCGATAAACTTCTTTCGGCAGCTGCATGATCCATTGTCGAACAGCGGCTGGCTGGCAGGGCGTCTGAAGATTTTATTACGCCACCGCCTTCTCAGCGTCGAGTGAATTTTGTATAATCCAACTATCATCCAACAGGGTCACGACATGATTCCTCTTCGATCTATGGCGAGAATCTCGGTGCTGATCTTGTGCATGCTGGTGCTTTCTCTGTCGATGATGCCGGTTGCTTCACTCTCCGCGGCGGGTCTCGTTGAAGTCACAGAGCTTCTGGCCCATCCCGATCATTACAACCACCAAGTCGTCACGGTCAGTGGACGCGTGAGCAGTTTTCAGCTCGCCACCAATCGTGACGGTCAACCGGCATTCGGCTTTCTCTTGCAAGACACTGCGGGAACGGTGAAGGTAGTGGGACTAGGCAAGGCGGATGTTCGCGAAGGCGACTACGTCGTGGTCGAAGGCATTTTCAGCCGATTACGCCAGGCCGGTCGAGCCATTGTCTACAATGAAATTAAGGCCACTTCGGTTCAATCCATGGCCAAAATGAACCCGGACCTGGTCGGTTAAGCTTCCGCTCTTTTTGCTGGCGTACTGTCCTCTGCGAGTCGGCTTCCCTCCCGCTGGATATCGATCACTCTGACATCGAAGACCAGGATCTTCCCCGCAAGCGGATGGTTGAGGTCCAGGACAATGACCTCCGGTTTGACCTCCGCCACGTAAGGAAAGACCACTCTCCCGTCCGGAGCCGTCGTCTCCAGCTTCGCCCCGACGCGTTGAGCTTCCAGCGGCACACGATCTCTCCTGACTTCGAACACCCCTTCCGGATGCGCCTCGCCATACCCATCTACGGGCGCCACAGTCACGCGTTTAGCGGCACCTCTTGCCATACCTTCCAGTCCCGCCTCCAGCCCGCGCAGGAGTTCATTCTGCCCATGCGTATAGACCAAGGGAGCCTCACCGACGGTCGTGTCAATGATCTGCTCGTCGTCGAGACGAATGGTGTATTCGACGGAGACGACGTCTCCCTTGGTGACGTGCATGCGCCAGACTCCTTTTCAGACGGTCCTTGCGGATGTTATCGATCAAAACCCGTGCGAATCCTTCGTCCACACATTCGACAGCTGCATCGCGGGGGTCGTTGCCGGGATCGCGCCGACTTGAACCACCCTAGCACGGCCGCAGCGCATGGTCATGCGAATAGCAGAACCTCGATATAGAGCCGCTGCGGAGCCCGCTTCGGATGGTCCGAGAAAACATGATGGAAGGAAAGACGGGAGACAGGAGCACACCGCTGACGCGGATTACCAATGCCGGAAGGGACCTGAATCAAGATGCACAAATTTTCCGCGTGGATAATATCCGACGCCGCCGCAGCCCAGTCGCAACGCGACTTCCCGAACAGTCCGCAAAGACACCCCGGGAATCTGCACATCGACGGCCTGCCCCGACACGTGATAACTATGACGTGCCGCGCGAGTCCCCATCCTGATGAGTTGTTCGTTATATTCCTGCGACCGGTAGGCGGACACGATATGAATATCCCGCCGGCCGCCGATGCGCTGCTGCACGAGAGTCACGAATTCGATGAGCTGCACGTCCATCGTTGTCGTTTCATTGGTATGGTGGCACCGGAGAAAATAATTGAGCTCATCAAGCGCGGACTGATCGTATGCGCCACCTTCGGTTCGGAATGTGACCGACAAACGTTCCTCGGTCTGCAGATTAAATAGACTGATGCGCCCGGCAGGGAGTCGCGACGCTCGCGTTGTTGCAGGAAGAGCCAGATTGGCGACGGCCAGCGCCGTGCCCACGGTAACCGTGCGCAAAAAATCCCGTCGACTCGACAGAGACAGGGCCTCAGACGGCATCAAATTCTTCTCCTGACGGAAGACACAGGCCATCTCTCGCGGACGTCCTCGGAGCAGCCGTCTCCGCCATGGACCAAGCAGCGCCCGCTCCAATTGACTGAGGCGGACTGCAGGCGACACAGTTTGAATTGGGCTGACGATACCTCGAAAGGAACCAGGCCAGCAGAGATCGGAGGACTCTTCTTCTTAGCAAATACCAAAGAAGCGGTCAACCAATTTACACACCTGAGCGACCTGTTCCTGCTGCACCGTCGCTCGCCCCGTCCCTGCCGCACCCACCCGCAGGAGACACTTCCGATGCGATCAATGCTCCGTCATCGAAGCGCGCAGCGAAACACCTGGAAATCGTCGCGCCTCAAGCGATCGTTCCATTCCATATTGGCGAAGCCGCCGGTACAGCGTGGAGCGGCTGATACCTAACTCCTGCGCAGCCCGGCTCAAATTCCCCTGCGAGAGCGTGAACGCTTTCATAATCAAGTCTGTTTCAATCCGCTGCTGATTGACCTTCAGTGAAATGGAGCCGTCATCTTGCGGCGAGGCCTGGCGAGGCAGATCCAAATCGGCGGCGGTGAGATGCGTGCCTTCCGCCATGACGACGGCGCGCCCGATCCGGTTGGATACCTCACGCACGTTACCCGGCCATGAATAGGCCTGCATGGCCTCCAGCGCCTCACGGGTAAACCCGTACAAAGATTTATGGTAGTGAGAGGCGGCCTGTCGCAAAAACGCCATGGCGATCAACGACACATCCTCGCCCCGCTCCCGCAAAGGGGGCAGATTGATGTGGACCACCCCTAACCGATAATACAAGTCCTCCCGAAAGGTGCCCTTCTCGATCGCGTCCTTCAAATTCACATTTGTCGCGGCAATGATCCGGACGTTCATCTCGATCGCCTGATGCCCGCCGACTCGCTCAAACGTGTGATCCTGAAGAAAGCGCAACAGCTTGACCTGCAACGCGTTCGGAAGTTCACCCACCTCATCGAGGAATAATGTCCCGCCCTGAGCAAATTCTACCTTTCCCTTTTTCTGGCCGACGGCGCCCGTAAACGCGCCCCGCTCATAACCGAAGAGTTCGGATTCCAGGAGACTTTCGGGAATGGCCCCGCAGTTGATCGGAATGAATGGCCCCTGCCTGCGCAACCCCCGCGCATGGATCGCGCGCGCGGTCAGTTCCTTGCCCGTGCCGCTTTCGCCGGTGATCAGGATCGGCGCATCGCTCGTCGAGACCTTGCGAATGGCATCGAAGATCCGGTTGATACTGGCGCTCATACCGAGCATGCCGCTGAATTCTTCCGGCCGGCCGACCAGCATCGCTCCACGCGCCTCCTGTTCCAGATCGGCCACTCGCGCGACGCGCTCGAGACTCTGCTGCAATTGCACTCCATCCGCAGACTTGGCCAGGACATCGCACGCGCCGCATTGAATCGCGCGCACCGCCACACTGCGCTCCGGTCGGCCGGTGTAGGCGATCACTTTGCCGCCATATCCGGTCTGACGCAATTGTTGGAGGATATTCAATCCGTCTTCGGCAGAGGGCTGTGACGGCGAATCGATATCCAGCAGCATGACCGAGGACGCCTGCTCATGAATAGGAAGGAGCGACTCCGTCGTCCACAGTGCCGTTGAGACTTCGAACTGATCCTGAATCAATGCCTGCACGGCGGATACCGTCGACTGATCAGGTGCGACAATCACTACGCTCTGTTTCGCCATGATTCGGCTCCTTTCGGCTGGTAAGACCACGGGCGCCGGTCAGGCAAACCATCGTCTCACGTACGGCAAGTTAAAGTGCGGCTCAGGCCCGCATGACGGCTCGTTACGAGAGCGTCGACGGCGGATCGAGCGAGTCGCACATAAACACATCGGCGCCGAACGCCTTCGCCAGCGCTGACGAGGTCCCATTCGTTTCCCTGCTGGCCCGATCCAGCATGGCAATGATCGGGACTTGCGGGCAGGTTTCTCTCAACCGGGGAACCGTGGTTTGCAGCGGCGTGGACAATGAGGACAACCCGACCACGATCACATCAGGACGCAGCTCCTGCAGGCGATGTTCCAGCTGCGGAGCAGCAGACGTCATGGTGGCTTGGTAGCCATGTAACGCAAACCAGTCGGCATAGCGGTACCCGCTCGTGACATCTTCGTAAATCACCGCGACCGTCGGCCGTCTTCCAGCGCGTGCCCCATTTCCGCCCGTTGATGGCACCATAAGCCCCCCAGATGGATCGCATCAGGTTGTGGTATGCACGTTCGCGAGTTGAACCAACCGCTGCTTCATGTGCGGGCCCCACCAGGTGAGGTCCTGCAACATCGCGGCTTCGCGCGCGGTCAGTCTCGTCAGCAGATCCGACCAGCCATGACGGAATGAGCCCGTTCGTCGATCCACGGACGAGCGCTCGGCAGCCGCATGGCCTTGCGCGGCGTCAAAAAGGGCCACTAATGTCGCGGTATTAGAAATCCAGGCCCTCGTCATTTGGGAGAGCATAGGCCCGGAGACTCGACGAAGCTATCGATAGAGGCGCGATTCGTGTGTCACAATAAAACAGTGAGGACTCGTCATCGTTTGCACGACAAATCCGGACACTCCGGTCCTCTCAGATGACGAGACCATGTTGCAGGGCATACCGAGTCAGCTCGGCATTATTTTTCAAGTTCATCTTGTCCAGAATTCTCGCCCGATACGTGCTGATCGTCGTCACGCTCAGATGGATGCTTTCCGCGATATCACTGACGGTTTGCCCCGAGGCGATGAGGCAGAGCACTTCATACTCCCGATCCGACAATCGCTCATGCGGCAATTTGTCGCCCCCGGTGCGCACGGTTAACGCCAACGCTTCCCCCACGGAAGCACTGACATATTGCCCGCCCGCCATGACCTTCTTCGCCGCATGCACTAACTCTTCCGGCGCACTTGCCTTCGTGAGATATCCCGCGGCGCCCGCCTTGAACATCCGGATGGCATACTGATCCTCAGGATGCATGCTCAAAATCAACACCGGCAACGTGGGCGCCAGTTGCTTGAGTTCCTTCAAGACCTCCGGACCGCTTCGTCCGGGCATGCTGATGTCCATGACGACCAGATCGTAGGTCTGTTCGCGAACGTGATCCAGCATCTCCTGGGCATTTCCGCATTCAGCCATGCTGGCCCCTTCGAACCCTTCTTCGAGAATGTCCTTCACTCCGCGCCGGAAGGAGGGATGATCATCGACTACCAACATTCGTACGGTCGCTGTGTTTCGCATTGTTCCCTCCATCATGCCCTCTCCTTTTCCTTAACGAGGCAATTGCAAGGTAATGCTCGTGCCATTGCCTTCCAGAGTGTCAATCTGCACATCTCCACCAAGGAGTCCTGCGCGCTCGCGCATACCGAGCAGGCCGAATGATCGCGCATCGGCCAGTCGTTCCTGAGGGATTCCGCGCCCGTTGTCACGAACCTGCAGCAACAGCCCCACGCCCTGATCTTCCAACCGCACATGCACTTCCGTCGCCTGGGCATGGCGGGTCACATTGGTCAACGCCTCCTGACAAATACGAAACACGGCCGTGGCTTGTTCCGGGTCCACCCGCAAATCCTCATGGCTGACCGCGCAGTGGCACGTAACGCCGGTACGACGCTGAAAATCGCGGCATTGCCATTCGATCGCCGCAACCAGCCCCAGATCGTCCAACACACCCGGGCGCAATTCCGCGACGATCCGCTGCACGGACGTGATCGTGCTGTCGACTTGCTCCTTCATGCCGCGAATTTTTTCATCCACCTTGGCCCGGTCCTGCGGGACCAGCCGTTCTCCCAGCAGACCACCCAAGCGGGACAAATCGATTTTCAGGCACGTCAAGCCGACTCCCAGTTCGTCGTGTAACTCCCGCGCAATGCGCCCGCGCTCTTCCTCACGAATGCCCTCCATCCGCCCCGAGAGCTTCCGCAGCCGGCGAAGAGAGTCTTGCAGTTGCGCTTCCGCGCGTTTTCGATCCGTCGTATCTTTAAACACGACGACCGCGCCGGCAAGATCCCCCCGTTCGGAAATAGGCGTACTCACGTATTCCACCGGAAAACTCGTCCCATCCTTGCGCCAGAATGCGCTGTCCACCTGCTCGCGAATCTCGCCGCCCCGGATCGTCTCGACAATAGGGCACTTCAGCTCGCCGAACTGTCGGTCGCAGAGATCGGGAGGAAACACCAAGGCATGTAACGATCGGCCGATCATCGACTCCACCTCCCACCCGAACATCTTGGCCGCCGCCGGATTCACAAACGTCAAACGCCCCTCGCGATCCACCCCGTAGATGCCCTCTCCCGCCGAATTCAGGACGACTTGATTGTGATAATGGAGGCGATCCAGTTGTTCCTCCGCCGTCCGCCGCTCGCTGATATCGCGCATAATGATGGTGAAAAAGAGATCGGATTTTCCTTTCCACGACGTCACACTCAACTCCAAGGGAAACTCGTCCCCTTGCTTCCGGCGGCCGACGAGTTCCAGTGTCTTGCTCGTCGAGTGCATTCGTTCCAGCACACGCACGCGCTGAACATTACGTTCCAACTCCTCATGATACGGCTCCGGAATGATCGTCGTGACAGGCTGGCCGATAATCTCCTCGACCGAGTACCCAAAGGTTGCCTCGGCCCCCTTGTTCCAGAAGGCCACCTTCATGAGGGCGTTGACGAGCACAATGGCATCTTTGGTCGATTGCACGATCGACCGCAACCGTTCTTCGCTGACCCGGAGCGCATCTTCGATCCGGCGGCGTTCGGTCACATCCCGGATGATGCCCAATACGCCGACGACACGTCCCTGACGCAGTTGTGGCGTGCCGACGAATTCCCCCGTGACATACCCGCCTTGTTTCGTGCTGATCTGCATCGAACAGGTCAGCGGCGTGCCGCGTTCGAGAATCGCCTGCAACACATCCTGACAAAAACCTGCGTCGTCGGGATGCAGCAGGGTAGCGAGCGGTTCGCCGATCCATTGTGAGCGAGACCAGTTGGTCACCGTCTCAAACGCCTGGTTGAGAGACGTCATGGTCGTATCAGCCGAGAGCGTGAAAATAATATCCCGCGCGCCTTCCACCAGACTCCGGAATCGATATTCCGATTCAAAGAGCGCATCCTGCGCCCGCTTGAGCCACGTGATGTCATGGAACACCACGACGGTCCCGCACAATAATCCCGCATCATCTCTGATGGGTCTGGCGTTGATACTGACCCATCGCCCCGGCACCCCTTCCGAAGCCCGCATATAGACTTCGAGCCAATCGACTTTTTCGCCTCTCAAGGCACGGGCCAGCGGCCACTCGTCGCGCTGAAACGGCGTCGCCGTGTCGCCATGGAAAAATTCATACCGGTCCACCCACTCGATCGGGGGAATCTCTCCGGGAGAAAACCCCACGATACTTTCAAGAGCGGGGTTCGCCAGGACCAGTCTTCCCACGGCATCGGTGACGACGACTCCGTCTCCCATGCTTCGCAACACCGAGTTGACGATTCTCGTCTGCTTATCTAAGGCTTCCTCTGACCGTTCCAGCGCCGCCGCCCGGTCGTGGAGCGCCCGTTCCGCTTGTACAATGCCCGCCGATTGGGTCCTGACCGCATCCTCATACACTCGCAGCAACTGTTCCGCGACCGCCACACGCGACTGATGCCGCAGACTTGCCGGCGGCTCAGGGAGAGAGCCGGTGTGGTTCTCTCCATTGTCGGTGCGAGAGGCTTCATCAAAGGCCAACAACGAGGTTTTCAAGCTCAGGGCGAGTGATTTGCACAGCGCCGCGGTCTCGCGCGGCACCGGTGTCTTGGAGAACAAAATCACCGCGAACAAATCGCGCGACGGTAACATCCCGCCGAAGCACAGGACCGACTTCACGCCGTATTTCCCGACAAACCCGTCCTGCACGGGCACATAGGAACTTCCCGCCGCATCGGGCACATAAAACACGTTATACGTCTTCTCTTCCAGATCGACCAACCATTCACCGTCCGGTCGGACGTCGAACTCCGTGGACACGCCAAACTGATGCAGGAGTTGCGAGAACATCGGGAACTGTTTCACGAAATCGGCACTGACCATGGGAATGACGCGGTATCGGTGCGAGCACTCGACACGATTCCAATCCGGCTCTGCACCGGCGGAGGCCACGAGGGTGAAACAGCGCAAATCCGGATACGGCGCGAGCCCGCCAAGCTTTTCTTTGACCAACTGCTGATGTTCAGCATCCAACCGGCTGTAGGAAATGGTCTTGAAGCACCGGACGAGGACACAATCACGCTGCCCCGTTTCCGGATCGCCGAGCGTCTCGAAGAGGTAGTGCACCGCTTTCGAGGCCGCCTCCTGCAACGACGTCGACTGCTCGCCCAGCTGACGCAGGACGGCGGAGCATTCGGTCATTTCCAGCAGGGAAAAGCGAGCCAGACTATACACAGGCGGGCCCTCGGGTGAACGATGGGGGATGACTGATCAACGCGCCACTGGTTGACGTGTGCCGGGAGATGCCGAATCGTGAAGGAAGGCGCGTACAGAACTCAGGCCGTCCATAGCGAGACGCAGAACGGCTCTGAAGCCGAGTCTAGTTAAGGGCACCAGGCTTGTCAAGGCACGGAGAACGGAGACGACCGGACGCAGAGTCAGAGAACACGGAGAGGCTGTTCGGATCGACGACCAGCGGACATCGCCCGCTATCGAGAAGAAAGGTCCCGCTCCAACGCGTGCGACAATAACGCCGCATCGGACGCATAGGTCAGGCGCCGCAATGCTTCCGTATGCTCCACCCACTGCACTTCTTCCACCTCTCCGTCGGGGACACCGCTGAGCTCGACCGGCGCCATTTTGAACCAGACCACCGTCTTGCGGAACCGATGCCCCTCTCGCTGAAACCAATATTCGGTCGTCGAGAGATCGGTCTCGATGCGGCAAGACCAGCCCGTCTCCTCCCGCACTTCCCGCACGGCAGCCTGCGCCGGAGTTTCGCCTGCATCGAGTCGTCCCTTGGGAAACGACCAGACCGGACGGCCTTTCATGTCAGAGACGCGGATCAACAACACTTCCTGCGGCCGCAATACCACGCCGCCTGCCGAACGGACCAGCCCTCCTTCAGTCATGCCGCGCCCCCTTCTTTCGACGCGCTGTGGTTCGTAGAGACTCCGCACGATTACGCATGGCGGGACAATCCTAAAAACCATGCGAGGAGGCGATCCTGAGCGCGGTCGGGCAATAGCCACTTCAACGCCGCTCTGAAGCGCGCGTCCCTGCCGACAAGGTAACGGGCGCGTGGCGACGGCACGGTCAGCGCGCGAGCCACCGCCCGGGCAACCGCCTCGGCAGGAATCGCACGGGCGGAGGCCGCCGCCATCACTTCCTGCATCCGCGACAAGGGCTGCGCATACAGGGCCAGCGCTTCAGGCGCGATCACGCCGAGGGTGCGTGTGGCCGACATCGCGGCCCGCTGCCAAATCTGAGATTGAATAGCGCCGGGCTCGACCAACGTCACCGCGATTCCCCAGGGCGCCAGCTCCAGGCGCAAGGCATCGCTCATCGCCTCGAGCGCAAACTTGGAACCGCAATAGGCGCCGAGAAAGGGTGTGGACGCCAGCCCGGCAATCGAACTGATGTTGACGATGCGCCCCCGTGCCCGGCGCAGCAACGGGAGCAAGGCCTGCGTCACGGCCAACGCGCCGATGACATTGACCTCAAACTGCGTGCGGACCTCGGCGAGGGGCAACAGTTCCAACGGACCAGCGACAGAGATCCCGGCATTATTCACGAGCCCGGACAGCCCCGCTTCCGGCAAGGCCTCCGTGAGCGTTCGGCTCGCCGCCGCGATCGAGTCGGGGTCGGTGACATCAAGCAGCAGCACACGAAGACGAGCGGACGTGGAACGAGCCAACGCCTCACCATCCTCCTTGCGGCGGACGCCGGCCCACACCGTACAACCCAAGCCGTCAAGATAACGCGCGCAGGCCGCGCCGATACCGGATGATGCGCCGGTGATAAGGATGGCGCCTTGCACTCACATGCTCCCCTGTTGAGAAACTCTTCGCCACGCGAGGTCGCTCGTCGATGGTTCCGTCACGCCCGAGATTATCACGCGCATGGGGTCAGAGGCATCAGAGAGTCCGACAGAAGAGCCCTTCAGGATTTTCAGTAGGGAACTACGCGCCCGAAAAGAAAGACTCAATGTTTCCGGTTGTTTGTTTAGCGCATGGTGACGACATCCGATGATCGGTCACCCTGCACGGTCGGCGAATTTGACAATCGGGGATCCTCATCTAGACTTGAGTCATGCGCGGACACACTTTCTTTTCCAGAAGCGGCACAGTGTCGGGCATCGTCGCGCTCTCCGCCCTCTTGCTGTTAGCGTCTGTGTCGTTCCTGCCTTCCACCGTCCATGCCAGCCGAACTCTCGTCGTGCCGGTCACGGTCGCGACCTACACCGAAAACCAAGTTGGCTTCCCGACGTTCGTGCTGAAATGGGACGAGGGTGCTCAGCCGGACCCATTGGCGTTGCGGTGGGGTCGCAGCCAGGTTCCTGTTCGCGGAACCGGCATGACATCGATCCAGCATGCGTTCCAGTTTGCCGTCACCCGTCTGGGAGCTTCCATTCGCCCGACGGGAACCCTGTCACTCTATGCGACGTTTACGGGTCCGCTCAGCGAAGAGGGATCAACGGCCGAGGCAGCCTTGGCGATTGGTTTCATCGCCCTGCTGAAGGGTGACCAACTGAGACGAGACATCACGATCACGGGCACGTTGCAAGGTGATGGTCGAATCGGGCAGGTGAGCCAGGTGGCGGAAAAAACAACCGCTGCGGCCAGAGCGGGCTACCACGTGCTACTGGTACCGCGGGGGCAATTTTACGCCCCGCGAATCAATCGAGTCAGTCTGACTCCGGAGTCGAACGTCCTCGTCCGCGAAGTCGACACGATCGAAGAAGCGTATGAAATCATGACGGGGAAGAAGCTTTAGCCTCGCCCCCCTCCCCATCATTCCGCATTCTCCCCGTAGAACCCGCATGCCACACCGTTCACGGATGCTACGGATCGGCATCACATCCAGTTGTTGATCAACAGGAACGCCGCCCAGTAACTCGGGTGCGTGTGACCGCGCTGAGAGAGAATTTTTTGCTGCGCCCGCTGCAAGGCCACGGCCTTCGAAATCGCGGGATCCTGAAGCTGCCGGTAAAATTCCGAGACGAGTTCCGTCGTTGTTTCGTCGTCCGACGTCCACAAACTTGCCAACGCCGTCCTCGCCCCGGTCTTGACGGCGATCCCCGTCAGCCCGAGTGCCGCACGATCGTCTTCCGCGGCGGTTTCGCACGAGCTCAACGTCAACAGATCCAACGGCTGTCGCCGGTATTGCTGAAGCCCGACCAACTGAGACAAGCGGTCCATCGTGATCTTGCCGTCATGAGCCAACACAAACGAATCCTTCGCCTCGGTGCCGACAACCGTGTGGGACGCCACATGAACAATCCCCAGTCCCTGATCCTTGATCTCCTCTTCCAAGGTCGGCGCAGAGAACTGTTTGTTCATCAGCAGTTTCCCGCCATACATCGTTCTAATCGCCTGCACTTCAGTCTCCGCATAACGCGGCGCAGCCTGGCCCTCGACTGATTCGGTCAGACCGACCGACAGCAGACTGCCTTTGCGCCGTTGAGCAGCATTCATATCCGTCAGCGCCAGACTCGGCGTGACCGCCACGGCGAGTGAATCGACGAGAAAATGTCGGCCATCATGCAACGCGCCCATCGGAATAGTCCTGAGCGGACCCTCGGCCACCACCACGAGCGTATGCGCCGCGGTCCCTTGCAAGTCTTGCTGAATAGGCGCCACCAGCCACCCGTGCAGCGTCTGCGCCGAAGACAGGTAATTCTGCGATTGGGAATCCTGGATCAACCGCCTAAACGAACGAATTTCCTTCGTCAGTTTGTCTCCCGTGACAGGGACCCTGACCTGCTTGAGGCCATTGGTGGTTTCCAGAAGCAGTTCAAGGCGGTCAGAGAACGCAATCGGATAGACCACTGCCGTGCCGGGGGCCAACGCGCCCGCGCCGCGATGGCTTGCCACCGTCGCAACACACTCGTCCTGGAAATAATCCTGCAGCTCGGCTGCCCGTGAGACTTCAATCGTCTCTTTGACCTTCACGAGCAACTGTTCATTCTGCTCGGGCGTCTTGGCCGCGGCCGCTTTCCGCAACAAGACATCCTCATACTCCGTAAACAACGGCGCCACAGACTCGTAGTACGAATGGTGCCGCCCCTGGTATCCAGTGGAATATTCGTAATGAATCGGCTTGAGCAGCGTCACGGCTCGCTGATAGGCGGCCAGGGACTCGTCTTCCTTGCCTTCCGCGCGTAGCAACCTCGCCGTCTGCCATTGCCAGCGATACAGAGATTCCGGCGCATTGACCTGTTGCGCCGCAAAGGTCGCCTTCCGCGTATACTCCAACGCCTCGGGATTGCGATGCTCCTGCTCCCGCACTCCACCCAGATACCCCCAGGCATACGATTGCCCGCGCGCATCGCCGATGCGTCCGGCGACTTCAGCCGCCGCGGTAAAAGCGTCCGACGATTGCCGCAACAGACCGGAAGCAGCACCAGGAGAAGCCACGGCCTCCGTCGCTCGTCCCTTCCCTCCATCCGACTTCCGTGCCGCGCCGGATTTCCCTGTCGACGCGGCCAACAACTCCTGATATCCAAGACCGATGTTCAACAGGCCGGCGGTTTTTGCCTGACTGTCCCCCAACCCACGCACGTCTGACCAGGCTTGGTCGAGATGCCGATGGGCTTCACCCACTTGCTGGTTTTGCAGCAAAGCCATCGCACCATTGATCTGTGCCGTGGCCGCCAATGCCTGCTGCTTCGATTCAGTGGCAAGGCTCCGGCTCTCCGCATAGACGTCGATCGCTTCGGCAAATTGCCGGCGTGCCGTTAGGGCATTACCCAGGTCATTCAAAATCCCGGCGACCAGCACGGGCTTTTTTTCTTCGCGCGCCAGCGTCAAAGCTTTGGTCAAATGTTCGGTAGCGGGTTCGTCCTTTCCAAGCATATGAAAGGTGTTCCCGAGCTGAGCAAGAATCGTCGCCGTGAGGCCGCGCTCGCCGGCTTGTTCCGAAAGTTTCAGTGCGGCTTGCAACGTCCCTTGCGCGCGGCGGATCTGCCCTTCCTGCTGAAGCGCATGCGCCATGTTGATCAACGCCTGACTTTGTTCCTTGACCTGCCCGGTTTCTTCAAACCCGCGCGCCGCGTTCATCCAGTGTGCGGCCGCCTGGGCGAACGCGCCTTGCTGAAACTGTGTCGTTCCCTGTCGCATTTCTTGCGCCGGCGTGATCGACGAGGCGCCTGAGCCGCCCAACAATTCCAGGGCCATTCCGCTTGCAGGCCAGGTGAGGCCGCTCAACGCAAACACCCCAATGCTCAAGAGGGTCAACGGCGACGACAGGGTGCGGGGGCCTGCTGCGCCGGCGGTCCCATGGCTCCGCTTCATGCCGCGGCGAGTGACAATATTACGCTTCATAGGCATGACGTCCTCCTTGGGGAACTAGCACCCCTGCCATGATTCCATAAGTTGTGCGGTCGTCTGACCCTGAATGTGTGCTGCCGAGGCGGGCGGCGCGACAGGATCGACATCGCCGCCAATCTCTTCCAGCACCACGGGCGCGGCCAGTGATCGGCCTGGCTGCGAAGGCGTGACGTCGCGCGAAGCTTGCACCAAGCTGCTGAATGCCCCGTCTTTTCGTGCCGCGCACCGGCTGGTCAATAACGGAGCCGGCGGGGCCGGAGCTTCCTGCGGAAGCACCATGGCGGCGCGATTCAAAAACGCGACCGGTTCGACAGGATTCGCCGGATTCACGTTGGCCGCATTCGCGGTCGCAAGAGGAGGAAGCCCGCCAAGATTGACCCCCACGACCTGAATTTGCGTCACACGTTGCGTAAACGAATTCGTCGTCGAGTTGACCTGCGCGCCCGTCGGCACGGTGACGTTCGGACTCACATCGATCGAGGCGGGAATGACTCCACCACCACCTGCGACGATCAGCGTTCCGGGTAACGCTTGAACCTGACCATTGCCCGCCGCGCCGGAAAAGGGATTTCCGACAAAGGCCTGCGTACTCATCTCTCCGCCAGAGCTCGTGCTGCCGAGCATGACCCGTTGCGCGGTGATTTTCGACCCGTTGATCTGAATGCCTCCCCCCATCAATCCGAGTACAGCTCCGGTCTGCAACACCGTCGAGGAGGATGAGAGGACGATCGTGCCATACGGCCCCTGGCCTAAAAATCCGAACGCAGCCGGTGAGCTGGCGGATAAGGTCGAGTCCAAACCCAGCAGGGTGGTGCTTGCGGTGAAAATTCCGCCATCACTCAAACGCAGTTGCTGAGCGGTGCTGAAGTACGCAGACCCGGACACATTCAGGTGGGCCGATGGGCCGAAGATAATGCCGGAAGGATTTAAGAAGAACAGGTTCGCATTCAGGGCCTGTACGGTGCCGTTGATGTTGGAGGGCGAGCCTCCGATGACCCGGCTGATGACGTTGGACACGCCACCGGGGTTCACGAATGACGCCACATCTCCCGCGCCGACGGAGAACTGGTTGAAGCTATGAAAGAGGTTGGGACCGCCTCCCGGTCTCGTTCCGCCGGTAATGTTGGTCGTATTCCCCGACGTGCTCAGAGTGGTGCCAAGGCCGCCCGGTCCGGAGGGAGTGGCGGAGATGTTCGTGGCCTGTCCGTAGGCGATCGATCCGGTCGAGCCCAGGAGCATCAGGAAGGCGAGATATCCACGAACCAACAGCGGCAATCCTGCGGGGCGACATAGCATGGTCAATCTCCTCATGTGATAAGAGAGGCCCCCTCTCTTACCTTAAACGGTGCACAACTTCAACACACACACTGTCGGACTCACAAGTCGAAAGTCGCAGACATGGCCGATAGGCCCTAGCCATTAGGCTCTACCACGATGCAGCACTTCCTCGCGCCACGGTTCGCGCGCGATCCGTCAACAACGTCGCCGATGGGATCAGGCCATCCACGCGCGCCGGCAGCGTGAGTATCCCGGCGAAACGAACGCCTCCGCCGACGCCGGTCACTTGTCCGCTAGAACGCTTCAACCACCAATTGCAGATGGATCCCGTGGTCCTGCAGGTTGTCGCGATTGGTATCGTATCGCTTCAGCTGTTTTCCGTAATAGAGTTCGAAATGGCTCCCGCGCCAGAAATTCCAGATCACACCGGCACCAAGGCTTGCCAATGTTTTGGGAGGAGTCCCGGGCGTTTGGACAGTGGTTTGCCAACCATGGCCAAAATCGAAAAACGGCGCCAGAAAAACGGAGTCCACACCCGCCTTCGTCGTATACACCGGCACCCGGGCCTCGATCGATAACATGGCGGCGTTGTCGCGGATCAGCGTGAATTCCCGATAGCCGCGCACGCTGTAGCGTCCGCCGACGGCGATCTGTTCAAGCGGGAACAAATGATCGTTGGATAATTGCACGACGCCACGGCTGACCAGTTGAGTTCGCCAGAGAGGAAGCTGGCGGATCCACTGGGCTTCGCCCAACCAGGAGAAGAACCGCGCATCCGGCAGGTTGGGATCGCCGTTGGCGGTCGCTCCCATCGCTCCGACACCGACGGACAACCGAGACAGGAGGGAAATCACTTGGACGGCAGAACGTTGGGCATATTCCTGACCGAAACGCAGCGCCGTCACACGGAATCTCCCGTTCGGGGCGCCCGTGATCAATTCCTGAGGAACGCCTCCCACCGTGCTCTCATTCGTGGCATGTTCGCCTGTCAGGGAAAAGGCCAGTTCTTGATCAGCCTTCCGGATCACGGGGTGCCTGACCGCGAGGCCGAATATTTGAGCCTTGTTCTTGATATTCAATGTATCGAACGGCGACTCCTCGACGCCGAAATCAAACCGGCGATATTGCAGCGCGACGGTCGTGTCGCGAGGACCTACCGGAATTTCATATTTAAAATTGAGCATCGGGTTGACGCCGGCCGAGCGACCATATTGCAAACTCAGCGTATCGCCGAAGCCCAGCAGATTGCGGTGCGCCAGCGTGATGAACCCTTGCTCCGCCCCGACGACGGGAGACTGATAGTTGTTGAATTCCAACCAGGCCTTGAGCGGGTTGGCTTCCTTGACCTTCACATTAAGCGTATTTTCTCCAATGGTGGCGCCCGGCAACAATTCGGCATTGATCCGTTCGATCCGGGGGTTGGCTTGCATCACGCGCAACCGTTCCTGGAGCGCTTCGACCTGTAGCGGAGGGCCGGCTGCCAGATTGACCCGGCTCTGAAAATACGAAGGCCGGAACCACTTGGTATCCTCGACATTGACCTGCGTAATCTTTCCTTCGATGATCTGCATGGTCAGGGTGCCATCGGCGACATCCTGCTCCGGGACCACCGCACCGGACGTCAAATAGCCATGGTTGACGTAGTAATACGTCAGCGCGAGGCGCAATGATTCCAGATCTTCCGCCGTCAACTCGCGATTGGTATAGGGCGCGGTGATTTCCGAGAGTTGCTGGGACGTAAAGGCGGTATTGCCGACCAGCCGGATCTCCTTGACCGTGATCTTGGGTCCCTTCGCGGCCTGATCGAGCGCGCCCGGGGGCGTCGGGGTCGGAAGCTCAAGTGAGGGAGGCTGTGCGGGTGGAGGCACAACAGGCAACTGCGGCGGCTTCGGGGGCAACGGGCCGCCGGACTGCGGCGGCAACGGGCCGGTCTGCGAATAGGCCGGCACGACCAGCACGCCAAGCAACACCAGCGTCGCGACACCCACAACCGCCCCATGCCAGCGACGCAGCATGGTCTCGCATTTCCCGCGCCGGGATGAACGGCACCATGCGGCCGAGCACACCTCGACCTGCCTGTTGATTCCTGTTTCCTGCCCCACTGATGTCTTCACACAAGCCATCAAGGCCTCCCCTCTTTCTTGATGACGGGGCACGGAAATTCGTCAGTCAGTGCCCGTAAAATCATCTGCTGGTCATATGTTTTCTGAATGACTCTGCTGCGGACCGACGCATCACGCACTCTCGAGAAACAACTCACAGTCGCGCGACAGTCGTCTATCGGCCGTGGCGATACGTAGGTGTTTGGAGAATCCGTCTTGCGAAGGAACTGCTTATAACATGTCTCGACGCAAATTACTCCAGGGACCCCAAAGTTTTTTGGTCGGGAGGAATGGATGGATCAGGTTGACACAAAGCCGGCGGAGACTCACGGTTCTGCGGGACCGGACACGAGGGCGGCAGATCCACGCAGCTGGAATCTTGAGGGAGACCGTGTCTACTGGGCTGGATGGTCTACGTATTTCACGATGAGTGTCCGCCGCGTCATGACAATGGCGCAGTCTCGAACCCCACGCCGGGCCACAGAATCCCCGCAGGAGCGTCTTCTTCAAATCGGGCGGTGAAATGCCGCAAGCGAGGCGCTTCGTACGTCATGACCAATCCGCCGATGGCATCCCGGCGATGGAACAGATCGATCAGCGCCTCTGCCACAAAGGCCAGGTGCTGGTTCGTATACACCCGGCGGGGAATCGCCAGTCGCACGAGCTCGAGTTCCGGATACATCTGTTCGTCGGTCGACGGATTCCGCGTTCCGAACATCACGGTTCCGATTTCGACGGTGCGAATGCCATAGTCCCGGTACAGCGCGACGGCAAGGGCTTGCGCCGGGAATTGCGACTGGTGCAGGTGCGGGAGGAACTCTTTCGCATTCACATACACGGCGTGCCCGCCGGTCGGCTTCACGATCGGCACGCCGCCCTCTTCCAGCAATGCCCCCAGCGCCCGCACCTGCCCGATGCGATAACGCAGATACTCCTCATCGAGTACTTCTTCGAGTCCCCGGGCCATCGCTTCCAAATCACGTCCGGCCAGTCCGCCATAGGTGGGAAATCCCTCGACGAGGATCAGTGTGTCGGTGACATTCTGCGCCCATCGATCATCGTTGAGGGCCAGAAATCCACCGATATTGACCAGGCCGTCTTTCTTGGCCGACATGAGACAGCCGTCGCCCAGGCTGAACAATTCCCTGGCGATGTCACGCACCGGCCTGTCCGCATACCCCGGCTCGCGTTCACGGATCAAAAAACAATTTTCCGCAAACCGGCAGGCATCGAACAACAACGGAATGCCGTAGCGATTCAGCACCTGTCTCGTGGCGCGGATATTGGCCATCGAGACGGGCTGGCCGCCTGCGCTGTTATTGGTGATGGTGACCAGGGCAAACGGAATTCGCGACGGCCCGATCAGCTCGATGGTCCCCGCAAGTCGAGCCACGTCCATATTGCCCTTAAAAGGCAGTTCGCAATGCGGATCGTAGGCCTCCGTGATCACCAGATCCTTCGCCTCCGCCCCCTGGTGCTCGACGTTGGCCCTGGTCGTATCAAAATGCATGTTGTTGGGCACGCACATGCCGGGTTTGACGATCGTGGAACACAACACATGTTCCGCCGCCCGTCCCTGATGCGTGGGAATGACGTAGCGGTACCCGAAGAGCCCGCGCACGACCGCTTCGAAGTGATAGAAACTTTTGCTGCCCGCATAGGACTCGTCACCGACCATCATCCCTGCCCATTGGGAATCACTCATGGCCGACGTCCCGCTATCCGTCAGCAGGTCGATGGCGACACTGTCGGCCGGGACATGAAAGAGGTTATACCCGGCCTCGCGGAGCAACCGGTCACGCTCTTCGCGGGTGGTGCGTTTGAGAGGTTCGACGACTTTGATCCTAAACGGCTCGGATGGGAAGTTCACGGATCGACCTCCTGAAGTAGGCCAACTGCTCGTGAAACGGAGCGGCTCCCTGGTAATCGAAGACGTAGCGCGTCATGTCGAAGAGCGGCGCCGGATCGAGTTCTCGAATCATGTCCGGCTTCCATGAAATCTGCAGCCGATTGATCATCGTGATGGGCGTCGGCGTGCCGACCATGCCGAGCGGCACGCTGCCGTACGTTTGCGAAAAAATCAGAATTTCCCGATCGAACATCGCGGTATTCATGTCTTCAGCCGCGCCGTATTTTCTGAAATCTTCTTCCAGTCGCTGGAAGGCCGGCGAATGAACCAGCGCCTCACGAAAGGCATAAAACACCTTCACGCCGGCGCGCCGCTGGTCGTCCATCACCTGAATGGCATCGGCCACTGTGGCGTCCTGTTGCATCTGCTCCTGCGTCAGAATCAACAGACGCCGAATCCGGACGTGCCGCCGCGCCGCCGCCTGATTTGCCAGCAGATAATTGGGATACAGCGCTTCACCCTTTTTCCAGATATTCCAACGTTCCATCATGGCATCGACGGACTGTTCCGCCGTCTCCATGAGCCGCACGGCTTCGGCGTTCGCCGCTGCCCCTTCATACGTCAACGTTTGGGCCTCCAACTGCTTTAACTCCCGCCCGATGGCTTCCACCTTCTTCGGCAGATAGCGGGGCCGCTTCGGCACGTGCAGCATCACGTCCACCGCCGTGAGGGCCAGAGTCCAGTATTCCTTAGCCTGTTTGGGAGCCTTGTCTTTTTGCGCGATCAGCAATAGTTCGACCGGATTTTTGTCGAGCAGCTTAGCCATCTTGATGCACAGTTCCGGCTTGGGAATCTTCAGGCCGCGCCGCATCAAATTGGCTTCCGGCTGCGCGATGCCCAGTTTTTCGGCCAGCGCGTAATCGCTGCTCAAATCATACCGGTCCTTGACCGCATCAAAGTACCTGGCAATTTCCATCGTGTCGCTCCCGGCCACTCGTAATCATTCCCGAACCGGCGATCGTTCATTCATCACAACCGGCCGGTATGTCTGGTTCATCCTCTCGCAGACGCCCCGACCATCCGTTCCTCGTTGGGCGCCAACTCCTTTTCGATCGCGCGACAAGGAATGATGCCCGCTTCCAGCCACTCGACTTGCCCCGACAGAATGGCTTTCGCCAGGGGATACAGAGTGGAATCATCGTCCCACGACGAAGTCCGCCATGAGAGTAACGGCTCAGGATCAAATGCGGCGCTGGTTCTCGAACAGAAATAGCTGACGAGGCGCTCCATATGCGCCTTGCCCTGCTGCTCTGGCCGTGACTTGTACCACAGCACTGTTTCGACGGCAAAAAGATGCATGGCGGCGGTCACCAGACGCGTCATCAACCGCTGCTTCCGTGCCAGCCCTTGCCGGTCTCTTGCTGCAACCCATAACGTCGTGCGTGCCAGTTCGCGACTCTTTCGCGCCACGAAATGCTCCCACATGGGATCGAATGAACCGGCTTTAGAATCCTGTTTCTCAAAGACCGACATCCCGCCCAGGGATCTCATCGCCGTGTTGACAAAGAACGGTGTCGCCCGCACCATGTCAGCGATGTGAACGTCGAGGAACGCCTGACCATGGGTAAAATACCGGGACAGCCCCTCTCTCCCGATCCAGAGCGTCAGGATGCCGTTGCTGCCCTCCCAAATCACGTTGATGAGCGCGTCCCGGATCATCCGTTCGATCGGCGCCGGCAGGTCGCCATGCAGACGCAAAGAGTCCGGTGTCTCAAATGCGCGCCCGCCATAGATGCGGAACAGATCGAGCAACGATTCCAGGAGCCATTCCGTCGCCAGGATTTTGGCAGCCGCGGACTCTAACCGCACATCCTGCTTGGTATCGGCCCAGATGCCGGTGATCTTCACGATCGCTTCCAACGCCAGCACGCGCGAGGCCATCAACACGATCTTCGCGCCGATATCGGTGTGTTCGCCGATCGGGCGATCGTATTGCACACGCTGCTTCGCGCGCAGCCGAGCCAGCCAGAGACATTGCTTGAGATTCCCGAGGCAGGCGGCGGGAAGCGTGAGTCTCCCCACGGTGAGACTTTCCAGGGCGCGTCGCAGCCCCTCCCCCTCTGCTCCGAGCCGGTCCGCGACCGGCACCCACACGTCACGCACATGCACCTGGCCGTTATAGATGCCGCGCACGCCCATAAAGCTGAGACGCGTGCAGGTGCAGCCTGGCGCCCGGGTCTCGACGACAAAGGCACCGAATCGCCGCTCGTCCTTGGGGCGATGGATGTCATGGGGGGCATCGACAATCTGTGCGATCACGACGAGCCACGACGCCAGGAATGCCTGGTGCCCGCGCGGGGCATTGGTCGTATACAACTTTTCACCGGTCAGTCGATATCCAACCAATACGCCATGTTCATGGACCGGGATCGCATAGGTCTTGAGATCCCAGATATCGCAACCCGCCTCTTTTTCCGTCAGCGCGAATCCGGAGACTTCTCCCCTCGCCAATCGGGGCAGCCATCGTTGTTGCTGTTCGGAGTTTCCGACCAGTTTCACCGGTTCGGCCACCCCGATCGAGTTGTGTGCCGACAGGAGGACGGTGGTGGCCGCATCATGACTGCCCATCAACGTCGCCGCCTCGTGATATTCCGATTGCGTGAAGCCGAGCCCGCCGTAGCGGCGTGGAATTTTGATGCCGAACGCCCCGATCGCTTTCAATGCGGCCAACACATCCTCGCCGATGGCGCCCTCTTTATCGATCGTTTCGGGGTCCACTTTTTCACTGAGCAAGTGGCGGAGGGTGTCGAGAAACTCTCTCGCGGCGTCGCTCCTGGCAGCAAGTGACGCCTGCGTATACAGATGCCGCCGGACATTTCCCTCGAGCAGGCCGGAAATAAATCCGGAATAGATCCGCTTATCACGCGCCGCTTCGGCCGCCGCGAGCGATCCCGTGAACATGCGGTCTCTGTTCGCCATAAAAGCCTCCTGCTGCCCTGGGTCAGTGGGCCTTCCGCCAAGCAGCCCCGATGCCTCCGATACGCGCAACTGCCGCGGCGTTCGGCACCACACGCGGGGCCGCCGTGCATGCAACATGGTTGAGCCGGTCGAGGCGTTGCACGGCGCGGGCCTCGAAGCGCGCGCGCGAAACGGCCATGCCGTGCGACGCAAACTGCGCGGAGACGCTCTCGAATTGATCTCTGACCAACGTCATGACTGACACATATCCGGCCCGCAGCAGGTGGATCCGATCGCCGTAACTCAAAAAACTGCGCTCGAACAACAGCGCATCCTCCTCCACCGGAGAAATGACCAGGACCTCTTTGGTGGGATAGTCGTGCTGGAACCGTTCCAAGGCCTGTGAGAAGCGCGCGTCAAAATTGATCCGCGAGGCCTGTTCACCGATGGACAAAAACCCCCGATCCCGCAGACGGCCGACCTTGCCGCCATGGTCGGGGCCATCTACCGGCAGCCGGCGTTGAGGCGGGCGCGCCATGGGATTGATCATGATCATGAAGTCCACATGCTTTTGCACGGCAACTTCAAAGAACGCCATGCGACCGATTCCTGCATCGATATAATCGCGCCCCTGGATACGGACCGGGCAGAAATAAATAGGAACCGCCGAAGAGGCCGTCACCGCGCGGGCTATCGGCACCTCCCGCCAGCCTTCATCCCCGAACATGACACTCTCGCCTGTTTCGAGATCGATGGCCGGGATATACAGTTCCTTCGACAGGCCGGCGAAGGAATTGCTCAAGCCCTTGGCCTTGTAGAGGCCTGCGAGATAAAGGGCGAACGGTTCGAGCGTATAGATCCCGCTCGGCAGCGCATCCTGGGCCTTGTCGAGCAGATCGATGAGCGTCATCTCGCCATAGTGCCGCACATAATATTTGAGGAGCGGGACCAGTTGGCGGGTCACGCGCCAGAACGTCTTGAGGCCCTCGCCGATGGCCGGAGAAAACACATTCCGATGATCGAAATAATACGGCCTCGTACCGGAGAGATTCGTATCCAGGATGTCCAGCGGTCGCACGCCATTGGCGATCAAGGACACGCCCGCCGCCCCCGCGCTGACGCCGACGTAGAGATCGAGGTCGTTCATGGTCATGCCGTCCTCGAACAGGTCATCCAATGCGGTCAAGGCGCCGATCTCAAAGAGGTAGCCCGTGAAACCGCCACCGCCTAAGGCCAAGGCCCGTTTGCCGAATGCCGATGCCATGACAGCCTTTCATCGGCAGAGTTGCCTGCACAGCCCTTAACGGTCCATGAAATGCGGTTGACGTTTCTCCAAAAACGCCGCCAGGCCTTCCCGTTTATCCTCTGTCTCGCACAGTCCGCCGAACAGGCGCGCTTCCACCACCAACCCTTCCGCCAGGCTGCTGTCCGCACCGCCGCGAATCGCACGCAAGGAGGCGCGCAAGGCCGGCAAACTTTTGGCGGCCATCTTTCGGGCCAGGCCTTGAGCCTGGTGCAAGAGATCTTCAGGCGGGAAGACCTGAGAGACTAATCCGAGCGACCTCGCTTCTTGCGCCGAGATGGGATCACCGGTGAGGATCAGTTCCAGCGCCTTGGATTGGCCGACGATTCTAGGAAGCCGCTGTGTTCCGCCGAATCCCGGCATGATCCCCAAATTGATTTCCGGCTGACCCAAGCGGCTGTCCTCCGCCACGAGCCTGATGTGACAACACATCGCCAGTTCCAGGCCTCCCCCCAGACAGACGCCGTTGATCGCCGCAATGACGGGCTTCTCCAGGGATTCGATCCGGTTCAGGATGGCCTGACCTTGCCGTGCGATGGACTCGCCCTCCTGCGAGGAGGCAATCGAGGCCAGCAGGCGAATGTCGGCACCTGCAACAAAAAACCGACCCGTGCCGGTCAGCACGACCGCTTTGATCGCATCATCCTTGGCGAACCCTTCGAAGACCTGACTGAGCTCGCCTAGCAGTTCCGGCGTGAGCGTATTGGCCGGCGGATGGTGAATCGTGACAGTTGCCACCGCGCCATCCCGGTGACAGGCGAGCATGGAATCGGCTGTGGTCGTCATAGCAACCTCACCTCATTGGAGCCATGGTTGGGGCATAGGAGAAAAATCCCCTGCCCGCCGCCTGCCCTGTAAACCCCGCATCCACCAGGCGACGCAGCATGGGAGCAGGCCAGAACCGGATGCCCACGCGCTCCTGGAGTTCGTCCAATTCCTGGAGCACGTGATCGATGCCGATCTGATCAGCCAAATGCAGTGGACCGCCCTTCTCGCTCGGAAATCCCGTTCCCGCTGCCATCGAGAGGTCGATATCACGCGCCGAGGCGACACCTTCCTGCAGCGCGATGACGGCCTCATTCACCATGGCCAAGAGCGGACGCAACCGGCTCCATTTCGCCGGCTGCCGCCCATTGAGCTGCCACACCTGCATTCTCAGACGTTCGAGATCGAGGCTATCTTTCTCGACGGCGCCGTAATCATAAAACCCCTTCCCGGTCTTGATCCCGATCCGTCCCGCCTTGACGAACGCCTCCAGCAGCGGCGCCGGCGCCATCCGGGGCCCATACGAGCGGTGCAGGATGCGTGCGACATCGAGCGCGATGTCCAATCCGACGCTATCCAACAGGGCAAACGGGCCGACCGGCATGCCGAAGGACACCATGTCCTGGTCGATTTCCTTGATGGAGATATCGTCGTCCTGGAGGCACCAGACCGCTTCATTCAAATAGGGAGAGAGCAATCGATTGACGAGAAACCCCGCGCACTCCTTCACGATGACCGGCTGTTTCCGGAGGCTCTCCGAAAACCCGACCACGTCATCGACCGTCTGCGGATCGGTGCCCAGGCCGGGAATGACCTCCACCAGCGGCATCGCATAGGCGGGATTAAAAAAATGCAGGCCGATCACCTTGGCCGGGCGCGTGGTGGCAGAGGCGATGGCCGAAATCGACAGCGCGGACGTATTGCTGGCCAGAATGGCACTACGGGGACAGATCCGGTCCAGCTCCCGGAACACCCGCTGCTTGAGCGGAAATTCTTCCGACACGGCTTCGATGACGAGATCGACATCATGAAGCCCATCGAGATTGGGCGAGGCCGTCACCAGCAGCATCTTCTCTTCCAATTGTTCGGGCGTCATCTTGCCCTTCGCCACGCGGGCCTGATAGATCGCCCGCACTGTGTCGAGGCCCCGCCTCGCCAGAGATTCGTCCCGATCCGCCAACACCACCGGCAGACCGGCAAAACTCACCACTTGCGCAATCTGCGCGCCCATGGTGCCTGCACCAACCACTCCGACTTTATAGATATACATGGCGTCACCATTCAGTGGTCTGCTTTCAGCACTCAGCTCTAAGTACTAACAATTCACCCCTCCTCCTCACACCTGCTCCAGCACCAGAGCGGCGCCCTGTCCGCCGCCGACACACATGGCTACCGCGCCCAGCGCCGCGCCACGCCGCTTCATCTCGTAGAGGATCGTCGTGACCAGACGCGTGCCGGTCATGCCGACCGGATGCCCCAGCGCGATGGCACCGCCGTTCACATTCACGAAATCCCGCTTGAGTCCCAAGACACGCTCCACGGCGAGGTACTGCGCAGCAAAGGCTTCGTTCACCTCAATCAGGCCCAAATCAGTCAGGGTGATCCCGGCACGTTTGAGGGCCAGCGGTAACGCTTCCGCCGGGCCGATACCCATGCGAGTCGGCTCTACCCCAATGAACGCGTAACTCTTGATGCGGCCGAGAGGGCGGCAGTTCAGATCACGCGCACGCGCACCCGACATGACAATGGCGGCGGCCGCCCCGTCATTAAGCGGGCAACTGTTCCCCGCCGTTACGGTCCCGCCCTCCTTGAACAGCGGCGGATACAGCGCCAGCTGCTGCTCGGTCAACCCGACATTGGGCCCTTCATCCTGGGTCACGGCAACCGGCGGGACCTCGCGCCCGGCCACCGATTTTGGAACCATCACCGGAAACACCTCATCTTTGAGCCGTCCTTCACGAATAGCTCTGAATGCGCGGCGGTGGCTTTCCACGGCAAAGTGATCCTGCTCCTCATGGGTGATACCGAACTCCTCCGCCAGGTTCTCCGCTGTCAGGCCCATCAACTGACCGCAAAAAGCGTCCGTCAACCCTTCCCAGATGCTGTCGATAAATTCCGCGTGACGGAGGCGCTTTCCCCACCGCATGTCCCGTGAGACAAACGGGGCGCGGCTCATGCTCTCGACTCCCCCGACCACCTGGACATCCGCATCCTCGCTTTGAATGTTTTGATAGGCGTTCACGAAGGGCTGGAGGCCGGATGCGCAATTGCGCTGCACCGAATAGGCAGGCGTCCGCACCGGTAGACCGGCCATCAACGCGATCACGCGCGCGACGTTGTAGGCGTCGCTGGTATGTCCCACCGAGCCGATGATGACCTCGTCGATGAGCCGGGGATCCAATTCGGCCCGCGCGATCACCTCGCGCACCGCCAGTTCGCCCATCCTGTGCGGCGTAAGATCCTTCAGCGCGCCCCCGAAGGTACCGATGGGAGTTCGTGCGGCGGCGGCAATCACGACCTCTTTCACGGTAGCCTCCCTTCGGATCTCACACGGCTGTACGCGGGGTCTGTGCACTCCCGACAGCAACCTCCGCCTCATCACGCAAAGCCCTTCGCAGCACTTTTCCGATGATGGTCCGTGGCAGCTCGGAGCGAAACTCAATGGCGACCGGCACCTTGAACCGCGCCAGAGACGTGCGGCAGTGGTCGATCAACTCCCATTCAGTCACAGACGCTCCTTCGTTTGGCACGACAAACGCTTTCACCGCTTCTCCGTAGTGACGATCGGGAATGCCCACCACCACCGCTTCGTGCACCGCCGGATGCTGGAAGAGAATTTCTTCAACCTCCCGGGGATACACGGTCTCGCCCCATGGCTTGATCACATCCTTCTTGCGATCGAGAAAAAAGAAAAATCCCTGCTCGTCCCGCCTGACGATGTCTCCGGTATGGAGCCAGCCGTCTCGCAAGACCGCCTGCGTGTCCGCCGCTTTGTTCCAATATCCTTGCATCACTTGGGGGCCGCGGACGATCAATTCACCGGCCTCGCCTGCCGGGAGGTCTCTGAGTCCGGTCTCCTCGTCGACGATCCTCGCGTCGGTATCCGGAAACGGTAATCCCATCGAACCGGGAGGATGGTCGCGTTCGACCGGGTTGCAGTGTGTCGTCGGGCCGGCTTCGGTCAGTCCATACCCTTCGGAAATTTTCACGCCGCTCAACCGTTCAAATGCGTCCTGCACTTCGGCCGGGAGTGGACTCGCCCCGCACAGACAGACTCGTATCGAATGGAGATCGTATCGGCGGACGTTCGGAAGGTCGGTCATCATCGAAAACATCATCGGCACGCCGGACATGATAGTGACGCGATGGTGCTGGATCGCTTTCACCGCCTCGTCGGCGTGAAAGCGCGGGAGCAGAATAATCTGTGAACCGGTCGCGACCGCCAGATTCTGGCAGGTGTTCAACCCGTAGCAGTGGAATAGCGGCACGGCGCCGAGAAACACTTCCTTCCCCTCGCGGAAATTCGAACACCAGAAGCGGCCCTGCATGGTATTGACCACCACGTTGCGATGCGTGAGCATCACGCCTTTGGGCGTGCCGGTTGTTCCGCCAGTGTACTGGATTTGCGCTAACGCGCCTGGTTCAAGGGTCGGAAGGGGCTTGCCATCACCTGTGCTGTCCTCCCGTTCAAGCAATGCACAGAAGTCATACACCGGGGGCTGCTTCTCAACGGCAATCCACCGGTTCGACCAACGTGCCTTGATCGGATAGAGCCATCGCTTCACGGGCGGGAGAAAATCCTTCAGGCTGGTGAGAATGATCCGGCGCGGCAACCCGGCGCGTTCACGTATGGCCTGAATGCGCGGGTAAAACAGATCCAACGCGACGATGGTGTCACTGCCGGCATCGCTCAGCTGGTCCTGGATTTCCCGCTCGACATACAGTGGGTTCGTCGGCGTCACAACGGCTCCCGCCTTCAAGACACCATAATACGCAATCACCGCTTGCGGGATATTCGGCAGCATGAGGGCAACTCGATCGCCAGTCTCGACGCCCAACCGTCGCAGCCCCAGCGCGAATCGGGTGCTCAGCTCGTTCAACTCCTGGAAGGAAACTCGTGTGCCGTAGAAGAACAGGGCGGGCGATTCGGGAAATCGTGATGCGGAGCGCCGAAGTAGATCCGGAATCGTCCATTCCGGATAGTCGAAGGTACCGGAGACACCGGGATCATACCGGCTGATCCAAGGCCGCGACATCTGATCCTCCACCCCTGACCCGATCAGGGAGGTTACCCGCGCAGCTCGCGTTCCAGTCCTTGCACCGGCCGCGGCCGTGCCTGCACTGCTCCGACCAGCTTCCCTTCAAGTCCCATCCAAAACCCTTCGAGATAATCGAGCACGGCATGCATGCCACGACGAAAGTCGTCTCTCTCTGTATCGGACATACAGGCACGGGAAGCCCCCGCTTCGCCATCGATGGCCCCGATCGCATGCTCCATCGCTCGTTCATGTTCAGACTCGAGTTGGCGATGGAAAACGAAATAGGTCATGTCCATATCCGCATACCGCGTAGCCTGCAAAACCGTCAGGCCCGGGATCAAATGGTCCCACATGGTGATGGCCATATTCTCCAGACCAAATGACGCGCCCAACGCCATCGCATGGTTTCCACTTGCGTAGAGATTCTCCATGCCTTCGACATAGGCCTTGGTAGACGGACGCATCGGCGTGGTCATCGCGCTGTGAATGTCGATTCCCAGCGATCGAAGGAAGTTGCGATACAATAATTCATGGCGATGTTTCACGCAGCCGTCACCGAGTTCCGAATAGAGGACCTTCGTCAACTCATCCGCAACGGCTTCATCTTCGGTGTTGACCAATTGGGCGGCGAGAATGCGGGGGAAGAAGCGCGAGAAGTTATAAAATTCGACGGCGAACTCCCGAAATTCTTTATCGCTCACATCGCCGGCGAGAAACCGATCGAGGTAGGGATTATTGATCGCGCCATGTCGCAGCACATCCGAGCGCACTTGTTCGTAAAACGACATCGTGCACCTCCGGCATCGTCTCGGAACGCCGTTCCATTGCCTGCTCGCGTATGATTGCCTCGGAAATATCATTCACCATGACCAAATAATACAAAATCTATATTGAATGATGCAACTATTATGTTGTAGAGTGTGGTCATGCGTGAACGACCAGGACACACCGGCACATGAACGCGGCTCAGGTTCCCGCAACAATGCTGAGGAGGAACCGCCATGAAAGAAGCCATCGGGGTTGATCACATCACCTTATGCGTGAAGAATCTGGCGGCCACCAAATATCTGTTTACGCAGATTCTCGGCTTTGATGTCATCTGGTCCGCCCAGGACGTGGGAAGCGAGAAGTCCAGCATGGATACCATCGTCGTCCAGCGGGGCGAGGCGAAAATCGCCTTGATGCAGGGCCGAAACAAGGAACGGAAATCCCAGATCTGTGAATTCGTCGAAACCTATGGAGAAGGCGTACAGCACGTTGCCCTGGAGGTCGATGATATCGAGGCGGTGTGCCGCGAGTGGGAGAAGCATGGCGTCCGATTCAGCGGAGACATTAAAGATGGGCGAGACGGGTTCGGGCCCCTCCGGCAACGCTTCACCTACCCGTTGTTCCCGGGCTGCGGACTGTTTCTCGAACTGACCCAGCGGCAGCATGGCGCGGAAGAATCCAAAACGTTCGTCCGCGCGACGGTGGAATCGTTGTATCGGGACATCGAACGGGATCAGATCAAAGGAGTGGCACGGACCATCATCGATTACGACACGCTCCCGCTTCCGTTCGAAGAGGAAGTCGAGGCCGCGTCGTTCCGGCATGCATCGTAAAGACATCGAGCCGCACCTGACCTGTCAGGAGGTTTCCGATGTATCTGGTCAAAAAAGGTCCCGCTCCCAATCAGGCCCATGTGGGCATCCCCGAGGGACTACACGAAGAGGAGCACGGGCGCCGCGGATTCAGCGGGCCTGCCTCGCACCTCTACCATACACACCCGCCTACCGGCTGGAGCCGGATCGAAGGCCCTCTGCGGCCGCGCGCGTTCGCCTGCACTGACTTGCCGACTCCCGATCACTATGCTACCGACCGGCGACCACTCCTGATCTTACAGGGCCCCGATGCTCGTGTGTCGCTTTCGCGACGTGAAGCCACCATGACGCATTTTGTGCGTAATGCCGACGGGGACGAACTCGTGTTTGTCCACAGCGGGCGCGGAACCTGGGAGACCGATTACGGCCTGCTGCGATATGAGCCTGGCGACTATCTGGTCATTCCGAAAGGCACGACCTATCGCATCCATGTGGATCACCCCAAAGAGCCGGGCCTGTTTGTGATCATTGAAACGCCCGAGCCTGTCGAGCTCCCAGATCGAGGGCCTCTCGGCCGGCATGCGCTGTTCGACCCTGGAGTCATCGTGGCGCCGGAACCGGCTCCGCCACCAGTTGATGCAAACAGCCGTCATGAATGGGAGGTGCGGATCACACGCGATCAGGAAGTCACGCGCGTCTATTATCCCTTCTATCCCATGGATGTCGCCGGATGGAAAGGCGATCTGTGGGTGGCCAAGCTGAATGTCCGGGATTTTCGTCCGGTCACCAGCCCGCGCTACCATCTCCCCCCCAGCGTTCACGTCACATTTCAAGCCGGGGGACTCTTGATTTCAACCTTTGCGCCAAGGCCGCTGGAAAGTGATCCGGAAGCATTGCGCGTCCCCTTCTACCACCGCAACATGGATTACGACGAAGTCCTGTTCTATCACCAGGGAGAGTTCTTCAGCCGGGCCGGCATCCAGGCCGGCATGTTGACCTTACACCCTCAGGGCATTCACCACGGGCCGCAGCCACAAGCTATCGCTGCCAGCAAGGCAAAAGAGCAGACCAATGAAGTCGCCGTGATGATCGAATCACGCCACGCCTTTCAGGTCATGCCGGAATTGGAAGCTGTGGAGTTGAAGGACTACGCCATGAGTTGGAGCCGGACATGAAACTTGTCAGCTTCGAGGTTCACACTCCGGTCGGAACCTTTACCAGACTCGGCGCGCTTCGCGGAGGGACCATCGTCGATCTCAATATGGCCTATGCCCGCCTGCTCGCCGACCAGAGGGAATCGAGGCCGCGCCGCCTCGCCGATGCTCAAGTCCCGGCCACAATGATAGACTTTTTGCAGGGCGGCGCCTCGGCAATGGATGCGGCCCGGCGCGCGTTCGACTTCGTGGCGCAGAAGGATACCTCGCCCAAGGGCCCGGCCGGTGAAACGATCGTCTACCAGCCGGCTGATATTCGCATCACCGCGCCTCTTCCCAATCCTGCCTCCCTCCGCGATTTCATCGCCTTCGAAGACCACATCGCCGCCACGTCGAAACGACGGGGCCAACCGATTCCGCCTGAATGGTACAAGGCACCCGTGTACTACAAGGGAAACCATCGGACCATCATCGGACCGGATCACTCACTGCCCTGGCCGTTAAACACGCACAAGCTGGATTACGAGTTGGAGCTGGCCTGCGTCATTGGACGCGAGGGTATCGATGTGCCGGAACGTGACGCCGCGCAATACATCGCCGGCTATACGATCATGAACGACTTCAGTGCGAGGGACATCCAGTTTCAAGAAATGGCCTGCCGGCTCGGGCCGGCGAAGGGGAAAGACTTCGCCACTGCCATCGGTCCTTGCATCGTGACACCGAACGAGATCCCTGATCTGGCTTCGCTGCAGATGATTGCCCGCGTCAATGGAGAAGTCTGGTCGCAGGGTCGTTTTGGTTCGATTCATTGGTCATTCCCTCAAATGATTGAACATGTGTCGCGGGGGGAGGCCATCTATCCCGGCGACCTGTTCGGTTCGGGCACGGTCGGCGGCGGCTGCGGCCTGGAACTCGACCGGTACCTGCAGCCGGGAGACTGCATTGAATTGGAAATTCAACCCATCGGTATTCTCAGAACCACGATCGCCGGGCACAACAGCGCCGCGCGCGAGGAGGCATGATGCCAGTTGTCACGAAATCTTCGGAGGCCGCCATGCTGGAGCTGGTTGAACGACAGCGAGCGGTCTATGATGGATCGGACATCGATGTGAGGATGCAGCACCTCATTCGAGACACGCCCCACCCGACCCTGTCGTCCTGGGATATTCAGCGCCTGCTGCGCGCCTCCCGCGCCGTGTATTTCGACAGCCACGTGGGGGTCGTGTCGGGTCACCATACTGAAGTGTACCTGCGCTTCGAATCCATCGCGCGTGTTCCCGACCTCGTGACGATCATCGCATCCAACATGGCCGAGTGGATCCTCCAGACATTTCGCCATGACCCGCCCGCCGGAATTCTTACCACCTCGTCCGACGCGCGCCTCCTGGCGGAGCGAACCTGCGAGATCCTGGCGGCGCGTCTTCGCTTGCGCACCGTGCTAACGCCGTTCAATCACGACACGGGCAAGATCGGCACGGAGATCATCAGTGGAACGGTCGAACCGGGAGAGCGGTTTCTTTCGTTAAACGACGTCACGACACGCGGCATGTGTGTCAATAAATTGGGCAAGGTCATTACCGATGCCGGCGGGCAACTTGCGGGCATGATGGTATTTGCCAGACGAGACAGCGGACAGTTTCCATTCGTGGATGAACTGACGGCGACCTATCCGTTCTACTTCGGAGTCGATCTGGACATGCCGCAGTGGGAACCATCCGATTGTCACGGCTGCCGGGACGGCAAGCCATTGGTCTCCTGGAAGGACCTGCCCGCATTGTGATGTGAGACGGAGCATCGATATGGAGGAGGCAGCTATGGACCAGGCCGTCGTCGCACAGGACATCAAACGCAGCGACCTCCTTGACATGTATTTCTATCTTCGACTGACGAGGAGCCTGGAGGACCGGATCACGGCCCTCTATCGACAAGGCCGGATCGTCGGCGGCGTCTATACCAGCCACGGCATGGAAGCAATCGCCGTCGGCTATGCCTCAGCCTTACAGCCCGATGATGTCATCGCCCCCTTCCATCGAGATATGGGAGCCTTCCTGATTCGTGGGTTCTCTACCGGCGAAATTATCGCACAATACCTCGGCAAGCAGACCGGGCCCACCAAAGGCAAGGACGGCAATGTGCACATGGGGGACCTGAAACGAGGCATAATCGGCTTCGTCAGCCACCTCGCCGACAACATGCCGGTCGCAGCGGGCGCGGCACTGGCGTTCAAAATCAGAGGAGAGTCTCGCGTGGCCTTCGCGGGAACCGGTGACGGCGGCACGAGCCGTGGCGACTTCCATGAGGCCATGAACTTCGCTGCAGTGCGCAAACTCCCGGTCGTGTTCTTCTGCACCAACAACCAATATGCCTACTCCACGCCGGTCCGTTACCAAATGGCGATCACCGATGTGGTGGAACGGGCCAAGGCCTACGGCATGCCGGGTGAGATCGTCGACGGCAATGATGTGGCGGCCGTGTATCTGGCTTCCCGCCGCGCCATTGCGAAGGCGCGGTCCGGCGAAGGTCCGACCTTTCTCGAATTCAAAACCATGCGCATGCACGGCCATTCCGCACATGACGCGGCCACGTACGTCCCGCGCCAGTTACTGGACGACTGGACAACGAAAGACCCGATTGTGCGCGCAGAACAGCTGCTCATGCAGCTGGGCTACGGAGATGAATCATATTTTCATGAAGTGGGAGAACGCGCGAAAAAAGACGTCGATGCAGGGACTGAATTCGCCGAGCGGAGTCCGCTGCCGGAAGGCCGCGAAACCTTGGTCGGCGTATTCGCCACCGAAGATGAGGTGTTGCCATGACGACCGCGACCGCCGCGCAGGAGACCCAGACCACCTACGTCGATGCCATCTCGCAGGCATTGGATGACGAAATGCGCCGCGACGAACGGGTGTTTCTCATGGGTGAAGACATCGGCGCGTACGGCGGCGCGTTCAAAGTGACGGACGGGTTCTTCAACAAATATGGCGAATGGCGCGTGCTGGATACGCCGCTGTCGGAGTCCGGCTTTGTAGGCGCCGCCATCGGCGCAGCCATGATGGGATTACGCCCCGTGGTCGAGATGCAGTTCGCGGACTTCATTTCCTGCGCCTTCGATCAGATCACCGAGGTCGCCGCGAAGAACCACTACCGCTGGGGAGCGGCCGTTCCTCTGGTGATCCGGGCACCCTTCGGAGGTGGTGTCCATGGAGGTCCGTTTCATTCCGAGTGTCCGGAGGGCTGGTTTTTCCATTCGCCCGGCCTCAAGATCGTCGCGCCCTCGACGCCCTATGATGCCAAGGGTCTCTTGAAAGCCGCCATCCGCGATCCGAACCCGGTTCTCTACTTCGAACATAAGTTTTTGTATCGACGGATCAAGGCGATTCTGCCGCAGGAGGACTACATCGTTCCCCTGGGCAAAGCCGACGTGAAACGGCCCGGCCGCGACGTGTCCCTTATCACCTATGGAGCCATGGTCCATCTGGCGTTGGAGGCGGCGGAGATGCTGCAGCAAGAAGGGATCGAGCTGGAAGTGGTGGATCTGCGCACGCTGATCCCTCTCGACAAAGAGACGATCTACGCCTCCGTACGCAAGACCAGCAAGGCGATCATCCTTCATGAAGACAACAAGACCGGCGGCATTGGCGCAGAAATTTCCGCGTTGCTGACCGAAGAATGTTTCGACTGTCTGGATGGGCCGATTCTTCGCATCGCCCCGCCCGATACGCCGGTGCCGTTCAGCACGCCGTTGGAAGAATTCTTTTTGCCGAAGGTCAGCGACATCGTCGCGGCAGCCAGAAAACTGGCAGCCTATTGATGGTGCAGGCCATTGTAAACGGGTATGCAGGAGAGGTGATTCGTGGCTACCGACATCGTCATGCCGCAACTGGGGGAAAGCATCGCTGAAGGGACCGTCGTCAAGTGGCTGATCAAGCCCGGCGGTGCGGTTGAAAGAGACCAGCCTCTCCTGGAAGTGGAAACCGAAAAGGTGGCACTGGATGTGCCGTCTCCGGCTGGGGGTGTTCTCTCGGAAGTGATGGTCCAAGAGGGCGCGACAGTGCCGGTGGGCACCGTACTCGCCAGACTCGAGACGCAACCGGCGGCGGAGGGCGTCGTGAACCGGGTCGGCGGCGTGGGTGTGCGCGCGAGGCAAGGCCAACCGCAAGGCGACCAGCACTATTCGCCGGTCGTCAGGCAACTGGCACGAGAGCATGGGGTGGACCTCGCCCTTCTCACCGGCACCGGCGAGGGCGGCCGCGTCACGAAAAAAGATCTATTGGATTATGTGTCGGCGCATCAACATCCCAGTCCCGAGCCGCCACCAACCGCGAACACCCAAGCCGCCCCTCAGCCTCACGACATTCCTGAAGAGATCATTCCGTTTACCCAAATGCGGAAGACCATTGCCGACCGCATGCTCCTCAGCCGCCGCACCTCCGCTCATGTCACGACATTTTTTGAAGCGGACTTCAAGGGCATCGACGCCTTCCGCATCAGTCGCGCACTCACCTACCTCCCCTTCGCGATCAACGCCGTCACTCGCGCCATGAAAGAGCTACCGCGGCTGAATGCCTCCTGGGGAGACCAAGGCCTCGCGATCAAAAAGAACATCCATATCGGCATTGCGGTCGCACTCGACGAAGGGCTCCTGGTCCCGGTGATTCGTCACGCAGATCAGAAGGGGCTCACACAGTTGGCGCATGAGGTGGCTGACCTGGCAGAACGGGCCAGGAACAAACGACTGACGCCGGACGAAGTACTCGACGGCACGTTTACGATCACCAATCACGGCGGGTTCGGCAGCCTGTTCAGTACGCCGATCATCCACCAGCCACAGACGGCAATTCTCGGAGTGGGGTCGGTCCAGAAGCGCGCCGTGGTGATCGACGACGCCATCGCCATCCGCCCCATGTGTTACCTGAGTCTCTCCTTCGACCATCGGATCATCGACGGCGCGACAGCCGATCGATTTATGGCCAAGGTGAAACAACATCTCCAACAGAGCGACTGGGAGAAACTGCTGTGACTGCCAGACACCATGCCGTCATTGTCAGCGCGGTTCGAACGCCGATGGGGAGCTTCAACGGCGGATTCAGCTCGATCCCGTCAACCCGATTGGGCAGCATCGCCATTGCCGACGCGTTGAAACGCATTCATGTGACGGGAGAACAGATCGATGAGGTACTGATGGGATGCGTGCTCAGCGCCGGGCTCGGGCAGGCTCCCGCCAGGCAGGCGGCGATCGGGGCCGGATTGCCTCACCGGGTCGGGGCCGTGACCGTGAACAAGGTCTGCGGCTCCAGCCTGCAGACAGTCATCATGGCGGCAAGGGCGATCGCCCTGGGTGACGCGCAGATCATCGTCGCAGGCGGGATGGAAAATATGACCCGGGCGCCGTTTCTCCTGGAGAAAGCCAGACAAGGCTATCGGCTCGGGCATGGGGAACTGACCGATAGTCTGATCAAGGACGGACTCTGGGATGTGTACAACCAGTTTCACATGGGCAAGGCCGGAGAACTCTGCGCCGCCAGATATCAGTTTTCGCGGCAGCAGGTCGACGACTTTGCCTTAGAGAGTTACAGCCGCGCGCGTGAAGCCATCACCGCCGGTTCATTCACCAGGGAGATTGTTCCGGTCGAGGTGCCCCAGAAAAAGGGCGCACCCCTCATTGTCACAGATGATGAGGAACCGAACCGGGTCGATCTCTCAAGGCTGCGTCAGCTGAAGCCCGTATTCCAGGACGACGGAGTCCTCACCGTGGGCAACTCCCCGTCCTGCAATGACGGCGCGGCCGCAGTGGTCGTCATGGCGGAGGAAGAAGCCCATCGACTCGGGCTGCCACCCATGGCTCGTATTGTGGGATATGCCGGAGCGGCGCTCGCGCCGGAATGGTTCACGATTGCGCCCATCGAGGCCATCCGACGGCTCTTGAAGCAGACGGAGTTGACGGTCAGCGATATCGACCTTTTCGAAATCAATGAAGCCTTTTCGGCCGTCTCTTTGGCGATCACTCGTGAACTCGGCTTGGATGCCAAGAAGATCAACGTCAACGGCGGCGCCGTCGCGCTCGGTCATCCCATTGGCGCCACCGGCGCGCGCATCTTGACCACGCTGCTGTACGCGATGGAGGAACGTGATGCCCATCGCGGAATCGCGAGCCTCTGCATCGGCGGCGGTGAGGCGCTCGCACTACTCGTAGAACGGCCCAGAAAAATACAGCATCAGTGATCGCACCGACGTCGAAGCAGCAGGCAAGGAATCGCACATGACCATTGACGACATCACCACCATCGGAGTCGTCGGCGCAGGGCAAATGGGGCGCGGGATCACCCAGGTGCTGGCGACCGCAGGCTGGAATGTGTTGCTCGTCGATGTCACGGAAGAGGCGCTGGAGGACGCGACGAAAAAAATCTGGCAGGGCGTCACGAAAGCCGTGGAAAAAGGTGCGCTGCGAGGTGATCAGGCCGGATCGGCCATGGCGATCATCCATCCGATACGGCACATGCAACGGCTGCGGGAGGCGCAGGTCGTGATCGAAGCGATCCCCGAAGATCCGGCCATGAAACGGGCGTTATTCGCGCAACTGGGACAGATCTGCGAGCCCTCGACTCTGTTGGCCAGCAATACCTCCTCGATTTCCATTGCCAGCCTGGGCATGGTATCCGGCCGGCCCGACCGTGTCGTCGGCATCCATTTTATGAACCCGGTCCCAGTGATGCGATTGGTCGAAGTCGTCCGCGCCATCGGCACTTCCGAGCAGACGATGCGCCTGGCGCTGGATCTCGTGCGACGCGCAGGGAAAACCGCCGTCGTCTGCAAGGATTTTCCCGGCTTCATCGTCAATCGGGTCCTCATCCCGATGATCAACGAAGCCATCTTTGCGTTGGAGGATGGAGTGGCGGCGGCGGAAGCCATCGACCTGGCGATGGTGGAAGGCACCAACCATCCAGTCGGTCCCCTGGCCCTGGCAGACCGTATCGGCCTCGATACCGTGCTCGCCATTTGCGAGGTCCTGCATCAAGACCTGGGTGATCCGAAATTCCGTCCCTGTCCCCTGTTGCGAAAATACGTGGAAGCCGGGTGGCTTGGTAGAAAAAGCGGGCATGGCTTCTATGAGTACGGAGATCAGCCGGTGATGCATCTGACCTGATGGTCCCGTTCCGCGATTGGAGGAACGCGTCATGAACGAGCGGAAATCTCGATTCACATCCCTCTCCGGTTTGGATATCGAGCGGTGTTACGGGCCCGATCATCTCAAGGGTTGGAGCGCCGAACAGGATCTCGGGCAACCGGGCGCATTCCCTTACACACGCGGCTGTTACCCCGGCATGTATCGCAACCGGCTCTGGACCATGCGGCAATTCGCCGGGTTCGGTTCAGCGGACGACACGAACAGACGCTTCAAGTATCTGTTGGATCACGGTCAAACCGGCCTGAGTGTGGCTTTCGACCTGCCGACCCTCATGGGTCTCGACTCCGATGATCTACTCGCCCGCGGCGAAGTGGGGTATTGCGGGGTGGCCATTTCCTCCCTCTCCGACATGGAGCGACTGTTCGACGGCATCCCGCTCGATCAAGTCACCACCTCCATGACGATCAACGGACCCGCCGCCGTCCTCTTCGCGATGTATCTGGCCGTTGCGGAGAAACGCGGGATCCCGTTCGATCGGCTGGGCGGGACAATTCAGAACGACATTCTGAAGGAGTACATCGCCCAGAAGGAATGGCTGTTTCCTCCGGAACCACATCTCGCCTTAATTGTCGACACCATCGCGTATTGTGCGGCTCATGTCCCGAAATGGCATCCCATCAGCATCAGCGGGTATCACATCCGGGAAGCAGGTTCGACGGCGGTCCAGGAACTGGCCTTCACGCTCTATAACGGTCTGACATACGTCGAGGCGGCCGTGAAGTCCGGGCTCGAGGTGGATGCGTTTGCGCCGCAACTCTCCTTTTTCTTCAACGTCCACAATGACTTTTTCGAAGAGATTGCCAAATTCCGCGCAGCCAGACGGCTCTGGGCCCGTGAGATGGAACGGCAATACCATCCCAGAAATCCTCGTTCACTGCAGCTTCGCTGTCATGCTCAAACCGCGGGCTGCTCCCTCACCGCCCAACAGCCCATGAATAACGTGGTGCGGACCACCCTGCAGGCCCTCGCCGCCGTGCTCGGTGGCACGCAATCGCTTCATACGAATTCCATGGATGAAACCCTGGCGCTGCCGACCGAAGAAGCCGTGAAGTTGGCGCTGCGAACCCAGCAGATCATTGCGGCAGAAAGCGAAACGGTGAATACGGTCGATCCGTTGGGCGGATCGTATTTTGTCGAGACGCTGACGAACCGCCTGGAAGAAGGAGCCCTGGAGCTTTTCCGAAAACTGGACGGGCTCGGCGGCATGGTCTCCGCCATCGAACGCGGGTATCCACAGCGGGAGATTCTGGATGCCTCGCAACGCTATCAGCGTGAGATCGAGCGGCAGGAACGGAGCATTGTCGGTGTGACGACGCATAGAGAAGAAGACGCTCGATCCATTCCCATCCTGAAGATCGGTCCGGAGGTGGAGCAGGAACAGGTGGCCCGCTTGTCCGACCTTAAAAAATCACGCGATCCTTTCAAGATGGCCGGCTCGCTGGAGGAGCTGCAGGAAATGGCTTCCTGTCACCAGAACCTCATGCCCCCATTGATTGAAGCCGTGAAGGCCAAGGCGACGTTGGGAGAAATTTGCGCGGCGTTGAAAGAAGTGTATGGGACCTATCGCGAACCGGTGGTGTTGTGAAGCGGCAGAAGCGGGATGTGACAAATGAAACTCGGAGCCTTTGACATTCACCCCGTAACCGACGGCCGATTCCGGCTGGACGGCGGCGCCATGTTCGGCGTCGTCCCGAAAGCGCTGTGGCAAACCTGTTGTCCGGCAGATGACCTGAACCGCATTCCGCTCAGTCTGACCTGCCTGCTGATCCGGGCCCACGGGAAACATGTGCTGGTGGATACAGGACTCGGAGATAAGGAAGATGCAAAATTCCGTTCCCTGTTCGCGGTCGAACGGATACCTACCTTACAACAATCTCTCACGCAGCACGGTCTGAGCCGCGACGATATCCATATGGTCATCAATACACATCTGCACTTCGACCATGCCGGAGGCAACACGATGACCAACGGGACCGGCGCATTGCTGCCGGCCTTTCCCAAAGCCACCTACTATGTCCAGCAAGGAGAGTACGACGATGCGACACACGCCAACGAACGGACCAGGGCCAGTTATCGCCGCGACAATTTCACGCCGGTGGCAAACGCCAACCAGTGGGCATTTCTCCAGGGTGAAACGGAACTGCTGCCGGGGGTGACGGCCGTTGTCACACCCGGGCATACGCGCGGCCATCAGAGTGTCAAAGTGGAATCCGAAGGCCGGGTCGCGTTTTTTCTCGGGGATCTCATTCCTACTGTGTCCCATCTCCCCCTTCCCTATATCATGGGATACGACCTCGAGCCTGTTCAGACACTCGACAGCAAACGACGGGTATTGGAACGTGCCTGCGAAGAACAGTGGCTCCTGATATTCGAGCACGACCCGCTGATCCAAGCCGGATACGTCAGCAAAAATGTGGACGGGAAATATGTGCTCCGGGAGGTGACCCTATGACCGTCGCGGCGACACCCCTGCGGATTTTGATCGGCAAGGTGGGATTGGACGGGCATGACCGGGGAGTGAAGCTGGTCGCCCGCGCGCTTCGTGATGCGGGCATCGAAATCATTTACACGGGGCTTCATCAGAGCCCTGAACAGATCGTCACGACCGCCATCCAGGAAGACGTGCAGGCCATCGGCCTCAGCATCCATTCCGGCGCCCATAATTCCTTGTTCCTCCGTATACTTGGACTGCTGCGTGAACAAGGCGCGGGAGACATCGTGCTGTTCGGTGGAGGGATCATTCCCGACGAAGATGTGCCACGACTGAAGGCGGCAGGCGTGCAGAGGTTGTTTAGGCCCGCCACACCGATGCACGACATTGTGGAGTTCGTGAACGGGCTTCGAACCGAACGGTGAGAGGATTTCGGCCATGCGTGTGTTGGACACGGCCGTACGGCAAGAATCGGACGAGTTTCGCCGAAACAAAGCCCATTTCGAAGGGCTGATGGCCGATCTGCACAAACATCTGGAGATAGCGCGGGCCGGCGGAACGGCCGAAGCCATCGCGCTCCACAAGCAACGCGGCAAACTGACCGCACGCGAACGGATTTCCGCGCTGCTCGACCCGGGCTCGCCATGGCTGGAACTGAGCCCGCTCGCCGCCTTCGGTCTCTATGACAATCAGGTGCCGTCAGCCGGTCTGATCACCGGCATCGGCTCGGTGTCGGGACGCTTCTGTGTCATCGCAGCCAACGACGCCACGGTCAAAGGCGGCACCTACTTCCCGATGACCATCACCAAACATCTCCGCGCGCAGGCCATTGCGCTGGAGAACCGGCTGCCGGCCATCTACCTCGTGGATTCCGGCGGCGTCTTCCTTCCGATGCAGGCCGAGGTCTTTGCAGACAAGGACCATTTCGGCCGGATCTTTTTCAATCAAGCGCGCATGTCTGCGGCCGGTATCCCCCAACTCGCCGTGGTCATGGGCATGTGCACGGCCGGGGGCGCCTATGTCCCGGCGATGTGTGATGAGAATGTCATCGTTAAAGGAACCGGCACGATTTATTTAGCCGGACCGCCGCTGGTCAAGGCCGCGACCGGCGAAGACGTCACTGCCGAGGAGCTCGGCGGCGCCGACTTGCATACGCGCCTGTCGGGCGTGAGCGACCATCTGGCGGATGACGATCATGATGCCTTGGACATCTGCCGTTCAATCATGGCCACCTTAGGACGACGACCCCCGAAGCTCCGGCGAGGACAGATCGACGAACCGCTGTATCCAGCCGAAGATCTCTATGGACTCATCCCCGCGAACCCGCGGCAACAATGGGAGGTCCGGGAGGTGATCGCACGGCTCGTGGACGGCAGCCGCTTCCAGGAATTCAAAGCGCGCTACGGCCCCACGCTCGTCTGTGGCTTTGCGCAGTGGATGGGCCACCTGGTGGGAATCGTGGCCAACAACGGCGTGCTGTTGTCGGAATCGGCACTGAAAGGCGCGCACTTCATCCAGCTCTGCGCCCAGCGCCGCGTGCCCCTCGTGTTTTTGCAGAACATCACCGGCTTCATGGTCGGGAAGGACTATGAAAGCCGGGGCATCATCAAAGACGGCGCGAAGATGGTCCAGGCAGTATCGACGGCGGAGGTCCCGAAATTCACGATCCTGATCGGCGCCTCCCATGGGGCCGGGAACTATGCCATGTGCGGGCGGGCGTATGGCCCGAGATTTCTGTTCACCTGGCCCAACGTCCGGATCTCGGTGATGGGTGCGCAACAGGCGGCTCAAGTGCTGGTCACGGTGAAAGAACAACAACGAGCGCGAGAAAAGGCTGCGTTCTCGGATGACGAACGCCGTCGCATCACCGAGGCAACCCTCCGGCAATATGAGCAGGAAGGCAGTCCCTATTTCAGCAGTGCGCGTCTGTGGGATGACGGCATTCTGGATCCTCTCGACACACGCCGCGTCCTCGGATTCTGCCTGGATCTCGCGGCATTGTCGCCCCTGAAGGAAACCCATGCGCCGGTATTTCGTATGTGAGCAGCCATAGGAGGGACAGATGCGGCCATTCACCAGGCTCATGATTGAATCGAATGCCGCCATGGCGCGGGTGACGCTCAATCGGCCCGACCGCCGGAATGCCTTTGACGACCAGATGGCGACGGAACTCCGGGAAGCCTTTGAAGACCTGGCGCATGACCCCTCGCTCCGGGGCATCGTGCTGGCCGCTGCCGGTTCCGTCTTTTGCGCGGGAGCCGACCTTCAACGGATGCAGGCCGACGGGCCGGCATCCCAAACCCCGGCGATGCGTGATGCCCATCACCTGCTGCGCATGTTTCGCGCCATCGATGAATTTCCCTGTCCGGTTATCGCCCGGGTGCAAGGCTCGGCGTTCGGAGGCGGACTCGGTCTCTTGGCCGTCTGCGATATTGTCGTGGCGGCGGAGGAAGCCACCTTTGCCCTGAGTGAACCCAGACTCGGGTTGATTCCGGCCGTCATCGCGCCGTTTCTGTTGCACAAGGCGGGCGAATCCTTCCTCCGGCGGTATGGCCTGACCGGCGAGACCTTCTGCGCATCGACCGCTCAGCGATACAATCTGGCCCATGACGTCGTTCCGCAGAGCAATCTGGATGACCGCATCACCGAACTGAGCGACGCGATCATGCAACTGGCGCCCTGTGCCACCAGGGAAAGCAAATTGTTGTTTCACCGGCTGCGGGCCTTGTCCGATAAGGACCGCTTGGCCTTGGGCCCGGAATACAATGCCCGCGCCCGTTGTGCGCCGGAAGCAGCCGAAGGGCTGCGAGCCTTTATCGAAAAACGGCCGCCCTCGTGGGCTCAGCCACGCGAGCGGAAGCCGCAGGAGGCGACCACGTCGGACGATGTTGTCCTTCGCCACACATGAGTCGCGCCAGTTGCCGGTCCGTATCATTGAGGTCTCGCCTCGTGACGGACTGCAACATGAAGCCCTGTTCGTGCCGACGGCGCGCAAGATCGATCTGATCAATGCCCTGTCACGCACCGGGGTGACAGAAATTGAAGCCGGCTCCTTTGTTTCGCCTGCCGCCATTCCGCAACTGGCCGACTCCGATGAGGTCTTCCGCGCCATCGACCGGGTTCCCGGCGTGACCTATTCCGCCCTGGTGCCGAACGAACGGGGGCTGGAACGGGCACGCGCAGCCGCCGTACGGAAAATCGCCGTCTTCACGGCCGCCTCGAACAGTTTTACGCGCCATAACATCAAGGCGACCGTCCAGGAATCCCTGCTCCGCTTCACGCCGGTGATCCAGGGAGCCAAACGCGACGGCCTGCTGGTGCGCGGCTACATCTCCACTGCCCTGTGGTGTCCCTATGAGGGTCGCATGGCGCCGCAGCGGACCTTGGATGTCATGTTACGGCTGCTCGATCTCGGTGTGGATGACGTCTCTCTGGGAGACACGCTCGGCAGGGGCTCGCCTGTCGACATGCGCGCGTTGCTCGATGTGGTCATGCCGCATATCGACCCGATCCGCCTGTCGCTGCATGTCCATGACACCTACGGCATGGCCGTCGCCACTGTGCTCACGGCCTGGGAGGACTATGGGATCACGGCGTTCGATTGTTCGGCAGGCGGCCTCGGCGGGTGTCCCTATGCGCCCGGTGCAACCGGCAACGTCGCGACGGAAGATGTGGTCTTCGCCCTGAAGGCTTCCGGAGCTCTGGTTGCAGTGGATGAAGGGCTGATACTCGACTGTGCGAATCAGTTGGCCTCAGCGATCGGACATCCGCTCCGCTCACGACTTTCACAGATATCGAAGCCCCGTATCGGACAACCGGCACTGAAGGGATGACGTGAACCAAGTCACTGCGCATCGATCTTTCTTCCCACACGATGCCGCCGAGCTGGCGAGGCAGGTCGAAGCCGGCGATGTGAGAACCGTGGCGCGTGTCATCACCTGGCTCGAAAACCGGGACCCACTCGGAGCGGCGGTACTCGCACATGTGGCGCCCTCACCGAATCGCGCCTTCGTGATCGGCGTCACGGGGTATCCCGGCACGGGAAAAAGCACGTTGATCGATCAGCTCATCACCGCCTATCGCCGCCTGGGACAAAAGGTCGGCGTGCTGGCGGTGGACATCAGCAGCCCCGTGACGGGAGGCGCCGTGCTGGGCGATCGGATCAGAATGCAGCGTCATACGGACGACCCACAGGTCTACATCCGCAGTATGGCAACACGCGGTCAACAGGGCGGGCTCGCGGAGGCCACGCAGCAGGCCGTACGCGTCCTGGACGCCGCCGGCTTTGACGTGATTCTCATCGAGACGGTCGGCGTCGGCCAGAGCGAAGTCGACATCATGCACGTCGCCCACACGGTGGTCGCAGTGGTTGCGCCGGGACTCGGCGACGACATCCAGGCCATGAAAGCCGGACTGTTGGAGGTCGCAGACATCGTCGTGGTGAACAAAGGCGATCGCGAAGGGGCGGATGAGGCCCTGCGGGATTTACGTGAATGGTGCAAGACGGTGATTCGTACCGTGGCCTTGAAGGGGGAAGGGATCGCGGAGCTGATTGCGGTCATCGCCGAACACGAACGGTGGCGGGATTTGGACAGGCCGGCACTCCATAATCGGAAAGGGCCTTCCATCAACCTCGGTTCGCGAGCGGGATAACCCTGTTGCTGTGATGGCCATGAGGTGGCGCAATGCTGGCCGATCGTCTGGCTCGCTATACCCAGTCGCTCCGGTTCAATGAGCTCCCCGGTGACGTGGTCCATGAAGTCAAGCGGCGCCTTTTGGACAGTCTGGCCTGCGCCTTCGGTGCCTGGGCTTCGACTCCCTGCCGGATCGCCCGGGAGATGGCGCTCGCCGTGAAGGTGCCCTGCGGAGCGACGGTGTGGGGAACGAATCACCAGACTCTCCCGGACCTTGCGACCTTCGCCAATGGCGCCATGGTCCGCTACCTCGACTTCAACGATACCTACCTGTCGAAAGAGCCGGCCCATCCCTCGGACAATATCCCCGCAGTCCTCGCGGCGGGGGAAACGGTGCATGCGTCCGGCCAGCTCGTTATTCAGGCCATCACCCTGGCCTACGAAATCCAATGTCGCCTCTGCGACGCCGCCGCCTTGCGGCCTCGGGGCTGGGACCATGTCACCTATGGGCCGATCTCCTCCGCACTCGGCATCGCCAACGTCTTCGAACTCACGGAGGCGCAGACGCGCCAGGCCGTCAACCTGGCTGGTGTGGCCAATATCGCATTGCGCCAGACCAGGGTCGGCGACCTGTCGATGTGGAAGGCCTGCGCTTTTTCCAACGCGGCGCGCAACGGCATGTTCGCCGCCCTGCTCGCCCGGCGTGGCATGACCGGCCCCGCCCCGATCTTCGAAGGCGAAAAGGGGTTCATGAAGCTGGTCTCCGGACTATTTGAACTGCCGATGCTGGGAGGCGAGGCCATGCCGGGCGGCGAGCCGGTTCCCTTCAAAATTCTCAAGACCTGCATCAAACAGTTTCCCGTGGAGTACCACGCGCAAAGCGCCGTCGAAGCCGCCCTGGCGTTGCGAGCGGAGCTGATCGAGACGGAAGGGAAAACCTGGCTCGACAAGCTGGCCGATGTCGAGATCGGCAGCTACGACGTCGCCATCGAAATCATCGGGCGTGATCCCGAAAAATGGCACCCCAGCACGAGAGAAACCGCCGACCACAGCTTCCCCTACTGCGTGGCGGTGGCCCTCGTGGATGGCCGCGTGAACATGAATTCGTTCAGCCCCAAACGGCTGCGCGATCCGCGTCTCCACGAGCTGATGAAACACATCCATGTCGTAAAATTGTCGGAACTCGAACATCGCTACCCGATGACCATGCCGACTCGCCTCACGATCAGAACGTCGCGAGGCTCGACCTACAGCCGGCAAGTAGACCAACCCCTCGGTCACCCCGGCCATCCGCTCTCTGATGAGGAAGTGGAAGACAAACTCCGGCGCCTGGCGTCCAGACGCATCGATCGTGCGCGACTCGACCGCCTGATCGACTTGGTCTGGCACCTGGAGGAACAGCATGACATTGCCGCATGCATGCCGCTGCTGAGGGTACGCTCATGACATTCGATCAATCGACTGGCGACAAAGGACAACAATTGCGTGCGGTCTTGGCCGGTCGTACGGTGGCCATCCCTGGAGCCTGTAATGCGTTGACCGCCATTCAAATCGAACGGGCCGGGTATGAGGCCGTCTACGTGTCGGGGGCCGCCGTGTCTGCCGCGCGCGGCCTGCCTGACATCGGCCTCATTCCATTGGCCCAGATGGTAGAGGAAGCGGGGACCATCGCCAGGGCGGTCGCCATTCCTGCCATCGTCGATGCGGATACGGGATATGGCCCGCCTTCAGCCGTGATGGAAGCCGTACGGAAATTCGAACAGGCCGGAGTGGCCGGCATGCAGATCGAAGATCAAGAAGCGGCCAAAAAGTGCGGGCATCTATCAGGAAAACGCATCATTCCTCTTGGTGACATGGTCGCCAAGATCACAGCCGCCGTGGATGCAAGGCGCAATCGGGATTTCGTAATCGTGGCGCGCACCGACGCGCGAGCCGTCGATGGGTTGGAGGCTGCGATTGAACGAGCGCGGGCCTATGCCCAAGCAGGCGCGGACATGTTGTTTCCCGAAGCCCTGTTGTCCGCCGAAGAGTTCGGAACCTTCGCCCTGGCAATGCGGAAGGCGGGTATCGATGTACCACTGATCGCCAACATGACGGAGTTCGGCCGGACGCCCTATCTCAGCGTGGACGAATTTGAAGCGTTAGGCTATCGCGCGGTGCTGTTTCCCGTCAGTGCGCTGCGAGTCGCCGCAAGAGCGGTCGAAAAGCTCTTGTCGGAACTAAAGTTCTTCGGCTCCCAACGGAATTGGCTCGATCACATGATGACCAGGCAGGAACTGTACGACCTGATTCGATACGAGGATGGCCAGGCATCGATGCGGAGGTCCCATGAACCAAACCATGCAGGAACAGCCAACGGCGAAAGATCACGACCATCCTGAATACAGCCCAGGCCTGGAGGGGGTGATCGCTGGGGAGTCGGCGATCTGTCAGGTCGATGAAGGGGAAGCGGGACTGCGGTATCGAGGGTATGCAATCGGCGACCTCGCTGGGCGAAGCAGTTTCGAGGAGGTCGCCTATCTTCTGCTCTTCGGGCACCTGCCCGGCAGAATGGAACTGGAGGAATTCTCACACCTCTTAGTGCGTCATCGGCGACTCCCGGAACAGACGCAACATTTCGTGGAGGGTCTGCGCCCCGGCATGCATCCGATGGACGTGTTGCGGACCGGGATTTCCCTGCTCGGGCTAAGTGATCCTGATGCACAGGATGGGTCCCGCGATGCGAATCTCCGCAAATCGGTGCGGTTGCTCGCGCAAATCCCTCAGCTGATCGCGGCCAGCTACCAGGTCATGACGGATCGGCAACCCGCAACAGCCGATTCCCACGGAGGCTTTGCAGAAAATCTGCTGAGCCTCGTCGCCGGTCCCCGCGATGGTGAGATCGGGGCAGCCATGGCCAAGTCGCTGAATGTCTCGTTGATTCTGTATGCGGAGCATGAGTTCAATGCCTCCACCTTTGCCGCCCGGGTCACTGCGTCCACCCTCACCGACTTGCATGGCGCCATCACGGCGGCAGTCGCGACCCTGAAAGGTCCACTCCATGGAGGCGCCAATGAAGCGGTGGCCGCGATGTTGGTCGAAATCGGCCGGCCGGAACATGTGGAGTTCTGGCTACGCGACCGGCTGGCACACAAACGGCGCGTGATGGGCTTCGGCCACCGCGTGCTCCGGCAAGGCGATGCGCGGTCGGCCATCATCCAGCGCCAGGCCGAGCGATTGAGTGATCTCTGCGGCGACCGCAACTGGTATCAGATCGCCGCCACACTCGATCGGCTCATGTTGGAGGAAAAAGGACTGCGCCCGAATCTCGATTTTTATACGGCCGTGGCCTACCTCCTGATGAGCATCCCGCGTGAACTGTCCACGCCGTTGTTTGTCTGTTCGCGCATCACCGGCTGGTGCGCGCATGTCATCGAGCAGCAGGAGCACAACCGGTTGATCAGACCACGGGCGCTGTACACGGGCCCCGCGCCGAAAGCCTATGAACCTCTTGAGCGACGTACGTGACCATATCGAGCAGGCGCGCGACGCGACGGGACACACGGCAGATGTGCCCTGGGCCTCGTTCGCGGAATTCTTTCGCTCCCGCATTTACGATCCGCAGCTCGTCACGCGAAATGCCCTCACGTTTTTCGACGACGAGCGCCGTGTTCACCGGACCTACACCTATGCCGAACTGGGGGCGATCGTCGAACGGCTGGCCGGAGTCTTCCATACCAGATTCGGCTTGACGCGAGGAGACCGGATCGCCACGCTGCTCTTCAACCATGACGTGACGGTACTGACTTATTTCGCAGCCTGGACGCTGGGAGTCGCGGTCGTGCCGATCAACATCGAGGAACCGCTCGAAAAGAAACGCTACATTCTCGAACATTCAGAGGTGTCGACGGTCTTCTGCTGGCAGGATGCGTATGACGAGGTCTGCGCGCTCCAATCGGACATCCCGACGTTGCGCAACGTCATCGCGCTCGGCGATGCCGGTGTTCTCGATAACCACGGGACTGGAGGAAGATCTTCCCCGAACGTGGCTGCCCGCTCGCTCCGCCGCTCCCCGTCAGGCTCCCGGCTCGATGACCATGCGCTGATCGTCTACACGTCCGGGACAACCGGCCCGCCTAAAGGGGTCATCCTGACGATGGCTAATCTCTTGATCGATGCGGATGCCATCGCTGTGTCGCATGGCTTCTGCGTCACTGATCGTCTGATGTGCGTACTGCCCATCCACCACGTGAACGGCATCGTCGTGACGCTGATCACCCCCTTCTACTGCAAGGGCAGTCTGGTGCTGAACCGGAGATTCCAGACCGAGAGGTTCTGGCGTCGGGTCCATGCGGAACAGGTTACCTCGGTCAGCGTCGTGCCCACGCTGCTCGAATTTCTCCTCGATGCCGATGAAGACATCACCCCCTACGATCTGAGCCGTCTCGGCGGCCTGATCTGTGGCGCCGGGCCCTTGTTGAAAGATACTGCCGCACGCTTCGAGGATCGCTTCGCTGTCCCCATCCGCCATGGCTACGGTCTCTCCGAAACGACCTGTTACTCCTGTTTCCTGCCGAACGACCTGACACAGGCGCAGCACCGTCATTGGTTGACCGGATATGACTTCCCCTCCGTCGGAGTGCCGCTCCGACACAACCTCATGGCGATTCTCGACGAGCATGGACGGTCGCTGCCTCCGGCCGTTCACGGAGAAATCTGTATTCGTGGTCGTACCGTCTGCGCCGGCTATTTCAAGCGTGATGAGGCCAACGAAGCCGCTTTCCAATGGGGATGGTTCCGGTCGGGAGACGAAGGGTTTTATCTTGCCGATGAGCAAGGCCGGCCGTTCTTTTTCGTGTCGGGACGCTTGAAGGAACTCATCATACGCGGCGGGGTGAACATCTCCCCCCTGGAAATCGATGACGTCTTGAAAACGCACCAGGCCGTGAGGTTTGCCATGGCCCTGCCGTTCGAAAATCGTTATTACGGCGAAGAAATTGCGGCCTATGTCGTACCGAAAGATCCCGCCTCCCCACCGAGTGAGGCCGATCTCCTGGCGCATTGCCGCACGCGGCTCCCGTTCGCGAAACAACCGAAGGTCGTGCTCCTGGGTGATGACGTGCCCTATACCTCGACGGGAAAACCCAAGCGGCTGGAGCTAAAAGCCAGATTGGCTGGTGTTTTGGCGCAATACCGCGACAGACAGTTCAGGGATCAGTGATTGCACAAGTGGAATGAGGTCATTCATGAGCACGCTGTTCAAAGGATTCGAACGGATCGAGGAAGCACGTGAACGATTGTCCGGCGCAAGTTTTCTCGCCGGACTCTTCGACGGGAGGCCGGACTTCGAGCTGCTGCTGACGCCTCCAGAGCCCCCCGAAGAACAAGCGGCCGGCGCGGCCTTCTGTAGACAGATCGAAGCATTTCTGCGGCAGGAGGTGGACCCGGAGGAGATCGAGCGCGAGGCGAAAATTCCCGACGCGGTGATCCGCGGCCTGTTCAAACTCGGAGCCTTCGGCATGAAAATTCCAAAGGCCTACGGGGGTCTGGGTTTCTCCTATACCAACTACGGGCGCGTCCTCACGTTGATCGCAAGCTGGAGCAACATTCTCGCCTTGACGGTGGCCGTGCCGCAGTCCATCGGCATCGCCATGCCGATCCTCTTGTTCGGCAATGAAGATCAGAAGCGGAGATATCTTCCGCTGGTCGCAACAGAAGCGCTCTCGGCATTTGCCCTCACGGAACCGCTGACCGGATCGGATGCCGCCAATGTCCGGACAGAAGCGGTCCTCGGCGCCGACGGCAGCCACTTCCTCGTCAACGGCGAAAAGCTCTGGTGCACGAATGGACCGATCGCGCGGTATGTCACACTCATCGCCCGCGTCCCGGCTCGACGAGTGGTGCGAGAGGGACAGAGCACCTGGATGCCGGTGCCTGAAGGACATGGAGCCGACGACCGGGTTCATACGGCGTTCATCTTGGATATGTCCGCTCCGGGGGTGCAGGTCCGTCAACGCTGTCAGTTCGAGGGGTGCCGGGGAATTGAAAACGCGCACATGACGATGCAGCAGGTCCGGATTCCGGTCGAGCACGTCATCGGCGAGGTGGGAAAAGGGTTGAAATATGCCCTGACGATTCTGAACGTGGGGCGCGGCATCAGCATTCCGGCCATTTGTCTCGGCATGGCAAAGCAAGCCTGGCAACCGACCTTGGATCGTGCCAATGCGCGCGTCACCTTTCAGAAACCGCTGGCGGAGCGCCAAACCCAGCAGATCCGGATCGGAGACATGGCCGGACATTTGTTCGCCATGGAAGCGCTTTCGATGCTGGTGTGGCGGCTGGCGGATCAACATCGTCATGACATCCGTATTGAGGCCGCAGTCGCGAAGATTTTCTGCTCCGAGCATACAATTCAATTTCTGCGAGACGCGCAAATTCTGTTCGGCGGCATGGGGTACGAAACCGCTGCCTCAAAAATGGCGCGCGGCGAAGCGGGATTCGGGATCGAGCAGCTCGTGCGGGACGCCGAGATGTATCGCATCGGTGAGGGGGCCACGGATATCCTGCGGCCTTTTATCGTGCGTGAAGGGTTGAGCCATCATCTCGATCGCGCGAAGCCACTCTATTCGGGCGATCTGTCGATTCTCGACCAGCTCAAGCAACTCGTGAAGCTGGGAGGCTTTTATGTGCCCTGGTATCTACGGCACTGGGTGAGACACCCCCTGCCGGCGAGCCCGGCCTTTGCGCATCCGCAAGTCAAATCGGTTGTCCGGTATATCGAACGAACCAGCCGACGCCTGGCGCGGGAAATTTTTTATGCGATGGCGCGCTTCCAGGCTGCGTTTCAAGACGAGCAACGGGTGCAGAACCGGATTGAATCGGTCGGCGAAGACCTGCTGGCCCTGATCGCCACGGTACTCTATGCCGAGCAGCAAACCAGAGTAGAAGGACGCACGACGGTGTGGGAGTTGGCCGAGACGTTTCAGGTCGCCGCGCGGCAGCGGATCACGCAACGGTTGCGCGAGATGCGGCATCACTGCGACGGGCTGACCGCAACGACCGGGATACAAGCGCTGAAGGGATATTATCCCGGCCTGTCCGACGGCATCGTCCATCGACGACTGGATGATTATCGTCGCCGGCAGGACGTTGCGGAAGCGATGCCCATGGCCATGGCGTCCTTGTCCTTGCACCTGAAGGATAGGCGTCTCCCCACACCCGTCAAGGCGGAGTCAGGCGATAGATCGACGTGATCGCTGAATGAGTAGCTACGTCTTCCCGAGCCCCAGGCCGGCGATCACCTCGACCTTCAACGGCTGGTTGGATTCGCCCATCAGCAGGGTGCGCATGGGAAAGGGAATTTCGATGCCCTGGGCGTCGAAGGCCTTCTTCAGGCGGCGGCGGTATTCGCGCCCGACTTTCCATTGCTCGGCCGGTTTCGTTTTGATTCGCGCGCGAATCGTCACCGCACTATCGGCAAAGTTTTCGACTCCCACGATTTCGATCGGCTCGATGATCAGCGAACCGACCGCCTGATCCTGGCGCAGCCCTTCACCCACCGCCCGCATCACCGCCACCACCCGATCCGTATCCTCGCGGTAAGCCACGCCCATATCGAGGACAAACGCCGACCAGTCTTTGGTCATATTGGACAGGGTATTGATACTCCCATTGGGGAACACGTGGACCACGCCGGAGAAATCCCGCAGAGAAATCGTTCTGAACGTGATGGTCTCTACCTGTCCGCCGGTTCCATTGATCACCGCCACATCCCCTAGCCGGATGTGATCCTCCAGGATAATAAAGAATCCGCTGATCAGATCCCGCACCAGATTTTGCGCGCCGAACCCTACCGCCAACCCGAGGATTCCTGCGCCGGCCAGAATCGGGGCAATGTCCAACCCCACGACCTGCAACGATTCGATGATGACGACCGCCCAAATCGCCGACAAGGCGATGGTCCTGAGGATCCCGGTCAAGGTGGCGGCCCGTTTCTGAGCCGTCCCCGCCTGTTGATCCGCCGTGTCGCTCGTAGCCACCATCACCCGTTCGAGTTGCAGAAGACCCAGGCGGGAAAAACGCAGTGCGACATAGCCGACCACAAAGACCAATCCCACACGCAACAGGGCCAGACCCACGGTCGTGGCCATGCTGATCAGCCACGGCCAGGCGGTCTCGATCGAGAGTCCGGTCATCATCGATGTTCTCCTTTCACGTTGTCAGTCGAACGGGAAGGCAGCAAAGAACCCGTCTGTTGCAATGCGTCCCGATCATAAGTGTCCAATCGTCGGATGCGCTCAGCCTGGGCATGGACGGTCTCGGCCAAACGATCGACCTCACGAGCCCGCCGCAATCGCGCCCCCAGCGAGACGATCGCCACGAGACAGGCTCCGAGTGCGGCCGACCCCAGGATGACCGGGACGAGGGTGGTGTCATAACTCCACAGGAGAAACCGCACACTGACGGCCTCCATGTTTTGGAGCGCGAATACCGCCAACACGAACAGCCCCCCCAACGCGATGCCTCTGCTCACCATACGGCTCCTTTCGACCGTTCGCCCTCGCTCACCCGGCTGCCCGACTGCCACCTCGCAACCATACCCAGCCCACGAGGCCGGCGACCGTCGATGCGCAGAGAATCCCGACCTTGGCCGACAACTGCAATGGGCCAGGCGGAAAGGCCAGCCCGGCAATGAACAGCGACATGGTGAATCCGATGCCCGCCAACACACCGGTGCCGGCCAACTGTCGCCACGTGACCCTTTCCGGCATCGACACGAATCCCACCCGCAACGCAGCCCAGGTGGCGAGCAGGAGGCCGACCGGTTTCCCCACGAACAACCCCGTCATGATGCCCAGGGCGACCGGATGCGTCAGATGGGTCCACCCCCGTTCGCATCGAGCGTGATGCCGGCATTGGCCAAGGCGAAAAGCGGCATCACGACGACGGTCACCCAGGGATGCAGCGCATGCTCTAAGCGTTGCAAGGGCGTCTCCACATCCTTGTCCTCCATCTCCAGCCGCTGCGTCACACGGTGACGCTCTGCGTTGGCCAACGGCGGCCGATCGGCGGAGGTGACCACCTCAAGTCGTTTCAACAGCGCCTGTCCCCTCGCCACGAATTCGCTGCCGTTCACGCGTGTGCAGGCCGGAATCGTCATGGCCGCCAAGACGCCGGCGATGGTGGCCTGCACACCGGAGAGGAGAAGCGCCAGCCACAACAGGCCTGCGTACGAGCCCGCCCACGGCAAATTGGCCCAGACCATCGCCACCACCGTCGCGCCCAAGAGCAACAGGCCGCCGCTGGACTCGGCATGGACGAACGTGTCGAAGGGTTCAACCACCGGACGGATCAATGGCCTCTCGCGTTCGTCCGAGTGGCGTCTTTGGCTGAGTCCCATGCGTCGCTGACTTCCCCCGCATCCTCTGTGCCCTTCGCCCATCGTAGTGGGAGGGCACCGTCTATGCAAGCGAAGGCGTCACAATCCTGTGGGCAGGATGGGAGGAAGCGGCTTACTTGGCGATGGTGATGGCGGGGGTGGGCGTCTTGGAAATGTCGGTGACGGTCATTTGATACAGCTGCGCCAACACGCGAAACGTCCCCAAGTTCCATGGGTCCAGTTTGCCGTCCTCATGGGACGCCTTGGCGATCGAATACCAGTGGCTTTCAAATTTCACGGCGAAGGCGGCATTGTCCGGTCGGAAGTCGGCCTCGACGATGTCGAGCGTCCGCACAGGGTTGAGGACCACCTCGCCCGTGCGTTCGTCTGGCTCGACAGAGAATTCGGGGTCGGCGGCGATGCCGTTGGCGAGGAATCGCATAATTTTATTGAAGCTTCGAACAACCAAGAATCCGTGCAGGGGATAGTCCCCGCCCGGCCCGTCCGGCCGGATATCGATGAGGATATAGTTCCGTGGATATCGTTGCGCCTCCTCATGCAACAGACGACGCTCCTCATTGGGCAGTTGCATGGGATCGTAGTTCGTGATGACCGTCCGACCTGTCACCCGGCGCCGGACGGTGAGGGCGGGCTCCTCATTCACGCCGCCGATGGCATACCCACGATCCAATGCATCGATGATCTTATCAAGCCCTCGCACCACATCACCCGAGCCCGAACGTGCGGAGAGCGGCAGCGCCAGGGTCTGCTCGAAGATCAACGGCGTGACTTGGAGCTCCCGCGACAGGTTCAACGCCGAAAGATGCATCACGCGACGGCGGAACTCCCGATACTCCTCCTCGAAATACGGCATGTTGCGGTAGAAGGCCGACTCGCCGTACCCGCTGGCTTGAATGCCGCTCGCCATCAGGCGGAGAATGATCGCGGGCTCGACACCCTGCTGAAACATGAAGGTCACGCGGCTTTCATCGAACGGGGTAAGGATACGGCTGGTAAACTCTTCGCCCTGAATCGGGACGATCGTCATGGTCGGACGTTCAGCCATGCTGCCGCCGAACGACAGGCCGAGGGAGTCCGGCCCAGGAGAGACGAAGGTATGCGTCAAGCCGGCATTCGCCTGGAATTCGAACGTCGCGGCGACACTGGACACACCGGTGAAGTGCTGCGGGAGAAAATGCCTCGACCGGGCGATGTTGAGCAGCAGCATTTCGGCTTCGACCCGCCCCACCGCTCGATCATATTCGAGGACGGCCTGATGAAGCGCGATCGGCGAGAGACAGCCCGCCGACAGGAGAGACAGGAGCCCCAGCACGACGGCGCTCAGCACTGACCGCAGACAGGATGGCTGCGTCCCGCAGACGTTCATCGATTAACTACCGTTCCAACGCCGCGAGTTGCTTCCGCGCCGCTTCCACTTTGTCACGGTGATCCGGCTGGGTCTCGGCCAGCTTGACGTAACTGCGGTAGGACTCAATCGCGTCCACACGCTGGTTCTGAGCGATGAACGCCTCACCGAGATTGAAGTAGGCGACGGGATCGTTGGGCTGTAGAGACGCCGCCGTGCGAAACGCGGTCAACGCCTCATCCACCTGGCCTTTATTCAACAGGGCCACCCCAAGGTTGTTGTGGGCGACCACGCTCTTCGGTGAGGCCTGCAAGGCCACTCGATAGGCGGCAATCGCTCCATCGAGATCGCCCTTTTTCTGCAGCAGAACCGCCAGGGCTTCCTGCGAAGACGCATGGGTCGGACGGTAGGCCAACATGGCGCGATACTCGCCGATGGCTCCATCGGTGTCTCCGGCTCTGTCCAGCAACTGGGCGACATCATAATGGGCCACCCCCTGTTCGGGGTCTAATTTCAACACCTCCCGGAACGCTGCCAGCGCTCCGTCAAACTCGCCTTTGGCCTTGAGCGCCAACCCGAGGTTATAGTGGGCATCCGCATTCTGAGGCTGCAGACGGACGGCGGTGCGGCCGGACCCGATAGCGCCGTCGAGTTCCCCCTTCGCCAACAGGGCGGCACTGAGGTTTAAGCTGTACAAGGCGGCCGCCGGCCCGGCTTGGAGTCGCAAGGCCGCGCGATACTCTCCGATGGCTTCGTCGAGTAATCCCTTTCGTTGCAACACCAGCCCGAGGTTGTTATGGGCTGTCGCATTATCCGGCTGCAGCCGCAAGGTCTCGCGGTATTCCTCGACCGCCCCGTCGACCTCGTCCTTCGATTCCAGCGCCAGGGCGAGATTGTGATGGGGCGCGGCATTGCCGGGTTGCAGTCGAATGGCGTAGCGATAGGCCTCAATCGCCTCGTCAAGCTTGCCCTTTTCGCTCAACGCCACGCCGAGGTTATTGTGAATGGCGGCGAACTCAGGTTGTACACTCAGCGCGGCTCGATATTCGTGAATAGCCTCATCGAACGCTCCCTGTGCTGCCAACGACAGCCCCATGGCATGGCGCGCCTCAGGAAAGTCGGCCCGCTTCTGAAGCGCCGCTTTGAATTTTTCCACCGCCTCCGCGTAGTTGCCCTTCGCGTGGAGTGCGACACCCGCGTAGTACAGACTCTCGGCTTCGCCGGCCTGCACGCCTGACCGCGGCTTTTGTGGAATGATTTGAGGACTGGACGCCCGATGGCGATGCGAGGCTCGTTTTTTCGCTGCCGGTTTGGCATCGTGTGCCAGGGCCGTCGGGAGTTGCCCGGCGAAACAGAGCATCGCGAGCAGGGCCATTGAACAACGAGTGAAGGACCGGGTCATCGTCACCCACATGCAAGATGAGAAGGTGCGGTATCTTGCCGATCGCACGCAAACAAATCAAGCCCTCACGCACACCATCTCCCTCCTCGACCTGTCGAATCGCGACGCAGTTTTCCTCGCACCGTCGGTAGACACCTCAGGGCTTCTTCGGCTATGATGGCGATTCGTTTCAGCCGGCCTTCGATACGACCGTGGCGGTGTAGCTCAGTTGGTAGAGCAGCGGACTCATAAGCCGCGGGTCACCCGTTCAATCCGGGTCACCGCCACCAATTATATCAATAACTTACAGACATCGATTTTTCAGCGGCGGGTGAACATGTTCACCCGCCGTTCACCAATTCAGACGAATTTCGTTGTTTCAAGGTGGAATCGAACCACCGACCTGCGGTTTACGAAGCGATCCCGAAGTAATTTCTCCACCTCATTCCACTCCACAAAAACATACAGAAGAGCCTGATCCACCATTGGGTTAGGTGGTTCGTGCTTCGTCCTGTGTTGTGGTGCCTAAAACCGTCGAAAACGGTCTCGATGGTTACACTGCACGCCTCGCTTGTTGCGGGGCGTGCAACCTATTGAGGTCTGGTCCGCACGCGGATTCGAGAGCGGTCTACGATGATGAGAGACGTGGTGAGTTCAGCTTCGGTGACCTCGTGAGCAATCGACCCAAGGCCTGTTCGGTTTCTTCGATCGTTGTCGGCCACACCCGAAGGCGCACAATGCCATGGTGTCGCTGTGCCGGAAAGGAGCGGCCATCGGCGAAGTCTTCATCGAAGGTCACAACGACAGCGCTCTGCTGCTGCGCCCAGGCAAAGACCTCTTCATCAGCTTTCCCGGACAATCCCACATCGCCCGTGTGGAAGACGGCCCAGGTCGGCTTCAACAGCTTCAGCCATGAAACGACGGCTTGGGGGACATTTTGGTCGAGAAGGATGGTCAGGCTGTCAACGACCACCTGAAATTCCCCCCGGTGCGATCACGTGAAATTCCCCCCTCCGGTTGAAGCATCTGCCTTCTGATCGCGACCTCTTGGTCGGACCACCTGCCCATCGTCGTTCCTACGGCCGTTTACGAAGCCGAGGTTCCGTCCGGGCCCGCCTCGGCGGCGGTTTTCGATGTGACCAGCCCGGCTTTGAGCTTCTCGCGGAGCCGATAGCTCTTTCCTTTGATGTTGATGGTGCTCGAATGGTGGAGCAGGCGATCCAGAATGGCCGACGCGATGACCGGATCGCCAAAGACCTCGCCCCAGGCGCCCAGGCTCTGATTGCTCGTCAGGATGATGGCACCCCGTTCATAGCGACGGGAGACGAGCTGGAAGAACAGGTTCGCCCCCTGCCGATCAATCGGGATATAGCCGATCTCATCAACGATGAGGAGGTGGGGTTGGGCGAGGAGCCTGAGCTTGTCCTCCAACCGATTCTCGGCTAAAGC
>VOPT01000041.1 GCA_009594865.1 Nitrospira sp. | reverse complement strand
TGTAGTGCGTCATAAATAACTTGACAATAGGCTGCGGCGAGAGGCAGCGTATGCCTCGTGAATCTTGCTCCCCCTATCGTCTTGTCCCCGGAAGAGCGATTGATATTGACGGCATGGGCTCATGCGAGGCGCATGCCCCTGCGCGTGGTGCAACGCGCCCGGATCGTCACCATGGCAGCTGACGGCATGCTGAGTCAGGACATTGCGCGGCAATTGGGGATCTCGCGGCCAACCGTGCAGCTGTGGCGTGAGCGGTTTCTGGCTCTGCGGGTCGCGGGGCTCGAGAAAGATGCTCCCCGCCCGGGACGCCTCCCACGCATGCCGGACAGGACGGTCCGCGCCATTGTGGAGGCGACCCTGCACACGACGCCACCTGCTGCGACGCATTGGAGTACTCGGACCATGGCGGACGCGCACGGGGTCAGCGAAGCCACCGTGCGCCGCATCTGGAAGCAACATGGCCTGAAGCCTCATCTCGTGAGGACCTTCAAGGTGAGCCGCGATAGACAGTTCATCGAGAAGCTCTACGATGTGGTCGGACTCTATCTCAATCCCCCAGCGAAGTCCTTGGTGCTCTCCGTCGACGAGAAAAGCCAGGTCCAGGCTCTCGATCGCACGCAACCGGGCCTCCCTCTGAAGAAAGGCCGCTGCGGCACGATAACGCATGACTATAAGCGCAATGGCACCACGACCTTGTTCGCCGCGCTGAGCATGCTCGATGGGAAAGTCAGTGGCGATTGCATGCCACGGCATCGGCATCAGGAGTTCATCCGATTCCTCAAGACGATCGACGTGGAGACGCGGCCCCATCTCGACCGGCATCTGATCGTGGACAACTACGGGACCCATACGCATCCACGGGTCAAGGCCTGGCTCCGGCGCCATCCGCGTTTCCATCTCCACTTCATTCCTACATCAAGTTCTTGGCTGAACATGGTGGAGCGGTGGTTCCGCGAGTTAACGGACAAGCGCATCCGACGGGGCAGTTTCCACAACGTGCATGAGCTCGTCGTGGCGATCCGGGAATACATCGACACGCACAACCAGAAGCCCCGCGTGTTCACGTGGACCGCATCCGTGGAAAGTATTTGGGCCAAAGTCGCCAAATGTAAAGAAGCGTTGGACGCACTACACTAGGAGTAGGAAAAGGACAAGAATCGGTGCTCGCAAGATAGCCCTCGCTTTCTAAAACCTAGTATAGGGTATTTTCGGCATTCGGCAAACCTCGTCGTCCATGCCCACCGGAGTACGGACGTCCGCGAGAACTCGCGCTCCTGTTGACCAATAGGGGCACCCTGCGGTAGAGTGTGCTCTACTGCAGCATTGCATCGGTCCACCAATGCTGTACCTCCTCAACGTGGACCGCGCGATCGCATCGCGACCAGGTCCAGTTTGGAGCTGACTCCTTCCGGATTCACCCTCCCCTCGGTTCTCTGATCCCGTCTTAATGCGATCCACAACGAAAGGATAGCTGCGTGCAGACGACTGCGTTTACGAGTTTTGACTCCCTTGGTCTGTCCCCCACCCTGTTGCGAAATCTCACGAAAGCCGGCTTTACGGAACCGACGGCCATTCAAGCTCAGGCGATACCCTATGCCTTGTCCGGGCGGGATGTCTTGGGCTGCGCGCAGACAGGAACAGGAAAGACCGCGGCGTTTGTCATTCCGATGCTGGAGCGGTTGAGCGGCACACCCAAGGGGCAGCCACGTGCGCTCATTCTGGCCCCCACGCGTGAATTGGCGATTCAAATCCAAGCCACCATCGATACATTAGGACGAGATTTGCAGCTGTTTGCCACCACGGTTGTCGGCGGAGCCGACATGCAGGCTCAGGTGAGAGGGTTGCGGCAACGTCCGGACATCATCGTCGCCACTCCGGGGCGGTTGCTCGACCATATGTGGAATGGAACGATCAGCTTATTAGCGATGAGCATTTTGGTGCTGGATGAAGCCGATCGGATGCTGGATATGGGGTTTGCTCAACAGATCAATCAGATTTTGGATGCCATGCCCGAAGAGCGACAGACGTTGTTGTTCTCCGCGACGATGCCCATGGATCTGGCGCGGTTGGCGCAGGCCAGCGTCAAGGACCCGGTGCGTGTCATGGTGACGAAATCCGCGACGACGGCAGAGGGTGTCGCTCAAGCTGTACATCACACGACGCACGACCGGAAGAATGCACTGCTCATGTCTCTCTTGCAGGCCGAATCCGATACCGTGCTCGTATTTGCCAGGACAAAGCATCGGGCGGATCGACTCGGCAATTTGTTGGATACGGCCGGTCACCGGGTGGCGGTACTCCATGGCGGGCGCACGCTGCCGCAACGGCGAGCGGCTCTGGAAGGATTCCGGAGAGGGACCTATCGTGTATTAGTGGCGACGGATATTGCGGCACGGGGTATCGACGTGGCAAATATTGCGCACGTCATCAATTACGACGTGCCTAATTGCCCGGAAGATTATGTGCATCGCGTCGGGCGTACGGCTCGAATGAGAACCACCGGCCGTGCGACGACCTTTGTGACGGCGGAAGATCAGGAACAACTGCGAGCCATCGAGCGATTGCTCGGTCAAGCGGTGCCTCGCGCAGAGGGAAGCCCGGCTTCATTGCCGCCTTCGTCACGACCGGACGGACACGTGGCCCGCAGTGAACATGAGCGGCGGCGCCGCCGCGGCGGATCCGCCCAGGGATGGCGTCAGACGACCGACGGAGGAACTCGCGAAGCCAATGGGGGAATCAAGAACAGCAGTGATCTCGGGCCGGTCTCTTAATTTGGACGAGTCTACGTTGCAAGGGAGGAAAGAAGGTGAGTGATCAGAACCAAGATGCACCGCGAGCTGCGACCCAGTGGGTCAGAATTCCGGACGGGACGATGGTGCAGCATCGTTTGGATGGGCAAAAGGGGCATATTGACGGATTGACTGAAATTGTCACAGGTCCAAGCCGGAATCCCGACGGACGGACTCAGTACCGGATTAACGTCGGGAAGGGCGATCGAGTGCTGATCGCAGAAGAAGATCTTCTGATTCTGACGGATGCCGAGGGGATGGTGCGGATGGCGAAAGAGAAGGGCGAATATCGCTCACTCGTCAGCAAGCAGTTGCGCGGGATATTTGGAGAAGACCGCTTTATCGTCAAGACATCCTAACGATCGAGGCCGCATTTGTGGCGTCCCAGGAGCCTCTGTTAGTACAGAGGTTCCTGGGGCCCCCAGCGCAATCCTTCCAGATCGGGATCTTCTCCTGCCGAAGTCGCGGGCCGTTCCGGCTTCTCAGCCTTCCGTTGTACCCGACGGGCTTCTTTCTCCCGCTGTTTCACCTGCCTGGCTTTTTCTCGATCGCGTTTCGCGATAGTCGTTTTGCCTGCTCGTGCGATGGCGTCCTCCTTCTATTCACTTTCCCCGATCAGGGGCGCAAATAGGCCTGTCCCGTTATGATCCGGCTGGCCGACGGGCGGTTCGAGTTGTGCTGGTCCGCGCGGGGCGCGTCTGGGTTTGTTCTGAGCGGGCGCGGGTCTCGGCCCCAAATCCTGAACTGGCCAATGCCGTCACTTCACGGCGAATCTGATCCATCGGCGTTTCGTGTGATTCCACGGACGGATCGACCAGGCCGAGTTCCGTCCACCGGATTCTCAGCTTGGGAACAGTTCGCTTTTTTTTATGGTTGGGTTTGTTGCCACGCCAGACGGACGTTATCTTCATCGTACACTCCTTTCGGCGAACAACAGGATGGCGATGTCCAGGCCATCAAACTGGGTGCAGTGGGGGAGACATGCTCTGGCCCCCTGCTTTGCCCATTTCCTATCAGAATTATAAGAAATGGGCCGTAGGAGGAGCGTAACTAGGGGAAGCGATCGCGCGGCGATGACGGAAACGCGAAGCGTGGGATCTCGCTCGTAACTCGTACGGTTTAGTAACGTATCATGCTTATGACATTGTGGTCAAATGAGCGGACGGCGTTCAGGAATGTTCGGCAACCGACATACAGCTCCTTCCGCTGCTTACCCCGTGCCCGTGGTTAGTGAAAGTCAGGCAGAAGAAACTTCAGTTCTGGGAACGTGTTAGGGCATGGGGTTCGTTTCCGGCGATTCCCGGAGGGGGCGGCGAATGCCGAGCTTCCGTAAGCGACTTCGCAGTGTTTCAGGATTGATTCCCAACAGATTCGCTGCTCCCTGGTCGCCGTAGATCCGCCATCTGGTCCGTTCCAGCATCAACGTGATGTGATGCCGTTCGAGGTCTTGAAGGCTCTCGGCTTGATTGGGCGAGGCGACTCGCCCGGCCTTGAGAACCGGAAGCAACATGTCGTCTACGGTCACTTGGGATGAACCGGACAGAATAACCGCTCGCTCAATGACATTTTGCAGCTCGCGCACGTTACCGGGCCAGCTGTACGAGAGGAGTCGTGCCATGGACTGTGGATCAAAGGTCAGATCCGGCCGCCTATGTTTGGCGCCGATCTGCGCGAGAAAATGTTGCGCGAGGAGTTGAATATCTTCACGGCGTTCCCGCAGGGGCGGAACGGCGATAGGAAAAATGTGCAGCCGGTAATACAAGTCGGCGCGGAAGGTTCCCTGCTCAATCGCGGCAGACAGGTCGACATTGGTCGCGGCAATCAGTCGAACATTCACCGAGACCGGCTGTGTCCCGCCGATTCGGTCTACCATGCCATCCTGGAGTACACGCAGCAGTTTGGCTTGGGTTTCTAGCGGCATTTCGCCGATCTCGTCCAAAAACAAGGTGCCCATATGGGCGAGTTCGAATCGTCCCGCCCGTCGAAGCTGCGCTCCCGTAAAGGCACCACGTTCATGACCAAATAATTCACTCTCGATCAGTCCGGATGGCAACGCCGCGCAATTGACGCGAATAAAGGGCTTTTGACTCCGCGTGCTCAAGTCGTGAAGCGCCTGCGCCAACACTTCCTTGCCTGTTCCGGTTTCCCCGAGGAGGAGAACGGTCGTGTCTGTCGGCGCGACAGCCTTCACGAGCTCGACCACCTTGCTGAACGACAACGATGCGCCGACGAGCAGCCGTTGATTCCGGCTGGCTTTCACTTCTTCCGCGAGATACTCGTTCTCGCGGCGCAGGCGCTCGCTCAATTGTTTGATCTGCTGGTAGGCCAAGACATGATCGATGGCGTAAGCGATTTGCGTGGCGACTTGTTGCAAAAACTTACAGTCATCCGGGGCGGGATCGCCTTCTCCCGCGCTGCCGATGTTTAAGGTGCCGAGACAATGCTCTCGCACCAGCAGCGGCAGGTTGATCATGCGTCCCAAGCCTTCTTGGGCATAGAAACGGTCTTCCAGAAATACTTGTTCCTTTTGGAGGTTGCCGCGAATGTGCAGGCGTCGATTGTCATATACCCATCCCACCGCGCTGCCCTGACGAGGGATGACGCTGTCATGCGCCAGCGCCGGGGTGGCCATATTGGTGATGACGGCATAAAACCGAAACGAGTCGGTATTGGGTTCGTACAGGGTAATGCCCGCACGATCCCACGGAATGACTTTTTGAATCTGATCGGCAATGACTCGCCAGAGACTGTCGATGTCCCGCTGCGAGTTCAGGGCATTGGTGACTTCCAGAAGCGTCTCAAAATTCAGGCTTGCGCGTTGCATGACAGATTAAAAATTTGTCCACAATTGCACGACACCCCAGTCCTGGTCCGACGAGGTGCCGAGTTGATGGTGAATGTACGGTCCTGCAAAAAAGTGGCCGTACATGACGGCCAACGACACTTTCCCGTCGGCGAACAGATGGCTCCAGGCGATATCGAGTTCGTCACCCACATGAGTCTCCGTGTTGTCAGATCGGGAAAAAATAAGCGGCCCCTGTGATCCACGGTACCAGTTGTCGCGAGCGCTTGCCAAGTACTTGCGTAGCCCCCAAATCTCAATGTGGTCCCGAACGGTTGGCCTGGCCTGGAGGTTCACCTGTGGCTGGATGGTGTTTCGCCAGGCGCCGTTCAGCATGTACCCGACGTGCAGGAAATTGGTCGGAAAGAAGTTTTCGAAGGTATTGGCGTTGCTCCCGCAGCTGCGCGCAAGGTTTCCGCCGGGTGTGACGCAATTACTATCCCCGTCACCGGAGGCGTAGTCGAACCCGATCGCAAATCGAGGCTTCCAGGAATGGTTGAACCAGGTATAGCCCAGCCATGTTCCGGAGGCCCAGGCATTGATGTTCAGATTGCGTTGATTATCGAAGCCAAATCCATCCGCCGTCCGCCCGAATTGGTAGGCCGCTTCATGCACCACATCCCAGTTGCCGTCGCGGAGTTCAACACGAACCCCGACCATATGTCGCAACTGAGAGGCTGATTTCGGGAGATATTGCCCTGGATTCGCCCGCTCCGGAAGGCGGTTGGAGTAGAAGACGTAATAGGGTTCTACAACCATCCGCGGCAGGTTTCGGATCTGATTGTAGAAAACTATCATGTCAACGTCACTTCCCGCGTCGGCGGCATGTTGCGCGAGTGCCGGATTGCAGGTGGGTGACGCATTCGCGTCTGGGCCGCAGGTCAACAGATTGGGGCTGAGGCTTCCGTTCGGCTGCCCTTGGCCCAGGTCGGTCTCGGAATTGCGAAACCAGCCGAGCTTTACGTCGAAATCGGTCCTCGTGTAACTCAGCATGATGCCATCGTGGGAGTATCCGGTATTGGCCCAATCGAAGTGCCCGAACAGTCGTTGATTGCCGAATACGACATATTGCCGGCCGAGCTTGGCGCTTAGTCCTTCGATGCCGGCGAGATTCCGGATGAGCGCATAGCCCGCGCGGATTCCGAGCCGGCATTGTCCCGGTTGTTGAAGTCCGCAATGATGGTTGGAGGCATCGCCGCCCTGGCTGCCGCCGATCGGATTGCCGCTCGCTCCCCATGTCGCTGAATCCTGGAGCTCAAGATAAAAATTGAGGTTGGGCGAGGGATCATAGCCCACGCCGAGCCTCGCCCATTGCTGAATAAAGAAGTCGCTGGCCTTAGACCCGGTGTGAGCCGCTGTGCCAGACCCCGAAAGGTTGAGGCTATTGCACGCCCCACCGATCGGAGGGCCGCCCCCGAAGCAGACTCCATTGCGCCATTCCGGTCTCACGCGAAGGTCGGCGCGCATCCAGAAATTCCGGATGTCGAAAGCCGAAGAGGGCGGCAGGGTTCCGACAGGGTCGGTGTCTGTCACGAGACTGTCGGCTGGGGAGAAAAGTGCCGGTGAGACCGGCCCATAGCCGACATGCCCTGCTTCTGCCATGAGCAAAGTCGGCGCGAGGACAACCCCCGATGGGATGGCGAAGGCACACCATAACAGCAGAAATTTCCACATGGTGATGGCGCGGCGTCTCAGCAGTCATGGAAGAATCCTCCATTCCCCCGGGTCTGGGGCGAATAGGCCGGGGGCGTCGTTCGATAGGCCAACCCCCCGGCACATTCACTGTTCGACGAAATGAACGATGATTAGAAGCTCATGCCCGCCCGCTCTTCCATGTTGCGCATGAATTCCTCGTGCTCCTTCACGCTGCCCGCACCTTTCGCCCGGATGTGCCGGTCGCGTGCGTGGAATTCATCCGGAGTCACCCGATAGCAAAAGTCCCACAAGGCCTCGGCGCTATGCGCATCAATGCCACCAACCCGCGCCTCCAGCATGACCATCAATGTATTGACGCCATCATAGGTCGCGCGTCGATTTCCGGCCCGGTACAATTCGCGAACCTTGCTCGTTTGATCGACATAGGCTTGAAAACTTCCGGGAATGAGATTTTTTTCGGCCATGGTTTGATACGTCACCACCTGGCCAAGCAGTTCTTCAGCCCACGCGGATGATTTTTGATTACTATTCCAGACGACCGGTTCGAGTCCGTTGGACCAGGCAGGGGTGAGAGCGAGGCCCAGTAGGGAGCAGGCTCCGAATACGAACGCTGCGGAATACCAGGTGATGGGTCTGTTCATAGTGTCCTCCTAATAAACCCGACCGATAGGCCGGAGTGATTTGGCATCTTGGGAAGCTGACTTGCTTTCTGTTCCCGTACATCAGCAACACCCGTGCCTGGAAGAACACACAAGAGGTCTGCTGCAACTTCTTGATTTCATGGAACAACGACAGGGAGTCGCACTCGATGGTTCCACGGATCGTGATTGGCAACGGTGGGATGTGAAATACAACGGTGGGGCGCGAGTGAATCGGCGGACGAGAGCGGTGGCTCTGTGCCGCTGCGATCAGGACCGTGAGGCGGAATATTTGAGGAAGAGGACGGAAAGAGCGGGCAACGTGCAGGTGAGCGAATGAGTGCGTCCGTAGGGGGACAGGCGTCGCTTCGATCGCTCCGCCATTCCCCCAGCCATGTCCTCCATAGATGGTGGCGTCGCTGTTTAACAGTTCCTTCCAGTACCCACCCCGTGGCGCGCCGATTCGATAGTTGGGACGAGGGACCGGCGTGAAATTGCAGACCACGAGGATGATCTCGTCGGTTGCCCGGCCTTTTCTCATCAGACTGATGACGCTCGCTTCGGTATCCTGACAGTCGATCCATTCGATGCCTGAGGGATCGACATCTCCCTCATGAAGCGAAGATTCCCGGCGATACGTGTGATTCAGATCCGTGACCCACCGGTGCACGCCTTGATGAAGCGGCAGGTCCAGCACACTCCACTCCAACTGGCCATCATGGGACCATTCAGTCGGTTGGCCGAATTCTCCTCCCATGAACAACAGTTTCTTGGCGGCTTGGGAGTACATATGCCCGTACAGCAGGCGGAGGTTGGCGAATCTCTGCCATTCATCCCCCGGCATCTTCCCCAGCAGAGCCCCTTTCCCGTACACCACCTCGTCATGCGAGAGCGGTAGCACGAAATTCTCGTGGAAAGCATAGAGCATCCGGAAGGTCAGATTGTGATGATATTTGCGATTGATCGGGTCTTTTTGCATGTAGGTCAGGGTGTCATGCATCCAGCCCATGTCCCACTTTAATCCGAATCCCAAGCCGCCGAGGTAGGTCGGTCGCGACACCAGCGGCCAGGCGGTGGATTCTTCCGCAATGGTTTGGACGTCTGGAAAGTGTCGGTAGACCTCTTCGTTCAATCGCTTGAGGAATGTGATCGCCTCGAGATTTTCGCGGCCTCCGTGCCGATTGGGAATCCATTCGCCTTCTTTGCGCGAATAATCCAAGTACAGCATGGATGCCACGGCATCCATGCGCAGACCGTCGATGTGATACTTGTCGAGCCAGAAGAGGGCGCTGCTGATGAGAAAGCTGCGCACTTCATTGCGGCCGAAATTAAAGATAAAGGTATTCCAATCGAGTTGAAATCCCTGCCGCGGATCGGCATGTTCATACAGATGCGTGCCATCGAAAAATCCCAGCCCCTGTTCGTCGGTCGGAAAATGGGAAGGGACCCAATCGAGTAACACTCCGATGCCGTAAGTGTGCAACGTATCGATCAGGTACATCAGGTCTTGTGGCGTGCCGTAATTTCCAGTCGGCGCAAAATAGCCGGTGGTCTGATATCCCCAGGAGCCGAAAAAGGGATGATCGGTCAATGGCAGAAATTCCACATGGGTGAACCCGGTCTTCTGGAGGTACTCGGCCAGCGGGACTGCCAACTCGCGATAACTGAGCGATCGATTCTGTTCAGTCGCGATGCGTTTCCATGAGCCGACATGCATTTCGTAAATCGCCATCGGCGCAGTCAATGCATTGGCACGCCCGCGTGTGCGCAGCCACTCGTTGTCCGTCCAGTTGTAAACGAGATTCCAGACAATGGAGGCCGATTTCGGCGGGATTTCATTAAAGAAGGAGAGGGGGTCGCTCTTGTCCACTCGATAGCCGGCGTGGCGTGAGTGGACATGATATTTGTACAACGCTCCCTTGGTGGACTCGGGGATGAACCCTTCCCAAATGCCAGAGTCTCCCCGTGGATGGAGGCGATGGGCCTCGCGGTCCCAGTCATTGAACGAGCCGATGACGGAGACCTGCTCCGCGTTTGGCGCCCATACCGCGAAGTGGGTGCCTTGCTGTCCGTCATGCACCAAAGGATGCGCACCCAGTTTGTCGTACAGCTGAAACTGTGTCCCCTCATTGAAGAGAAAGACATCATCATCAGTCAGTCTCCCGGTGGCCGAGTGACTCGAATGTTGCGCACTGTTCTCATGGCTCACTGATTCACCTCATTGCTCGCCTGTCCTGCTGAACGTGGAACCGGCCGCTTGCCGACGGTATCCTCGTCCTCAATGGCTTGAGATGGCTCAACGAATTGTAGCAGGCCTGCCAGGGGGAGCCAGACCCAATCGGGTCTGTTATTCAACTCATAGGTCAGTTCGCCTTGTCGAGCATGTGTATGTCCAACAGAAGGTTGAACTCTGCCTGCGACTGGGGAGAAAACGCCGCTTGCCTCGCGGTGGTCCGATATCCTCTGAGAAATGCCGCGCGGGCGGTTCGATACCATTGCTCGACCCACGGAAGCAGGCCGGGCTGACTCGGCAGGTTCGGATACCGGCTGTGTACCGTGCGCAGGGCCGCATGCGCGGCATAGTGAAACGAACGAACCATGCCGGCCAGATCCACCATGGGATGACATTTCGCTCTGCGCTCAGCCAAAGGCTTGGCCGGTTCTCCCTCAAAATCTATGATGACAAAGTCACACCCCGTGTAGAGAACTTGTCCCAGATGATAGTCCCCATGACATCGAATGCGCAGGGCACTCAGTGGCTGGCTCGCCAATGTCTCGAACCGATCCAGAAGGACGAATTCCTGTCCCAGAACCGTTTGGGCCACTGTTCGGTCCGCTTCGGAAAGGGACGGCAATCGGCGCCGCAGTAACGCCAAGGCCTGTGTGGCGGCTTGTTGCATGGCCTCCACACGGGTCTGTAGGTAGGATTCGGAACAGGCCTCAGGCGTCAAGGCGGCTGTGTCGCTGGGTTGTCCGAGCGCCATGTGCAGTTCACCCGTCCGCTGTCCCAATAGGTTGGCCGAATCACGGTAATCGAAAAGAAGGTCACTGGTGCTGCTATTGAGCGGGATGATGCGGTCGATGTCACGGGAAAGTTGCGTCAGCGTATAGTCCCAGGCATTTCCTTGATTGGCGACGAAGGTTTGTGTGAGGGCCAGTGTCACCGGCTCTGCTCCCCCCTGCACATATTGAAGCGCGCCAAGGAGTGCGGGGGAATGGGTAAATCGGCGTGCCGTGAGGGCGCGGCCGATGTCCAGTTCGGGGTTCATCCCTGGCTCGACTCGGCGATACAGCTTCATGATGGCGCAGTCGCTAAATTTCACCGACGTATTGCTTTGTTCGCCCGTCAACACGGAACTTGAAGCGGCACAGGCGCCCATGTCCGCCTCGTCAAACAATCCGGTTGCCGATCCGGCCAATGTGCCGGATGACCCCTGAAACGGCGCGCGTCGCCTCATGCTGGTCAGGAGCGCATAGGCGCAGGCTTCATTCCATAACGCATCGTACAGAATGCCAGGGAGTCGCTTCCGGTGCTGAGTGACCGTCAATGCTCCGATGACAGATTGCGGATGATCATGTCTGATCCTGTCCGCCTCCGTATCGAACGCCGCCGTAATCGGAAGCGTGTACAACTCCGCTCCGCCCTCCCGGTAGGACACGTCGATCAATCCCAGCACCATGGCCCCGTCCCCGGTCTCAGCCCGAAGAATATCCGCAAACCTGGTCGAGCGAATCGTTTGGGCTTTGCCGCCAAACCATCGTGATGCCCTGAGAAAAGCCGGCAGCAGCGCCTCGACCTGCGCACGAGCCTGGCCTTCGAAGGCGGCGTTCCAGTGGTGCTGCACGGTGATCATGACGTCGGTATGCCTTCGCGACGGCTAGAGGTAATAGTCGAAATCTTCTTCACGCCGAAGATTGTGGCGCACGGCAAAAATTTGTGCGGGCACTGAACGGGGATCGAGTTGGACATAATTTCGGGGTCCCTGCCAGACGTAGTAGGCATGGGTCAGCAGATCCTGCACTTGGAATGAGCGGTCCGCTTGAACTCCGAGAGCCCCTAGGTCCAATTTCAGCCAGCCGGAATGGATATGGTACGGGCTTAGATTCACCACGATGAGCACGATGTTCGAGCCGTCCGACGACTGTTTACTGTAGGCCAGGAGGTAGTCGTTATCGATGGGATGAAACTGCAGGCTCTCGTCACGATGCAGCGCCGGATTCTCCCGACGGATGCGGTTGATCAGGCCGATAAACTCTTTCAAACTATCCGGCCGGGTGATATCCCATCGCCTGACTTCATATTTTTCAGAATCGAGATACTCCTCGCTGCCGGGTTTTTGCGGGCGATTTTCGTGCAGTTCAAAGGCCGGGCCATAAATGCCGTAGCTCGCCCCCAGCGTGGCGGCTAAGGCCAGCCGGGCCATAAATACCGGCCGGCCGCCGTGCTGCAGATGCTCCGTAAGAATGTCGGGGGTGTTCGTCCACAGGTTGGGGCGAAAATAGTCCCGCACGGAGGACCTCGTTAGCTCGGTGAAATAGTCGATGAGTTCGGCTTTGCTGTTGCGCCAGGCAAAGTAGGTATACGACTGCGTGAACCCGATCTTGGCCAGGTGATACATGACGTTCGGTCGGGTAAAGGCCTCGGACAGAAAGATGGTTTCCGGATAGGAGGCCTTCACGTCGCCGATGAGCCATTTCCAAAAGGGGAAAGGTTTGGTATGGGGATTGTCCACCCGGAAAATCCGGATGCCGTGATCGATCCAGTACTGGACCACCGCGCGTAGCTCCTCCCAGAGGCGAGGGAACGCGTCCGTCTCGAAATTGAGGGGAAAGATATCCTGGTACTGTTTGGGCGGATTCTCCGCGAATTGAATGGTGCCATCCGGGCGCATCTTGAACCACTCCGGATGCTCGTTGACGTAAGGATGGTCGGGCGAACATTGAAAGGCGAGATCGAGCGCAACCTCGATTCCCTTCGATCGTGCCGCAGACACGAGTTGTGTGAAATCCTCCAGGCTTCCCAAATCTGAGTGAATCGCGGTGTGCCCGCCGTCGCGAGATCCAATAGCCCAAGGACTGCCGACCGAGGTCGAGTCACCTCGCGGACTATTGTTCCGTCCCTTGCGGTGGGTGTCGCCGATAGGATGGATGGGAGGAAGATAGAGGACGTCAAAGCCCATCTCCGAGATGTAGGCGAGCCGCGATTCGCAATCTTTGAATGTGTCATGGGGCTGTTCTGTATTTGTCGTCGAACGGGGGAACATTTCGTGCCAGGCGCTGAATCGTGCTTTGGGACGATCTACCACGACGAGCAACTCCCGATCGTATGTGCTGCCCAGGCCGTGATCAACACAGTCAGCCATGATCTCCTCCGTGTCGTCTTCGAGCAGCAGATCTAGCAGAGCCTGGGAGTTCGGCTCAGCACGAGACAGCGCCGCCTGTAGGTCCTTCAGGCGTCGGCGTGATGCCTCAGACATGGGAGCGGCCGCCTGTTCGATCAATTGCTTGCCGATCAACAGCTCCACGGTGACATCCTGATGCGCGCGCAACCGTTTATGCATGTCTCGCTGCCACGTCGCGAAGTGATCCACCCATCCCGTGAGGCCATAGCGGTATTGGCCCAGTTCCGTCACGTCGAACGAGGCGCGCCACCGGTCATTGCCGACAGGCTGTAATGGCGTCTCTACCCATTCGTCCTGACGCTCATGACGGGAACGCAGTACGCCTTGGATCATATCGTGTCCATCCGCAAAGAGATCCGCTTCGACGATGATCGTATCTCCGAGCACTCGTTTGATCGGATAGCGGCCGCCGTCCACTTCCGGTTGCACATGTTCAATGGCGACTCGTAGACGGCCCTCGCTCATGCCCTGAGACGAGACCTGTTTCCCCCGGCTCGCCTGCTTGGCCGGCATGTTCCGCGAGCTATCTGTGCGTGGCGTTCTTTTCATAAATGTGTGAGCTGGTCGGCCTTGTGTTCGTGTTGACTGAAGCGCCGTTCAAGGATGTCCCGCATGAGATGCCGCGCGCCTAGCTCCACCGCCAGGGCGAGCGCGAGCACGACGCCGCCGAATGTGATGGAGAAGGCCGCGATGACAATCTCCTTCGCAATGCCTAACTGGGTGAGCACCATCGCGCAGGTGAACAGCAGCAGGCCCCATCGCACCAACCCTGCAACGACTCGCGCTTCCTCCACCTGGGCATTCACCGCGGCGATCAGTGCGGCTTCGGCAAAAAAGTTGGCGCAGAGCACCCCCACGAGGAGCACGAGGGAGGCGGCGAGGACGTTGGGCAAAAACGCGACGGTCTGACTGATCAAATTGGCGGTCGCCGGGAGGTTCATGGCATCGACGCCCATAAACGCGAACAACAAAAAGACGATCCAGAACAGCAGGCTGCTGACGACCAGGGATACCGATCGACGAACTCCCGCCTGGGAGAGCAGTTGCACAATGCCCAATCGTTCGCAGAAGGAATCGAATCCGAAGGTGCGGAGCACCCGCAGCGTGAGCCCTTTCACCGTCCAGGCAGCCAACAGCCCCAGCCCGAGGAAGGTCATCAAGGCGAGGAGCCGCGGCAACACGAGCACGATCTGCATCACCGTGTCACGAAAACCGGCGACCATTGTCTCTCTCCACAGATCACTCATCGCGCCACCTCCATTGCTCTACGAGGTATGACTTCGACGCCTCAAACTCGCGGCATAACGTTTCCACTGTACGTTCTACGTCAGAGGAATCCCCATGCTGCGTTTCTAATACGAAGGAGGCCGTTCGTCCCAGGTACAGTGGGGTCAGCGCTTTCAGCATGTGTTCCCGATGCAGCGTCTGGTTGTGATACGCCAGGGCAAAATCGTAGACGGTTTGCACCCAGAGGGCAGGGGGAAAGCGAAAGTCCTCCGGGTCCTGTATGTCGAGCGCCATGATTTGCCCCACGGTGTCTCGAGACAAAATCAATTCCCAGAGCGGAAGCAAATCGCGCAACCCCTGTTTGAACCCGCTCATCATTCGTCCGGTATGCAGGGGCGCGGGATCAGGTGCCGCCTCCGGATCGCCGTAGAGAGGGACCTCGCTGGAGGCTTTGATCGTCTCCCACGAGGACTCATATTCTTCCATCGAATGAAAGATGCCTCCGACGCTCTGCGCGAGCACCACCGACAGATCAACCGCTCCGACTGTGCTCTCCTAGTCCCTGGTGCCGAGACAGGTGTGGTACACGCGATAGCCTCCGGCGAGCGCGGCGGTCGTCAGCCGACTATCGACGCTGTATCCGGCAGCAGCCCCTCTCCAGGTCTGGCGGGTGATCACATCGCCGGCGAATTTTCCGGAGAGGTCGTACGCGCCACCGCTCGGGTACCGCAACCGTTTGCCATATAGCGCACGGGTCAAGGGGTAGAGCAAATTGGTCGCGAGGGTGCCTTCATACCGGTGGCGGCGATAGAGCGGGACCACATAGTCCTCGCCCTGTTCATAGACCGGTCTTCCGAGCTGATCGATCCAGGCCGGACTGACTGAGCGCAGCTGTCCTTCGAGGATCAGGCAGACTTTCGGTCGCAGCCGCTGTGCCGTCAGGCAGAAGTTCTGGATGCTTTCATCTCGCCCCGAGAAGCCCGGCTCCCTGTTGAGATGGGTAAAGGTGCCGGAGGCATTGGAAACAGGGCACACCGGAATCACGCCTTCCGCAAGCCGGGTGATGAGGCCGCGCGTGTCGTCTTGTGAACCGGCGTCGCAATTCACGAGTAGCGCGGACGCATTCGGGAAGCACTGCCGCACCCCTTCCACAACCGATCTCAGGACGGGCTCGATGTTGCCGGCATTGTTGAGCGTCAGGAGGCCGATCATGATCTCAACAGTGTCAGTCGGCCATCCCACGCCGGTCCCCGACGCAGTCAGCTCCGGGCCGGGAGCCACCGTCTCCGTATCACTCTTTCCGCCTTGCGGCATCGACAGGACCGTCGTCATGTGTTCCCATCACTCTCACGGAACCGGCAGGAGTTTGAGCAAGGTGAGGTAATCACCCAGCTGCCGGGTAATCAGGAAATTACGCCGTACATGTTCTCGCGCCATGGCGCCCATCCTGTTCATCAGGCCGGGATTGTTGAGCAAATGCCGAATACGGAATGCCGCGCCCTCTACGGAATGGACCACATACCCGGTGACTCCGTCGACGATCTGCGCCGCAATGCCTCCGGCTGTGCTGCCGACCACCGGTTTGCCTTTCCACATCGCTTCCGACACGGTCAACGCGAACCCTTCTTTCACGGATTTTTGCAGGACAACGGTGGCACTCCGCTGCAGTGCATTGATCTCCAGGTCCGCTTCCGGCGGAAGCTGAATGACATGAATGTCGGGATCGTGAGCCGCGGCTTCCCGGAGTTCCATGAGGACCGCTTCGCCCTCGGGATCGTGCATCACCCCGGAGCCGGCCAAGACCAGTTGGCAATCCTGATGGCGTTTGACGAGTCGATAGGTGTGAATGGCGCCCAATGGATCTTTGAAACGGTCGAAGCGGGCGACTTGTAAGATGATGGGCTTCACTCGAGGAATGCCGAGCTGATCGAGCACGTGCGCGATTTCCGATCGGCTCATATCCCGGTTTTTGGGACTCAGCGGGTCGATGGAGGGATACATGAGAAACTTGGGAATCGGCAACCGTTGGGCGAATCCCGACAGCGAGAAAATAGCGGCGTCATATTTGAGGACGTAGCGGCGAAGAAATGCCCAGGCGGGACGTTGAGGCTGGGCCAGGTCTAAGTGGCACCGCCATAGCCAACAGCCGTGGGTGCGATAATCCACAAGACCTGCCGGCTGATGGTCGTGCACCATCACCATGTCAGCTTCCAGCTTCAGCGCCTTGGCATTTCGTTCAATGACATGGGCATAGGTCTGGTACATGTCGTCGGTCAGCTTGTCGTCACGGCCCTGCAAGGCGTTCAGCATGCGCGTGATCACCACGAAGTACTCCTGTGACCCGGCCAGGACTTCCCATCGGGCTTCGACGCCTAACGAGAGCATCATCGGCACGAGACGCCGCAACACCTCCGACATCCCGCCTCCATATCTGACGGCGTTCAAGTGCAGGAAGCTTTTCCCTTGCACGAGGTCGCTCAAACGGTACAGGAAATCCACCGTTCCTTTCGGCGATACCTCGCGATATTCATCCAAGGCCGAATGCACCGGATCATCCTCCTTCTGTGGCCAGGACCATGAAGAGGCTCACGTGTGTCAGATCGCGCTCCATTCCATGCTATATGCGGTTGTTGCCGGGCGTACGACAGGCAGGTGCAACCAATAGGAACTATAGGGCCCTAGCGTCAACACATAGGGTTGCTCGTGAATAGTCGGGAACCGTGATTCCCCGAGCAGTTCTTCCGGGATCACATCTTTGTAGCGGCCGAGGTCCAGTTCGACGACCTGGGAAGAGCCTGCGAGGTTGTGCACGAGCAGCAACGTCTCCTGTTCATAAGCACGGATGTAGGCGAGGACTTTCTCATTCGCGGGGGTGAGGAACTGCAGCGTGCCGCGACCGAACACCTTGTGCTTCTTCCGGATCGCGATCATGCGGCGCATCCAGTTCAGCAACGAATGGGTCGCTTGTTTTTGCGCGTCGATGTTGACCGCCTGATATCCATACACGGCATCGGCGACGACAGGCAGGAACAGTTGTGAGGGGTCGGCCTTGGAAAAACCTGCATTGCGATCGGCGGTCCAGTGCATCGGAGTCCGCACGCCGTTCCTGTCGCCAAGGTGAATATTGTCACCCATCCCGATTTCATCCCCGTAGTAAATGATCGGGCTGCCGGGAAGGGTGAAGACGATACTGTTGAGAAGCTCGACCTTGCGGCGATCGTTATCCAGCAGGGGAGCCAATCGACGGGCGATACCGATGTTGCGGCGCATTTGCGGATCGCGGGCATAGGCGTAATACATGTAATCGCGTTCCTCACCGGTGCACATCTCCAGTGTCAGTTCATCATGGTTTCGCAGGAAGAGACACCATTGACAGGATGGAGGGATGTCCGGCGTGTGTTTGAACATGTCGATGATCGGCTGGCGATCCTCACTCCGGACGCCCATGAACAAGCGAGGCATCAGCGGAAAATGGAAGGCCATGTGGAACTCGTCGCCGTCACCGAAGTAGGGCCGCACGTCGCTCGGCCATTGATTCGCCTCGGCCAATAACACCCGGCCCTTGTATCGCTGGTCGATGCTGCTGCGGATGTCTTTCAGGTACTGATGCGTTTCCGGCAGGTTTTCGCAGATGGTGTCCTCACGCTCGAAGAGGTAGGGCACGGCATCACATCGAAACCCGTCCAGCCCTTGATCGAGCCAATACTCCATGACGTGGATCATGGCCCGACGCACTTCGGGATTGTTGTAGTTGAGGTCCGGTTGGTGGCTGAAAAAACGATGCCAGAAGTAGGCCTGTGCCTCATGGTCCCAGGTCCAATTGGATTTTTCTGTATCGACGAAAATAATCCGTGCCCGGGGATATTTTTGGTCCGTTTCGCTCCAGACGTAATAGTGGCGCATAGGGGCATCAGGAGAGGCCTTAGCCGCTTGAAACCAGGTATGTTGGTCGGAGGTATGATTGAGAATCAGGGCGACGATCACCCGCATGCCTCGGCGATGCGCCTCGTCCAGTAAGCGGCGAAAGTCGTCGGTCGTCCCGTATGACGCGGCAATGCTGCGAAAGTCCGCCACATCGTATCCGTCGTCCCGCAAGGGCGAAGGGTAGAAGGGGAGCAGCCACAAGCAATCCACACCGAGCCATTCGAGATAGTCCAGTTTTTGAATCAAGCCTGGAAAATCTCCCACCCCGTCGTCGTTGCCGTCGAAGAAGGCGCGGACGTGAAGCTCATAAAACACGGCGTCTTTGTACCAAAGTGGATCGTGATTCAACATGGATCAGCTCTTCGCCGACTCGCTCGTCAGAACATCATCACATGCGCTGATGAGTTTGGACCGGAGGCGCTCCAGACTGCCCTGGTAAGGATTGATCGCGCGGATGCGGTCAGCCAGATTCGTCAATCTCAGGCTGGTGCGGAGCCAGGCTGAAAAATCGTTTTCTGCCCGTCGTAATCGAAAGTGCGCTTCGAACATATGGTAGTAGATGCTGCTCACATCGATGTCCGTCACAATGTCGCGAAACTCTTGCAGCGTGCGCGCCTCGAGACCGATGGGGACTTCGAGAATCCTGGAGCGCTTGAAATGGAACGGTTGGCCGAACACCACCCTCGGGATGATGGGGCTGCGGGAGAGATGGTCGTCGATGATGGAAATGAGTTCCTCTCGCAGGTTTTCCAAATCCGGATAGTCGAAAGGGTCAAGGATCGCCAGACGCTCGCCCAGGACGTGATCCCCGATTTGCATCACGACCCATTGCGCAAAGTCGTTGGGATAGGCGCCTTCGATCAATCCATGGCGAAGAAAATAGCTGTGCGTGTGGAAATGGATGGAATCCAGCGGCACCTCCTCGATGAGCTCAGCCAGTGCCTTTTCATCATCCGCTTGATGCGCGATACTTTCCTGCAGTTCGCTGCACCCGATGAATGCAAACGGGGCCTCCGCCGTTAGCGCCACCATCCGCGACTCCTTCTCCGTTCAATCGTAGGTCACACGCATCCCTCGGCCACATCGACCCGATGCCGCCCGGTACGAATCCACTATAGATGGTTCTGGGCAGGGTCCTTACTAGTGAAACACCTAGATGGCTAGAGACGAAGTCCCGCGACATACTGAGCGTCGGGCTGAGGGAAACGTGATGATGGAGTGATGAGACGGCGATGGATCTTAGAACAACCTGCCTCGTCCCGATCGACGCGTCATTGCTAGGACGATGCGGCAAGAATGCCGTAGGATGTCGAGTGGCGACATACACCAATGACGGGCAGCCCCTGTGTCATTTTGAATGTGAAGCGGGGCATAGGTTCCACTCTGATGAAAGCTGTCGTTATTATTTCTCCTGTGATTGTCGGCCGAGGTACGCACGGCCTGATCGATCTCGTGCATTGCCCGAGCATTAAACGCATAGCTCTCCCGCCGATGACGCCCTGAACAGAGCTAGTCTGGCCCAGTATCAGAACATCATCAGCATCGCTGTTAGACGTGAATTTCTTCACAAAATTTCTGCTGTCGTGTACCGTACAAGAAACGGCTTCAACCGCCCTGGTTGGAGGATGAGCGAAGCGCAACCCATTGCCTTGGCGCCACCTTGATCTAACCCGAGACATGCTCAATCCCTATCTGTTGTTTTGGAGTATCGGTCTGCTGTTTTTTGCCGCCGAATGGCTCAAGCCGGCGCGGCCGATTCCCTACCGTGCCGTTTTCTGGCGCGACCTCCTTGCGCTGGGCGTGTATAACCTGTCGTTCCTATCGGTCGTGCAGGTGACTGATCGAATTCCAGTTCCCCAATATCTTCCCGTCGCCCTCTACAATCTGCCCACAGCGGGAAAACTCTTGCTGTTTTATATTGTCGAAGACTTCGGCCTCTATTGGGTCCACCGGCTCATGCACACCAGGCTCGTCTGGCCCGTTCACCGATGGCATCATTCACCGACCTCTCTCTACTGGCTGGCTGGCATTCGCACCACGATCCCGCATATTGCGCTCTTCAATCTGACCTATGTCCTGGCCCTTCCGTTCCTGCACGACGCTTCCGGCTGGGCATTCCAGGTCATCATGGTGGAGCATATTGTGCGGAACAATTGGATGCACGTGAATGTCACCTGGAAGTCGTCCTGGCTGGAATGGGTGTTCGTGACTCCGCGCTATCATCATATTCACCACAGCAGCGACCCGGCGCATCAACTGAAAAATCTGGGCGCGCTGTTGACGATCTGGGATCGGTTATTCGGGACCTACTACAATCCCGACGATCTGACCGGTGAATTGAAGTTTGGGTTGAGCGAACGTGTGAACCCGGTACGGCTCGTCATCGGGATCTGACCCCACCGTGGTGCGCTGAGGTTATCTTCCGCACGCGGCAGCTCGAATAAGCCAGAATCCTGAACAGAATGGTATGGGAAAGGTCAGTGGAGCCGGTGCGAGGTTATTGAGCGCCGTTTGCGCCGATCACGACGAACTGCTTGCGGAACCCGACGACTTTGGCGAGATAGTCCCGTGTCTCCTGGTAAGGAAGGCCGCTGCGAAGCCGGTCATAGAGGGTGGACGGCTGAAGGCCGTTGATCTGCTGTAACGCGGTCCGTTGATCCTTGGCAAAGGTTTTAAACACGTTGCCGGCGCCGGTATTGTAGGCCGAGATGACGCAGTATTCCCGCGACACCATGTCGGTGACGTCGTCCAGTTGAGAGTAGGTCAACACGTTGAGATACGCCGTGCCCAATTCGATGTTGTTGTCAGGATCGAACAGGTAATCCCGGGACGGGGCTTTGTCTTCGCCTTTCGCTTTACGATAGGCATCCCTCCCTCCGCTCGTGGGCACCAATTGCATCAATCCGTAGGCGGGGGCGGAACTCACGGCAAAGGGATTAAAATTGCTCTCCGTGCGGATAATTGCAAAGACGAGACTGGGGCTGATCTGGTATCGCTCGGCAAACTGGGCCACCACGGTACGATATTTCTCAGCCTGTTTATGTGAGAAGTTGGTCACCATGGGGATGGTGACGAGATGGGCGGTTTTGGCGCCATTCTCCTGTTCGACCGTCCGGGTCGTGCTTTTGGTCAGGAGCGACTCCGCGAATTGTTCCGCCTCCGTCGGCGTACGAACCGGCTTGCCGGTCTGATTCAGCACCAGGCCAAGCAGGTAGGGTTCCTTGTCGCCGGTCAGGGTGATTTCTTTGTCCGAAAACAGGTCGACGCTGCGCGGATCGTTAGGGGTCAAGAGCGTGGTGACGACGGCATTCTTCAAGCTCGATCGAGGGTCCTTCTCGTCAAGGGTCTCGATGAGAATGTTCCCGGCATCGAAGTCCACGATCGCCCGGCTGCGGTAGTTCTGGGTGTACTTCACGTATTTTTTCTGCTCGGGTAATTTGACCTCCTTCGTGCCCCATTTCTTGCCGACTTCTCCGGTCAACGCCGCCATCAAGGCTTGGAAGTCGCGTTGAATGGTCCGGAGATCTCGAAGCAATGCCTGGGGGTCTCGACCGTACTGTTCGACCCGTTGTCGTGCGATATCGGCCGGATCCTTGCCGTGGACGATGTCCAGAACCGTTCTGCCGGTCGTGCTGCCGACGGCCCGTTCGGCGGCTCCGAGCATTTTGTCGGTGGTTTCACATCCGGAAAATAGCATCGGGGCGGCGAGACTGAGCAGCAGGAGGACCCATCGTCGAGTGAGCATGGCGGGAGTATACCGAAGGTGGGGCTGGGAGGAAAAGAGAATTTCCGAAAACGTCATCATCTGCAGGCGGAGAGCTTGTTTCTGACGTCAGCCACCGGCCGCGAGGCCGTAAATTCACGTGCTTGACGGGTGGTTTTGAGGGCCGGTACCATAGCCCGTTGACAGGAATCCCTGGACGGAAAGGCGGAGGTATGGGGAACAAGCTGGTTGGGATGAAAAGGCGCTCTCCAGTTACGGTATGGTGCTTGGCCGTTGTTCTAACGATGATGCTGGCGCCAAATCCCGGCCATGCGGCCCAGACGCCGACCGAGGCCGTTCAGGTCACGATGAAGGACTTGCTCTACCTGCTGACCGAACTCAAGGAGACCAGCCGTTCCGCGCAGCGCCAGTGGGAAATCGAGCAGGTGGTGCGGCGCGCATTCAATTTTGAGGAAATGGCGCAACGCGCATTAGGCGAGGGGAGCGAGAAGGCCACGATTGCCGATCGCAGGCAGTTCACGCGACTGTTTGTGCAGGTCCTCCGCGATGATTTGGCCGATAAGCTGCGCGATTATTCGATTCCCCAGGTAGCCTATCTCTCGGAACAAGGCGATGATGCGGAAACACAGGTCATGGTGGCCCCGGCGGGCCGAGAGGTCGATACCAAGATCGGGTTTTCTGTCGTCCGGCGGTCCGGGCGGTGGCTGATCAATGACGTCAGTATCGACGGTGCCAGTATCGTTGCGACGTACCATGCACAGTTTTCCCGGATCCTTCGCGACGGTTCCTTCTCCGACCTCATGGAATTTCTCAAGCAGAAAGCGGTGGTCGCCTGAATCGTCCGGGCGACTCACGCGGTATGTCCCCGCGATTATTCTGATGCGCCCTCGGCTGTTGCCTGGACCAATGGCCTGATTTCCCGTCTCAGCGACGGAGCCCTCCGCACGCCCGCTGATGAGTTGTCCGATATGGTGCTCGAATCGTCCTTTCTGGCGCCGGGTCAGTGGTAGGCCCTGAGTGTGACCAGGCCATGCTCATAGGCCCGGAGCAGAAGCTGCTGGCGGCTATTCACGTCGAACTTTTCAAAAATGCTGGTGAGGTGATGGCGGACGGTGATACTGGAAATGCATAACCGAGCGGCAATCTCTTTGTTGGAGAGGGCTTGACCAATCAATCCGATGATCTCCCGTTCTCGACCGGTTAAGGATGCATCAGGGGATGGTGTCGAGGGGGATGGCGGAGAATCCTCGCGTCTGGTCGCGTCCATTGGTGTCCGATGGCTTCGCGCGTTGCGATCGTAGACGGTCATGGTGGCCCGGAGACAGCACACGTGGTGGATCGTAGCCAGCAACACCACCGGTGGCTGCATGGTCAAGACAATGCCGTCGATCCCGGACGAGACGGATCCTGCGCCGTCAGGCGTGTCCTCGATACCGCTGATGACAATGATGCGCGTCGTCGGGACGGATGCCTTGACGGCTCGCACCAACTCTCTCATATCGATATCGGGCGCCATCTCGATGACGAGCACACGGGGATGCGCTCGCGCGACAAGCTTCTCCGCATCGAGCGCGCCCGTCGCTTCGCCTACGAGCTGTATATGGGGCTGTGAGGTCAGCGCCGCTTGGAGGCCGATGCGTACCAGGTGGTGTTTGCTGACAATTCCCACCGTGACTGGGGCATGGCTTGGGCGTGGATCGTTCATGAATGACTTGCCGAAGGTAGCCCTTAGAGCGATGAGACGGCGGGGCTTTTCGTCGCCTGGCGCCGGCAATATTCATAACAGCTTGAAAGGACCAGGTCGCCGGCGAAGCGCACCGTCCCGCAGACCTGTCCCATGAGCAGGGCCCAGTCTGCAACATGGGCCGCCAATTGAGCTGGAGCCATCCCCTGCGTGCGAAACAGGTTCATGGCGACCATGGAGAGGACCACCTTGAGATGAGATAAGGAGGGACCATAGCTGAACACGTATTCATGTTGTCCCGTGAAGAGGAGTTGTACGCCATCCCGGGCTTTCATGCCGCGATGTCCACAGCGAGGACAATGCAGGCATTCAAGACCGCTACAGGGGTCATATCCGGCACGCACGTCAGTTTCCATCATTTGGCCGCAATGAGTCGCAGGACACAGCATCATGATGTTCTCCCTCAGGTAGTCGGTGCGTTGCGCAGCGCCGTCTCAGGCGCGATGAAACGAACGGGTCCCCAACTGACCGGAGCCTGCTCCGTCTTGCGGGCCGGCCGCTGCCTGAACTCGTCGTTCCGCCTCCAGCCAATCTTCCCAGTCGTAGCCGTCCTGATGCCCTCGCTGCTGATAGAGCGTGTAGGCCAGCCGTTCGATTCGTGTTCTGATCTCGTCGGTGGTATCTGAGCTTTCGGCCTGCGGGGACGGCTGGAGCCGGTCTTTCCGTTTGGGTATCGCTCTGCTGGTGGCGCCTCGAGAGATGTTGCGTATGGGTTCATCGGCGGCAGGTGACGGTGCATTCCGTTCTGGCATGATGACTACTCCTTGCCGATCAGCGGCGTCTGAGGTGTGTCTATGAAGGTACGTTACTGAAGCCGGATGCAGGGTATGCCGAGCGTCGTCAGGAGCACCTCTTCCACCGGATGTTCCCGCGGGAGGCCGGCAGGTTCCGTAGGAAGTGCGTCGATGGACTGAGAGACGCTGCTTAGGGGAGAGCGCAGCGACGGTGTGAGGGCAAGAACAGGCGCGTGCGGACACAGCGCGTTGACGGTACGGAGTGCATCCATCGCCGGAGCGTCGCGGAGGGACCCACCGGAATCGTGACTGAGAAGAATGGCTTCCGGCTGAATTTCGCCGAGTTGCGGGAGTGTGGACTCCAGGTCTCGCACCAGTACGGCATGGTACCCTCTGGTGGCCAGGCAATCGGCCAATTTGAGCCCGAACTGCATCGCAGAATCGACAATCATGACTCGTGATCTTCCCGCTTGCTTGATAGGGTGCATCATGGGAGTCATCGGTGGGCCTCCTTATTCATCACCTGGTCCATTGCAGCGATCCCCACGGACGTGTTTGTGATGGGGACGACATGGTGCACAGCATTCGCTCCCGAGCGTGGGAGGGACACCATGTACTGGAAGCGAGCCAGGGGGCGCAGAACGAGCGTCCCCTGGCGTGACAGGATGTCCACCGCCATGAAGACCTGATTCCAGGTACAGGTGTGAAGTTGCTGGGCCAGGGCTTCCAGCGTGCAGGCTCCGCGTCGTGTCAGTTCTCGAGTAATCAATTCCTCTATGTCGTCGAGCGTGGTCATGTGATCGTTCCCTTTTGGGGTGCACTGCACGGCGCCTTCTCAAGGGTGCGAATTCAATCCCCTCTGCCGCTCCGGTCTCCGGGGCGACTCAGCGGACTTAACGAGACGCGACAGTGCTAGGTGTACCTCTTGGAGAGCCTGTACACCATCGCCCTTTGCGCAAAATGCGTGTCGCCGTTCTGGCAGGAGGCGCTGTCGCCGTTTATGCTACGAATTCCGACAGAGGGGCATGAATAGAGTCTGAGGGCGGTCAGGACACAAGACGGTTGACCAGACGATTCTCGAGGGCGTAATGCGTCAATTCGGTATTGTTCTTGAACTGCATTTTTTCGAGGATCCGCGCGCGGTAGGTATTGACGGTGCTGATCCCCACGCACAGGTCATCCGCGATCTCCTTGAGGCTTTTACCGACCGCAATCAAACACATGACTTGGTACTCGCGGTCGGAGAGCATCTCGTGCAACGGTCTGCCCGCTTCCTCATTCAGGTTGGCGACGAGTAATTCCGCCATGGAGGCGCTCACAAATTTTCCGCCTCCCAGGATCTTTTTGAGCGCTTGGACTAATTCGTTCGGAGCACTGTCTTTGGTCAGATACCCGGAGGCTCCCGCTTTGAGCATGCGTCGGGCCAATTGATCTTCGGGGTAGGCGCTGAGCACCAGCACGGGAAGTTTCGGACAGACTTGCTTGAGGTCCTTGAGCGCATCGAGGCCGCTTTTCCCCGGCATGCCGACGTCGAGCACCACGATGTCCCAAGTGAATTTCCTGATCCGGTCGATCATCTCCTCCGCGTTGCGAGCTTCGCCGATGACGGCGCCTTGAAACTGCTCGTTGAGGATTTGTTTGACGCCTTGTCGAACCACCGCGTGATCATCCACGACAAGAATTTTTGTCACGATGTGCTCCATCTGTTGCGTCTGGTCCAAAGGGGGACCGGTCAGTATGGCCCAAGCCTGCTTCGGACTCACTCGTAGGATGGTTGTTCAAGCGGAATCCTCACTCGTACCGTGGTGCCCGATTCGCTATGTCCAGAGAATGTGATGTTGCCGCCGAGCAGCAGGGCGCGTTCGCGCATACCCACCAAGCCCAGGGATTGGGGATCGGCCAGCTCGGTGTCCGTGATGCCTCGCCCGTTGTCGCGCACTTCAAGGACCAGCCCGCCTGCCTGCTCCTGAAGGGTGATTTCGACGAGGGAGGCTTTCGCATGGCGCACCACATTGGTCAGGATTTCCTGAAAAATTCTGAACATGGCGGTCGATGCGGTCTGCGACAGGGACGCAGACCGCAAGTAGACGTCGAGCCGGCATTGTATGCCGGTGCGTGACTGAAATTCGTGCGTCTGCCATTCAATGGCCGGGATCAGGCCGAGTTGATCGAGGACAATGGGGCGCAGTTCCGTGGCGATTCTGCGCACGGACTGGATCGTGGCGTCGATGAGTTCGGAAATAGATTCGAGGCGCGTGTGCACAGTCGGCGTCACGTCGGGGAGCTGATCGCGCAACAGGGAGAGTTCAAGCTTCACGCCGGTTAACGACTGGCCGAGTTCGTCATGGATCTCGCGGGCGATCAGAATCCGTTCCTCCTCCCGCACGGATTCCAGGCGGGCGCTCAGATTTCTCAGCTGATCATGCGAGGCGGTCAGTTGCTGCTCAGCCAGTTTGCGATCGGTAATGTCAAGAAAGACTACCACGGCGCCGGTGACCTGCCCCTGTTCGATCACCGGGAAGGAGGAGTACTCCACCGGGAATGATGTCCCGTCCTTGCGCCAGTACACTTCATCATCGATCTTGCGGCCTGTTCCATCCGCCAGTGTTTCGTGGATATGGCAGCGCCTCCGGGGATAGGTGGCGCCGTCGCGCAGAGAGTGATGAATACGTTCATGCATGTCCTGGCACAGCAGTTCATCGGGAGAGTACCCTAGCATGCGCGATGCGGCCGAATTGATAAACGTGCAACGGCCCTGTCGATCCAGGCCATAAATGCCCTCCCCCGTGGATTCCAGCAGGAGGAGACGGTCTTTGGCGAGTTGTTGGCGGACTTCTTCCGCCCGTTGTTTATCGGTGATGTCGGTGGCGATGCCGCAGAGCGCGTAGCAGCGGCCTTCAGCGTTCCGCAAAGGAAACTTGACCACAATACTGGTGTGGAGGCCATCGTCGTGCAACGCCGTTTCTTCGAAACGCATCGGCGCGTCGGCGTCCAGCACCTTCCGGTCATTCGCGCGAAATGCCTCAGCCTGGACTGGCGCAAAGATGTCCTCGTCCGTTTTGCCGACCAGATCTTTCTGCGCCACATGGGAAACCGTTTCAAATTGCCGGTTGGCTTGGAGGTATCGGCCCTCCAGATCTTTGATGAAGATCAGGGCAGGACTGTGATCCATGATTGCCCGAAAGCGGTTCTCGCTGTCCCGGAGCGCTTCATCGGTGCGTCTGGTTTCGGAGATATCGCGAAAGACCACCACTCCGCCTTTGATCAGTCCCATCTCGTCCCGTAAAGGCCGGGCGGACACATCGAGCCATTGGTCGTCGCGCTGATTCCGACGCTTGAGGAACAGTGTCGCACCGGTGACGGATTCTCCACGAATGGCCCGGGCAAGCGGAATGTCCTGAGCCGGGCAGGGTGTCACCTTGTCAGGAAGAAAGATGGTGAAGTCATTGGACCATTGGCCGACGGTCCGTGTGGCCGGGCCACTTCCCAGGATGTGTTCGGCAGCGGGATTCCAGACTCGAAAGGTGCCGGTGTGATCGGCCATTACCACTCCGTCGGCCATGCTGTTCAGGACCGATTGGAGGAACCGCGTCTGTTCGCGCAGTTCTTCTTCAAGGCGCTTGCGGCCGACGGCATACCGCAACGCGCGCGCGAGAAGTGGGGCCGATGTCTGTCCCTTGATCAGGTAATCTTGTGCTCCCGCCTGAATGAGGTGAAGCCCTAATTCTTCATCTTCCAGGCCGGTCATCAACACAATTGGAATCCCATGCGCTGCGGCATGCATCCTGATCAGGGTTTCAATGCCCTGGCTGTCGGGCAAGGAGAGATCTAGCAGAATCACATCGATCAGGGATTCGCTCAGAGATCGGATCCCCGCATCGAGACGGCCCACGTGCGTAAGGGTGAACTGTCCGCCACTGGTTTGCGCGAAGAGCTCACGCACCAGGCGAATGTCTCCCGGGTTATCTTCAATCAACAGGACATGGATCGGCCGGCTCGTCATGCGGCTCCATGCTGATGGGAGATCGGCAACACCACGATCCCCAGCCAGAAGTCTTCGATCGAACGCACCACCCGCACGAACTGGTCCAGGTCGACCGGCTTCGTGATGTAGCAGTTGGCATGGAGATTATAACTTTTCAGCACATCCTGTTCGTCTTGCGAGGTCGTGAGCACCACCACCGGGATGCGCTTCAAATTGTCGTCGGCCTTGATATCGGCGAGCACTTCGCGGCCGTCTTTTCTGGGCAGGTTCAGATCCAGGACGATGAGGTGCGGACGCGGCGCCGCGGTATAGGAGCCCTGCCGCCGGAGGAAGGTCAAGGCCTCGACTCCGTCCTTCACGACCGTCAGATGATTGATCACCTTGGCCTCCTTCAAGGCCTCGATGGTCAAACGAACGTCTCCGGGATTGTCTTCCACCAGGAGAATTTCAATCGGCTTCACCAGTTCGGGGACGACCATCGTGATGGCTCCTTTGGCTTGTGAACGTGAATCATTCGACTCTTGTTGTCTCACCTTCCGAACGAGTGTTGGAGGTCTTCGGCGACGGGTCGAGAATGCTGAACCAGAAGGTCGCCCCTTTCCCCGTTTCAGACTCCACCCACATGCGACCCCCGTGACGTTCGACAATCTTCTTGCAGATCGCCAGGCCAATGCCGGTTCCGGGGTATTCCGCCCTCGTATGGAGCCGTTGGAAAATGACAAAAATCCGTCCGGCAAATTGCGGGTCAATACCGATCCCCTCATCGCGAACCGAAAAAAGCCATTCCTCCTCTTTCCGTTGAGCCGATACGTGGATGCGTGGCGGCTGGTCGCCGTGAAACTTGAGGGCATTGCTCAGAAGATTCTGAAAGACCTGCGCCAACTGTTTGGCATCGCCCCTGACCGTCGGCAACCGGTCGTGGGTGATGACGGCCTGGTTTTCCTTGATGGCGCTCAGAAGATTGTCCATCGCATAGGAGAGCACGGCTCCCATGGGCGTGGGCTCAAACGGCTGGCTTCCCGTGCTGACCCGGGAATAGGCGAGCAGGTCCTGAATCAGCCGTTGCATGCGAGTGGCGCCATCGACGGCATAGGCGATGAATTCATCCGCATCGGCGTCCAGTTTCCCTCGATAACGCTTGGCGAGGAGTTGGGTGTAACTGCTCACCATGCGTAGCGGCTCCTGGAGATCGTGCGAGGCCACATAGGCGAATTGCTGGAGATCGGCATTGGAGCGTCCCAGCTCGGCCACGGATTTCTCAAGGTCCTGCCGCGTTTTAATGAGTTCGGATCGTTCACGCCCCAATTTCCACGAAACCAGGATGCCGAATCCCGTCAAGGGCAGGATGACGAGGAGGCCGATGCCGCCGACCGTCCAGAGCAGGCGATCGACAGGCGCATAGATTTGGTCATGGCCTTGACGGAACAACACAATCCAGTCAAAGCCTGGAAATTCCCGATAGCCTCTGGTCGAGGCATACCCGGTGACAACCGAGTGCCCGCGGCGGTGGTGGACCTCTTCGAGAAATCCCGACTGGTTCCGGTCCGAGGCCGCTCGGGATCTCGAGGGAATCTCCAGGACCGCTGGTCCCTTCGCACTGTCCGCTGGGACCTGTTTTTCGCTGATGATGGCTCCGTCCCGGGTGAGCAGCAACCAGTCATAGGGGGCTTGGCCGTACCGCAGTCTGCCTTCCTGTTCGAAGATCGAGCGAAGATTTTCGATCGGAACCCGGCTGGCTACCACCCCACGAAACGCTCCTCGCGCCCCGTAGATCGGTGCCATGTATCCGACCGATTTTTCCCCGGCCGAAGGGGACACCGGTTCCAAGTGGATGTTTCCTGACTGCCGAACGGCCTCGAAGGCCGCACGATTGATCGGTGCGGCGGTTGGCGTGGGGTGGGTGTCGGTAGCCGCGATCACCGTTCCGTCGGCATCGGTGATGCCCAGCCAGCTGTAATACCAGTAGAGCCGGTGGTAATGCTGGAGCCGGGCGGTTCTTTCTTCCGATGTGCCTTCCCGGATCACCCCGTCGTTGGCAAACAACTGGATATCGCCATAGCGCTCGAATAAGACGCGATCGACAGTGTCTGCGACGGCCGCGGCGTTCATGGCAAGTTCGTTTCCTCGTTCCTCGACCAGCATGGCGCGCAGGAAAGACAGCGCATACAACCCCAAGGCGGTGGCGATGAAAAAACACAGCACGAGAAGGGTCGGCAATAGGCGTTCCGTCCACCGGCCGTTGGTATTGAATGCTGGGGGCTGCACGGTTGTTGTCGAGAACGCAATCATGTCAGGTGATGGGAGGGAAATACCTTACTAGTTTAACCTGTTCAGACAGGCAGATGCACGAGGGGGAGGCGGTTTCCTCTCCAGGCCTGCGTTCGATTGACTCCGGGCCGGCGTCCAGGTAGGTTCGGACCATCCTCCAGGTGGACAGAACGCGATGGTGACCATTTCAACACATGTCTCGATTCCGGATGAGGAGATTGAATTGACGGCGATGCGGGCGCAAGGCGCCGGCGGGCAACACGTCAACAAGGTCTCGTCCGCGATTCACCTCCGGTTCGATATCCGTGCGTCCTCCCTTCCCCCCTTTTACAAACACCGTCTCTTAGAGGTGCGTGATCATCGTATCTCGCGTGAAGGGGTGATCATCATCAAGGCGCAGGACTCGCGGAGCCAAGAGCGGAACCGTGCACTGGCCTTGGAACGGCTTGCGGACTTGATTCGACAGGCGGCAACTCCGCGGATACCGCGTCGCCCCACCACGCCGACCAAAGGGTCCAAGAAAAGACGGTTGGAGGATAAATCGAAACGAGGTCAGCTCAAATCTTTGCGCAGCCGGCCTCAGGAACAGTGACGGGTCGGGGAAAAAGAAAAGGGGCGCTTCGGATGAAGCGCCCCTTCGGAGACGAGACGGATCTCGTCATGAATTAGAAGCGGTTGCGTCCGCCGCGGTTGTCGCCGCCGCCGAACCGTCCACCCCCGCCGCCACCGGAGCGAGCTTCTTGGGGCTTGGCTTCATTGACGGTGAGTTGCCGGCCGTCCATGTCCGAGCCGTTCAATGCTGTGATGGCTGCCTTGGCTTCTTCCGCCGTGGACATTTCCACGAAGCCGAAGCCGCGTGATTGTCCGGTGAACTTGTCCGTGATCACGCGCGCCGATTCAACGGTGCCATGAGCGGAAAACAAGTTGCTCAGTTGCGATTCAGTGGCAGCATACGGCAGTCCGCCGACATACAATTTGTTACCCATAGGGGTCTCCTTTTGAAATGTGACATTGTCGGCGACACGAGAACAGGCATATGAGGGGAATGAGCGGGCCGAAGGCGCGGTGGTAGGGGCGACTTGGGTCTGACTTCCGATCAACTTCTCGGTAACAAACAATATCGGTGATGGGCCATCAAAAAACCGTGATGCTTATGCGGCCCGTCATAAGATCACTCTGCATCGTAACAGATGGGTGAGGCGATTACTACCAGTTTAAGGTCTGCCGAAAAAATAGTTTTGAGGCGGCATAGAGGTGTGACACGTCGCCATGGACCGTTCAATTACCGGATGAGGCGGTCCGGAGCGAGGAGGCCAGCCCTAACTTCGACAAGGTATAGATCAGCCACTTCGATGGATCGAAATTGTACCAAAGAGGTCCATTACGGTAATCGCTCGGGTAGGTATGGTGGTAATTGTGATACCCCTCGCCGAAGGTCAGCAGGGAGACGAACCAGGAATTGCGGCTCGAATCGGACGTGCCGTAGGGCTGCTCGCCCCAGATGTGGCAGACCGAATTGATACAGAAGGTCGAATTCAGGACCGCAAACGTGCGGCCGACGCCGGCCAGCATGAACCCTCCGATTCCACCCTGCCATCCGTTATGGAGGAAACCAATGACAAAGGGGAGGGCAAGGCCGACCACGACGATGGCTGCATAGTTGCGGTGTTGCCACATGGCCACGGGGTCTTGCATCACGCGGGAGCCGAATCGTTCATCATTACAGGGGACGGGATTGAGGAGCCAGCCGCAATGGCTATACCAAAATCCCCGCTTGGCATTGTACGGATCAGCAGGATCATCACAATGCGCATGATGGCGCAAATGATCCGCCGTCCATTTCGCGCCGGAGTTCTGCAGGGCCCAGCCACCGGCGATCAGCAGGCAACCTTTCACCCAATCGGGACATTCGAAACTGCGATGCGTCAAGAGCCGGTGGTATCCGACGGTGATGCCCAGGCCGGTCAGGACATATAGGACGGCAAACATCGTCCAATCCAGCCAGGAATATCCATAGAGGAGTCCATAACCCGGGACGCAGATCACCGAGCCTGCGACGATCGACCAGAAGAGAAGATAGGTCCAGAACTTATGATGCACGCGGTGGACGATGTGCGCCGGAACCGGGGGCGGGGAAACGTGTTGCATGTCGCTACAATAGTCAAGCGGAAGACATTTCGCAAGGGGCTATGCGCTCGTGTCTCGCGTGTGAACGAGGTTGTGCAGAGCCGACCGGTTGCTGGCCTTTTGTCAACCGTCCGCCGCTGACCGCGTTGAATCGAGCGGGGCTGAGAACATTCCATTTCTGCGCCATAATCCGGATACGGATCGTGGCATCAACAACGAAGGAGGAGGAGACTATGCCGACTGCCCGAAGGTATCTACGAAAGGCGATATGGATGGTGCTCTGGATCTGTGTCGTGATCGGTCTGTCGGGGCTGTCTGACCCGGCGAAAGCCGCATCCGATCCATCTCCTGCATCGGGTCAGGAACAGCCGGCAGCTTCTTCCGATGCACCCGGCAGCACCGGGAAGGGACCGGAAGGGCAAGGCCGTGGAGGTCGTCCAGGAAGGAAGGCCTGCGCCGACGATGTGAAGAAATTGTGTGCGGGGGTAAAAGCCGGAGAGGGGCGGATCATGCATTGCTTGAGAGAGCATACGCAGGAGTTGTCCCCCGCCTGCGCCGACATGATGCAACAACGAGGCAAGCATCGGCGGTAATCCCTGCATCGATTGACGACCGGGCAGCGATCTGACCCGCCCGGTCGACCCTTCCCATCGGTCACTCCAGTCCTTGCTCTTGCAATCGTGTGATTTCGATATTTTATTTTCGAAGTGCGGCGACTGCGATACAGTGGCCCTAAGGCATACGGGAGGGTACGTATGAGTGGGACTACGGGGCAGGAACAGTTTGCCGTCGACTTACGTCAGCACCCGCGGTTGCGTGTGCCGGCGCCGTTCGCCTGTTCGTTATCTCGATTGGGTCTGGCCAAATGGCTCGGTCGCGGAGGCGAGGGGATCGGTGTCGTCTTCGATGTGTCGATGCGAGGGGCGAAGGTGATGAGCGAAGCGGGAATCCAGCGCGGTGATCGAGTATCGGTGAGTCTGTCCCTGCCCAATCAGGTCTCGCCGATGACCGTGGAGAAAGCCACGGTGCGGTGGGAGCGGGAGCAGGTCTATGGTTTAGAATTTGTCGACCTGTCACCGGTCGCTGAAATGCGCTTGCGAAAGTTCATCACCATGGCCACAAAGCCGGCGGCCTAACGAGCCGGGGCGGTTCGCGTTTGTGCCCGACGGGTAGACCGCTTTCGAGAGAAGGGCTCCTTCCAATCCGCGCCCACTTCCACACAGACGGGGTGTACGCTCGCGCGGCGTCCCTGTCCTTCGAGATTGCGCTCCTCGTTCCGTTTCCCTACAATGGCTGACCCGTTTAGCCATGTCCAACTCACAGGCAAAACATACGCGGCGCCGTCCACGCAGTGCCTATCATCCGATGTATTGGCCCACCTGGGTCGGCATCGCGCTGTTTCGATTGCTCTCGTGGCTTCCCTATCGTGCCCAGCTCGCATTTGGGCGTCAGTGCGGGCGCATTCTCCACGGCCTTCTCACAAAGCGCCGCGACATCGTCCGGATCAATCTGGCTCTCTGTTTCCCCGAGCAGTCGATCGAGGAGCGCAATAAGGTTGCGCTGCACTCGTTCGAATCGATGGGGATGGGCGTGCTGGAGATCGCGATGGCCTGGTGGGCGAAGGATCCCCGGGAACATTGCGAGTGCACGATCAAGGGCTTAGCGCATATCCGCGACGCGCTCCGTCTGGGGCGCGGCGTGCTGCTCTGCGGAGCGCATTTGCATGCGGCGGAACTGGCCGGCCGGTTCATGGCGCTGGAGCAGCCGGTCGCCATCGTCTATCGACCACAGAATGATGTCGTGGCCGATAGGGTCGCGAACCGGTGCCGGAGCCGGTACTATTCGGAACTGATTCAACATCGGGATATGCGGGGCATCCTCCGCGCATTGGCCAGGAACCAGGTGGTCTGGTACGCGCCTGACATCGATGCCGGCTCGAAGCGCAGCGTGTTCGCTCCATTTTTCGGCGTGCCGGCGTCGTCGCTCACCGCGACGTCTCGCCTGGCCAAAGTCAGCGGTGCCGCGGTCGTTCCCTGCTTTTACTATCGCCGGGCCGATGGCTCCGGCTATGACATCGAGGTGGGGGAAGCCCTCGAGCATTTTCCGTCGGGTGAAATGATGGCCGATGCCACTCGCATCAACCAGTTGATCGAAGGCGCGGTCCGCCGCGTGCCCGAACAATACTTCTGGCAGCATCGCCGCTTCAAAAGCCGTCCTCCCGGTGAACCGCCGATTTATCGGCGGTAGGCTGCTCTTCCCGGAACGCTGTTCTGCCCCCTCGCTCCTCACGCGCCATGGCCCGCGAAATCATCAGAAGTATTCGGCGTCTCCCGCTCCCTGCGGTATACTGGCGTTGGCTGATTTCAGAACACGACCGCCTCATCCTCCGCCATGGATCAAGACAATCAGGCTTCTCCCGTTCGAGTTGAGCTCCGGCAGCACCGTCGCTGTACGGTATCCCGGACCTGTCTGCTGTCATTTGCCCCTTTCGCTCCCACCCTCAGTTTTAATGGCGATACGGAGGGGGAGGGGATGGTTCTCAATCTGTCGCCAGGCGGATGCAAGATCGGCAGTGACGCCGGGGTGAAGGTGGGGGATGCCATGTCCCTGATTATTCTTATCCCGGGAGAGACCTCTCCCACGACGGTTGATCTGGCGCTGGTGCGGTGGGGCAAGGATCTATCTTTCGGGGTGGAGTTCGTCTCGATGGGTACGGCCGAACAGGATCGATTACGCCAATTTCTCGCCTCTGCCGCGGTGGTCCAGTAGGAGGTGGGGATGGTTGTCATCGAGGCGGACGTGGGACAGGTGACGAAGAGGAGAGCCGGTGGAAGATACCAGAACCTTACGTAAGTCCCGCCGTGTTGCGGCGGATTGTCGTCTTGAATTCGTCGGCGAAGATGAGATCGAGGGGGAGGCCGAGGTGCTGGACCTCTCTTCTACCGGATGTATGGCAAAATCCGAGCAGGTGATGCCGCCGGGCCTCTGCATAAAAGTCTCCCTGTTTTTGTCCGATGGACATCAATGGCCTGTTCGCGTGGAGGAGGCCGTTGTCCGGTGGGCGCGGGGCGGGGAGTTCGGGGTCGAGTTCCTGGTGATGCGGCCGCCGCAACTGCAGCGCATCCAACAATTCGTGATCAAGCACAGACCCGTGGCCTAAGCCGCGATCCAAGCCGTTCGTTGCCGGTCGTTCGTGAGTGACCCGCCCGTCGAGTCTGCCGTGCTCTACGATCCGGCCACCGCCGACCCCCGCCCAGACCCGTTGCTTTACGATCAATGGTCCCCTACACTTTCGCCGTCGTTCGCGGCTTCAAGCGCCCGACATGCTCTCTGGAAGGGAAGCGATCAGAACGGATGATCGAGTGGGTCGGACGCAAGACCATCGCGGGATATGCCTATCTGGCGGCGCTGGCCACGCTGTGTGCGCAAGCCGTGCTCGATCTCATCATTCCTCCGCGGCAGGGGCGCGGGGAAACCTTTCGGGTGTTGGTCAGACAAATTCTGTTCACGGGCGTCGATGCGCTGCCGGTCACCACGGTCATCGCCCTGTTGCTGGGCATCATCATTGTGACCCAGGCCGGTACGCAGCTTCCCCGGCTCGGGGCCGGAGGACTGGTGGGAAGTATTATCGTGGTTACGGTGATTCGCGAGCTCGGCCCCCTGGTCACGGCGTTTATTGTCGTCGGGCGTTCCGGGTCGGCTATTGCGACTGAGCTCGGCAACATGTCGGTGACGCGCGAAGTCGTCGCGCTGCGGCTCATGGGCATTCCCATCAGCCGGTTTGTCATTATGCCGCGCATGGTCGGCATGGTGTTATCGATGGTATGCCTGACGCTCTATTTCGATGTGGTGGCGGTATTCGGCGGCTACCTCGTGGCCGATGCGCAATTGACCATTCCGCTCGATGCGTTCGCGGAGAGTGTGATCAGGGCCCTGTCCACGACGGATGTCTTCATGACGGCGATCAAAGGCCTGGGGTTCGGTTCGGCAGTCGCAGCGGTCTGTTGTTATCATGGCCTGGCCGTTCGATCGTCCTATACGGAGGTGCCGCAACAAACGACCCGCGCGATGATCAATTCCTTCGTGCTCTGCCTGTTGATCGATGTCGTCGTGACGGTGCCGTTGTATTTATGAGCGAAGCGGCCATCATCTTCGAGAAGGTCCGGGCGCCGATGCTGGGCGGGGATCGACATTTGGAGATGGATCTCAGGATTACGCCGGGAGCCTGTGTCGTCTGTATCGGTCCGAGTCGCGCCGGGAAGAGTTTGCTGGTGGAGCTCGCCGCCGGCCTCGTCGTCCCGGAAGCGGGCCGGGTCTTCGTGTTGGGGCAGGATTGGAAGGAAGTGCCGGACGATGATCCGAGGTCCGTACGGCTGAAGGTCGGCGTGGTGCTCCAACAACCGGGGTTGTTGAGCAATATGACGCTGTTTAACAATGTGCTGTTGCCGCTCCGCTATCATCGCGGAGCCATGCCGGATCGCCAGCGCGAGCAAGCGGTGATGGGACACATGGAGCAATTAGGCCTGGCCTCGCTCCGCGACCGGTTTCCTGCTGAGCTCAACCAGGGGGAGGCCCGGCGCGGAGCCATTGCACGGGCGCTGATCTTAGAGCCTGACGTCCTCCTCCTCGATGATCCCGTCGCCGGCCTGGACGCCGATATGGTGCTGGGACTCAAGACGTATCTCGATGAGCGGCGGGCCCGGCGTCCGCTGACGATCCTCGCCGCGTTGCGCGCCTGGTCGCCGTTGGTCAAAGCTGCCGATCGAGTGGTGGTCCTTCGCGAAGGACATGTGGATGCGGACGGAACCCGTGATGCGGTGCGCGACATGGTCTCCCCGGCACTGAGGCGGTATGTGGAGTAGCCGGCGGGCGCTTGTCGTGATTGTCTGATGGAGAGGTGATCGATCATGCACTATTCTCATCGTCTGTCCAACGGGCGGCTGGCGCAGATCGTGGGCACGTTCGTGCTGATTCCCGCGCTGATTCTGGCCGTCGCGGGCTTTTGGATGTCGAGGTCGGAACATCTGTTCGAATCCAAATATCAGATTAAGTCCAGCCTGAGCAAATCTTACGGCCTCGAGCCGGGGGCGCCCGTCGTAGTGTCGGGGATTCGCATTGGGCGGGTCAAGCAGGTAGACCTCAACGATCGCGGGACGGTCGATCTGACCCTTCAGTTGTTGTCACGGTACCAGGATATGGTGAAAGATAATTCCGAACTGCACATCACCAAAAGCGGGGTGGTGGTCGGCCAGACACAGGTCGATATCGGCATGGGCACGGCCAGCAGTCCGGTGTTGACGGAAGGCGCCACCATCCGTGCCGTTGAACCGAGGGACATCGGCGATCTGCTCAATGAGGTCGAGCCGGTGCTGATGGCCGTGAAGCAAACGCTGCTGCGCGTGGAAACTATCACGCAGGATATGCAGGGCGGCCTGAAGGCTGGCGGGAAAGCGCTCGAGCAGGTTGCGCTGGCGACACAGGAGCTTCCCGCGGTCGTCGCCTCGGTGCAGCGGACGATAGCGTCGGTGGAGCAGACGGCCACGGCGCTGCCCGCCATGACCGGCTCCATCACGCGTACGCTAAGCATGGTCGATCGCGTGACGGCCGATGTGCAGCAAACCACCGGCCGGTTGCCGGCCATTCTCGACAGCGCGCAATCCACGCTCACCAGCGTTAAGCGACTCTCCGATGCGGTGAGCGAAGTGAGTCAAGAACTGGGGCCTGTCATTCACACCGCCGAGACCACGCTGGCCGATGTGTCGATTCTGGTGCGCGGAGCCAAGCAGACGTTTCCCTTCAACCGGTTCGTGCAGAATGCCGGGCCGGCGCCGAAGGAGCCACCGCCGGCCTCCCGGGAAGGCACCCAGAGTTTGAGAGGAGATCAGCTGCGTCGATGAGCGCGACCACTCCAGGTTCAGGAGCGGCCTGCTGCGCCATGGCCTTGTGTTTGCTGTCGGCATGCGCGAGCCCTCCGCCACCAGCCTCCCCTCCGCCGCCGCCACCGAAACCCTTGGCCGAGCAGGGTGAATCGTTGCGACGTCAGGGCGACCGTTCGCTGACGCGAGGCGATGTGGCGCGCGCTGCCGAAGCATATGACGCGGCGCGTCGGATGGCGGAAAGCCTCGATGATACGAAGGGGCTTATCGCCGCGCTCAATGATGTCGGACGTGTCGCCCTCAGGCGCGGAGATGCGCCCCAGGCGGTCAGTTCGCATGAACGAGCCGTTCTGCTGGCCCGACAACTGGGGGCGCCGGATCTTATGCTTGAGAGTCTGACGGCCCTGGCGACTGCTGAGCATCACGCGGGGAGCCTGCAGGAGGCTGAACGGCGATATGAGGAGGCGTTGGACCTGGCTCAGCAGAGAGGCGATCGCTCAGCTGAAGCGACGCTGCGGAACAACCTTGGGCTGGTACGGCAGGCTCGGGGCGAGGGAGAGCAGGCCGCGCAGTTGTTCCGTCAGGCCCTGGCGTTGAATCAAGCTCTGGGGAACTTGGAATCCGAAGCCAGCAACCATGTCAACCTCGGCATGCTGGCCGAAGCACGACGTGACTATGAGGCGGCTGAACGGGAATATGAGCGAGCCCTGGAGTTGGACAAAACGGCGGAACAGCGGATGGAGATTGCCGCGGATTTACAGCGGCTGGGCCGGATTGCGGAGCGCCGGGGGTATCCCGATCGAGGGCTGACCTATTCGGAACGGGCGTATCGAAGTTATCTGGCGCAAGGCGCGTTTGCGCAGGCACGGTCGGCGTTGAATCAAGCCGTGGCGTGCGCGAGGAAGATGGAACGACCCGGAGAGATTGCGCGGCTGGAGATGGAGTTGAACCGGCTCGCCTCGCTGCCTTCCATGCGGTAGCCGGTTCAGAGCTGTGCCGGCGGTCGCCTACTTGATGGCGACGGCCTTCACTTCCTTATACGTCGTGTGTCCCTGCAGGACTTTCTGGATGCCGTCCTGGACGAGGGTCGTCATGCCGTCTTCCATCCCGGCCTTCAACATCTCATCGGTCTTTGCTTTGTTCTGAATCAACTTCTTCATTTTGTCGGTGCCCAGGAGCAACTCGTGCAACGCCACGCGGCCTTTGAGACCGGTGCGGTTACAGGTGTCGCAGCCTTTACCTCGATACAGACGGAAGTTGGCGTCGAACGGCACCTTGAGGGCGTCCCAATATTCAGGGCCATACCCCTGACGCAATTCTTCGTATTCCTCCTTCGACGGCTGATAGGCCTCCTTGCAGTCCTTGCAGATGCGCCGGGCCAACCGTTGGGCCAGCACTCCCAACATGGCGTCGGCGAAACTGAATGAATCGCAGCCCATGTCGAGCAGTCGCGTGATGGTCTCCACCGCGCTATTGGTGTGCAGCGTGCTGAGCACCAAGTGGCCGGTCAAAGAGGCCTCGATGCCAGTGTCCGCCGTTTCTTTGTCCCGCATTTCTCCGACCATGATGACATCGGGATCGGCGCGGAGGAAGGCGCGCATGGCCGCCGCGAAGGTGAATCCGATCTTGGCGTGCACCTGAACCTGGCGAAGGCCGTACTGCGTGATTTCGACCGGGTCTTCTGCCGTCCAGATCTTGATGTCCGGGGTGTTGATGTAGCCGAGCACCGAGTGCAGGGTGGTCGTTTTTCCCGAGCCGGTGGGGCCTACGCAGAGAATGATGCCGTACGGCTTTTCTGCGATGCTTTTGATTTCCCGCAGATTACGGTCCGAAAACCCCATCTTGTCGACCGGCAGCGGTTCACTGGCGGCCAGGATACGCATGACGACGTCTTCGTTATAGCCGGCCGTCGGGATGGTGGCGACGCGCAGCTCGATTTCCTTGTTCTCGCCGATTTTGAATTTGATCTTTCCGTCCTGCGGTTTGCGTCGCTCTGCGATATCGAGGCTGGCCATGATCTTCAGGCGCGACACGATGGCGCGGCGATAACTCGGCGGAATTTTCATGTACTCGAAGCAGTCGCCGTCGACCCGGAACCGGACGAGGGTGTCGCGTTTTTCACCGTAGGGCTCGATGTGAATGTCGGACGTGCCTTGCCGGAACGCGTCGGCGATGATTTGGTTCGCCAGACGCACGATGGCATTGTCGTTTTCGTCGAGCCCCGCGGCGGACGCTTCTTCCTGGGCTTCAAGCTGGGATTCGTTGACCAATTCGCCGAGAATGTCGGACACATTCTCGTTCATTTTGTTGCTGACCTCGGGGGTTCCGGTCGTGCTGGCCAGGAAAAGCGAGATGTCGCGGCGAAGACTGACGGCAAACCGAATATTGAGCCCGGGGAAGGTGCGCTTGATGTCCTGAACGCGGTCGAGGTCGCCGGGATCGTCCGTCAGAATCTCAATAGCCGCGCGATCCCGTTTGAGCGGCATCCAATGATTCTTCTTCAGGTAGTCGACGTTGAGGTTCTTGAGCAATTCGATGTCGACGATCGTGCGTTCGTTGTATTCGATATACGGGCACTTGTGGAAGTTGGCGAGCGATTTGCCGATCTCGGCTTTGGGAATCTTGTATTTCTCGATGAGCAGCGATTCGATATCCGTCGTGCCTTTTTTGGCCTCAGCGAGCGCCACATCGAGATCGTGCTGGGAAATTTTTCCATTGTTCAGCAGGTAGTCATATTTGGACGGCGGTTTTTTCGACGTCTTGCGAAGCGTGTAGAACGCGGTTCCCAGCGCTTTGGCGATCTCGGCGACGCACTCTTCGTCTTTGCGCGTAAACCGCCCGCCGCTCTTTTTGTTGAGGAGTTGAATCACCCCCATCAGATATTTGTTTTCGGCGACGACGGGATAGGCGAGCACTTGCTTGGTTTTGAAGCCGGTACTTTTGTCGTACGTGGCGTCGTGCGTGAGCGCCGGGTGAATCGCGCTCAGTTCGACCAGGCTATACGCATCTCCGACATTGACGGGGCGCAGGTATTTGGCGCAAAACCCGCCCAGACTTTGCTCGGTGATCGGCGTGCGCACTTCCTGAACGGTGTCGAGATGGGGAATCTTGGAAAAGATTTCTTTTTTTTCAGAATCCACCACGAAAAGGGTCAGGTCTTCCGCGTCAAAACAGCCGAGGATTTCATGCCGCAAGTCCAGGAGGATTTGATCGATGTCGGCGGCGGCCAGAATTTGCGCGCTGATCCGCTTGACCTGTTCGGCGTTCCCGGACTTGAGAGTGGCATCGCCACTAGGCAGCGGAGCTTTGGGCTGCATTCACTTGTCTCCACGCGGGCTGAACGGGGAATGGCATGCAGGGTCGGAAACGCGATGTCGGCCTGGAATCCGTTGCCGTACAGGAGTTTCGGACGGTGCTTCTTCCGTGTGAGTCAGTGTATCGCAACGCGTAGTCAAGGCAAGCAAAAGGCATTTTCTCAAACCCGTGCCGGTGCGTGGATCTACTCGTCTGCGGAGATGTGCGGTAGCTGCGCCGATGGTCGAGAATGAGGCGGGAGAGGAGTTTAGGACGCGGCTTGGATCAGTGCTGTGACTGTTGAGAGCACCTGATCTGGAGCGATTTTCTTGGTCTCGCCGGTGTGACGCAGCTTGAGCTCCACTTGCCCCTGCGCCAAGCCCTTTTCTCCGATGACCAGGTGAAAGGGCGCGCCGATGAGGTCGGCGTCGTTGAACTTGACGCCTGCCCGCTCGTCGCGATCGTCCCACAGGACTTCGATGCCGGCCTGTTCCATCGATCGATAGAGGGACTCGGCCAGTTGGAGGACCGGCTCAGACTGACTGAGTGGCAGCAGGGTGACATGAAAGGGCGCGATCGGAATCGGCCACTTGATGCCTTTGGCGTCGTGATTCTGTTCGACGGATGCGGCGGACACCCGGCTCACGCCAATACCATAGCAACCCATGACAGCCAGCTGTTCCTGCCCCTGCGCATCCAGGAAGGTGGCCTTCATCGCCTGACTGTACTTCGTTCCCAGCATGAAGACATGGCCGACTTCGATACCCTTCGCCGTCTTAAGAACGCCGTCCTTGCGTGGGGAAGGATCGCCGGCTTGCGCATTGCGGAGATCCGCGAACTGGGCGACGGTGAAATCGCGCTCCCAGTTCACATCGACGAAATGGGTATCGACCTGGTTGCCCCCGACGACAAAGTTCGCCATCGCCTTCACGGCCCAATCGGCAAGGATTCGGATCTGTTTCAACCCGACTGGTCCTGCAAAGCCGACTGGTGCACCGGTCAGCTTGGGAATCAACTCGGGCGCGACGAGCTCAACATCAGTCGCACCCAGAAGGCGCTTGACCTTGATTTCGTTCACGTCATGATCGCCTCGAACCAAGATGGCAACGGTTTCCTTGCCGGTGGTGTAGAGCAGCGTTTTGACGAGCTGCGAGGGGGCAATTTTCAAGAACCTGGTGACTTCCTCAACCGTCCGTCGATTCGGAGTGGAGACGGCGGTGAGCGGACGAGATGCAGGCAATGCGGATACGTCGGGTGGAAGGACCTCGGCGCGTTCGACGTTGGCGGCGTAGGTACCTCCATCGGCGTAGACAATGGTTTCTTCACCGGTTTCCGCCAGTACCATGAATTCGTGCGAGGAACTGCCTCCGATCAATCCGGTGTCTGCTTCGACGGGACGGAAGGTCAATCCGCAGCGAGCGAAGATGCGGTTATAGGCGTCATACATCTTCTGATAGTTCAGCCTCGCGCCGGCTTCGTCACGATCGAAGCTGTACGCATCCTTCATGATGAACTCGCGGCCGCGCATCAAGCCAAAACGCGGGCGGATTTCGTCACGGAACTTCGTCTGGATCTGATAGAAGTTCAGCGGCATTTGGCGATACGAACGGACTTCCCGGCGGAAGAGATCGGTAATGACTTCCTCATGCGTGGGGCCCAGGCAGAAATCACGTTCGTGCCGGTCTTTGAACCGGAGCAGTTCCTTGCCATAGAAATCCCACCGTCCGGTCTCACGCCACAGTTCGGCGGGGGAGGCGACGGGCATGAGCACTTCCTGCGCGCCGGCGCGATTCATTTCTTCGCGAACGATGCGCTCGATTTTTCGGAGGACGCGCAACCCGAGCGGAAGATAGGTATAGATGCCGGCGGCGACCTTGCGGATCAGCCCGGCGCGCAGCATGAGGCGATGGCTGACTGTTTCAGCCTCGCCCGGGTCTTCGCGTAATGTTGGGATAAGAGTTTCGGAGACGCGCATGTGGGGTTACGGAGAAATCAATCGCTCGATGTCGTTCCAGAAGGCGAAAATCATAATGCCGACCAACAGCACCAACCCCACCTGTTGTGCCAGTTCTCGCTGCCGATCTTCAAGTGGTTTTCGTCGAATTGCTTCAATAAAGAAAAATAACAGATGGCCGCCGTCGAGGATGGGGATGGGTAGCAGGTTGAGAACCCCCAGGTTGATGCTCAGCATCGCCATGAGAAAGACGAGGCTGGAGGTGCCCTGTTCGGCTGCATCGCCCGCCGTTTTCGCAATGGTGAGCGGGCCACCGATATTTTTGCGCGAGATATCGCCGGTGATGATTTTGTAAATCCCCACCACCGTGAGTTCTGTCCAGCCCCAGGTCGCCTGGGCGCCCAGTAGCGGAGCTTTCAGCGGATCGTTGGTTTGCAGGATGGTTTGATTCTGCGCAGAGATGCCGATTTTTCCGACCTCGGTCGGTTTTCCGTCGATCGTGGCCTTTTCGCCCATCGGCGTCACGGAAACCGACTGTGCGGCTCCGGCTCGTTGGATGTCGAACTGCAGGGCATGATTCGGATGTTCCCGCACCAGCGCCGTCATCTGCGACCAGGTGAAGATGTCGTGCCCATCAATGCGGACGACACGGTCACCGGCAGCCAGGCCGGCGGCTTGTGCGCGTGATCCCGGAATCACAGCCGTGATGACCGGCGCGCGTTCTTCAATACCGAGTTGGAAAACGGTCGTCGCCTTGCCGTTGTCCTGGATGGTGGTTTTATTGGGGGTGACGAGCACTGTTTTGATCTGCTGCCCGCGGGTCAGGTCCAACGTGAGTTGCTTGCCATTGCTCTGGGCGATGTACTTCAGCAGTTCCGCGTTGGTCGAGATTTCTTTCTCATTCACCCGGATGACCCGATCACCGGGCTTCAACCCTGCTTGATCGGCCGGTGAACCTGGCAGCACGGCTTCGATTTCAGGAATGATGTCCTTGAAGCTTGGCACGGGCAGGGTATATCCGAGCCCGATGTAGGCCGTATAGATCAAGTAGGCGAGGATGAAGTTGAAGATCGGTCCGGCCGCGACGATGAGCGTCTTGCCCCAGAGCGATTGATGCACAAACGCCCGCCGTTTATCTTCCGGCGTCAGTGGCTCATGTTCGTCCTCTCCGAAGAGCTTCACGTACCCGCCGAGCGGCACGATGGAGAGGAGGTATTCGGTTTCACCGATTTGCCGCCCGAAGATCTTCGGCCCGAATCCGAGCGAGAACTTCAGCACCTTGACCCCGACCCAGCGCGCGGCTAGGAAATGCCCTGCTTCATGGAAGGCGACGAGCACGCCCAGGACCACCAGAAACGGAAGGGCCCAGTGAGTCAACATCGACACCACGTCAGGGGACCAGGCAAAGGTTGTTCCCACAACAACACTCCTTGGGTTCAGGGTATTACCGCGTCAAGGTATGCACGAGGGACTCGGCTTTTTCGCGAGCCCAGCGGTCAGCCTCAAGAGCATCATCCAAACCGTCGATCGGTCGCGGCTGGTGAGCTTCCATTGTACTCCGAATAATCTCCGGAATATCGAGAAAACGGATACCGTTCTGCAGGAAGGCTTCCACGGCTACTTCATTGGCGGCGTTCATCGTGGCCGGCATGGTCCCGCCGATTCGCAACGCCTCGTAGCCCAGTTGTAAACAGGGAAAACGATCATGGTCCGGCTTGAAGAAGGTCAAGGTGCTCATTTCGGTTAAATCCAGCGACGGCAGATCCAATGGCATCCGTTCAGGATACCGCATCGCGTAGGAAATAGGGGTGCGCATATCAGGAAGGCCCAATTGCGCGATCACGGACCGATCTTTGTATTCTACCAGAGAATGGATAATGCTCTCCCGATGCACCAAGACCTCGATCTGCGATTCCGGAATATCGAAGAGCCAACGCGCCTCAATGACCTCCAGGCCCTTGTTCATCAAGGTCGCCGAGTCGATGGTGATTTTCGAGCCCATTTTCCAGTTGGGGTGTTGCAAGGCTCGTTCGGGGCTGACGTCCTGTAATTGCTCGCGGGAAAAGCCCCAGAGCGGTCCCCCGGAGGCGGTGAGGATAATGCGTTTGACGTCCTCGCGACGATGCCCTTCGAGGGATTGGAAGATGGCGCTGTGTTCACTATCGATAGGGAAAATGCGCACGTGATGTTTGTGGGCTTCCGCCTGCATCAAGGCGCCGGCCATGACCATCGGTTCTTTATTGGCCAGGGCGATCTGTTTGCCGGCCCGGATGGCGGCCAGCGTGGGCAGCAGGCCTGCCCCTCCCACGATGGCCGAAATCACCAATTCGGCCTCTGGGGATTGTGCCACCTGGGCCACCCCATCGTTGCCCGAGAGAATGGTTAACTGAAGGTCCGCGCACCGTTGCCGCAATTTGTCCGCGGCGGCCTCGTTGGCCAGGGCCACACAGGCCGGGCGAAACCGGCGGATTTGCGCTTCAAGTTTCTCGTCGTTCGAGCCGGCGGTCAGGCCGATGACGCGAAACTCCTGCGGAAACCGATCCACGATATCGAGCGTGTTCGTGCCGATTGAGCCGGTCGAACCCAGAATGACGATGTTCTTCATGGCATACTCCAGAGCAGGCGACCCATCACCCGTTACACGGTCGTGACGATCACGACATAGTAGTAGAAGGTCGGTCCAGTGAACAAGAGGCTATCCAGGCGATCCAGCATCCCGCCGTGTCCGGGAATCAGCGCGCCGGAGTCTTTGAATCCCGTACTGCGCTTGATGGCCGACTCCGCCAGGTCGCCGATGAGGCCGGCGAGGGTGAGGATCACGCCGAGCACCAGGCAATCGATCAGTGAAAGGCCGGGAAGGAACCAGGCCCTCGCCGCAACCGCTCCCAGACAGGCCAGGAGCATTCCTCCCGCCAACCCCTCATAGGTTTTTTTGGGGCTGACCACCGGCGCCAGCGGGTGCCGTCCCATGGTCTTGCCTGCGATATAGGCGCCCGTATCGGCCGCCCAGGTCACCAGGACGACGAAGAAAATCAGCAGCGCGCCGTCGGGCATTGCTCGGATAAGTAGCAAGTAGCCGAGCAACAGTCCGACATACAGGACGCCCATCACCAGCACCATGCCGTCCGTGAGCGAATCGCGCAGGGCTTTGCCCGAGAGTAAGGGGATACAGAGCGCCATCACGACGGTCGCGAGTAACACGGTGCGGTCCGTCACGACCGTCGGCCATTGGATGCTGCTCAACAAGAAGCCCGTTGCGGCCACTCCCGCCCAGCTCCACCAGGGCCAAGGCGCTTGGGCCAAATGAAGCCGGTAGAATTCCGCGACTGCCAGCATCCCGGAGAGGGCCACCAACCCGAAGAAGGCGATCGGCCCGAGGTCGTGCACCAGAATATAGAAAATCGGGAGAAACACAACCGCGGCCAGCACGCGGCGAACGGTTTCCGAGGAGGAGCGCGGTCGAGCCTTGTCCACCGTGGGTGACATCGTCTCCTCGCACTGGCATGCTCCCGGTTTCGCCACGGGCAGACTAGGAGGAGACGCTACTGAACACTCGGCCGAAACGGCGTTCGCGCCGCTGGTATTCAATCAACGCGACTAAGGTTTCGCGCCGACGGAAGTCCGGCCAGAGAGTCGGGGTGAAGTAGAGTTCCGTATAGGCCAGTTGCCATAACAGAAAGTTGCTGATGCGGGTTTCTCCGCTCGTGCGGATCAAGAGATCAGGGTCGGGGAGGTCGTGCGTATACAGGGCTTGTTGCATGGCCTGTTCATCGATCTGGTCGAGAGACAGCCGCCCCTCTTGCACAGATCGCGCGAGCTCCTTCGCGGCATCGGCCAGTTCTGCGCGGCCGCCGTAGCTGAGGGCGACGTTCAGGATCAATTTGTTCAGATGCGCCGTTTCCTGTTCGGTGGTACGGACCCAGCGCAGGGCTGACGGTGGCAATGACGCGACTCGGCCGATGGTCTGGAAGCGCACGCCCTTTTCAACCAGGCTGGAACGTTCGGTGGAAAGATAGTGTTCCAGCAATCCCATCAAGGCCGTGATTTCCTGGGCCGGTCGATTCCAGTTTTCCTGGGAAAACGCATAGATGGTGAGCACCTTGATGCCGAGGTCGAGCGACAGCGAGATCAATTCCCGGACGGACTTGATGCCTTCCTGGTGGCCGGCAATACGAGGGAGCCCGCGCAATTCAGCCCATCGACCATTGCCATCCATGATGACGGCCAGATGTTTCGGCAGCAGGTCGGGGTCGAGTTGCGAGAGCAGATCGGAATCGGGTGCAGGCTCGATATCGCGGGATCGAGGATCGCTCATAGAACGGCGTGGGCACCTTTTCTTGTAACGACATGAATCCTTGGACAGGTAACGCGAGTCTAGCGGTGGGGTATGGGAAAGTCAAACAATATTTCCCAAATTCGCTGTATTTGCAGGTGTTTCGAGAGTGTTTACATTGCGCCCCCAGAAAAGAGTACGTTATACTCACGCACCGCACGAGAGGAGTGATCCATGTCCAACAACGAGTCCGGCGCGCTGGCGCGTTTCGGAGTCACCGATCGAGACATCGAGCAAGCGCTGGGACGGGTGAAGGTCTCCACCGTCGACTATGCCGACCTCTATTTTGAATATTGCCAATCAGAATCGGTCTCCATGGAAGAGGGGATCGTCAAACGGGCGACCAAAAGCGTCGGGCAGGGTGTCGGCGTGCGGGCGACGGCCGGTGAAAAGACGGGATTTGCCTATTCCGATGAACTGACCCCTAGGGATTTGAACATCGCCGCCGATACGGCCCGCTATATCGCCAATTCCGTTCAAGGCACGGCCCCGGTGCCCGTCACCCATCGGCCGGCTCTGGCCCGGAATCTGTATCCCCACGACCGTGCCACGATCGAAGTGGCGACCCGCGACCGGGTGACGCTGCTGAATGCCATCGATGCGGAAGCCAGGCGATATGATCCCCGGATCAAAAACGTCATGGCGGCCTACAATACCGAGTATAAAATCATGTTAGTCGCGACCTCCGACGGCCTCATGGTCGGAGATATCCAACCGTTGTCCAGGCTGCAGGTCACCTGCATCGCCGAAGAGAACGGCAACCGGCAGGTCGGCACCTTCGGCGGGGGCGGCCGGATCGGGTTGGACTATTTTCAGAACGATCAACGCTATCTGCACTTTGCGCGGGAAGCGGCGCGGGAAGCCATCCTGAATCTGAACGCCGTCGATGCGCCGGCCGGCGTCATGCCGGTTGTGCTGGGCGGCGGCTGGCCGGGGATTTTGCTGCACGAAGCGATCGGCCATGGGCTCGAGGCGGATTTTAATCGCAAGAAAACCTCAGCATTTTCGAACCTCATGGGCAAGAAAGTGGCGTCCGATGTGTGCACCATCGTTGATGACGGCACGCTGCCGTTCCGCCGTGGTTCGTTGAATGTGGATGATGAAGGCACGCCGACCAGCCGTACGGTATTGATCGAAAAAGGCATTCTGCGCGGCTATATCACCGACAAACTGAATGCCCGCCTCATGGGCATCCCAGTGACCGGCAACGGGCGACGTGAAAGTTATCAGAGTGTCGTGTTGCCGCGTATGACCAACACCTTCATGCTGGCCGGCGAATCCGATCCGCAAGACATCATCAAGTCGGTGAAGAAGGGCCTCTACGCCGTGTCGTTCGGCGGCGGGCAGGTGGATATTACCAACGGCAAATTCGTATTTTCCGCCAGCGAAGCCTACCTCATCGAGGACGGGAAAATTACCCGGCCCGTGAAGGGCGCCACGCTAATCGGCAGCGGCCCGGACATTTTGAAACAGGTCTCCATGGTGGGGCACGATTTAAAGCTCGACGAAGGGATCGGCACCTGTGGCAAGGAAGGACAGTCGGTTCCGGTTGGCGTCGGACTGCCCACCATACGCATCGACGAAATCACCGTCGGCGGAACGAAAGCATCATCATGACACGAATGATCGGCGAACAAGACTATACGACGGTTGCGCAGGATCTGCTGGCCCGCGCCTCGAAACAGGGGGCGACGGCGGCGGATGTCATGGTGGCCGACGGAGAAACCCTCTCGGTACAGGTCAGAATGGGGGCCGTCGATCGATTAACGAAAGCGCGTGAGAAACGCATGGGATTGCGGGTCTTCTTCGGTCAGCGGTCTGCCAGCGCCTCCACGTCCGATTTTTCCCGCGATTCGCTGGACCGGTTCGTCCAGGAAACCTGCGCGTTGGCGCAGGCGGTGGTGGAGGATCCTGTGTCCGGCCTTCCCGAGCGCGGGCAATTGGCCACCGAGTTCCCTGAGTTGCACATTCACGATGCGACGAAATTGCAGACGGACGAGCAGATTGCCCTGGCGCTTCGCGCTGAACGCGCGGCGTTTGCGGCAGATTCCCGCATCACCAACTCGGAAGGGGGCGAATGCGACTCCTCCTCCGGCCGGATCATTTTAGCCAACAGCCACGGGTTTCTCGGGCAGTACGCCAACAGCAGCTTTTCTCTGTCGGTCTCGCCGATTGCATCGGATGCGGCCGGTATGCAGCGGGATTATTGGTATGGCGTGAATCGAACCTTTGCCAAACTGGAGAGCCCGGAAGCCATCGGGCAGGAGGCTACAAGGCGGACTGTCCGGAAATTGGGCGCGCGCAAAGTGGCCACCTGCCGGGTTCCGGTCATTTTCGACCCCGAAGTCGCCGGCAGCCTGCTGAGTCATCTCTGCAGTGCGCTGTCGGGGTACGCCTTGTATAAGGGCGCTTCTTTTCTCATTGGGCAACTCGGCCAGCAGATCGCGCCGGACTTTGTGACGATTTATGACGATGGACGGATGGCCGGTGGCCTGGGTACGCGCCCCTTTGATGGCGAGGGATTGCCGACAAGAAAACAGGCCGTGGTTGAACGCGGCCGGTTGACCAGTTATTTGCTGGATACGTATTCCGGGAAAAAGTTGGGATTGCCCTCGACGGGAAACGCGGCGCGCAGCATCGGCGAAAGTCCTTCTGCGGGCCCGACGAACTTTTATATGGTGCCGGGCACGACCAGGCCCGAAGACATTCTGGCCTCGGTGAAACAAGGGCTATATGTCACGGATCTGATCGGCTTCGGCATCAACATGGTGACCGGAGATTATTCCCGCGGGGCGAGCGGGTTCTGGATCGAAAACGGCGAGTTAGCCTATCCGGTCGAGGAGATCACCATCGCGAGCAATCTGAAGCAGATGTATTCGACCATTGAGACCATCGGGTCGAATCTGGTGTTCCGCGGCCGCATCGCCAGCCCGACGGTGAAGATTGCCGAAATGATGGTGGCGGGGAACTAGCGATAAAGGGGGGAGGGGTGATGCAACGATTGATGGCCTCAATGCTTGGCGCCCTGCTAGCGATTCCTGCGATCGGCATGGCGGCAGAGTTTCACGTGACGAGTCCGACCATAAAGGATCACAGCACGATTGGCAGTGAACACGTGTTCAACGGCTTCGGTTGCACGGGTCAGAATGTTTCACCCGCGCTGCAATGGGATCACGCGCCGAAAGATACGAAAAGTTTTGCCGTGACGGTGTACGATCCCGATGCTCCCACTGGAAGCGGCTGGTGGCATTGGCTGATCTTCAACATTCCACCGGGCACCACCGGATTGCCGGCTGGCGCGGGAAATACGGACAAAGCCGGCGCTCCAGAGGGCAGCGTACAAAGCATGACCGATTTTGGACAACCTGGCTTCGGAGGGCCATGCCCTCCGCCGGGAGATAAGCCGCATCGGTATATCTTTACGGTCTTCGCGTTGAAGGTAGACCAGTTGCCGCTCAAGAAGGACGCGTCCGGGGCCATGGTGGGGTATTACCTCAATCAGAACGCCATCGGAAAAGCATCGTTTACCGGAATGTATGGGCGATAAGCGGGCAATCATCAGAACAGAGTAAGGAACACATCATGGCTCTTGATGCCGAACTGGGAAAAATCATGCTGCAGTTGATCACGTCGCGATACGAGGATCGACATTGGCGCAAAAAAATCGAGAAGACACTCAGTTTGCCGCAGAGCGGCGTCGGAGACGAACGTCAGCAGCAGATGTTCTTGTATCTGAAACTGAATCTGAAGGCGTACAAATCCAGGCGAGCGGACCCAGACGACTGGATTTTAGGTGGATATGCCACGAAGGAGGTCATCGATCGAGCGAAGTTCCAGCCGCATCTGGTTGGACAGGGGATCACGGCGGAGGATGTCTCGTTTCTCGGCGTGGATCCGGGTCCTGAAATCGATGAAGCCTGGTGGGAAGAGATGCTGGTGGCCTGGTTTGGTGCACCGGAAGAAGAGGAAGAGCCTGAGTCGGAGGAGAACGCAACTTCGTCCGAAACCGCTGCTGAAAGCCATCCTGCCAGAACCTGAACGAACCTCGACGTCCGGCTGCCTTGCCTGTTCGGCGAGGCGGCTGGAACCGGCGCCCCGCTAAGATCCGAACAAATCCATTTGCTGTGCAGCCGCTGGCGGGCGCTCGATATCGAGTGTCCGCGGAGTGTCAGGACTGTTCTGTTCCTTCGCGGGAGCAGCCTGGCTATGTCGGTCCAGAAACTCCTTCAGCTTCTGAAAGTCTTCTCGCAGAGGCGGCAACATGCTGCTTTGGTGTAGGGCTGCAGCGGGATGGAGTAAAGGAAACAGCACAAAGTCTTTCAGGTAAAACGCCTGCCCACGTACGCGTGTAATGCCCACCTTACGTTCCAGCAGCGTCTGTGTCGCCCAGTTGCCGAGTGAGCAGACCAACTTCGGTCGAATCAGGGCAATCTGTTTCAGCAGGAACGGTTTGCAGGTGTCGACTTCCGGCGGTTCCGGGTCGCGATTATTGGGCGGGCGGCATTTGATGACGTTGGCAATGTAGATATCCGCACGGGAGAGTCCCACCGATTGCAGGAGCTCGTTGAGCAATTGCCCCGCGGCGCCGACAAACGGTTCCCCCTTCTGATCCTCGTTGAAGCCCGGCGCCTCACCCACAAACATGACGGACGCCTGCGGATTACCGACGCCAAACACGACCTGACGGCGGCCTAATTTCGCGAGCGGGCAGCGCTGGCAATTGTGAAGCGAATCGGCGAGTTCCTGCAGGGCGATGTGCGGTGAAGACATGACATACGATCTCGCGTGGAGCGAAGAATCTTAGTCGCGCCCTCGAGGCTTGTCAACGCTGGTGGAACCCGGGGGCGGATAGTCCAGTCGTTATCACAGCTGCGCGGAGATGGCCTCGGCGCCACGTTGGCCGCTGAGAATGGCGGACTCCAGATTAGCCGGCCAGCCCGTGTCCGTCCAGGCTCCCGTCACGAGAAAGTTGGTGAACGGGCTGGTGGCGATCGGTCGATACTGATGCGTGCCCGGTTTACTGGCCAACATGGCGGAGGCGAGGCGCATGACGTCGAAGTCGAGAATGCGTGGCGGCTCTGCCGTCGGAAATGCGGCCGCCATGTCGTCCATCGCGAGGCGAACGAGTTCCTCCGTTGACTGTGGCAACAGACTCGGCTCGCCCACGGCCAGAGCCCAGACCACCGAGGTCTGATCGTGTCGTTCCTCATCGGGATGACGGATCATCCAGTGGAATGTTTTCCCTTCGAGGAGGATGAGCTGCGTCTGTCGAGCGGGCAGGTCCAGATGCAGGCGAACCACCACGAGCGGGGATTCGCTCAGGCGGCTGAGTTGCTGGAAATAGGCGTAGTGGGTGACCACCCGCTCCGGGAGAAGCGGTGTCAGCCGTTGGGGCGGAAGTGCCGACAGATACCAGTCGGCGGTGAGCCTGGTACGATCCGCGAATTCCACTTCTGTGACGCGGTTAGGGGAGAACCGCACCTGACTCACCGTGGCATTCAATTTTATGCGTACGCCGAGCCGGTCGAGCTCTCTCGTGAGTGGCACGAGAAGAAATGAATCCACTCCTTGAGGCGGCACGATCAACTTCGTCGCGCGCGCCCCGGTCAAAAAGCAACGGCGCAGGGTGCGCATGAACAGGCCTGCGGAAATGTCTTCCAGCGGGGCTCCTAATAAGAGTCTGGCAAGGCTGTTCCAGACACCGTGGCGGGCGGTCTCCGACTGCCCGATGCTCGTCAGCCATTCGTCGGCCACACGCGAATCGAGATCGTTCGGCAAGGGAGGATCCTGCTCCCACGTTCGTTCGAGGAACGAGAGCAGGTGCCAGCGATCGCGCATGGAAAGACCTTGAAACAAGGTGGTCCCGAGGAGCGTATTCAGCGGGGACGGGAGGGGAAGATGGAGGAACTGGATGCGGGCGCCGGTCGATTGCAAAAATTCTAAGGGAGTATGCCGGAGCGGTCGAGTGACGGCGTCCTGGCCGAGAGATTTGATCAATGACCAGGTGGCTCCGTGCGCTTCGAGGAGAACGGGCGGCGGCGCATGCCACATCCGGCCTCCAAGATGGGCGCCTTGCTCGATCACGGTTACGGAGTGTCCCTTGGCGGCGAGGGCGAGGGCCGCGGTAAGACCGGCGATTCCGCCGCCCAAGATGAGCACGGAGCGGCTCATCGGGCGGAGGAGGGAAGTCGGGAACGCAGCCAGACTCCGGCCGCCACCGCCAGACGGTGGCTGGGGGTCAGAGTCACACGATCACCCAGCACGCGATAGCCGGATTGCTCGATGCGTTGCAAGATCCGGCTGTACACGCCGCGCATGATTTCAGCTACGGTCAAGGCCTGGCGTTCTTCGCGCGGCAGCGATTCGAGGGCGCGCGCGGCCTTGGCATAAAACTCCTTCGCGCGTCCGACTTCATAGATCATCAGTTCGGTAAACTCCGGCTTATATCGGCGCTGCAGCAGATCTTCTTCCCGGTAGCCGAAACGCGTGAAATCCTCCTGCGGCAGATAGACACGTCCGCACTCCGCATCGTTGCCGAGGTCGCGCAGAATGTTGGTCAGTTGAAACGCCATGCCGAGATTCACGGCATAGTCCTGCGCGCGTGGCGACGTGGTCCCGAACACGTGGAGGCAGATCAAGCCCACGACCGATGCCACGCGATAACAATAGAGCGAGAGTTGCTCGAAGGTCGCATACCGGGTGGTCGTCAGATCCATCTCGACGCCCTTGATCAATTCTTCGAAATAGGCCTGCGGAATGGACAACTCGCGCGCGTGCCGCGCGAGGCTGATCGTCACCGGCAACATCGGCGTCCCGCCATAGGCCGCGGCCAGTTCTCGTCGCCAGCGCGCCAATTCCTCCTGCGGCTGGCTGCCGGGAGGGGGTTCATCGACCGCGTTATCCACCTCTTTGCAGAAGGCATAGACGGTGTACATGGCCTCGCGGCGGGCTTTCGGTAGAAAGAGGAAGGAGTAATAAAAATTGCTGCCGCTCTTTTTGGTCAGGGTTGTGCAATACGTTTGGGCTTCAGTCGGTGTCATCATCGTGTCATCGGTGCCGGACTGTCGTGGGGTGTGAGTTGCTCAATGGTCGGGGGAAGACGATGGTTCACAGCGGCCGGGTGAAAGATCGCGGCCAGCTGTTCTACGCCATCGATGAGTCTTGGCCCCGGACGGCTGAAGTATGAGAGCGCATCGACCAGATAGACTTCTCCCCGTCGAACTGCAGGCAGCGCCTTCCACTGGGGATGGTCCGTGATTGTCGCAAGTTCGGCCTTCGTGCGCGAGATGGTAAATCCGCAGGGCATGAGGACGATCACGTCGGGAGCGGAAGCGGTCAGTGTATCCCAGTCGATCCGATGAGACGCGGCGCCGGCTTGCGCCAAGGCATCGACACCGCCTGCCGCCTCCACCATGTCGGGGACCCAATGCCCGGCGGTGTAGAGAGGAGACAGCCATTCCAGGCAGGCGACTCTGGGGCGAGTGGACGTCGTCGACACCATCTTTTTCACGGCATCGAGTCTGCCGCGCAGGCGGTCTGCGAATTGTGCTCCGGCTTCTTGTTTCTCCAGAGCGATTCCGAGCACGGTGATGTCCTGGAGGACATCGTTGAGCCGTCGTGGGTTCAGAGTCACCAGGCGTGGCGGCGGGTCAATCTTGGGGAGGACCGCCCTCAGCTGTGATGGTGTAATCGCACACACATCGCACAGGTCCTGAGTGATGAGCAGCTCCGGCTTGGCGGCCAGAAGTCGCGGTTCGTCCAGCTCATACAAGCTCTCGCCGGACGAGAGCATGGTGCCTACTTGCGCATCGATCTGCGCGCTGGACAGTGCCTGGCTTTCGATACGCGCGCGGACCATCACGGGAATGTTGGGCAGGTGGGGAGGGAAATCACATTCGTGACTCAGTCCGACCAGCTGGTCAGCGAGCCCCAGCGCCGCAACAACTTCCGTCGCTCCGGGTACCAGCGAACATATTCTCATAAACGGCCTTGAGCCGGACCCCAGAGCCGTGTTTGTAGGTCAGAAAGTCTGGTGTCCGTCAATGAATGGGTGATCGCATCCGCCTCGTCGAGATCCTGCACCGTGTGGGTATTGGCGACCGCAAGCACTTTCATGCCGGCTGCCCGCGCGGCCCTGATGCCGGGCAGGGAGTCTTCAATGACCAGGCAATCGCCCGGAGTTAATGCCGGTTGTGACGGTTGCCGATTCAGGGCGGCCATGGCGTGAAGGAACGGCTCGGGCGCCGGTTTTCCCCGCGTCACGTCCTCGGCGCTGGTGATATGGAGAAAGGCTTTGCGGAGCCCGGCTTCTTCGAGAATCAATTCGATTTCGTTCCGCAGCGCACCCGAGGCGATGGCGAGCGGATACCGGGCGGCGGCGTCATGCACCAACTCGCGCACGCCGGGAAAAATAGCCAGATGTTCTTTGACGGCCGACAGATACGCCTGGGCCTTGCGGTCCATCAATTCTCCAAGGAGAGCGGGGGAGGCCTGTCGCTGATGCGACTGCAATGCGGCCAGGAAGCACCCGCGATCGTCAAAGCCGAGGTAGTCGGTGTAGTACTCGGTTTCCGTCAGCGCGATATCGATGCCGGTCAGAACCTGTCGCAGGGCCGCGAAATGCAGCGGCTCGGTGTCGGCAATCACTCCGTCGAAATCAAAAATGATGGCGCGTAGGTCGCTCATAAGTACGGCTCTATCCTTATGCGTAGATCATTTGAGACCGGCGTGCCGGTTACGCGGGAGCGGCATTATAGCAAGGGCGGGGGCGGCCGGGCAAAAAAAGAGACGGCCCGTTCCGGAGGGGAACGGGCCGTCACCGGCGAAGCGAGGAGGAACGCGATCCTTAACGTTTCAGCCTGAGACTGCGTTCAGGAATCCACCCTTTCCGACCGTCCTGGGTGCGCACAGCATAGACCCAGCCGCTTTTCTGGTATTCCCCGTCGAGAATCGTGAGCGTGGTATTGGCCGGGACGGTGGTGCTGGTCTTGGTGCCGACCGAATCGGCAAACAGCGGCACGGGCGATTTGGGCCGGCTCGGAGTGGCAATGACCATCACACGTTGACCTTCCCCATACAAGGGACCGGCAATTCTGACCGGCGCCGGCGCCGGTTTCATTGCGGGGGCGGGAGTGGGAGCAGGCGCTGCCGCAGCGGGTATTGGTGCGGGCATGGGAGCAGGCGCGTCCACGGGAGCAGGTGGCGCATTGTCGACCACCGCGGGTGGCGCGACCGACTGGGCCGGTGACGGCGCAGGTGCCTGCACCGGAGGCAAAGCCGGTTTCGGGGCGGGCGCCGGCGGTCGCTGGGCCACCGGTTGGCTGGTTTCCGCGCCACCATCCAAATAGGGTTGGATCATTTGCATCGCCCCATCGGGATCCATGGCCACATAGCCGATGCCTCCCACCAGCAGGAGCAGGAGTATCCAAAGGAGCGGACCCTTCTTGGATCGCTTGGGCGCAGTCATCGGCGGTGCCGGGGGCGGCACGGCTTCATCCAAATCTTCTTCAGTGAATTCCAAATCAGGCTCGGGCTGGCTTGCCATCGGAGGACCTCCTCATTCGGAATCGTGGCGAGGGTCTATCTAATCGTACGTACTTATCACCCGTTCTGTGACCTGTCAATTTTGTTCGAGAAAACGACGGCATCGCCTCCCGCCTCACCGTGCCCATGATGGACTGAAACCATGGACCGATATCACCATAACGGATACGCGAACGAACGACGGTGACGTGAGGCATCGTCTGGTCGCCGCGCCCATGCGCAAGGGCTTGCAAGTTCGAACATCCCCGTTGCAGAATCGCTCACCACCTGTGTGCGGAGGCAGATGAGATCCTATCGGGAAGAGCTCTGGTTCGAGACGAAGACCAGGCGCGCCTATCTGAATATCACGGCGCAGGTTGAGGCCGCCGTGCGGAAAAGCGGCGTGCGCGAAGGCCTGGTGCTCGTCAATGCCATGCATATCACGGCCAGCGTCTACATCAACGACGACGAGGCCGGGCTCCTCCAGGATTATGACACGTTTCTGGAACGGCTCGCGCCGCATGAGGCGACCTATCGCCACAATAACACGGGTGAGGACAACGGCGATGCGCACATCAAGCGGCAGCTGATGGGGCGGGAAGTCGTGGTCGCGATCACGGATGGAAAACTGGACTTCGGTCCCTGGGAACAAATTTTTTACGGTGAGTTTGACGGGCGACGGCGCAAGCGCGTGCTGGTGAAAGTCATCGGGGAATAACGACGCCATCGTCGGGCGGACACGAGGCGTCAGCCGGAGCGATAGGAACCGCATTCGCGCTTGCCACGTATGGGAAAGTTTGGCAACATGGACAACAGGATGAACGACTACCTCGCAACACGAACGCGCATCGACCTGGGAGGCCAGCCATGTTGAGTTGGTCACGACCGGACCCGCTGACGCGAGATCTGATCCACCTCATCAACGCCCGCCGCCACGATCATGGCGATACCGACGCGGCAATCGACACCCTGCAAGCCTTCATTGAACAGGGGCGGGAGCAGGATCTCCTGACCGTGCTGGCCGCGCTCGACGAAGAGATGGCGGAATGGATGTTCGATCTGGTTGCGGAGGCCTCGTGCGCCGTCATCATGGACGGACCTGATGAAGAGAAAAACGCGTATGCTTTGATGGCGGCGCTGGAGTTACCGCTTCAGGCCAACCTGGGCCAGCCGCTCGGGTTGAAGATCGACCCCGTGGCGACGGCCGACCTCCTTCATCGGCATCTCCACATTCCGGCCGGCGTGGTTGTGCGTGTCGAGCCGCGTTTGTTAACCGACGCGACCCTCGAAGGGCTGACGCTGCAAACGCTCAACGAGCATCTCGCGAGCATCGCCGATTCCCAACGCACCCAGGCCATTGCCTCCCGGCTCTATCCCCCGGTGGAAAACACGGCTTTCCTCTTTTTCCAGTTGATCGGCATGCCGGATCCCGGATTGCCCGATTCGTTGGAAGAGCCTGAACGGCGTGCATTACTCGAAGGCCTCGTGACGCAATGTTCCGAACTGGCGCTGGCTCCGGATACCCTGGAGGTGCCGGTGTACGCCTCGTACGCGCTCTTCGATGCGCAGAATGCCGTGCGGCTGCATCGTCTGGCCGATGAGACTGCTGCCGTCTGGCGTGACCTCGATCCGATGGTGCGGGCCCGCACCATCGTTCACCTGCATACGCAATGCGGGAACGGGGTGTATATGCCGGTCTGGACCGATCTGTTCGATCCCGAGTTGCCGGAGGAACATGGCCCGGTGTGGACCTCACCGGATGTGTGGGTCTTTACGGCCGATCTGCCGATCGAGTGGCCGGGTGAAATGCTGACGAATCGTCTGCTCGCCGAGGGCTGTACTCGTTTCGAGAACCACATCGTCGAAGCGCCTGAAAACTGACGGTTGCCGGATCAACGCGACTGTCGGCAGAGCCGTCCCGGCTCAAGCAGACGGGGAGACGGCCGCTCTACCCATCCCGGTTCCGCCGGCCGATCGAGTTCGGATACCCTCATAGAGGAGTTTCTTGGCTGGCTCATCGCGAATCGGCGCTGTCGTGTTGGTGACCCTCCTCAGTTGTCTGGTGTTGGGCGCGGTCTGGGGGCTCGTGATGTTGGTCCTCCCGCAAAGCGAGGCTCCGTCGGAGTCTGTGCCGGTGTCCAGTCCCGCCCCTCCGGTTCCGTCTCCTGCCGCGACGCAGCGTCCAGCCCGTACGGTCATGGATGAGGCTCCTCGTCCGAGCATTGCGCAATCGGAGCCGCCAGTCGTCACCCCTCAACCTACCGCTCCGCCTGTTGCCGAGAGCGCTCGCGTGCCCATCGGACGAGAGGTCAAATGCGACCTGGAAATGGATGCGCTTTGTCCTGACGAGGAGGGGGAGCGGCGAGCCTGTTTGCAGCGGAAGGCGGCCCAGATCTCCTTGCCCTGTCGGCCGATGCTGCGCGACAAGCTGGCGCGCATGAAGGAAAACTGGCAGCAACTTCGGGTGGCGTGCGAAGCCGATCGCCGGCAGTTTTGTCGCGAGGTGCCGTCAGCGGGTGGGGAACTGCTGCTCCAGTGCTTGGAATCGCATGCGCAGGAAGTGTCCGATCCCTGCTTTCAATTCCTTCCCAAGCGCGGTCGTCTGCTCAATTAGTCAGGCGGCGTAGTTCCGTTCGTCGCGCAGCACAAAGCGCATCGTAATGCCGGCGACCTCCACCACATCTCCATGCCGCAGGGCATGTTCTCTCTGAACTGGCCGCCCATTCACCAAAATGCGTTTCCCGCTTTCCGTCTGGCTGACCACATACGCGTCGCCCTTGCGGCTGATCATGGCGGCGGTGTTCGGCGCAAACCAGCCGGTGAGCGTGATGACGGCATCATCCTGCGCGCCGATCAACGAAACCTGTCGCGTCAACGGATAGTGAGACTGCCCGGTCCGGCCGGACAGAATTTCCACGATGCCTATCTTGCGCGCAGGAGCCGGAGCCTCGCGTGCCGGCGTGGATGCCACCACTTTCGCTTTGTCGGTGACGAGCCCTTCTCCCGCGAGGGCCGGTCTCGTTGCTGAACCGGGCTTCTCACGAAAGATGGCCCGATGAGACCCAAAGCGGAGGGCGTCGGCATCCCGTAGCTGCCGCCGCTCGATGGGGTGTTCGTTCACGAAGCTTCCGTTGGTGCTGCTCAGGTCTTCGAGAAACAGCACGGCCTGAACCTGGACGATGCGGGCATGGTGCGCAGAGACGGCCGGATCTTCCAGGCAGAGGTCGTTGTCCGGCGTTCGTCCGATCGTGAAGGGTGTGCGCGTGATGTCACATTCTCTCGTGCCGTCATGGGGCGTCCTTACGAGCAGGCGGGGTGGTGCCGGGTGATGCTGGGACATGGCGCTCCTTCAGATGATCCCTATGCAGGGGGCGAACCCAATTGGGTGTAGATGCGCGTCCAGAGGCTGGTGGACCGTTGCGTCACCAGGGCCACGATGACGGTGGCGTTGTCGGTGCCGCCGGCGGCATTCGACAGGGCGATGAGACGGTCCGCCATGGCCTGCGGATCGGCCGACTCCTGGGTGACGCGCAGGATGACATCGGCGGACACGCCGGCGGTCAATCCATCGGAACAGAGCAACAGGATATCGCCGGGCAATACCGCCATCTCTCCCAACGCCACGTCCACCAGGGGATGCACGCCCACCGCGCGCGTCAACACATGCCGATGGGGAACGCGTGCCATGTCTGCCGCGGCCAGCAGTCCGGATTGCACCTGTTCCTGTACCAGCGAATGATCGACGGTGAGCAGCTGCACGGCGCCGTCGCGAATCAGATACAGCCGGCTATCGCCGACGTGAGCGATCGACAACACGGCACCGGTGAGCTGGACTGCGACGACCGTCGTCCCCATCCCGGCATAGTCTGTGCGGCGTGCCGCTTCCTGATGCACCCGGTGATTGGCGAGGCGCACTGCGCTCGCCAGCCGATTGGTGGCGGGTGAAAACTCGGGACGCGAGGCTCCGATCAACGGGAGGGACCGGTCTGTCTCCGCCTCCGCCATGTGGTGAGGCATAATCTCCACCGTGCGGCTGCTGGCGATTTCGCCGGCCCGATGACCGCCCATGCCGTCGCAGACGATAAACAGCCCGGCGGACGGATCGGCATGATACCGGTCTTCGTTCACGCGGCGGACCAGGCCGACATCCGAGGCGGCTCCATGTGTGAGGTGCCAGGCGTGCATGGACGTGGTTATCTCGGCATCACGTGCAGGACCTCACGGAGGTCTTGCGCCATGTCGCCGGCGTGCCGGTAGCGGTGTTGAAAGTCTTTCTGCAGCGCTCGATCCACGATGCTTTGGACGCGCGTGGGCAGGTCGCAGCGATATTTCATTAATGGGGCGTGCGGCGCCTTGGCGATGCGCGTGACCAGCGCAGGCAGGTTCTCGGCGTCGAAGGGCCGCTCGCCGGTCAGGAGTTCGAAGAGCACAATGCCCAGCGAAAACACATCGGACCGTCCGTCCACATCTTTCCCGGTGGCCTGCTCGGGCGACATATACCGCGGCGTGCCGACGATCATGCTGCTCTGCGTTTTCGAGGCGCTGGCCATTTTGGCGATGCCGAAGTCCATCACTTTCACCATGCGTTGCTTGACGATCATGATGTTCGGCGGTTTGACGTCGCGGTGAATGACCCCCTGACTGTGCGCATAATCGAGCGCCTCGGCGACGGTGGCCACAATTTGCAGCGCCTGCTTGGCCGGGACCAGCGTCGATTTCTGGCAGTAACAGTTGAGCAGCACCCCCTCCAGATACTCCATGGCGATGTAGGCCAGGCTGTCCTGCTCACCCGCGTCGTAGACGGTGATGATATTCGGGTGGGACAGCCGTCCGGTGGATTCAGCTTCACGAAAGAACCGGTCTCGAAATTCTTTCAGGTCGTCGTCCTTGTCGATGTCATTCAACCGCATGGTTTTAATCGCGACAAAACGCTGGATCGTCGGATCTTTGCCCAGGTAGACGACGCCCATGGCGCCGCGCCCCAGTTCCTTGATCACCTGGTAGCGTCCTAAGGTGGCGGGTACGCCGGTGCCAGGGCGTACAGCCGCGCTGCTCGCCGGGCGGGTCGGGGTAGAGGGGACGGCTTCGTCAGTCGCGCGCACCGCGTCGGTCTTGTCGGCCCGCGCCGGCTCTTCTCTTACGGTACGGCGGCATGGGCGTCCGGCACACATTCTAGTCAGGGCGTCGACATGCCGGACCCAGGCAAACGTCAGCCACGTGGCCGAGCCGATGAGGCCTCCGGTGATCAACCAGTTGTAAAGCGGCTGTTTGGGCGGGCCGAGCACGGAGATGCCATGCGCTTCATAGGCCTGGAACGTGGTGATGACGATCACAAACAGGGCAGTTGGAAACAGAATGGCGCGGAGGAAGGTCTGACCCTTGCCGTTCTCCTTGAGATCCTCTCTGGCCCGCGAGGCGGCAGACCAGATCATGAGCAAGCAAATACCGTCCGCGATGAAACGGACAAGCTGTGCGGCATTCATGCCCAATGGCGGGATGTAGGTATGCGTAAACAGCGGGAGGGTCGCGAGAAAGGGCCCGACCAGAACCGCAAGGACAATGACGATGAAATACGGGCCGATCCAGCCCCAGGATGTGGTCATGTGTTGGCGTGGTACGACGTTGTCACCCAGTGTAACGGAAGGGCTTCCCCTGTCAACGAAACGAGGGAATCACGCAGCACTGGAGCCGATTCGGGCGCGGCCAGAAGGATGAAACGGGGGGCGTATCTCGGTGAGGCGATGCGCTCAGGGCAGGGTGGCGGCTTTTCTGAGGGGATCGAGCAGCTTCTGGGAGACCTTGAGCTGGCCGCGCCCGATTCCCACCTCAATGTCCGGTTTGGTGACCCCGTGAAAGTCGCTGCCGCCGGTCACGAGGAGATCGCACTGTGTGGCGAGATCAAGGTATTCGGTGGTTTGGCTGGGCGTGTGGGTGCTGTAATGGACTTCGATGCCTCCCAATCCGGCGGCTTTGAGTTCCCGCACCAGCACGCGCAAGCCCTCGGCCGATGTCCTGACCCATGTCGGGTGGGCCAGCACCGGCACACCGCCGGCTTCGCGAATCCATCGCACGGCTTCGGCTGGCTCGGGGAGTTCACGGTCGACAAAGGCCGGACGGCCGTTTGCCAGATACCGGTCGAAGGCTTCTTTCGCCGACGTCACGAACTTTTTCTCCATCAGCAGACGGGCAATGTGGGGGCGTCCCACGGATTCCGTGCCTGCCAGGGCTCGCACTTCTTCATACGTGATGGGAATGCCCAGCTCATTGAGGCGCTGGACGATCTTCGGATTGCGCAAATGGCGGCTGTCGCGCAGGGTCTTCAGGCGTTGCGCCAGCTGCGGATCGGTCCACTGCATAAAATATCCGAGGATGTGCAGTTCGCTCTCTCCGAGCCGCGAACTGATTTCAACGCCGGGCACCACTTCGATGCCGAGTTCTTTCCCGATCGCCGTCGCTTCCGGAATGCCGTCGACAATGTCGTGATCCGTAATGGCGAGGGCCGTGAGGCCGGCCTGCTTGGCAAAGGCCATGACCTCGGCTGTTGAAAAACTGCCGTCGGAGTGGGTGGTATGCAGGTGGAGATCAATGCGATTCATGGTGCGGTATCCGGCCCCGTTTTCTGCGCGACCAGTCGCGCGGTGTAGCATGGCCCGCTGCCATGGCCTCCGTCATGTTCGCCCTCATCATAGTGGAGGACGCGTAGGGACGATGTCAGACGGAGGAGTTCATTCTGCGCCAGGCAGAACTCCCAACGGCGCGGATGCTGATGGCGAAAATAATTGTCGATGGTGAAGGTTTCGTATAGGAGGATGCCGTTCGGTTTCAAGGCGTCAAGGATCATGGGGAACAGTGGACGATGCAGGTAAAAACACACGACGATGGCATCGTAACAGCGCTGCCCCAAGCTCGGCGGGTGGTCCGCGGAGGCTTCCAAATCGAGGACCCGTGTCGTGAGACCGGAGAGGTGTTGCGTCCGCGCCGCCGCTTCCAATGCGGAGAGGGCGTCGCGGTCTCGATCGATGGCCTCAACCTGGGATCCTTGGGCCAGGAGGTACAGGGCATTGCGCCCGCGCCCGGCGGCCACATCCAGGATCTGTCCCTTCGGCAGGCGCGCGAGTTGTTCAACGAGAAACGGTGCGGGGCTCAGTGGCTGCTGTATGGACTGATGCGCGGCGCGTGTACGTTCAGCCCGGATGCCGACTGACCCGGCGACCATGGCCAGCGGGGCATGGACTTTTCGAATCCAGATACGGACGCGATCGGCGGGAAATTCCGTGAACAACATGCCGACCAGCCGCTCGGCCAGGGTTTCCAGCAACTGGCAGGTGAGGGTTGTGCCGAGGGCCACGATCCGCTCCGCCACCCGGGCATAATCGATGGTTTCGTGCAAACGATCCGAAAGCGCGGCGGATTCCACGGCCGCGTCCAGTTCGAGATCGACGACGATGAGCTGGGGCTTACGGCGTTCGTCTTCCGTCACGCCGCAACGGCCGTAGAACTCCAACCGTTCGATGACGATCCGCTCCGCCATGGCGGCATTGTCGTAGATGGGCTTTCAGACTGTCAAGCAAAGCGGGCGCGCCAGTGAGCCTAGGAACGCGCGAAGAGACGTTTGGCGAGCCCATTGGCGGGCGAGGCGAACCGGCGGGCAGAGGCGATGATCGTCGCAGGAGAAAGTTTCCCGGTCACGTCGTGCAGGAGGCGTCTCCCGGCGAGGCACAGCAGCTCGACGGCGTCATGCACGGTCGGCTGAGCCGGTCGGTTCAGATGAAGCTGTTTCAATTCGGCCTTGTAGGCTTTGCGGCGCCGACGTGCGGCATGGACGGCCACGGCCGCGACCATGGTCAGCAGCAACGGATTCGAGGGAATGGAGAACAACCACCGCCACCATTCATACAGCGCAAGGACCGTCAGGCACAGGGGCAGCGACAAGACATCAGCCCATGTCGAGTGTAACGCGCGGATCTGTTCGTCTATCGATTGACCGATCAATCGCCGGGGAATGCTTGGCAGGGATGTGCGACGGTTTTTCGCGGAGAAGACTCGGGCGGGAAGAAACATGTCCAGGTACCTCCAGTAGTGAACGACCCCTTCAGGAGGCATTGTAGGGCAGGTTGCGCAATCAGAATAGAAAAGACGAAATTTGTGCGGATACCGGGCTCGGTAGTTTTACCCGGAGGAGTGTGCGCGGTTAAGGGCCTGCGCGGAAGCCCAGGCGCTCCATCACGTAGGGGGTGAGGGCATACCCGATGGCGGACACCACCACGCTCGCGACAGCACCGATCAGCCCGTACAGAAAGAGTCCGACGAAGGGCAGCAGGAAGACGATGGCTATCATCAACACGGCGATCGGTTTATGGCTTTCGTAAAAGGCCATACGTCGCTCAGGGGTGAGCGATTCGGATAGCGAAAGAGTGGGCTTCTCGATCATTGTGGCGCGCGCCTTTGGCATGTGTGAGATGTGCGTGAAGACACGAGGCGGCCGGTCGCGCGAAGCCGACGGCGGGCAGGCCTGGCAACCATCGACAGGCTGCTTTTGCGCGTCAACTCAGCGCAACCGATGCAGGACGCCTTCGGCCACAACGGAGCTCGGATCGCCGCCGACGATGAGGTCCTTGTCTCCGAAGTGGGAGGCCGTTCGCGTCGTCACACGCATGTGCATGCCTTCCGGCACCAACGTGTACTCAAACAAGGCTGCTTCCTGGCGTTGGTCCATGTAGCCCTGACTCGCCGCGTTCGAACGACCCGACGATGCTGATCGACACACGCCCGGGGCCTTGCTCGAACCGCTTCACGGCCATCCGTTGCACGCCCCCGCCGGGCGGTACGTATTCGATCGTTTGCCCGACGTGTGACAATTCAACCTGGCGTGTGATGCCCTTGTTGTTGGTATAGGAATAGAGGGGCAGGCCCTGCGGGCTAAAGTCGATTTGCACTTCAGCCCGGCTGCCGTCGGGGCTGCTCAATACGCCGTTCCACGCGCCGGCCAATTCCGCTGCCTCGGTGGAACCGGAGACGGCGAGGACGCCGATGATCGCTGCGAGGTGCACGACGTGTCTCATCGTCATGAGCCGAGCCTCCTGTGCGTGGCATGGTCGCGCGCCGGACGGTTGGTTACACGCTGAACGGTTGCTGCCGGAGAAAGCGCGCCGCCGCCCCGAGCGTAAACAGATTGGGCGACTGGCTGGCCGGCAGGCCCGCTTTCACCGCCGCATGGAATTTGGCATAGTTCCCGCGGTAGTTCCCATGGTTCCACGCCTTCAGCACCTGTTCGGTGAACGCGCCGTTGTGGTCGCCGTCCATGGAGGTCTGGTTATCCTGGCAGCCCGAGATGAGAATCACGCTGGGATTAAACTTCTTGGCGATCGCCGTGAGGCGCGGGCTGACCGCCAGTTGGGCCAGCACGCTGTCCGGGTCCGCGGTGGCGGCCTTGCCGGCGGCTTTCGCCACGTCATGTTGCAATTTGTTGTAGAACGCCTGGTGCTCGCGGTAGGTGCGGATCGCGACGGCAGGCGGCATCATCTTCGAGCGTCCCGCCACTTTTGTCCGATCGATCGGCGGGGGGACGGCACGGGTGACCGTGCCGCTGTGGCAGCTGTCCGACAGCACGAGGATGCGCACGCCCGCCGCAAAGCCGCTCAATTCGAAATACAACTCATCGTCGATGAGCTGGCCGTCGTAGAGGCACCAGGTCTCGTCCTGCTTGTCGATTTCCTCTCCCGTGACGTCGGGCACCTGACCGCCGTGGCCGGAGTAGGTAAGGAAAAAGAGGTCGCCCTTCTTGAGTTGCTTGGCGGCCTTCCGCATCGCGGCCAGCATGCCGGCGCGTGTGCCTTGCTTCGTCAGTAGCACGGTGGATTTCATCCCCTGCGATTTGGCGATGGCGGCCATGTCCTTGGCGTCGAACTCACAGGCGGCCAATTCACCGCTCCAGCCGCCGTAGGCGGCAGGGCTCACGGCGTTGAGGCCGATGTGTAAGGAGAGGGCTTTCGGTTTCGTGGCAGATGCTGCAGTGGGTGCCATACGTACCTCCTTGGTCGGCAGGCGCTAGGGTGATGAGACGTATACATGAAGCGCAGATGATGGCGGTACGGTAATCGTTACGAAGACATCTGTCAACGGAGCGGTGTGAAAATGCTGGTATTTCAGTTCACGTTTTGTGCGGCGCCAACCTCGATGTCTCCCCCAAAACATACATTGATCATTCCCCTCAGATCGTGACCCCAGATGTCACACTGCAGTGCTAAGGTTCGGGCCGGAACGCACGCCGGACTGCTGAAAGTGCGGCTCCGGCCAAGGAGTTCCCGAAGGACCGAAGCGGCAAAATCGATGAAGAGGCCCTAGTCAGAAAGGCTTATTTGTCCCAGGACAGGCGTCCTCATTTTTGCTAGAGTGCGCTGCCATTCGGAGGGGCTTATGGCGTGGAATGAGGAGGCGCAGATCAGGTGCCGGTTCCAATTCATCTGTCTGCAGCAGTGGAGCAAGCTGCAGCCGACGGAGCAGGCAGACGTGCGGCGGCACGGCGAGCAGAGGCACTGCATCGCGGTGCCGGTGGGTAGGGAGGGGGAGAATCATGGGCCGAGGAGCGCGAGTATGTCGTCGGCATGGTCGAGACTCCGTACAGATTGGCATGACAGGGAGGCGTGCCGGTCATGAGCGTCAGACCAGCCAATGTGGATTGAACAGGGAAGAACAGCTATGAACGGACGGACGAGGAATCCTCGAACGTAGTGCAAGGCCGTGCTGGCCATGGGATTGCTCACAGCAGCTCATCCGCGCAAGCAGCTCGTAGCGGCGGAGGCACCTGAACCTGAGAAGCCCAGTGAGCCACCGGATCCATTGCATCAAGCCAAACCACGACTCGTTGTCTGTGCCTGCCGGCCTCGACTTCTGAACGACGGCGTGACCTTTTTGAATAAGTAGGAGGCGGTTGAAGGAGTATGAAAGTTCTATAAATGTGGTGTTTGAAGGGCGGGCGATGAATCCTATGACCACGCAACCTGACGCTACTGCTGAGATAAAAACGGACTGCCACGTTATAAATCAGCATGGACTTTAGGAGTACCTGCGAATGGCACAAGTAAAGACTTAAGATACACCACGACCGATATATCTATGACGCCCAATTATCACCAAGACGCTGAGTCTCAGTCGCGTCGTTACTTCGCACATAGCGCAAACGGGCATGGCAAATGGCATCAATTGGCGGATCATCTCGCCAGCGTCTCAAAGATCGCAAAGGAATTTCTGCAAGGACGGAACGGCGCTGAAGAAGCGGCGCTCGCTGGTTTATTGCACGACCTCGGGAAATATGGCGATCGTTTTCAGGCTCGGCTGCACGGTAAAGATCAGGGCTTGGACCACTGGTCGCAAGGGGCGTGGGTAGCGTTGGCCGAACATGGTGCGATTGCTGCTGCGCTAGCGATTCAAGGGCATCATGTTGGCCTGCAACGTGCCAACACCGAAGCTTTGCGTCGGATGAATCCTCAAAGCCTCACGCAACATCTAAAGTGGACCCCTCTGTCAAGACAGATTTCATCCGAGTTTAAGCTATGCCCATCGCTTCAATCGCAGCGGAGCAGCGCTGCCC
>VOPT01000012.1 GCA_009594865.1 Nitrospira sp. | reverse complement strand
GACTCTTAAGGACATCATCGATGCAGAACTTATACCCACGACTTCAGACTCAGGACACTAGCGTGTCCGATTATCAACTGTTGAGAATCCACCGGAGGTCTTCCGATAGACATCCCCGTAGCTTAAGATCTTTCAACATATTGAGCCGAATAAGATGGGAGTTTCGAAACTCTCGATCCGCAAATCCCATTTTTTCAAGTCCCGTCTTCAAATCCAGAATTGCGGCATCTAAATCCATTTCGGGTTGGTAGTGAGGCGCCAACCTGCGAAACTTCTCAAAGCTTACGCGGTAAGACCGTTTGTCGGGCTGAGCGTTTTGATTGATAGAGATTTCCACGCTCGAGATGGCTTTCGACACCGCAGTCGCCAAATCTCGCACCTGATAGTTCCACCCATCACTCCCCACATTTACTGATAAAAATTCCCCCCCGGCCTCTGACTTTCGCTGGACCCCCCAATCAATCGCTCTCGCCATATCTCGGATGTGAATCAATGGGCGCCAGGGAGTACCATCACTGAGAATTGTGATCTTTTTCGCCGTCACCGCGCTGGCGACAAAGTCGTTTAGCACCAAGTCTAAACGCAACCGTTCACTCATTCCGCATGCAGTGGCAAACCTTAGGCACGTGACTGCGAAGTTTTGGCTGGCAAGCGCCGCAAGATCTTTTTCCGCGCCCACCTTTGATTTTGCATAGGCCGTAAGAGGATTCACCTCGGATTCTTCCGTCTTTGCTCCACCCTCCGCAAATCCATACACGCTACAGCTTGAGGCGAAAACAAAACTCTTCGCACCTGCTGCTCGTGCCTGCTCAGCTAGGGCAATAGCCGCGCGATGATTCACGTCTAAGGTGATCTCCTCGAACGAGGCCCCCATGGGATCATTGGAGATGGCAGCGAGATAAACGACCGCATCAACGCCACTGAGCAGTTCTTTGTCTATGGACCGTACATCAGTAAATACTTGGGCATGCACTCTGCACTCAGGAAGGTAGCGACTGGCCGTCAAGCATGTCGCGAAATAGCCCATATCAAGTCCTATGAGTGTGGCGTTTGGATAAGAGGCTTTTAACCGTTTCACGACAGTTGGGCCGATATAACCCATGTTCCCCGTGATCAAAATCTTCATCGATCATCTCTCACTTTAATGTGGCTGTAATTTGCTGGCAGACGTATTCTGAAAATGGTAGCGAGCAGGTAAAAGCTGGTGACACTGCATTGAGGACATGCATTGAATGCTTATCACCTTCTAACACGAAATCCATTTCGAGCTTCCGCTTCTTGATATCGACAAGTTGTGCGCGAATCCCAGGTTTCCCCCAGGTTTGATAATGCTCGGGCTTGATTCCTTCGGCCAACTGGCTCGCCAGCGAAACCATCGTGGCTTTTGAGTATTTGGTGATTTCCCGCATGGCCAGCGTCTTAAAATCAAAATTTGATGTCACTAAAAGCCCCATCCCCCTGAGCGCTACTTCGGCTAATTCATCCCAGCGAAAATTCGCCATTCCACCGTAATGTTCCCGCCAGAGGCCCGGTATCGCAGTCGGTCCGATCTTGATTTTTCCGCTGGCAGCCACGGTGAAGTGCACACCTAAGAATGGATTTTTCAGATCCGGGACAGGGTAAATATTTGTTCGCATCGCTTTGGGAGGTTCACTGGAATAGAGGTACAGGCCCTTAAACGGAAGGATGCGGTAGTGCTCCGAGAATCCAAATTCGCGCGCAATGCGGTCGGCATAAAGCCCTGCAGCATTAACTACGTAACCAACGTCAAACACTCCCCCCGTCGTCTCTACACGATTTTTCGAGGATGCCTGATAACGAACTCCGCAGTGAATCTGCACGCCTTCCTTAAGAGCATCTTTCTTCATCGCTTCCATCACCAGCATAGGGTCCACTGTAGACGTCGCTGGGGAGAACAACGCTCGTTCATATGTCTTTACTCTTGGCTCAATCGTTTTGGCCTCGGCCTCCGAAATCGATTCCAACGGGATCCCATTCAGCTTTCCTCTCCGTGCCAGCTCATCAAGGCCAGCAAGATCGGTATGATCTTTGGCCACAACGAGCTTCCCGCATTTATTCAGAGGAATTCCTTTCGATTCGCAGTATTCTGTCAGCAGACGATTGCCCTGCCATGTAAATTTTGCCTTGAGGCTATCGGGGGAGTAATAAAATCCGGCGTGTAAGACACCGCTATTGCGGCCGCTGGCGTGCAACCCGCAATCTGCCTCCTTCTCTAACAGATGAACCGACGATCCGGGGTAAAGCCGCCGCAGGTGGCGCGCGATATTCAGGCCGATGACCCCCCCACCGATGATGAGAAAATCCGCTAACACGTGTCGTTACCAAACTTTCCAAGGAGCTTTTCCTGAATTCCAGAGCTCCTCAAGATACGTTTTCTCTTTTAGCGTATCCATGCAGGACCAGAATCCATAATGCCTGAAACCCATCATTTCACCGGCATGGGCCAACCGTTCAACAGGGTCGCGCTCCCACACTGTGTCATCACCGTCAATTAAATCCAGAACCTTAGTGCTAAGCACGAAAAATCCTCCATTGATCCAGCCCTCACCTGATTCCGGCTTTTCAAAAAATTCGGTCACACGATCTCCCTCAAATCCGATGCGCCCAAATCGGGCGGGAGAGCGAACAGATGTCATTGTTGCCAGCTTACCGTGCGAGCGATGAAATTCCAGCAACTTGCTCATATCAATATCGGCGACACCATCGCCATAAGTCAGCAGGAAAGAATCGTCCCCGAGAAGCCATTTCTGCAATCGCTTCACCCGTCCACCGGTCATGGTCATCTGTCCGGTATCCGCAAGGTGAACGACCCACTTCGGTTGATTCCCATCATGGATAGTTGTCGCTCCCGTAGAGAGATCGACAGACAAATCATTGTTGATCGCAAAGAAGTTTAGAAAATACTCTTTGATCATTTCACCCTTATACCCCAAGGCCACCACGAATTCCGTGACTCCATGAGCCGCGTGTATCTGCATGATGTGCCAAAGAATCGGCTTGCCCCCTATCTCTACCATCGGTTTTGGTCGAAGAACGGTTTCTTCAGACAATCGAGTTCCCAAACCGCCAGCTAGAATCACCGCCTTCATATGCATACCTCCAAAACCAATCAAGGTCTACGGCTAACCCCGTTCATCACATTTCGCTTCGCGAAATCGAAATCATTTTCGCGCTATTCGATACAGTTTCTCACTGTTTTGCCAGGTTATCCCACCGCGCCAATTTGACACGTACTCAATGTCCTATGCGTACAGTTGCTAAAAAGGCGAGTGGTCGGTGGTCCACTTCAGCAAGGGTCTTATTGCGCCTTCCCAACGTCCCGTCACATCACCTCGAGCCGTATCGCCGGTTCCGGGATCGACTACCCGAAAACCCACAGCCCGCGGCACATCGCAATATTCACGCCAAGGGTCTTCGGAGAAAAGTCCGCTCCCGACAACCATCGTGCCTTCAGAGAGAAAATTCCCCGGAATCCAGGCGGTACTTACATATCGACCCATTGGACGAGGACGCCTGTACCACTGCGGGTCGCGATCGTTCACGATGAATGCGATTACGTCTTCTTCCGTATTGAAACCGAACTGCGCCACAACCATCTGCCCTGGCTTTAGGATGTCATACTCAATCTCTACTCGCACAGGCTTTCGAATATCGATGACATCTGCAACTTGTCCTGTTTCAGATTTCACTCGAACGGCGCGCAAACGAACGGCCTCATTGCCCGGGGCTTTGGCCGGGTCCGGCCATTCGGCACAAGGCTGGATATGTCCGGCATGCAGATAGTGATTCACCACGTCGTGCGCCGGCCCGGCTTCCACTACCGTCCCCTTGTTCAGCAGAATGGCCCGTGAGCACATGCGCGTAATCGCTGGCATGTCGTGCGACACGAGGATCACCGTCCGCCCATGCTGGCCCACGTCTTCCATCTTGCCCATGCACTTCTTCTGAAACCGCACGTCGCCCACGGCGAGGACTTCATCGACGATCAGAATATCCGGATCCATATGGGCCAGGACGGAAAAGCCTAAGCGGACATACATGCCGCTCGAATAGTGTTTGACCGGCGTGTCGATGAATTGTTCCACTTCGGCGAAGGCCACGATCTCATCGAACTTGCGGGCGATCTCCTCCCGCTTCATGCCCAGGATCGCCCCGCTCATGAACACGTTGTCGCGGCCGGTCAGTTCCGGGTGGAACCCGGTGCCGACTTCCAGTAGGCCGCAAAACCGCCCGTTGATGACCGCCCGGCCTTTGGTTGGCTCGGTCACGCGCGAGAGAATCTTCAGAAGCGTACTTTTCCCGGATCCGTTGGTGCCGATGACTCCGAAGACTTCGCCTTTTTTGATCTCGAAGGAGACGTCGCGCAAGGCCCAGAGGGTGTCGTCGGCCGGCGGCGGCATGGAGCGGCGGCCCACTAACTGGCGCATGCCGCGTGACAAGGCCCCGGCCAGGGATCCGTCATGCGCATGCGTGGAGCCCAACCGATATTGCTTGGACAAACCCTCGACCCGGACCGCAGTGCCGCCCACCTAAATCACATCGGCGAAGGTACGCTCCACCCTCCGAAAAAACATCACTCCTCCGATCAATAGGGATACCACGACGGCTAAACTCACACTGACCATAGTCCAATCAGGAGGGGCCTTGCCAAGCAACGCCCATCGAAATCCTTCAATGACTCCAGCCATGGGGTTGAGCCCGTAAAACCATCGAATAGATTCCGGCACCAAAGATGCTGGGTAAAGCACAGGCGAGGCAAACATCCACAGCTGTGTCATCAAAGGAACAATTGAAGCCACATCTCTGTATTTAACATTCAGAGCTGAAAGCCATAGACTCACCGACAGAGCGGTAAGCAGAGCCACAGCCACAAACAATGGAAGGAACACCAAAGTCCACTGAGGAGCCACCTGGTACCAGACCATCATGCCAATGAGTATGAGAAATCCTATGGCAAAATCGACAAGGTTGATAAATGTTGCAGCGATCGGAATAATCAAACGGGGGAAATAGACTTTTTTGATGAGACCGCCCTCTGTTACCACACTCAACGTACTGCGTTCGAGACTTCTGGAAAACAGAGACCACGGGAGAATGGCAGCAAAGGCAAAGAGCGGATAGGGCAGTCCGTCGGATGGCACTTTGGCCAAATAGCTAAACACGAGGGTAAAGATCAGGGTGCTCAGGAGGGGCTGCATAATCGCCCAACCGGCGCCGATGGCAGTTTGGGCGTAACGTGTTTTAAGGTCTCTCCACGCCAGAAAATAAAATAGTTCGCGCGCGGCCCAGAGTTCGCGCCAACCGACATGCACATATCCTGTTCGTGGTTCAATCACTAAGGCGCAAGAATCCTCTTGCGCTACAGCCGATTCCATTCGTACTCCCAATTGCAAGACTCATCTACTACCCGCAGAGCACCTCGCACCTACAATCCTTCAATTCGCATAGCCCAAACATTCACGGCTAAGCCACGACACACTGGTCTTACGTGAGGGGGCGTAAATACTTAACGACAATGCTCCCGATATAAGAGTAGCACAGTAGGTCGAAAACGGGGTCTTGCCTGGCGGAGCGAGTTAACTGCCATGGCCTTGGCCATACTCACAGACTCTTGGCAGGCAAGCGATCTATCAACCTGCTGGATACAGGCTTGACGAGAAGACCACCAAGCAGAAATCAGCCAAAGTAGGAAGTAAACAGACAGGAAGTCCTCCTGGCATCAACCGAAGGACGGCCCATTACCAATACCCCAACGCTGGGGCGCGACAAGCGAGAACATCGCAGGCTCCTCATACTCAACTAGCAGGAGAAAACTAAAAGATAGTGCGCCTACGGTACTATCACCAGGATTTTGCGCAAGCACAAGATCGAAGCTTCAACCTTAGTTCAAACATGCAGACGAGCTGGTTGCACCCATTGATGCATTTCCTACCACGGACGGAGCCGTCAAATTTCCTCTAGGCGTCTGTTCGATTTGTGGGAACACATGTCGGATTGGTTGAAAGGAAAAATCCTGAAGCAGTGCCCGCATTCGTGCTTCTGTCTTATGAAGATTCAAATAGTGTCGGACTCTGGATACCATTGATCCTTCCATTCTTGGCTGATCTGGGTCAAATTCCCATGGATGCATATACATCACCAAGGGACAGCCTTCACCTTCCAATTTACGCAGGAGAGCCCGTAGAAGCGGATAGGGGTAGAGACGAAAGTATCCGCCACCGGCCACAGGCAATCTCACGCCAAAACATTTGACAGTGGAAGGCGGCACTTCCCACAAAAGTCCTGCTGGAGTCGACAACTGGTGCAGGTGCGGATTTGCTGACGGCATTCCGTAACGATCATGCACTACGGGGAAAATACTTGAGTCGTAGACATACCCTTCTTCTACAAGAATCTGAACAGCCCACATCGTATCTTTGGTGATGGAAAAACTAGGCGCACGATAGCCAAGCACCGGCTGCTGAAGGATGCTCTCGAGAATACCTTTAGCTTTTCGAATGTCTTCTCGAAACGCAATTTGAGTTTGTGCAGTGATGAGCTCATGAGCATATCCGTGCGAGGCAACTTCATGGCCTGCGGACGCTATGCTTCTTACCAAAGCAGGATATCGCTCTGCCACCCAGCCGAGAACAAAGAATGTGGCATGAACACCTCTTTGTGCCAATAGGCCTAACAGTTTTTCCGTATTGTTCTCCACACGACTATCGAATTGTTCCCAGTGTCTCCGTCTCATCGGAGATTCGAAAGCTGACACTTGAAAATGTTCCTCGACGTCGAACGATAAAGAATGTTTCACAATTGAGCCAGGCATAGATTCCTTTACCGCGCCCCTTCGCCCATCAACATGACTTTAACTGTGTGAATAACAATTCGCAGATCCAAGGCTAGCGATAAATTCTTCACATAGAACAGATCATATTGTAATTTGACGTGTGAATCCTCTTTCGACGCACCGTAACGGAAACGTGTTTGCGCCCATCCAGTGATTCCCGGACGAACCGTGTGCCTTAAATCGTAATACGGTATGGTATTTCTTAACTCCTGGACAAATACCGGACGCTCAGGCCTTGGCCCAACCAGACTCATCTCTCCCTTCAAAACATTAATCAACTGAGGGAGTTCATCCAGTCTCCACTTTCGAATCCACCGACCCACCCGAGACACGCGGGGGTCTTCGCTCGATGCCCATCGTGCCCCACTCTGCTCCGCATCCTGGCGCATCGATCTGAATTTCCAAATCATATAGGGGCGACCCCGTAACCCAACTCGCATTTGTCTATAAAACACAGGGCCGGATGAATCCACCTTGATAAGGACCGCCAACACTACTACCAGCGGCAACAACGCCACTATCCCAATAATTGCGACGACAACATCGAGAGCGCGCTTCAAAAGCATGGTGACCAATCGGCGGCGGAATCCGGTCGAGAAAATAAGCGCGCTAGGTTTTAGGTGGTCAATTGAAAGACGACCGGATTCTTCCTCGTACAGATAATGGCCATCAACCACATCACGGCCCATAGCCTTCATGTCTAAAAGTGTCTGAACTGGTAACACGGCGCGGCGATCTTCTAAGCAGACTGCAACGGTATGAACCTGATAGCGTTCCGCAATCTCAAAGAGTTGATCATACGTACCAATGATGCTGGGATTTACCAAACGCTCACCCACACGACTGGCATCTTTATCGAGGAACCCTACCACTTCTGTGAAGCCGGTACGCTTTGAAAGTAATGTCTGGCAGAGATCTCTGGCAAGCGGTCCAACACCAAGGATCAACACTCGACGTGTGAACTTTGGGAAACTAACGGACACGGAAACAATCGGCTGTTGAGTAGCCAAAGGCTCCAAGCTAATCTCTTGTTCGGACTTACTTGAGCTGTTCATGATGGGCTTCGCGATAGTATGCTTGCTGCATATAGTAGGGAGTTGTGTGAGCGTCTAGCCCATTTAATATGATCCCAACATTTGCGGTGTCACCGATGGCCTTTAGTGCTTTTTGCACAATATCTCGACCCGTCATGCTGGCCTTTACTACATAGGCGAGAAGATCTCCCATACTCGCCAGGACCTGCATATCTGCCAGAGGCAAAACCGGCGGCGCGTCGATGATCACATAGTCAAACCTCTCTTTGAGGTCTGTAATCAAATCCGCCAACTGATGCATCTTTGAGAGCGCGAGCGGATTATCTCCAACCGAACCCGCAGGGAGAATCCATGGGCCCGATTCACCTAGCCGTTGAATACAATCCTCCACAACTTTCGTGCCCCGCAAGACTTCCACCAAACCCGGATGCTGCCACACTCCTCCGTAAATATGCTGCATCGGTCGCTTGAGATCACAATCGATCACGATCGTTCGACGGTCGAGATCTTTGGCAAGAACATAGCCCAAATTAAGCGCGGTGGAGGACTTTCCCTCACCCATTACTGCGCTGGTTACAACAATAGCCGTGCTTTTCCGGTCACCGGTCATTAATTCAAGACGAGTTGCTGCCACTCGATATTGCTCCGCTACGAATGAAAGGGGGCGCCACATCGAGACTAACTCCAGCCCTGGAGTGGGACTGTGTAATTGCCCATTTTGGCCCTTGCTTCGACTAGTTATAGCCGTAAGGCTACCGGCCACAGGATCCTCACCACCTTTTTGGGTACTACCTGACAGCAATAATGAGGATGTACGGCTTTTTCCAGAAAGCGTACGAACCGTCTGCATTGATCCCCCGAAGGCGCTTTCATAGAGGGGGATCGACGCAATTACAGGAAGCCCTAAAGTGACCTCAACTTCCTCAGCAGATCGGAATCCTCGCCCCATGAGCTCCAGACCTACCGCGCCTCCGAATCCCAACGCGCAGCCCAATACAAGGCCAGCCGCCATAATAATTGGAATATTGGGGACAACTGGAACAACGGGCGTATAGGCAGGATCCACGATGCTGAACTTGGCACCTTTGCGTCCCTGCGCCAAACTCTTTTGCATGCCGGCACTGAGCTTTTTATCTAACAGTGACTGGTAATTTTTCTGAAGATTTTCATAATCTCGCTCGAGCGTCTTGAGCTTCTGCTCCCTTTCGGGAGTGTGCTCCACTCTGCGCTCGTACTGAGCAATCTCACTCGAAATATGCGCCTGGCGACGCTTGACCCCATCCAATTCGATGACGATATCCTCTCTCTGTTTCAACAAGTCCGCATGATACGGATCAATCGCCTTTCGCCTAGGTTTTTTGGTTGCGATTGGCTCATCCACTTCGTCACTCTCAGGCAACAAGTCACGATATTGAGCTGACGTCATTTCCTTGAGTTTTCGAATCTCTTCCTTGACCTGCACTAGGTCAGGATATGTCTCTTTATAAGTGGAGGAGAGCTCAACTAAGCGCCGTTCCAGCTCCTTAATCCTCCCAAGCCGCGGGTCTTTATTCCGCTTGCTCGATCCTCCAATGGGTGAGTCACTGCCAATTTCCCCGGTCTCCTCATAATCCTTAATAGATTTGTCAATCTGGACTAAGCGACTCGCCAAGCTCTGCGATTGTTCACTTTGCGAGCGCATATCTTCCTGCAGCCGATCCAGCTTACGAAGGTTAGCGTCTATTTGCTGAGGAAGCTCCCCCAGATGCAGTTGCTTGAACTCTGAAATAATCTTTTCCTTTGCCTCCAGCTCGGACTTTGCATGCTTCATTTCAAGCCCGAGGAAATCCTCCGCCGCCTCTACACCTCGCTCCCTATCCTTGAGCGTTTCTTCGATGAAGAGATCGCTGAGTCGTGATGTCACATCCCTGGCAATAATCGGGTCTTCATTGGAAAACGAGAGAGTGATGAACAACTTGTCCTTGGTTGGCTCGACCTTAATAGATCCACGCATTGCTCGAACCGCATTTTCTGATTCTGCACTATCAGGACGCTCTTTATCATATCCAAACAGGCCGAACTCACCGGCAATCTGTCCGAGCGTCTTTCGCCCCATCACAAATTGCCGGACCTCCATCACACGGTCATCAAGAGTGGGGGCGTATCCCATCCCGGCAGGATTGGGCCCACTTACTATTGACTCCTCAATCTTCGCGCCCTCAAACCACATCTTTGTTGCAGACTGATAGACTTTCGGCATCAGCGCACACATCGCGCCAGCAATACTCAGCGATACCAGAATCGCAGAAATTACCAGCCACTTTCGACTGACAACTGCTCGCCAATAGTCCTCTGGAGACAAGGTGCGCGTGTTCATTTCTTTGTATCCACTCCTCCCGATCCAGACTTGCCAGCTCCTGCATCAACAGACGAAGAAGCCCCAGAAGCACCTTCCCAAAAGGCACCGGAACGGAAGAAATCACCACGCGGGGCGTAGGCGTATGTGAGTCCCAAAAGTATGACATGCTTGGAAAATCCAAAGTCTGCCGCGTTAAGACCACTACTTTGACTGTCAAACATCAGCCATTGATGACTAAGCCTCGCCGTAAATGTTGGGGTAATAAGGTAATTTAAGGACACCGTCGTGCCATAGGTCGTAAAAGTCGTGCCGATGGCATCGGAGGTAAAGGTGCTTCGCCCAACATTTAAGAGCGCTTGAGCCGTAAGTTTGTCTGTGATTCCCGCCGCACTTGCCAAAGAAACGGTATGCGTATAGATCGGGCCCGCAGACTGAACAAAGCTCGGAAATACACCTAAATTGTATAGAAGAGTGATTCGATACGATCCCGGTGCCGCAATACCTCCCGGCATGTTCATGCCAGAAAGAAGCGGAAGAAAGTTTCCACCAAGCGAGGAAGACCCGCCCGCCCCCGTCATCTCCTGAATGTCGCTTCCCAATTTTCGAAGAAATGACGAACCTGAAGCGTACGTCAAACCAAAGCCTCCGGTGGGAAACATTGTGGCCGGAACTCGCCTTTGGCCACCGACAGTGGAGGTATCAGGAATCGGCTCGATAAGCGTTAGCCCTCCAGTAAGTGAAGAGCTTAACTCTTTGGTCCAGGCACGCCCCCATCCGACAGTTCCACCATGCGTCGTATAATTGCCAAACTGCGCCTGCGAAGTTTGAGTAAACATATACTTCACCGTCAATGTGTCGATGGCGGTGATTCTCGATGACGGACCCGCTGTAATGGAATGTGTACTTGTGTCAAACACCGTTTGCGACGATTGACCTGCAGTCGCAGATGTCGGCGTATACGAACCGCCAAAACTCAGCTGCGAATACATGTAGGTGGTCTGGAAGTTTGTAGTCGGGGAAAGTGAATACGAATCGGCCAAACCAACACTATACATAGTGGTCCGAATGCGTTGCGCAAGAAGGCCAGAATCAACCGGTCCGGAAATGCCAACACCACCCATCCCGAACCCTCCGCCGCCTCCAACTCCTCCCCCAAGACCGCCAGCCCCGAACGCTGGAGTCGATGGACTATACCGATATGTTCCAAATACGCGTAACGCTGTCATCCGTGGCAAAACTCTATTTACGGCCTGAGAGAGATCAATTCCGGTCGATGCGTTAAACCCCACGTTATCGAGTTCGGAATTATGTGCAAACTTCTGAACAACTGCCCCCAGCGAAACATTTGCTTTTAGGAGGTTGGTGTTATTCATAAAGTTCAGCTGAGGCGTCAACGTCGTGATAAGGTCATCGGCCTTTGTCCCTGCCGTCAACTGAGATTTCGGTGTAAAGAACACGTTGCTGTCGTATTGCTCTAGGACCGAAATTGAGGGCACGACTCGTATTTGCTGAGCCAAAGATTTTGGCACGTGCCAGTAAGACACAAAAACTAGTGCCAAACTCAGTAGACCAAATTTACCGATCCTCAAAAACTGATCACGGCACAACAATGACATCACCAGCCTTGAGGAAAAAATTTCCCTCCGAATTTTTACCTTGCAAAATGTCTTCATAGGGAACCGGGATCTGGACCTGCTTTGGTTGACCTTGGCCATTTGGGACGACCCGCAATACATGAATCTTATTTCTCGAGGCAAACGTCGTAAAGCCGCCGGCCAATGAGATGCCTTGCAAAACTGTAGCATACGATTTTAAGGGAACCTTACCTGGCTTCGAGACCTCTCCAAGAACATACACGTAGTAGCTATTGACCTCTTTAACCTGAACTGAAACGGTGGGATTTGACATGAACTCAGCCAGACCATCAGCGATTCGCTTCGCCAAGACATTGGATGTCATGCCTGCAGCCTGAACGTCTCCGATCAAAGGCATGGAAATCTTTCCATCGGGCCGTATAATGACCTCCCGTGAAAGCTCCTGGTTTCTCCATACATTTACAACAAGTACATCTTCAGGGCCTAACAAAAACTCATTCGGTGGGATATAGGTAACGTTAAAGTCTATTTGCTCATTGCCTATCCAACATCCTGGGAGAGTGAGAAGCACACTGAAAACAATACATACCCCCCCCCGCAACCGTCTGCAACCGAAAGTTTTCACTTTCCTAACTCCTTTGGCTCGTCGATACGAAATGTCGCCGGGCTGCTCGATTACCTCCAATTATCTGGATGGCAATACAACCATAGTTTCGGATGGCACCACGATCTGATCTCCCGGCTTGAGTTCGATGTTTTGATCAGACCCATCCCTCAAGACGATATCGTCATAACTGGCTTTAATCTTGTTCAGCCCCTCACCGTCTTTTCCAAATCTAAAAACCACGATCTTGTTACGGGCGGCCACTTGGGTAAATCCATGAGCTATGGTTATGGCCTGCAATAGGGTAGTCTTGCTTTTCAGTGGGTACTTCCCAGGCGCATTTACTTCGCCCAGAACGTAAATTTGGTAGCTGTTCACTTCACGAACCAGTATGGAGACAGTAGGGTTCTCCATATAAGACTTCAACCGTGCAGAGATTTCTTCCGTTAGTTGTGCAGCGGTTCGACCAACGGCTGAAACGTCACCAATCAGGGGAAGGGAAATTCTTCCGTCAGGTCGAACCTGAACTTGCTTCGAGAGATCCGCATTTTTCCACACGGTAATTTCAAGCACATCTTCCGGACCCATAATGTAATCCGGCGTGACCGTTAAGGAAGACTTCTCCGCTCCATCCCCCCCATGGCGCATTCCTGAAGGGGGGGCCGCGGCAGGAGCCCCCGCCACCAGACTCACCTTGGGGACCTGATCAAACTGGCCGGCAAATGCCACAGTGACACAACTTCCAGCAAGCATCATTACGCCAAACAAGACCTTAGCATTCATGACTTGTTCTCCTGAAAGAATTCCAGTTGCCCGTTGCAGCAGTCAAACACTGTTCCCAAATCCATGCACTTCACCTCAGATTCCTGAAAAGAGCCGGTTAATCGTCGGCGACACACAGATCACCCAAAGTTAATGCCAAAGATGCACATAACCATCTGTTTAATTTACACAAATAACCTGGACAGCTATCGGAATCAGGGTAACGTATGCCTTCTAAAGAACGATGAACTGTGAGGAATGGACAATTACGGACGAATCAAAAGTTGTTCTTATACTAAAGAAGTTCAGCACTGTTTTGAAGTATAGAATCAATGGTCTGACTGGACAATACCAATGATGTACGGACCGCCCCCTCCAAGGTATCATTTGACTACCTCGAAAGTATTATGTAGCATTACTAGTGACGCCGACACACTGTAGGTTACCAGAAATCAACCGATTGTCGAGAAACATTCAGCAACTTACGGAGTACAGCCGTGGCCCAAATCGCTATAACCTCGCAAGAAACTGCGGACAACTTGGCGGATCAACGCACAGGCGCGGGGATCGTCGTCCTGTCTTCGTCCATGCAACTCCTACATATGAACCGGCAAGCCGCCGAACTATCCAAGCTCATCAATATGGCAGAAAGAGGTGGTGCTCCAGCGAAAGCGGCTCAAGGAGTGCTCCCATCGGCTCTGACTGAACTCTGCACCGAAATCTTAAAAGCCCTCCAAGTTCGGACAGAAGCAAAGGATTGGGAGCAATTCGAGGTCAAAAAAATCGCGGGGAATCCGAATCAACCGGTGCTCCTGCGAGGATTTGGGCTCCCGGATAGAGGTGGTGTTCAATATGCGCGTCTTGTGGTCACATTAGAAGAGCTGGGGCGTCGGCAACAACTCAATACTGACCAGGCTAAGGAACGATTTCAGCTGACAAATAGGGAGCAATCGGTGGTCGAGAATCTCGCTAAAGGATGGACCAATAAGGAAATAGCGAATGCGCTGAATATTACCGAACAGACGGTCAAAGAACACATTAAGCACATTATGAGAAAAACGAACTCCACTACCCGAACAGGGGTGCTCGTTCAGATCTTTAAATCCTAATCCTCGGAACAAGACATTTTCAGCGCGCCAATAGCTTCTCCAACCGTACCGCTTCCGATACTCGCCAACGCACCACTCGTCCACGATTCAGCAGGAATCCCTGCAACTACTCCCGCACAAGGAGCAGGTCTAGCGCTCTTCATTATATTTGAACTCGTCGCTCCGTCGCGTATGGGCCGCTCAACCCCAAATCAATACTCAGCTTTGGATAAAATTCATGAAGGCCTGCTTATTTTCAACTGGAGTGGTTGCTGGCCGTCCCAGATCTTTTCTGGCTCCTCGTCGTATTCGAATCTCCAACAGACATGGGCCTTTCGATCCCTGCAGCTCTTGAAGACAGGATTGCAGTTCTTGCGGCGTCTCCGCCTGAAACACCAGTTGATAGGCACAGGCTCGAGCGATACCAAGAATGTCTATATTGAGGCCTACCGTCGGTTGCCCGCCCACTGAATCGTGCGCGCCATTATTCAAGACAATATGCTTTAAATTGGCTGGTTTCAACACTCCAGCGATGGGAAGCGCGCCCATGTGCATGAGAAGAGCGCCGTCTCCGTCCAGACAATAGACGGAACGGTCGGGCCGTTGAAGGGCGACCCCCAACGCGATCTGGGAAGCATGCCCCATTCCCCCCACTGTTAAAAAATCCCGCTCGTGCCCTTCCCCTTTCCTCACCCTATGTTCATACACTTCCCGCGAGGCCATGCCGGTGGTGGACACGACAACATCACGCTCATCCAAAAAATCCAACACCTGCTGAATCGCCGCTTCTCGAGTCAATTCGAAGGAGGCTGCCTCCTTCTTATCGCCGATGAACGTACTGAATGTCCCCTTCTTTATAACGAGTGCGAACGGCGCGTGATGCTTTTGGACATAGGCCAGGGCCTCACTTAGCGCGTCTTCAGCCGCACTCACCTCCGGACCGACAATCGAATAAGGAATCTCCATAGCGTCCAGCATCGACAGCATGACACGCCCCTGCTTCTTATGCTGGGGCTCGTCATGCACTCCCGTCTCGCCTCGCCAGCCGATCACAAGCAAGAGAGGCACCGAGTACACTTCCGCATCGGCCAGGGATAACAACGGATTGATGATGTTTCCCAGCCCCGAATTTTGCAAATAGACTAATGGGATTTTTCCGGTGGCGAGATGATAGCCCAACGCAAGCGCCACGGCGCCACCCTCATTGGCGCTGATGATGTGCCGGCCGGCTTGAGGCACCTGCTCCAGGCACGCGCAAAACTCCTTGAGCAGCGAATCGGGCACGCCGGTGAAAAAATCAACATTGTTCGACTGCAGACATTCGACAAATTTCCTCGGATCAATCATGCCCTATTTCTCCAAACCACGACGTCATGACTAGACGAACCAGCGAAAGAGTCTACGAATGGAGGTGAGTCCGCCAAGAGCTCTCATCGGCGGACGGAATGAGCCATCAAAAATTTCCGGCCTGCACCACATCGTCAAGGCTATTGATATCCAGCCAGTGCCCCACGGTATACAACACCCGAATGGGATATCCTCGCCGCAACAGTTCCTGCAGCAACTTCGGAATGCCGGCCTTGCCATGCTGCGGGTCTGCCAGCATCTCTATGAGAAGATGGTTGATATCGCAGGCTGCGGACGGAGAAAGTTTAAGAAATCCCATCCAGACTCCGTGAATGGCGTCAGTCGGAAGCCGATTTCCCAATTGTTTGAGATATACTTTCGCGTTGAAGGCCTTCCGCGAATTCGGAATCGTGCACTCGACAAACCCTCCTAAGCGCGCATAACTCGTTTGGTCCCGCCAGTTGCTATCGACGAAAATCACGCAATCATCCGGCTCTTGGCACAGCGCCTGCGGGATGTACTTGTTGAACAACACATCGCCATACGAAATGATCGTCGGCTGAAAGAGCCCTTTCCTCGATTGCAGCGCCAGGGACAGCGAGGCCAACTCGCCGGTTTGCGAATACTCCGGATTGTCGACATAGGTGAGGTTGGGCAGGTTGACGGCTTCCTTTTTGTATCCGCGCACGACCAGAATATCCTTCATTCCCACGGCATTGTACGCATCGACGATGTGTGACAGGATCGGCGTCCCCTGAATCTTGACCATAGTTTTTGGCTGATCCTCGGTGAGCTCTCCCAATTCCTCGCCGCGAGAGGCCGCCAATACCACCGCTGACGTGCCCTCGGCACCGCGGGGAAGGTAGCGTTCCTCAGCCTCCAACAGTTCCGCGGCATTCTGCAAACGGAAGATTTCGGAAACAGGGGCGACCTTGTCTTCGATAGAAAGCAGATTCTCACTCTGCTTCAACGCCCGTGCAGTTTTTTGCATGACCGACACCGCCGCACGAAGCATGTGGTTCGCCCAGATCACCATCGAAAATCCGTGTTGCCGAAAGACATCCGTCGGCGTGGAATAATACTTCGTGGGAACGATGACCACGGGACATCGATTTCCCCATTCCCGCTTGAAGGCCAGGATTTCATCAGGGACCGAGAGCGCACTATGGATCAGGATCCCGTCGGCGCCAGCTTGGTGATACGCTTCAGCCCGACGTAATGCCTCCGTCAAACCCCAGCCACAAATGAAGGCCTCCACCCTGGCGATAATGCAGAAATCAGGATCAATTTGCGCGTCCTTGCCGGCTTTGATTTTGCCGCAGAATTCATGCATATCGGCCATCGGCTGCGCATCGCCCTTCAAAAAACTGTTGGTCTTGGGAAAGAGTTTGTCCTCAATGCACACCGCAGCAATGTTACGCTGTTCCAGCTTGCGGATGAGCCGCTGCATATTGTTGAAATTCCCGTAGCCCGTGTCACCATCGAGGAGAATCGGAATTTTGGTGGCGTCGGACATGAATTCCAGATCCTCGAGAACCTGCGTCCAACTTGCTTCATTGTTGTCACGCACGCCGAACTGGGCGGAAATGGACAGGCCGCTGGCCCAGATGCCCGGAAACCCCGCTTCCTCTACGATTTTGGCACTGAGTCCATTGTGCGCTTCACAAATAAACTCCAGTTGTTCAGAGAGGAGCAACTGTCGAAACTGGCGGGTCTTGGTCACCGGTTGTCCTGAATTCATTGGCGAAGGAACCTTTCCTGAGGATTTTCTGTGTCGTTCGTTGACGAAGACATCCTTCGTATCATATGGAAGGCCATCAAGTCGCAACAAACTTAGTCGTCGTCAATGATTCGCGAACAGCATCCATTCTCTGCCGAGTTGAATGAGTCGCATTGGCGCACGTCTTCATAGGCCGATGCGACTGACTCATTTACGATGGCAGATAGTAGCCGAGCCTGTAGCCCTGGCGCTACCGATTCTTCACGGATGGATGCGATGCCAATAGGCGCGAGTTGGGCTCATCCATGCAGCTTCATTGATGAATCGCGATACAGTCAGCGGCATCCAGCTGCCCCCGGTGGCGAGACGCTATCGACCCGACGAGCATCGGGCATAGGGCAGATTCTCCAATCGGTACAGAATCGATCCTCACGTCCTCATCCGCGGCATGCGTTTTAGCTAGTCGTCTGGCGTGCGCCGCAGGATCTCATCATCCGTGTCGTATTCCCCACAGTGAACTCTAATTGAGACAGCACCGGTCCCACGAATAACAACCGGCCACAAATAATTCAATGACTTACATGCGCCACCCCTGGCGCGAGACTTGCTCAATCCGTGGACAAGATGCGAGGGGATGATAGATCGGAAAAGACTGGCACCATGCGATACCTAACGTTACGCCAAATCATCTTCCTACTCATGGCCCTCACCGCCCTAGGCTGCCAATCCAATCCGGCCGTCACCTCGGTCCGATACGACAATGTCAGATTCATGGATGTATGGAGCACCTACACCCATTGCCTCTCAGCTGATGAGAGCCAGGTCGCCTTGCAGGACTCCACCAAATTACAAGACGTCAGTCGCGCTCAAACCACGCGGTCGTCGCTCGACACCATCCTACCAGCTGGTCTGAAAAATATGGTCGCCCAACCGTCTTCGCGCCTGGCGGTGGATGTTCACGCCATGGCGGCATCCTGCGGTTTGCATGCAGGAAATCTGGCCATGTCGGCCGGCGAGTTAGATGTGGCAAGACATCAGTTTCGGGAAGTATTACACGGCCACGCGGAATCTGATTATGCCTACTACACGGCACAGGCACGGGAACGGCTCACCCAGCTGGAACTGACGCTGCAAGCGGCGCTTCGATAATCTTCCTAACCTCGCCCTCACGCGCATGCAACCGCTTCACTGATCGCCCCCTTGAGAAATCACCTGCCGGAATAAGTGCACGTAGGTTGTCGCCGACCGACTCCAGGAGAGATCCTGCGTCATTCCGGTCTTCACAATGCGCTGCCAATCCGCCTTCTTTCGATACACAGACATTGCGAGTAATAGGCAGGTCAGGAGCGACGCGGAACTGGAATCCGTAAAACTAAAACCGGTGGCCCGGGATTCCTTGAAGGCTCGCGGTGTGTAGGCGACGACTGTATCCGCCAGCCCGCCGGTTTTTCTCACAATAGGCACTGTCCCATACCGCAGACTATACAGTTGGCTGAGACCGCACGGCTCATAGCGAGATGGCATGATAAACATATCCGCCCCCGCTTCAATCCGGTGAGCCAATCCTTCATCAAACACAGTCCGAACGGCAATTTTTCCTGGATAGCGCCCGGCCCACTCACCCACCTCCTGCTCATAGTGCGGCTCTCCGGTGCCGAGAATGACAACTTGCACATCAAGCTCCATGAGCTCGGGAAGCACGTCGATCACGAGATCGATGCCTTTTTGGCTGGTCAGCCTGGCAATCACCCCGAGCAGCGGGCACTTCAGCAGACGGAGTCCCAATTCCCGTTGCAGCGCCTTCTTGCAGCGAGCCTTCCCAGCGAGGTCCGATGCATGATAGGGAGCGATCACGTAGGGGTCAGTAGCCGGATTCCAGATTTCCGTGTCAATCCCGTTGACAATGCCGAACAGCACCCCTTTCCGCTCAGTGATGACTCCCTCCAGGCCGCACCCATATTCCGCGCGTTGTATTTCCTGGCTGTAGGTGGGGCTGACCGTCGTCAGCAGATCAGCGAAGACCAACCCGCCCTTCAACACATTAACCTGTCCGTAAAATTCGAGTGCGGCAGGCGCGAACAGGTGCAGCGGCAACCCCGTCGAAGAAAACTGCGTCGCGGGAAACAACCCCTGATAGCCGAGATTATGGATGGTCAACACGCTACGGGTGTGGCTCAATGACGGCCGCCCTTGATACAACGTCCGCAGATAGACTGCACAGAGCGCGGCCTGCCAATCGTGCACGTGGAGGAGATCCGCCCGCCATCCATCGTGCTCGCCGAAATGAATGAGCATCTCCATGACGGTGCGACAGAAAGACGCAAACCGATCCAGGTTGTCGGGATAGTCGCGGCCGGCTTCTTGATACAGGCCAGAGCGGGAAAAATACGGATCGTGTCGAACGACAAAGACGCGCAGGCGCCCCGGCCCTTGTACGTGCAGCGGCGGCGCGAACACTTCCTGCACTCGCGTATCAATCGGGCCATGCCCGCTGGGAACAGAGAAGCGGACACCTTCCGTCATCTGATACCCCAGCTCATCGACGTGTCGATACGCCGGCAACATGACGCAGACATCGTGTCCCAGCTTGGCAAATTCAACGGCCAACGCACCGACGACGTCGGCAAGGCCGCCCGTTTTCGCCAACGGCACGACCTCTGATGCCACCATACAAATGTTCAGGGGAGGCTGATCGGGAGTCAGATTCATGGGAGAAGATACTAGGCCTATTTCAAACCAGGGGACGATTCAAGTCGCGTCTTGAACTGAGACTCGAATTTCCAAGTTTTGCCGACCGCATGCACTTTTTCGGCTGACATGGCCTCATGGTACACGAGCACGCCCTCAAGAAACACGAGATAGACTCCGCGATCTGCATAGGCCATGAAGAAGGCATCACCCGCAGCGAGGCCCGTTTCCCATCCCTGAGGCGATTCACCGAGCGCCATGCGCGCCTGGGGAATCAGTTGACCATCGGGCATGCCGAAGAAGTGCGTAAACTGCTGATGGGTGTAGGTAGGCTCGCCCCAGCTCTCGACAAAGGCTCGCGGCGTCAATTGCTGAATTTTAAGGTCTCCGGCCTGGATCAGCCGTTTCTGCTGGTCCAGCGGAGGGATTCCTGAACAGGCCACGGACACGAGTCCGATCAGCAGCCACAGGCCCACGGAAGCAAGTCTCGAGACGTTCATCCAATCCCGCCTTTCCCTCTCCAGTCTGTGCGCAGCATGCGTATCGATCACAGCAACCGCCGAGATCGTGGTTCCACCGGTTTCACCGGCTGACAGACATCACACTGGCACAGCCGGCGAAGGAACGAATAGGAGTAGATTCCGGTATCGTGCCCATCGCTCCACGTAAATTGAAAGGCATACCGTCCCACCGGCTGAATGTCTTGCAGCATGATGACCAGCGGCACATCATCGGGCTTGAGACGCAATTCCCCCGTCCATTCATCCGTGCAGGCGGCGCAGGGACAATGCTGACGGAGATACCGGACCGGGTAGCGGGCCTTGTGCCCATCACTCCACGTAATGCTTAAGACACCCTTCTCGACCCATTCCATATCGACGGGCTCGAGCACCGGTTCACCCATAGCAATCAACGCTCCCTCGCGCCTTGAATAATAGACCTTGCGAACAGCACCATCACACTATGCAGGTCCGCCGCTGGTCAAAAAATCCACAGCCGGCAAACGCCGACCGGCCACCACGGTGACATAACTCTCGATTACCGATTCGACTTCCGCCCGCACTTGCCCTGCTGCGTGTAGCCGGCTCAGCAGCGCCGGCTGCATGTGTAAGGCTTGCTGGAGAAACGCCACGCTGCCACGGGACAAGGCCGTGCACCGAAACGGCTGACGGCTCGCGCAGCGCTCACACACCATCCCTCCAGCCAGCGGAGAAAATTGCGGAAGAGGAGTTCGGTGCACTTGTCCACAGGTGGCGCACTGTTCGGTTTGCGGACGAAATCCGGTGATCCCCAGCAAGCGAATTTGAAACAACAACGTGGTCCAGGCCGCGTCCCGGCTCTCCAGCAACGTCCGCAACCCCGATTCCAGCATTTCAAACACGCGCGGTTCGGGATCTCCTTCCGCCATGACGGCGCCCACGAGATTGACCATTCGGCCGGCGGCCGTCATCAAGGCCAGATCGCTGCGAAGTTTTGCGAACGGTTCATCCAGCGCAACCTGCGAGATGCGGTACAATGAGTCCCCGGGCTTTTCAAACAGGTCCAGCTGGCAGAGGGTAAAGGGCTCGATCATGCCGCCCAATCGGCTCTTCAGCCGACGTGCGCCCCGTGCGACTCCACGCAGTTTTCCCAATCGTAGCGTGTAACAGGTGACAATCCGGTCGGCGTCGCCCCATTTCCGGCTCTGCAGCACGATCGCGGCCGTCTTTACCAGCGGCATCTCTTCACCCTGCGCCGAGAAATTACATGGGAACGAGGAGGCCCGGATCGCATCTTATCGGATCTGCTCGAGGAAGATCGTCGCCAGGGTAAGGTAAATCGCAATCCCGGTGATATCGTTGGCCGTCGTCACAAAAGGCCCGGCCGCCACCGCAGGATCGACACCCATTCGCTTCAAGACGATCGGCATCACCGTGGCCATGCTTGTGGAGACGAGAAAGGCCGTGATGAGTGACACCCCGACCACCATGCCGAGAAACACCTGATGCCATAACCACCCGACCACCGTCAGCATGAGGCTGCAGGCAATGCCCATTAAGAAAGCGATCTTCGCTTCACGAAAGAAAATCTTCCAGACATCGGTGAGTTCCACGAGTCCGGTCGCCAGGCCTCGAATGATGAGTGTGGAGGACTGCAGCCCGACGTTGCCTCCCATCGCCGCGATGACTGGGATGAAACTGACAATGGCGACGACTTCCTGAATCGTGTACCGGAACATCCAGAGCAGCATCCCGGAAAGCAGGCTTCCCACCAGATTGGTAAACAGCCATGGCAAACGGACACGCGCGGCGGCCATGCTGGAGGACTTGAACATCGCGTCCTCCTCAACGGCGCCGGCCATCTTCAACATGTCTTCGGTCGCCTCTTCACGGATGACGTCCACGACGTCGTCCACGGTGATGATGCCGACCAATTTCCCGTCCTTCTCGACGACCGGAATCGCGAGCAAGTTGTAACTCGCCACCTGGCGCGACACTTCCTCCTGGTCCATATCGACGGCGACACTGATCAAGTCTCGTGTCATGATGTTCTTGAGCGGAGTGGCTGGAGGAACGGTCAGCAATTGGCGAAGTGACAAGACCCCGACAAGGCGATCTTCCTTATCGGTCACATAAATGTAGAACACCATTTCGGCGTCGGTCGCCTGCTGCAGGCGGCGGATCGCCTCCTGCGCCGTGGCATCCTCGAACAGGGCGAAAAACTCCGTGGTCATGATGCCGCCGGCCGTGCCCTTCGGATACTTCAACAGATCGGCGATTTCAGTGGAGTCTTCCGTCCGCATCAACGCCAGGATCTCCTTGGCGCGATCGTTCGGAATGACACTCAGAATATGAGCGATATCGTCGGAACCGAGGTCTTTCAACAACCAGGCGGAATCGGACGGCAGCAGATCGGACAGCACCAGCGTGATGCTCTCGCCATCCAATTCGCTCAGCACTTGCCCGCGCTTCACGTCTCCTCGCACCAACTCAAAGATTTCCCGTTTTTCTTTCTGCGACGAGAGGTGATCGATTACATTGGCAATGTCTGCCGGATGCATGCGCGCAAGCATTTTCGCCAGGTTGGTAATCGCCCCGCGTCGCAAGAGTCGTTGAATGGAAACTAGGCGCACGTCAGACTTCGCCTGCCCGTTACCAGCGGCGTCGCGAGACAGATCTTTCCCGAGCGGCTCCTTCTCTGGGAGTCGCGCCGGTTCCGGCGGTTGGATGGTGAGGTCGTTAATAACCTAACTCCGCGAGGGTTTGTTCGTCCTCTCGCCACGATTCGCGCACTTTGACCCACAGTTTCACAAACACTTTTGTGCCGAACAACCGTTCCATATCTTCCCGCGCTGCTGTCCCTACTGACTTGAGGCGCTCGCCGTGTTTGCCGATCAGGATCCCTTTCTGAGATTCCTTTTCGACGATCACCACGGCTCCGATCTTGATCAATTTTTTCGTCTCCACAAACTCTTCGATCTCGACCGCCACGGAGTGTGGGATCTCTTCGTAGGTCTGTTGCAGAATTTTTTCACGGATGAGTTCTGCCGCGAGAGTCCGCATGGATTGATCCGTGATCATATCCTCATTGTAGGTAGCTTCCCCTTCGGCTAGCAGCGACACCGTGACCGATAATAGCCGGTCGGTATTGTCGGCGGTCTGCGCAGAGACGGGCACCATTTCCGTCCAGGGGAAAATGCGCAGATACTGCTCCATGAGAGGCAGCAGCCGCGACTTATTGACCAGATCGACTTTGTTGATCACGAGCACCACCGGGCGCGCCTGCTTGGCGACCGCCTGCTTGACATGTTCGATCACAGCCAGATCGCCGGGGCCTGGCTGGGAGGTCGCCTCGACGACCACATACAGCACATCGGCATCGTCGAAAGTATCCAACGTCGTCCGCACCATACGACGATTCAGCAAATGGCGCGGCTCGTGAAATCCCGGCGTGTCGAGAAACACGATCTGGGCCCCTTCCACATGCGCCACACCCAGGATCCGCGTCCTGGTGGTTTGCGGCTTGTCGGAGACGATGGCGATTTTTTCCTTCAGCAGGCGATTCAGGAGGGTGGATTTCCCGACATTCGAACGCCCGATAATGGCCACACTGCCGAATTTCATGGTGTTTTCACGGTCGGGAGCCGTTCCTTTTCTCCAAGCGGCGCGAGTTGATACACAGTTTCCCCTTTTCGCACATAACCCAACCGCTCGCGAGCCAGCTCTTCGATGCGAATCGAGTCATACTGCACGCGGTCCAGATCCGCGCGCAGTTCGCCATTCAATCGCTGCAAATCGGCGAGCTCGTGATCCAACTGTTCCGCATGTTCGCGCAAGTGTAGGTAGCGGGAAATGCCCATTTCCCCGAACAGCAGCGCGCCCATCATCAGGAACAGCGCGCCGAGCCCCACCCACTTCCCGGCAGAACACAGCTTCCGCTGCCAATCCAACCAGTCGCGACCACGGTTCGGTTTAATGATCACGGTCGTTAAGCCCTCGAGGGAACAGCCGTGCGGCCCCGATAGACCGCCGCCGCCCCCAACTCATCCTCAATACGAAGGAGTTGATTATACTTGGCAACGCGATCCGTTCTGGATAACGACCCGGTCTTGATCAATCCGCTGTTGGTCGCAACCGCCACATCCGCGATCGTCGTATCTTCCGTTTCGCCCGATCGATGCGAAATGATCGCTGTGTAGCCCGACCGCTTGGCCAACTCGATCGCGTCCAACGTCTCCGTCAACGTGCCGATCTGGTTGAGCTTGATCAGGATCGAGTTCCCGATCCCATCGGCGATGCCTTTGGCAAAGATCTCGACATTGGTCACGAAAATATCGTCGCCGACCAACTGCACGCGCTTCCCCAGTTTTTCCGTCAGGATCTTCCACCCCTTCCAATCCAACTCGCTCAAACCGTCTTCGATCGAAAGGATCGGATACCGGTCCAGCAATTTGCCGTAATACGACACCATCTCCTCGGAGGAACGCTCGGGATTCTTTTCAGCTTCCAACCGATATCGCCCCTTTTCATAGAGCTCGCTCGCAGCACAATCCAAGGCCAGCGCAATATCCTGACCGGGGCGATAGCCGGCAGCTTCAATCGCTTCCATGATCAAGGCCAACGCCTCTTCATTCGATTGCAGGTCCGGCGCGAATCCACCCTCATCACCCACCGCCGTGTTCAATCCTTTTTTCTTCAGCAGGGACTTCAGGGTGTGGAATACCTCGGTCGCCATGCGCAACGCGTCGCTGAAACGAGCGGCGCCCACCGGCATGATCATGAACTCCTGCAGATCCAACCGGTTGTCGGCATGCGCACCGCCGTTGATGATATTCATGAGGGGCACCGGCAACACCCGCGCGTTCGTCCCGCCGAGATAACGATACAAGGGCTGCCCGGTTTCATTCGCTGCGGCTTTCGCCACGGCCAAAGACACGCCAAGAATGGCATTCGCGCCGAGTTTCCCCTTGGTCTTCGTACCGTCTAAGGCGATCATTTCGTGATCGACGGCGGCCTGATCTAAGGCCTCCATTCCCAACAGTCGGGGTGCGATGGATTTGCTAACATTGGCGACCGCCTTGGACACACCCTTCCCCATCCAACGCTTCTTGTCGCCATCCCGTAACTCGATCGCTTCCTTTTCGCCCGTCGACGCTCCCGAGGGCACCGCCGCTCGCCCATGCGCCCCGCTTTCCAACAGCACTTCAACTTCGACCGTGGGGTTACCTCGTGAGTCAATAATCTGCCGCGCCTTCACGTTCCTGATTCCGCTCATGCTCGTTGTCTCCTCCAGGTACTCACACTCAACAATGGCTGCTGTCGTCTCATTTACCGCTACCTGATCCCAGTCTCACCCCAAGGTTTTCTTCAGTAACTCATTCACCTTGCCGGGATTGGCCTTCCCGCCGGATGCCTTCATCACCTGTCCCACGAGAAAGCCCAGCACCTGCTGTTTGCCTTCCTTAAATTGCGCAACCTGTGCAGGGTTTTTCTTCAAGACGTCATCAATGATAGACGCCAATGCCCCTTCATCCGATACTTGCGTAAGACCCTTGGCCTGAACGATCTGCGCCGGCGGTTTGCCGGAGGCATACATCTCGGGAAATATATCCCGGGCCACCTTCAAACTCACCGCCCCTTGATCGACCAGCGTCAGCAATTCAACCAGTCGTTCCGGCGTCACGGGGGACGCGTCCGCCTGAATACCGGCCTGATTCAATTCACGCAACAGCTCGCCCATCACCCAATTGCTGACGGTCTTTGGATGAGGATACAGTTTGACACACGTATCAAAATACACCGACAGGGCTTTGCTGGATGTCAGAATCCCCGCGTCGTATTCCGGGATGCCATACTCCGCGACGAACCGTTGTTGCTTCGTTGAGGCCAACTCCGGCAATCCCTCGCGCAATTGTTCGATCCAATCAGTCGAAATCTCCAGCGGAACCAGATCCGGGTCGGGAAAATACCGGTAGTCGTGCGCCGCCTCCTTACTGCGCATCACCGCCGTTTCACCACGCTCGTGATTCCAGAGCCGGGTTTCCTGATAAATCTTGCCGCCCTCGTTCAGCACCTTGGTCTGCCGTTTGATTTCGTAATCCACCGCGTCCTTCACGAACTTGAAGGAATTGATGTTCTTCAACTCCACCTTCGTACCGAACGCCTGCTGGCCGACGGGGCGCAAGGAGAGATTCGGTTCGCAACGAAAGCTACCTTCCTCCATGTTCCCATCGCACACATCGAGGTACATCAGAAGCTCGCGCAAGGCCTTCAAGTATGCCACCACCTCTTCAGAGGAGCACAGATCCGGTTCGGTCACGATCTCGAGCAGCGGGGTCCCGGCGCGATTCAAATCCACGAGACTCATGCCGCTGCCGGCTTCATGCAGATTCTTTCCGGCATCTTCTTCCAAATGGGCGCGCCTGATACGGACGCGTTTCCGGGTCCCGCCGGGTTCGATTTCGATCCATCCATGCTCGCAAATCGGCGCTTCGTACTGGGAAATCTGATAGCCCTTGGGCAAGTCGGGATAGAAGTAGTTTTTACGAGCGAACCGATTACGGACCCCGATCGTCCCGTTCATCGCCAGCCCGGCGCGCACGGCCATCTCCACGGCCTTCTCGTTGATGACCGGCAGGCTTCCCGGCAACCCCAGGCAGACCGGGCAGGTCTGCGAATTGGCGGTTCGGCCGAACGTGGTCCCGCACGGGCAGAACAACTTGGACTGCGTGCGCAACTGCGCATGCACTTCCACCCCGATGACGACTTCGTACGTCACGCTCAACTCGGCTCTCCCTTGGTGAACTGCTCACGCTCCCGGCGCATCGCGTCGCGCCCCGCATCGAAGGCTTCCCGCAAGACCGATTTCTTCGATTCGATAAAGTCGCACCCCTCTTCGACCGCGCCTTCAAGCCGTTCGCCCGCTTCCCCGACCAGATCCCGCAACCCGTCTTCCGCGCGCCGCGCATACCCGCGCAACATCTCACGCGACTCCGGACCGGTGCGTGGCGTCAGCAAGATCGCCGCCACCGCGCCTAATGCCGCGCCGCTCAAAAACCCCAACAGAACCGCCGCCGACGATGGACCGTGATTATCCGCCATTGTGATGTCCTCCCTCTTTCAAGCGTTCCGTGACCACTTGCTTTGCTGCGCGAAGCCCCGCCACCACGCTGGCCATATTGGCCAGCAGCGTCCCGCCGGAGCCTCGCACCAAACTGTGTACCTGGTTGACCGATTCGCCGACTTCCCCCACGGCGTGTAGTAAGACAGCTGCATGCTCCACGCCGCCGCGGGCCTGCTCGGTCAGATCGTTCAGATTTTGACTCATCGCCCGCAATTCCGTGACCAGGACCGGCAGCTCGGCATTCATCTTCGTCACGAGCTGCTCCGCCTCAGCAGCGGTTTTGCGTATTTGAATCAAGAGCGGAACGAGGTATCCCACCAGCACCGCAAATGCGACCGCGACGAGAATGGCGGCGACTTCGACAATCATAGGCACTCCCTTTCCGGCTTACCGCACCAGCGGCTTCTTGGACCGCCAGTTTGTCGCCTGCTCGTAGGCATGGGCCCCGCGCAACAGGGTGTCCTCTTCAAACGGCCGACCGATCAACTGCAGTCCGATCGGCATGCCTGCTTTACTGAATCCACAGGGAAGCGAGATGGCGGGAAGACCAGCCAGATTCGCCGAGATCGTATAGATGTCGGATAAATACATCCGTAAAGGGTCCTGCGACTTCTCCCCGAACTTGAAGGCCGTGGTCGGCGTCACCGGCGTCACGATCAGATCGACCGTCTCGAAGGCCGCGTCGAATTCCCTGCGGATCAAGGTCCGCACCGCCTGCGCTTTGCCGTAATAGGCGTCGTAGTAACCGGCGCTCAACACATAGGTGCCCAGCATGATCCGGCGTTTCACTTCCGGGCCAAACCCCTCCGCTCTGGTCCTGAGGTACATATCGAGCAGCTCTTTGCTCTCGCCTGCGCGCAGGCCGAACTTGACCCCGTCATAACGGGCCAGGTTTGAGCTGGCCTCTGCGGTCGCAATAACGTAGTAGGTCGCCACTGCGGCATCCGTGGTCGGCAGTTTGATCTCACGAAGGTCGGCACCCAGTTCCCGCAACCCTTCAATGGCGGTGCGCACGGCCTGTTCCACTTCAGGATCGAGACCGTCGGCGAAGTATTCGGCGGGGACGCCGACCTTCAACCGCTTCAGATCTTTCCGCTTGAGCGCCTTGAGATAATCGGGCACCGGCACGTTCGCCGACGTCGAATCCCGAGGATCATGGCCTGCGATGGCACCCAATAAGATGGCCGCATCCGTGACATCTTTTGTGATGGGGCCGATCTGATCGAGCGAAGAAGCGAACGCCACCAACCCGTACCGGGAGACGCGACCATAGGTCGGCTTGAGCCCCACGACGCCACAAAAGGCCGCTGGTTGCCGAATCGATCCACCGGTATCCGAGCCCAATGCCGCCACACACTCATCCGCCGCGACAGCAGCCGCAGACCCGCCGCTCGACCCGCCGGGAACAGTCTGGACATTCCAGGGATTACGGCTGGGCCCGTAGGCCGAATTTTCGGTGGATGATCCCATCGCGAATTCATCCAGATTCGTCTTGCCGACGAGCACGTAGCTCTGCGCGCGCAACTTGGCGACCGCGGTCGCATCATAGGGCGGCACGAACGTCTCCAGCATCCGGGAGGCACAGGTCGTACGCACGCCTTCCGTGCAGATATTATCTTTCACCGCCAGGGGCATGGCCATCAGCGGGGTCGTTTTACGCCAGCCTTTCAAGGACTGATCGAGCCGCTCCGCCTGCGCCACAGCCGCATTCTTACACTGGGTGAGGTACGCGTTCACCTTGGGCTCGACATGCGCCACGCGCAAAAAATACGCGCGCACAATTTCCGTGGCCGACACATCGCCAGCGGTAAATTTCCGCTGCAGCTCAGCCAACGTCATTTTATGTATGGCCGTCAATGCCATCAGCGCTTCGCAACCTTGCGGGCAATCCGGTTTTTTCCGTCGACCAGGATGATCTTCGGTTTATGCCGCTTGATCTCCTCGTCGCTGTAATATTCGTAACAGAAAATAATAATCTGATCACCCACCGCCGCCTTGCGGGCAGTCGGGCCATTCAACACGATCTCGCCCTTCCCCCGCTTCCCCTTCATGGCGTAGGTCATGAACCGCTCGCCATTGTTGAGATTAGAACAGACAATCGCTTCGTACGGCAGAATGCCTGCCGCATCCAACAGATCCTCATCCACCGTGAGACTGCCTTCATACTCCAGACAGGCCTCGGTCACCGTCGCCCGATGTATCTTCGCCCGCAACATTTGTCGAAACATAGTCGGCTCGTACTCCTTACGTCGATTAGGATTCTTGAATGATTTTTGGCACCCGGAAACAGTTCGCCTCCGCATCAGGAGCATTCCCTAACGCCTGCTCCGGCGACAAAGATGCCTGCACCTGGTCCGGACGAAAAACATTGGTCTGCCCCAACACGGTCGAGGTTGGCTCCACCTCTTCTGTAGAGAAGGTCTTGAGCTTCTGAACATAGGCCACGATCTGATTTAATTGTTGCGAGAAGGCTGTGGTCTCCGCCTCGCTCAACGCCAACCGCGCCAGCTTGGCTACCTTCTCGACTTCTTGCCTTGTAATTTCCATCACTCCCTCTCGATTCTCAGAGGATGATCAACATGGTCTTCCGACAAGGCCGCAGGAAGCCCGGCGACGAGGCGTACCCTTGGGGTACGTCGCAGGGTGCCGGGCGACCGAGAACGCAGTGGGAAGCCATGTTCATCATCCGACTATTCGACCGTCACGCTTTTCGCCAAGTTCCTCGGCTGATCCACATCTTCCCCGCGCAACACGGCAATGTGATAGGCCAGTAATTGCAACGGGATCGTGAACAAAATGGGCGACAGCAGCGGATGCACATCGGGAATGGTGAACACCGCGTCGGCGATCTTGCCCAACTCGCGTTCGCCTTCCGCCACAAAGGCAATCACCGGAGCCCGGCGCGCCTTCACCTCCATGAGGTTGCTCACCGTCTTCTCATATAACCGGTCCCGGGGCGCCAATACCACCACCGGCATGTCCTTATCGATCAGGGCAATCGGCCCATGTTTCATTTCTCCGGCGGCATAGCCCTCCGCATGGATATAAGAAATTTCCTTGAGCTTCAGTGCCCCCTCAAGCGCGATCGGAAAGTTGATGCCGCGGGCCAGATACAAGAAGTCCGGTTTCTTATAGTATCGCTTGGCGACCGCCAGAATCTCCGCCTCCCGCCCCAGCACATGCTTCACCAGCGTCGGCACCGTGACCAGTCGATCAAGCCAGGCCTTGCCGTCCGCTGCATTCAGTACACCCCGTACCCGGCCGAGATGCAAGGCCAGCATATACAACGCCGCCAACTGACTGGTAAACGCCTTCGTCGAAGCGACTCCGATTTCAGGACCGCAATGCGTGTAGAGCACCCCGTCTGACTCACGGGCGAGGGTGCTGCCCACCACATTGACGATCGACACAACCCGCGCGCCTTTTTGCTTGGCTTCCCGGGCCGCTGCCAAGGTGTCGGCGGTTTCCCCCGATTGTGAGATCGTGATGAACAGATCGTTCTTTTCGATCAGCGGATCGCGATACCGGAACTCACTGCCGATATCGACCTGCACGGGTGTGCGAACCATTTCTTCGAGCAGATACTTTCCCACCAGGCCTGCGTGCCAGCTCGTGCCGCACGCCACGATCCAGATGCGTCCCACGTCGGCGAACTGTTTCGGCGTCAGGCCGATGTCCGGCAAATCCGCCTCGCCGCTCTCGTACGAGTAGCGTCCTCGAATCGTATCCAGAATCGTCTGGGGCTGTTCATGAATCTCTTTCAACATGAAATGCGGGTATCCGCTCTTTTCAGCGGCAGACGCATCCCAGGTCACCTTGGTTTTCTTGCGGGTCACCGCCCGCCCGTCCAGATCCGTAAAGGCAACACTGCCCGCCGTGACCTCGACGACATCGCCCTCTTCCAAGAACGTCACGTCTCTGGTGTGGGACAACATCGCCATCACGTCCGAGCCAACAAAGGAGGCATCCGCCGTGCGACCGATGACCAGCGGACAACCGGACCGGGCGGCCACGAGCAACCCAGGCTCATGCTCCGAAATCACCGCGATGGCATAACTGCCGCGAATCTCCTTGGCCGTCGCGCGGACCGCATCAGCCAGGTGCAGCTTACCCTTTTTGATGTGCGTATCGATGAGGTGGGCGACGACTTCCGTGTCCGTCTCGGACTGAAACTTGTACCCGTCCTTGAGGAGACGCTGCTTCAACTCGACGTAATTCTCGATGATGCCGTTGTGCACGAGCACACAACTCTCGGAGCGATGCGGATGCGCATTCTGCTCGGAGGGTTTACCGTGCGTCGCCCAGCGCGTATGACCGATGCCGCACATGCCGGCAATCGCCTTCTGCTCCAGCGATTTTTGGAGATTAACCAGCTTTCCGACGCTCCGCCGAATGTCGATCTTTTCCCCGCGCTGGATCGCCACGCCGGCCGAGTCGTACCCTCGATACTCCAGCTTCGACAACCCGTTCAACAAAATCGGGACTGCATCCTGATTTCCTACGTAGCCGACGATGCCACACATAGGGTGTCGTTACCTCCGTTTCGAACGTTGAACTGCGGGTTGCTTCTTCTTGGCGGCACGGGTCTGAGCCTTCGCCTTCGATGTCGCCTTCACAGGCTTCGTCCTCGTGCGTGGCTTCACCGCGGGCGCAGGCTTCGGCGCAGGAGGCGGGACTTGCCCGCTCTGCAAGGCGCGCCGCCTGGCAGCCCATCCTTCGCGCGTGACCTGCGGCACCCGCGCAATCACGAGGGCATCCGCCGGAACGTCCTGCGTCACCGTTGCGCCGGCGGCGATCACGGAGCCTGGCCCGACCGTCACCGGCGCGACCAGTTGCACATCGCTGCCGATGAAGACGCCATCTCCAACGACCGTTTGAAACTTTTTATATCCGTCGTAGTTGCAGGTGATCGTACCGGCGCCGATATTGACGCCTTGCCCGATCGTGGCATCGCCGAGATAACTCAAATGATTGGCCTTCGATCCCTCGCCGAGTTCCGTTTTTTTCATCTCGACGAAGTTGCCGACCTTCCCCTTGCGACGCACCACAACACCGGGCCGTAAATGGACGAACGGTCCAAGATGCGAGTCGTCTTCAACCTGCGATTCGCGAAACACGCAGTGATCCAGAATCTCCACCCGATGGCCGATGACGCAGTCGGTAATCCGCGTCCCGGAGTGCACAACCGTGTTCTCCCCGATCACCGTCCGGCCCTCGAGCGTCACGTTCGGATACAGCAGCGTGTCACGCCCGATCGTCACCTCGGCATCGATCCACGTGGACGACGGATCCCGCATCGTCACGCCGGCCTCCAACCAACGCTCCCGGATCCGCCGGCGAATAACCTGTTCCGCCTCGGCCAACTGTACGCGGCTGTTGATCCCTAATCCTTCGTCGATGTCCCGCAGGCGTAGCGCCGAGACGGTGCGTCCTTGCTGCACGGCCATCTGCACGATGTCGGTGAGATAGTATTCGCCCTGCGCATTTCGCGGATCGAGCTTGTCGAGGGCAGGAAAAAGAAACTCCCCGTCGACGACATAGGTGCCCACGTTGATTTCACGCACGCTTCGCTCGGCAGGAGAGGCATCTTTGTCTTCCACGATGCTCTGCACCCGGTTGTCCGCGGCGCCCTGCAGCCATTCTTCACGGCGATGCCGAATGACGCGCCCATAGCCGGACGCATCGTCGAGCACGGCGGTCAACAGCGTCACAGCTGCGCCTTGGGCATCATGCATGGCGAGGAGTTCCCGCACCGTCGCTTCCGTCAACAGCGGCGTGTCGCCGTTCAAAATGAGATAGCGGGTCGGTTTGCGATGCGCAGCATCGCCGAACACCGGTCGCGCTTGCAGCACCGCATGGCCAGTTCCCAGTTGCTTCGTCTGCTCGGCGACCGCCACCTGCCCGCCGACCGCCTCGGCAACCTTGCGGACATCGGCACCCTGATGACCGACAACCACCGCCACACCCTGCTCGGCCAGGCCGCAGGCAATATCCAGCACGTACAGCACCATCGGTCGCCCCGCCACCGGATGCAGCACTTTGGCCAGCGCCGATTTCATGCGCTTGCCAAGGCCCGCCGCCATGATGATGACGCCGAGCCCGGGAATGGAGGAAGACAAAGCGTTGTCGTGGGATGCGTGAGTCATGGGTTTCTCACCATACGTCATCGACACAGGGCTCGCTCGGCGGTATCGCGATCAACCGACCTGCACGCCTGCATCGGGTTGCTTAATCGGTGTCCAGGTTTTTCCACCGGCCTGCGGCCCGGCACCAGAAGGCTGTGACGGGGTATAGAGCCCTCCCGACACGATCAGCTTCATGGCCTCTTCGACCGAGATATCCACGGCGATCACTTCGCGCTCAGGCACCAGCAGAAAATAGCCCGACGTGGGATTGGGCGAGGTCGGCACATAGACGTGGACGAGCGGGTCCGGGGAAAGTTGTTGCATTTCCCCTTTCGTCACACCGGTCACAAACGCAAAGCAGTAATGACCGTTCTTCGGAAACTGAATCAACACCACACGGCGATAACTCTCGCGCTCTGCGAACGACAGAATGTCCATCATCGACTTGATCGTGGAGTAGATGCCGCGGACCACCGGCACACGATTGAGTACACTCTCCCACTGTCGCACGACCTGGCGGCCGATAAAATTCGCCGCGAAGAGCCCGGTCATGAAAATGAGCAGGATCAGCGCGATGATTCCCAGACCGGGCACGTAGTATCCTGGGGTCACCAACCGTGCGGTAGCGTCGCCAAGAATGCCATCCAGACTGACGAACAGCGTCTTGAGAATCAGGATGGTGCCCCAGATGGGGATCATCACCAGCAAACCGGTGAGAAAATAGCGTTTTAATGAAGCTTGTACCATGCGTGGCTGAGGGGTCCTGGGTAGAGCGTCATGATACTGGTCTTGTGCCGGTCGTCGCAAGCCTTTTCTTGCTATTTTCAATCACTTGGAATAGGATCCGCCGTCTTTCTCCCCGAACTTTTCAGGTTCGAATCATGATGAAACGCAACCGGCCTCCGCGAGGTCTCTTTATTACGCTGGAAGGCATCGAGGGGTGTGGAAAATCTACCCAGGCCAGGCTCCTGGGAGAATACCTCCGGAGCCAGGGACACGTCACCGTCGAGACCCGTGAACCAGGGGGAACGCCGCTCGCGGAAAAGGTCCGATCGGTCCTGCTCGATCGCGCCGACGAACCAGTAGCTTCCGAGACCGAAGCGTTTCTCGTGCTGGCCGCGCGACGACAACATGTCACTCAGGTAATCGAGCCAGCGCTGGCTCGCGGCGCCATCGTCCTCTGCGACCGGTTCAGCGATTCGACCCTGGCTTATCAAGGCTATGCGCGCGGTTTGAATGTGCCGCTGCTCCAACGACTCAACCGCCTCGCGACTCACACCGTGACACCACACCTCACGCTGCTATTTGACCTTCCCGTGGCGACAGGACTGGCTCGACGGCGATCCGCCAGTGAAACGAATCGCCTCGACCGTGAATCGCTCCGGTTCCATCAAAAAGTTCGCGCCGGCTTCCTCGATTTGGCGAAACGTCATCCCGCCCGCATCAAAGTGATTCCCTCGCGTGCGTCCAAAGAAACCGTCGCGCGCGCAGTCGCCCGGATCGTCGCACCGGTCCTGAAGCGGGCCCATCGCGCCGACCATCTGACAACACTGGCTCGCGCAGCCTCCTCTCACGCCACACAGGTCCACCATGCCCTTCGCTGATATCATCGGACACGAGCACGCCAAGACCCTGCTGCGATCGGCGATCCTGCAGAACCGGTTGGCCCATGCGTACCTCTTCCACGGCGACGATCGCATCGGCAAACGTCTCCTCGCATTGCGGTTGGCGCAAACACTGCTCTGCGAGACGGTGTCCGACGGCCGGCCGCCGGACGCCTGCGGCACGTGCCGGGCCTGCCAGCAGGTCGATGCGCGCACGCATCCGGATTTTCTGGTGATCGAACCGGATCAGGAGATGGCCAATCCCCAAATTAAGATTGAGTCCATTCGAGACATCGAACATCAGATGATTTACCGCCCGCTGATCGGCAATCGCAAAATCTGCCTGATCGACGAGGCGGATCGCATGACGATCGGTGCCGCCAACGCCCTGCTCAAAACGCTGGAAGAACCGCCCGACCATAGCCTGTTCATTCTGGTGTCGAGTCGGCCCTATGCCTTGCCGGCCACCATTCGTTCACGTTGCCAGGCACTGCGACTCACCGCCCCGGCGCAAACTCAAGTGGAAGCTGCGGTGATTTTGAAACGCGAACTGCCTCCCGCCGACGCCCACTTCCTGGCCCTACTCAGCGACGGACAACTGGGACGCGCGCTGGAATGCGACCTGGAACAGGCACGCACCACCCAGCAGGAATTTGCGGCCATCTTCTCCGCCAAAGGACTGCAGTCCTTCTCAACCGTCCTGGCTGCAGCGGAAGCGCTGGCCAAGGGGGATCGCGGACCGGAGGCCTTTGATTGGCTGCTTCGGTGGCTGCGCGACATCCTCCTCATCGCCGTCGGCGCCGGTTCGGACCATATCCTGAACCTGGATCAACGGGCCGGGATGCAGGCGCTGGCCGCACACATCAATATCGAGGACTTGTTGGATCTGATCGGCGATCTCGAAAAGATGGAACGCCAGGCGCACCGGAATCTGAACGTGCAGATTGCGCTTGAAACCATCCTGCTCAGAGTCCGACAACTCCTGACCCCGCCAGGCACCACCGACCGGTCACGATAATCTAGTCGCGTATCCATGCAAATCCTCACAGAACTGGCTGTTCAGAAACGCGGTCCAGCAAGGCCGCAGGGAGGCGCGCGACTGAGAACGCCGCTGGTCGCCTTTCTCAACGGCCAGCTAGCTTTGGCTATCGGCATCTTGCTATCTTCCTCACACCAGATATGAGCACTCGCGACACCTTCTACATCACGACCCCGATTTATTACGTCAACGACGTGCCGCACATCGGGCACGCCTACACCACCGTCGCCGCGGATGTCCTCTCGCGATACTGGCGACTGCGCGGACGCGACGTGTTTTTTCTGACCGGTCTCGATGAGCACGGACAGAAAGTGCAGCAGGCCGCAGCCAAGGCCGGCATCGAGCCGCAAGCCCATTGCGACCGCCTGGCGCCGCAGTTCACAAACCTCTGGGATCGGTTGAACATTTCCCACAACGCGTTCATCCGCACCTCGGACAAACCCCACCAGTCTGTGGTTCAACGATATCTTCAGCAGTTATTCGATAAACAGTTGATTTACAAGGCAGACTACACTGGATGGTATTGCACGTACGATGAACGGTTCTGGACGGAAAAAGATGTCGTCGGCGGACTCTGCCCGGACTGTAAACGGCCGATCGAACAGTTGAGCGAGCACAATTACTTTTTCAAGATGGGCCAATACCAGGAACGGCTGATCGAACACATTCGGCAGCACCAAGATTTCATTCGGCCTGACTCACGCCGCAACGAGGTCCTGGGCTTTTTGCAAACGCAAAAGCTGGGCGACCTCTCGATCTCTCGCCCGAAATCGAGACTGTCGTGGGGCATCGAATTGCCCTTCGATAAGGACTACGTCACCTACGTCTGGTTCGACGCGCTGGTCAATTACATCTCGGCACTCGAATACCTGCCACAGGGACAACCGGCCGGCTTGCGGTACTGGCCAGCCGACGTCCACCTGGTCGGAAAAGATATTCTCACCACGCATGCCGTGTACTGGTCCACGATGTTGATGGCGCTGGAACAGCCGCTGCCGAAAACGATCTTCGCCCACGGCTGGTGGACGGTCGATGGGGAGAAGATGTCGAAGAGCCGAGGCAATGTTGTCGACCCCAACAGGATGGTCGACCAATTCGGGACCGATGCCTTCCGCTACTTTCTGCTGCGCGAAGTGCCCTTCGGGCAGGACGGCGACTTTTCCCACAGCGCCCTGGTGACGACCGTCAACGCCAAGCTCGCAAACGGCATCGGCAACCTCTTGAGCCGCACGCTCACCATGATCGAACGTTCCTGCGCCGGCGTGATCCCCGAACGGGGCCCGGCCGTGCTGCCCGAACTGGAACATCGGATCGAGGAGTTGGCCAAACAACTGCCTGGCAGAACTGAAAGTGGCTTCGACGCCTTGCTGTTCCGGGACGTGCTGCTAACGATCGAGGAGCTCAACGGGCTCTGCGATGAGTACATCGACAAGAGCGCGCCGTGGAAACTGGCGAAGCAGCCGGAGGCGCAGCCGCAATTGCACACGGTGCTCAATACCTCCGCCCGGGCGCTTCGACTACTCGCGCTGCTGCTTTACCCTTTCATGCCGAATGCCGCCGCACAGATGATCCAGCAACTGGGACTCTCGCTGGACCTTTCTCGACCACTGGCAGCAGACGCCGGCCATTGGAATGCGCCGCTGGCCGGCAGCACCATCCAAAAAGGCGCCTCACTGTTTCCCCGTATCGAATCCAAACCACAAGGAGCCAAATCCGTGAGCGAGACACCCGCATCTCCGCAACCGACTGCCGCGGCCCCCGCTGCATCACCATCCCCTGCTCCGGCCACCACCGCGGCTCCTGCCCCAGCCACCACACAACCGGCGCAGATCACCATCGACGACTTCATGAAGGTGCAACTCAAAGCGGCCAAGGTTCTGGCGGCCGAACGTGTGCCGAAATCGGAGAAGCTGCTGAAGCTTCAAGTCAGCCTCGGCACCGAGCAACGGCAAATCGTCGCCGGCATCGGCAAGAAATACGAACCGGAAGCTTTGGTCGGCAAAACCATCGTCATCGTGGCGAACCTCAAACCGGCGAAGCTCATGGGCATCGAATCGCAGGGCATGGTCCTCGCGGCGGGCGACAGTGAAGTGCGAGGGCTCGCCACCTTCGTCGAAGACGTGGAGCCCGGCACCAAAGTGAAATGATTCGCGCTTCCACCATCCGGTTGATCGGCACCGGCCTGCTTGTGCTGTTGAGCAGCGTGAGCGTCGCGTTCACGCCGGAGCCCTCCGAGTCCGAAATCGAGAGTAAATCCCACTACAACGATCCCCTGCCCACGACCGTACTGGTGCGCGTCGTGGCGCACCGGTCCCTGGTTCTGGGGCACGACGTCGGCGGCGCGCGCGTCACCATCACCGATGTGGCGACCGGGCAGTTGCTGGCCTCCGGCCTGCAGCAGGGAGAGCCCGGCGATCAAACGCAAATCATGCGTACGCCGCATCTCATGGATGAACCGCTCTACAGCAGCCGACCGGCCGCCGCGTTCAGCGCTACACTTGAACTGACCCGCCCGACTCTGGTGGAAATCACGGCCGAGGGACCACTGGCCTATCCCCAGGCGTTGCAGCGGGCGAGTACCACCGTACTGCTGATTCCCGGCCACGACCTGACCAACGACGGCATCGTGCTGCACCTCTACGGCTACCTGGTGCAAGTCGAACATCCCAAACCCGGCGAGCCCCTGATCGCCAAGGAGGATGTGATGCTGCGGGCCTCAGTGCGGACGCTCTCGGGCGCCCTGGTCCGGCCACATAGCGACTGGGACTCCCGCAAGATGCATATCTACGCCGAACTACTGATCGGGGACCGCATCGTTGAGCGGCTGCAGATGTTCTACGCCGGAGAGAAGAGCCGCTTCGAAGCCCCGTTTTTTGTGCCGATGTCCAAAGACGCCCCCGACGGCATCACGCTGCGTGTGATCGCGGCCGATGTCGCAACCGGCAATTTCGGGGTGGCCTCGGCGCAATTCCCGGTGCTCTCTGAACGCCTGAGACCCAGGAAGAATTGACCCCATTGACTGAATCGGTCATTTCGTGATGTGCTGACGATGTGCTGCAGTCACGATCTGCCGACTGCCGATCACCATTGGAGTCACTGATCACTCGATCCTTCATTCCTCACGATGGACCCCAAACAACGACAATTCTCCATCTGGTACATGTTCATCGCCCTCTGGGTGCTGATCCTGCTTCAGACGTTTCTCCCCTCGTTCTTCAACCCGACTGAAATTCCCTACAGCGAGTTTAAAGAATCCGTGGCGGCGGGAAAGGTCACTGAAGTCGCGGTCTCGCCGCAGATCATTCACGGGAAACTGAAAGAGGACAAGGTCTTCCACACCATTCGCATCGAAGATCCGGATCTGCTCAGGAACCTTGCGGAACATCACGTGAAGGTCACCGGCGTCATCGAGAGCACATTGTTCCGGGACGTGCTGTCCTGGATCGTGCCGATCGTCCTCTTCTTCGGCGTCTGGTGGTTCCTGCTCCGCCGCATGGGCCAGAGCCAAGGCTTCATGACAGTCGGTCAAAGCAAAGCCAAAATTTATGTCGAGAACGAGGTGAAGGTCACCTTCGCCGATGTGGCAGGCGTCGACGAGGCGAAACAGGAACTGGAAGAGATCATCGAATTTCTCAAGACCCCGGAAAAGTTCCGGCGCCTCGGCGGCAAAATCCCCAAGGGCATTTTGCTCGTCGGCCCTCCGGGCACCGGCAAGACGCTGCTCGCGAAAGCAGTCGCCGGTGAAGCCGGCGTACCGTTTTTTTCGATCAGCGGGTCGGAATTCGTGGAAATGTTCGTGGGCGTCGGCGCCGCCCGTGTCCGCGACCTGTTCGAGCAGGCCAAGAGCAAGGCGCCCTGCATCATCTTCCTCGATGAACTCGATGCGTTAGGCAAAGCGCGCGGGGTCGGCCCCATGGCGCATGAGGAGCGGGAGCAGACCCTCAACCAGCTGCTGGTGGAAATGGATGGGTTCGACTCGCGCGTCGGCGTGATTCTCGTCGCCGCCACCAACCGGCCGGAGATCCTGGACCCCGCGCTGCTGCGAGCCGGCCGCTTCGACCGTCAGGTGCTGGTCGACCGGCCCGACAAAATCGGCCGCCTCGCGATTCTGAAAGTCCACGCGCGCACGATCACCCTCGCCAACCAGGCAGACCTCGAAACCATCGCCGCCATGACACCCGGCTTCGTCGGAGCCGACCTGGCGAATCTTCTCAACGAAGCGGCCCTGCTGGCCGTGCGGCGCGGCAAGGACACCGTGAGCATGTCGGAATTACAGGAGGCGGTTGAGCGTGTGATCGGCGGTTTGGAAAAAAAGAATCGAGTCCTGAATAAAATGGAACGGGCCCGGGTGGCGCATCATGAGGTCGGCCATGCGCTGATGGCCCTGTCCATTCCAGGCGGCGACGCGGTCCACAAAATCTCAATCATCCCTCGAGGTATTGCCGCGCTCGGCTACACGCTGCAACTGCCGACCGAAGACCGCTTCCTCATGACCGTATCCGAGCTGAAGAACCGCATTGCCATTCTATTGGGAGGGCGTGCGGCGGAGGAAGTCATCTACGGCGAGGTCTCCACCGGGGCGCAGGACGATTTGCGGAAGGCCACCGATATTGCCAAAAGCATGATCAAGGCCTACGGCATGAGCGAAAAATTGGGCCAGGTCAGCCTTGAACGGGACCGGCAGTCCGTCTTTCTGCAGACCGGCCCATCCCAAACGCCAGGCGACTATAGCGAACAGACCTCCCGGGAGATCGACTGCGAAGTCCGGGTGTTGATCGACGAACAGTACGAACGGGCGCGCGATCTCATTAAAGCTCAGGAGGCTGCGCTTCGGCACGCCGCTCAAGTCTTACTCGAGAAAGAAACCATCACCGGCGACGAACTCAAATCCCTCGCTGCCGCGCAGTAACTCACCTCCTCGCACGTTCGCCCTGCGCCTCTTGGCTCTGAAGAACCGGGCACTGGTCCGTGGTCACTTGAAGACCACCCAACGGCTTGCCCTCCTCCGCCTCTCGTGAGACACTGAAGTCGATGCTTCCCCACACCTACCATGAACTCCGCTCTCATCTCAGAATCGCCCTGGCCGTTAATGCCGTCATCGTGGTCGCGGAGTTTGCCGGAGGGTTCCTCACTAATAGCATCGGCCTGATTGGAGACGCGGGGCATAACCTCGTCGATCAAGGCTCCCTCTTCCTTGCGCTCTATGCCCACGTGCTGACAGCCAGACCGGCGACCGACAGCCGCACCTTCGGCTACCACCGGGCGGGGATCGTCGCGGCGTTTCTCAATTCCTTCATCCTGCTCCTCACCGCCGGCGGCATCACGCTCGTCAGCCTCGACCGTCTCATGACTCCCGTACCGGTTCCGGGAGGATGGGTCATGCTGATCGCCTTGATCAGCTTTGCGGCCAATCTTTCGATCGCGCTATTACTGCAACATGGTGCAAAGGATGACCTGAACATCCGCAGCGCCTTCTGGCACATGCTGAGCGATGCCTGGGTCTCGCTCGGCGTGGTCGTGAGCGGCGGCATTATCATGTTCACCGGCTGGTCGGTGCTCGACCCGTTGGTGAGCCTATTCGTGGTCCTGGCGATAGTCAGGGGAGCCTGGCCGCTGTTTAAAGAATCACTTGAGGTCCTGCTGGAGTCCACCCCGCCCGGCGTGAGCCCCGCGCTGGTCGCCGCCACCATCGAATCCATCCCCGGCGTGAAGAACGTCCATGACCTTCATATCTGGGCAGTCGAACCACGCCTCATCATGATGACCACCCACGTCCAAGTTGACGGCGACGACCAGGCCCTCACGACCGACCTCCTCCAGACGATCCGCAACCGGGTGACCAGCGAATTCAAGATCAAGCACCTGACGATCCAACTCGAAACGGAATGCTGCCACGCAGAAGCCGTGCACTGCGACCTCTCCAAACTCCACGACCAGCATTCGCATTCGGAATTCCTGCACAGCCACCACTAGGCGGATGGTGAAACAACCCGCCAGCATTGTTCTCTGAAGACACGGCCACCTCACCGTCTCGGCGGCGTTCACAAACGTGACGCGCTTTATTCAGCGCGTCGTGAACCTCAAAGGCTCAACGTACCTCAAGGGTACGCCTCGCCTCCTCGCTCGCTGCGGCCGCGCTGGGCGGACTTTTTGACCATCCGCCGGGAAACCTGCCCAACCATCTGTCCTTGATCGCGGGATTTCCTTGGTACCCGCTGCATGGCTCAACACCACCTAGCCGTCGCAGGACGTCACCGGCTACAATGGGCTACATGACACAGACGCTCCCTATCCCCTTCTACATCCTCTGCGGCTCACTCGGCGCCGGCAAAACCACCCTGCTCATGCGCCTGCTCGAACATTGGAACAGCCAGGGCCACAAGGTCGGCGTGCTGATGAACGAAGCGGGCGAGGTCAGCATCGACGGGCCGCGAGCCGGCACCATTGCAGAGCAGGTCATGAACCTAGCCGGCGGCTGCATCTGTTGCGATACGAAAGACGATCTCGCGTGGAGCATCGCCCAATTGGTACAGGACTATGAATCGACCGTGATCGTCCTGGAATGCTCCGGCATGGCCGACCCGGCGGAAGTGGTGGACGCGGTGACGGACGCCTATGTGTCTCGCATGGCCAAACTCGAACGGATTTTTGCCATGCTCCATCCCGTGCCCCTGCCCGATACCGGCATGGCCGAGCTCGTCACGCGGAATGCCATCCGGTACGCGGATGATCTGATCCTGAACAAACGCGACCTCTACATCCCCGGCCACTGGGAACAGTTCCGCGAGACCATTGTCAGCCTTAATCCGCACGGCCGGCTGTGGGAAACGAACCACGCCAGGCTCGACGTGGCTGCACTCCTCGCCGCGCCTGCAACACGCACCGCTCCAACCAACGTCTCGTTCGGGAAATTGCCCGCTGCGGAGCATAGACGCGAGGCCCGTGCGCCCCATCACCCCATGGTGACTACCGTGCGATTGCCAAAACCGCTCGATCGCACAAAGTTCATGGAATGGACGAAGTCCTTACCGGAGGGAATGGAACGCGCGAAGGGATTTTTTCGGTTTGAAGGAGAACCCGAACTGCAGGAGTTTCAGTTCTTTCCGCCCCGTACCAGCACGATCGCTCCCGTCATGCTGCTCGATGAACCGGACCATGTTCTCGTATTGATCGGACGCGACTACAACCAGGAACACTATAGAGCATCTCTCCTCGCCTGCCTGGCGGGATAGCTGGTCAGGAGATCGAGCCGGCCTGGGCTTGCGAGGGAGAGGCCGATTCAGTCATCGGGCGGAAGCGGGACCAGCGGCGAAGAAACCAGGCCACACCAGCCCCGATCAGCCCGCCCACGATCCAGCCCCCGATCACGTCCGTCAGGTAATGAGCCCCGATGTAGACGCGCGAAACGCCGATGGCCGCCACCAAGGGCCAGCTGATCCAGCCTGATTTCGGATAGAGGACCTGAAAAAACGCCGCCGTCGAGGCTGTGTTGGCGGCATGGTTGGAAGGAAAGGAAAACGCCCCGCCGCAACCGAGCAACTGGTGCACATCGGCAAGCGTCACGCAGGGGCGCGGGCGCTGAACCAGGCCCTTCAATTGTGTCCCGAGTGCATCCGTCGCGCCGACCACTGCGGCCAGCATCGCCCCGCCGATCACACATTCCCGCCAGTTGACCCACGCCCAGTAGGCTGCGGCCAGCACGATGGGATAGAGCAAATTGCCCGGCTTGGCCAATTCGATGCCGACCCAATCGAGCAGGCTCGACTGCCCGGCCACACCGTTGATGCCACGAAAAAGAAGCTCGTCCACACCCATGGCGCGACGATAAAGGGTAGAGAGGAATCAGTCAAATGATTCGTGGTTCAGAAGGGAGACGGTGTCGTTGCGTCGAGAGACCCGCGCTTGGTGGCTCCCGATACGGCGAGCCTCAGGCATTCACTCCCACACAATATTCGTGACACCGGGAATGAGCGGAACGACCTCGGCCAGATGGACCCTTAATCGTTCGAGCTCAGGGGCAGGGTCAACACGCTTGAAGAGGCGCTGCGTTACCGACAATTCCGCAACGGGATAGACCATCCATTCATTTGTGCTGTCTTCCGTGTTGCTGCACGCCAGCCACAACATGAATGGCTTGCGCGAGACCATCACTATCCACCCGAAATCTTCAGGAATGCCCCCCTCCACCGTCACCCCGCGCTCCTGAAGACGCTCGGCCAGCCACGTGGCCCATGCTTTGCCATAACATCCGGGATTGGTGCGCTCATCCTCGCCCGGAATGGGTTTGAAGAAGTCGGAGGTAAATGTGACTTGAGGGCCAGTCTTCATGAGGTCTGAACCTCTTCCGGCAATGAGAAAATTTGATAAAGGTGAGACTGCTATGCCTGAGGAACGGCGCAGCAATCCTCAGATTTCTAAATTAATGCGACACCCCCCGGAGAGCCATACGCAGTACGCTGTGTGCTCACCGACGCACAATGCCAGATTTGCCCCGATTAGGATTACGTTGCGTTTTGCACTGTTCACTCTTACACCGGTTTTGCGCGATTCAGGACGCCATCCAAGGACGTCAGACTGCGTGCGGTCCATTGTGCACTGGTCTGACCCGCGATCGCCCCCGAGATGGCCCCCCAGCCACCTTCACGCATATTGTTATCGAGTCGTCCGCGCTCAGTGATTCGATCACGCTTCCACGCTGCCACGGTGTATTTGTCGATCGAGCGGAGTTGGACTTTGCCCGTTGAGCTTATTATGGTATCCGTCGGCTGCGTGACTGCAAATGCAAGGCCTGGGGTCCACCGCACGCCGACTTCTTCCTCAGGCGACGGCATTCCTCGCATATTTTCGACTGCCTTTCGGATGGTTGCGTCCGGGACAGCTATCCAGGTTGCCCCGTCGGCCTCGGAAAGCAAATTCGCTACTTCCGCGGTATCCAGACCTACGGTCTCAAGGAGCAAATTTCCAGTGTGGCGATAGAAACCGACCACACGAAGGTCAACGCCCCTTTGCGTCAGGTTTTGATTAATCCGATGGCAACGAGACAACATAAGCTCTCGTGGCCTCTTGCCACGACTCAGGTTGCCGATGTTCACGCCGAGAGCAATGTGCCTCATAGTGCCATTCGTTTAACTATGGACATAGGTTCATCCGCGGACCTCCTATGCGGAGACGTCAGCTGAAAATGTTGGTTGGGCATTTCGCGTCCGCCGGGCTAAATGATCAACGAGAAATGCTTGTTCTGTGCCCAATAAGTGCGAATTCCGTGCATTTGATGAATTGCGAATAAGTACATTATTGGTGTTCGCTGGTATACCCCAGAAATCAACACGCCGCCACACAAGGATTGCGATTTCTTGGTTACGTGCCTTAGGAATGAGCACATGCTGGACAAAGTGACGTGCGGCCGCACTTGACGGAAGGCTGTCAGCCCATTGACCTGGGCTTGACCTAGAGTGATATGCGACAGCTTCTATCACTGAGACGCGCTTGATAACAATATCCTCTGCTTCGCTCTTGCTTATCCCAAGAGACTCCGAAAGCCTAACCGCCATTTTTCTCATCCGAGGCCACCAATAGTCTGAAACCCCCGTATTATCAGAAGGAGTCCTCAGAGGGAAAAAGCCTTGGCCGGAACCCCGAAGGTTTCGTTCACATGCTGCTCGATGTGCACTGTTTTGCAGGTCGTCATTGTAGTCGCTCGTTGCGACCCCTGGGTTTCCGTACAAGATGTATACATAGGACGAGCGGATGTTGCCGATGAATGGCAGTGGAACCAGGTTGATATGAAGTTTCTTGTGAAGAGCTTTTTCCGCGTCAAAAGAGGCGGTATGACTGTGAGCTTCCTCTAGGCTCCATGCCAAGGTCTCGTGTTCGAGCAAACGAGGCTTGTCATCAGGATGCCCCCCCCTTCCATTCCAGCGCGACCAGAAATCAACAAGCATTACCCACCAACATGCCCGGCTATGTTTCGCCCGATCCGCATAAGAGCCGGAGGCGTCAGTTCCTGCTCGTATAACACGCCAGGACGTCGCCACATGGGCAAGAAATACGGCAACTACATGACGAGCTACGTCATCCGCTCCCCGTCTGATCCGAATCGGAACGGACGGCACAGCACTTTCTATCGCTTCCCAGGCCTGTGAGAACAAGAAACAAGCGCGGCAGATACCTACGCCCAGCATAGGGTTCTGTCAAGCGCAACGGCTGGGATATGCGCTGGCCGAATCAGCGCCACCTAAAAGCGTCTCCCCAACTAGGGCTCCTCCTAGGGTCGGCCCTGGCAGTCGATGTGGTACTTCATTTCTGTACACATCGGCCCAACCCAGGAGGCTTTATATGATCACCACACGCTTCGCACTCATTCCCGGATTGCTCCTCACTCTCGCCGGTTGCATGACGAACGCCACTGTTGAGTTGACGAAGGCACCGTTTGACGCCACGACTGACCTTACCGGCGGCACCTCCGGCGCGACGCGGGAATTCCTCGATCCCACGACTGAATTCATCTCAAGCACCACACCTGGCGCATTGACAGACGGCCGTCTTGTGAGAGCCAAGGCAAGGGCCACCGTCTTCGCAACGCATACGCATGACAATCTCCGCACGGATATCGCCCGTGGTCAAGGCGAGTATCTTGCCTCGTTAGCCAGCCTCACAGGCGTCTCCGCCGATAGGTGGACAGAGCTTCAGACAACTCTGACGCAATCGTATCCCGCGCTCTTCGACCAACACCTGGAACCAATTCAGTCAGCCAAGTTGGTCGTCGATTTGGCCTGGGAAAAAGGGTACGGCATGAGCGTCCCGACGAAATAAGTCATCGCGATCCTGGCACCGTTCCAATCGGGCTGCTCATTCAGAGTGAGCAGCCCGACTCGCGCAGATCACACCTGCTGACTCAATCTGACACACAGCCCGTCCATCCGCATGAATACACGTATTCCCACGTGCCGAGATGGTTGACAGGATAATGCGAGCGGCGTAGGTTTCGGTCTCCGACGACACCTATGGCCAACACCGCAATCCACGGACGTGTCCTTGATGAGCGGGGCACCGGCATCGCCGGCCTGACCATCCGCGCCATCGACTTCGATCCCTTTTTCAACGAAGACGATGTGCTGGGCGCCACGAAGACTGAGGGCGACGGCACCTTTCTCATTTCCTACTCACCGGATGCCTACCGTACGTGGAAAGCCGACCGGAATCCCGATCTCGTCGTCCAGGTCCTCGGCCCTGCCCATACAGAGCCAAAACTGTTTGGCACGCGCCTACTCCACGAAACCCCTGAAGCCGAAGACGTCACCGACTCCACCCACGAAGTCGGCACCATCACCATCCACCGCAACAACATCGAGGGCTGGCTCGTCACCCACACCACGTTGAATCCCGCCGTCGGGAACCCGGTCGCGCTCTATCACCACAATCAGATCACGCACCTAATCGACGGAGCCAAAATGTTTCCCGCGGTGACCGAAGCCGCCCAGGGCGCCACCGAATCCATCAACCTAATGACACTGTTTTTCGACGTCGACAACGGCTTCATCACCAAGTTCAAGAGCAGTTTCGACCCGTTCAATCCCCCTTCCACAGGATGCAAGCAGGCAGCAGAGGCCACGTTGGAAGAGGTGCTCAAAACCAAAAGCGGGAAGCCGGTGAACATCCTGGTCACGAACCTGCCGCTCTCGGCGGAGGACACCGTGACCGAAGTGGCGGAGTTTTTTGCGCGGACGGCGGGCGTACGCACCAATGCCTACAACAAGGGCTTTGCCCTGCTGCATGCCAAGGCCATCGTGGTAGATGGGGACCACGCGATCCTCATGGGATCGCCGCTCAAACAGTACTACTTCAGCGATGCGCGCCATGCGGCCCGCGATGCACGCCACAAGGGCTCGCTGATGCATGATGTCAACATCGACCTCAAGGGCCCGGCGGTATCACATGTCGACAAGACGTTCGCCAGCATCTGGAATGCCACCGGCCAGCCGATGCTCATCCCTCCCCCCAAAACCTTTCCCGACCTGCCCACGACACCCGACGGCGCCGTGGCATCGGTACAAGTGCTGCGCACCCTGCCCGGAGCCTCGATCAAGCGCGTCAACCCGAGCGATGAGGATCTGCCATACGGAGAAACCGGCATTCTCGAAGCCTACGAGCGCGCGATCGCGAATGCGCAACGCTACATCTACATCGAAAACCAATACTTCACCTCGCATCAAATCATCGATGCGCTCATCGCCCGGATGAAAGACACCACTAAGCCGCACCTGCAGATCATCCTGGTGTTAAACCTGCGACCGGATCTGCCCGGGTACCCTGAGCGCCAGATCGAGAACGTCAACCTGCTCCGAAGCGCTGCCGATGCGGGCGGGCATCACCTCTACGCCTATACACTCTGGAGCCGATCCGAGAAAGCCGGCAGCGGCGGGACGGGCGCCCCACGACGCTACGACGTGATGCCTATCTATGTGCACAGCAAGTTGGCCATCATTGACGATGTGTGGGCCACAGTCGGCAGTGCGAATCTGGACGGCACCTCGCTGAACTACCATGAGATCGGCCTGATCATCACCGGATCCATTTACGACCGTGTGATGGACATGGCGCAGCTCACCAACGACCCCGGGAAATTTCTATGGAAGCTGTTTTGGTATTTGTTCTTCTATGTCTTTAAGCAACTCTTCTTCGACCTCACGACACTCCTGAAGCTGCTGTTCGTCGCCTACAAACTCATTTTCGACTTCAAAGAAACCATGGAGACGATCCGGGAGACGCTCGGCGACGTGGCCGACATTCCGCAACTCGTCGCGGACGTCTTCACGCGCACCGCTCAGCATGCCCTGCCCAGCCGCTCACGCCAGCCGTCGCGGAGCGTGGAACTCAACCTGGTGATCTATAGCGGCATCGGCGGCCTCCCGGAGAACGGTGTCGTGAAGGCCCTGCGCGAAGCACTCTGGCAAGAACATCTGGGCTATGCGTCGTTGCCGGACGTGCTCAGAACCCTGCCGGCAGATCCTGCCGCGATGACCTGGGTGGCTCAGTGGCAAATTGCCGCCATCCAGCACGTGGAAGCCATCCAGAATGACCAGGCTCCTCCGGCAGACCACGCGCCGCACCTACTCCCGTGGAAACCCGAGACCAACCCGAGCGACTATTTGGCCGCGCTCAAGATCCGCACTTCTACCTTACGCAGCAAGGCGCAGAAGTTCGACTTCAACACCTGCAAGGTCGACGACCAGAAGAGTCTACTCCCGTGGCCGATCATCTAGTCCAACACGCCACCGCTGGGATCGGGCGGCTCTTGTCCACACTTGACGCCATTCACGGAAGCGTGGAAGAAGCGCGTGCCCTGCTGAAACTGCTGGGCTGGGACCTGCCGCCCGGACTCAACGACATCGGCTTGGCCGCCATCGAACTTGGCGATTTCCTGCCCAAGCTCGAGGCGGTGCTCGATGCCTCCGAGGCTGAATGGACCGATGACGCTGTGATGCTCGGCCGTATCACCGACCTCGCGCTCGCCATTGAGGCACTCGTCAGCCAGATTCATCGCTTGGCACAGACGCTTCCCACCACACTGTCGACCTACGGCGACTACGTCGACCGCACACAAATCCACAAGGAACTTCCGAGGCGTCTTTTCGATTTTCTGGCGACGAACTATCTGGCGCGGACCTCGCCGCTCACCTATGCGGTCCTCCATCTGCTGAACATCATCGACTATCCCTACTACCCCGCCGATCCGGCGACGTTTCAGGTCGAACATGTGCGCACCACCGTGAACTATCACCTCTTCAAGGTTTTGGTCACGAGTCCAGACCAATTCATGACGACGGCTTACGGTTGGCATACGCCCGCTTTCCAATCGATGACGTTCCTGAGCCGACTGAGCCGGCTACTGCAAACCTTGGGGCTATCGAGCCGCATCCAACCACTCAGTCCTGAGGCGGAGGAGGTATGGCTGGAGCAGGCCGGCACAGGCCCCGGCCGCCCCCCGCAACTCATCACCTTCCTGCACGAGGAACGTGGAACAGCATTCGGTGTGCGGCTGGGCCTCTCTCTCTTCGGCGCCCCTCCGACCGCAGCCGGCGCGAGCGACGCCGGTCTCGGCCTCGCGCCCATCATACAGGGCCATGCGGAAGGGTCCGTTCCGCTTCCCCGTTTAGAGGACACCCGCATTGAATGGTCCGGCGATGTGGCCGTGCTCAAACGTTTGGCGGCGATCCTCAGGCCAAGCCAGGGCCTCTCCCTCCGCAAAGGCGTCGGGCTCGGCGACACACTCAACGGCCGCTTTACCTTAGGGCTGCGGCACGGCCAACCAGCCGGCGAGCTCAAGCCGTTGGTCCGACTGCCCGGTGGATCGGCCCTGCAGTATCAACAATTCGCCGTCACAGGCGGGCTCGAGGCCACCTCGGCCGCTTCCAGGGACATGGTGCTGGAGATTGCGCTCCTGGGTCTCCGGTTTGACCTCTCACTCGCAAACGCCGACGGCTTCATCCAGGGCACCGTCGGTCGCGAATCCGTGCAAGCTCCCTTCGACCTCACCCTTCGCTGGAGTGGTCGGGAAGGGCTCTCGTTCTCCGGCAGCGGCGGACTGCACGTGGTGATTCCTCTGCAGCAAGCCGTTGGCCCGTTGAAACTCGATGCGGCACACATCGGCATCGATGTGGGAGAAGACGGCATCGACACGGAAGCCAGCATCAGCGGCCGCCTCACCCTTGGCCCCTTCACCGCAACCGTCGAACGGATCGGCGTCACGGTCGCCCTCTCGTTCCGAGAAGGGAATCTCGGCCTCTTCGGCCTGTCGCCCCGCTTCAAGCCCCCCACCGGCCTCGGCCTAGCGATTGCGGCGGCGGGCGTGACCGGTGGCGGCTTCCTGGGCTTCGATCCCCAGCGCGCCGAATACAGCGGCATGTTGCAATTGGAGCTCGCCGACACCATCGCCATCAAAGCCCTGGGCCTCCTCACCACCAGATTGCCCGACGGCAGCAAGGGGTTCTCGCTGGTGATTCTCTTGACGGCCGAAGGCTTCGCGCCCATTCCCGTCGGCTTGGGCTTCACCCTCACGGGCATCGGCGGCCTGGTGGCGCTGCATCGCACCGTCCGCACCGACGTGCTCCGCGACGGCCTCAAGACCGGGACGCTGGACTCGGTGTTGTTTCCGCCCGATCCGCTCCGCAACGCCCCGCAGATCTTCAGCGACCTGCGCCGGATCTTTCCGCCGACGGCGGGCCGCCATGTCTTCGGCCCGATGGTGCAACTGCGCTGGGGGTCGCCGACGTTGCTCACGCTCGATCTCGCCCTGCTCGTCGAACTGCCCACGCCGATTCGGGTGATCGTGTTGGGCCGACTGCAAGTGCTCTTGCCGGATCAGTCCCATCCGCTCGTGCAGATCCGCATGGATGCCTTGGGCGTCTTGGATCTCAGTGCCGAGACGGTGTCGCTCGATGCCACGCTCTATGATTCGAAGATCTTGCAGTTCACCCTGACGGGCGACATGGCGTTACGGGCCGGCTGGGGGCGGCAACCGCAGTTCGTGCTGGCCATCGGCGGGTTCCACCCGCGCTTTGCCGCGCCGCCGGGTCTGCCCGCCTTGAAGCGGTTGGCGTTGCAGCTCGCCGATGGCGACTCGCTCCAATTACGCTGCCAGGCCTATCTGGCGGTGACGTCGAATACGGTGCAGTTTGGGGCGCGCATGGATCTGCACGCCGCCGGTGGTGGGTTCAGCTTCGACGGGATGCTCGGCTTCGATGCGCTCCTGCAATTAGCGCCCCTGGCCTTTGAGGTGGAGGTCGGTGCCGCGTTGGCGCTCCGCTATCACGGTCGCCTGTTGATGGGCATCTCGTTCAACGGCCGGTTATCTGGCCCTACCCCCTGGCACGTGGAGGGCAAAGCGAAGATCTCGCTGTTGTTCTTCTCGGTATCGGTGTCCTTCTCGCGGACGTTCGGCAGCAAGACCGCCCCACCGCTGCCGGCAGCCGTGGATGTGGTGGGCTTGATCGCCGCCGCCCTGGCCGACCGGCGCAATTGGAGTGGGACCGTCCCCCGCAGCAGCAGCCCCGTGGTGACATTCCGGGAGACCCCGCCCCCGGCCAGCGGACTCCGCGTGCACCCCTGGGCGGAGCTGACAATCCGCGAGCGGATTGCGCCGTTGAACCGGACACTCACCAAACTGGGCACCGCCCCGATTATCGGTGGCCCCACGACGGTGACGGTCGCGCTCACGGATCGCGCCGGAGCACAACCCTGGCGCACGACGCCGGTGCACGAACCCTTCGCGCTGGCCCAATATGTGGATTTGCGCGAGGATGAGCAATTGGCGCAGCCGGCGTTTGCGCCGCTCGATGGCGGCTTCACGGTCGCGGCCGACGACGTCGCCGTGGATGAGGAGACCGGCCTGACCATGCCCATTGCCTATGAGACGCTCGTGATCGATCCGACGCGGCCGCCGGAGCGGCCCAAGCCGGGCTATGTGCTCTCGGCGGCGGTGTTGGACCGGGTGGCCCACTTCGGCGCCGCCGGCCAGGCGCCCGCACGGAAACGGCGAGGAGTGCGCACAGCCGAGTTGGTGGGGCGGCCATGAGGATCCTGTCATGAACAAAAAACTTGACCCGGGACTGCGGTCGAAACTCCGTGCCAGGCGCCTCGCTGGGGACACAACCGCGGCCGCACCGAAACCACGCTCCCGCGCCAAGGCCGGTACGAAGAGTGATCAGGTGGGTGTCATCGTCGGCTTCAACGGCAACGTGCAGGACCTGACCGCCATCGGCTTTGTGCAGCGTACGCTTGTCCGCCATCCCCGCAAGGGGTACAGCATCGCCACCGGCACCATTGCCTTCGACCGGCTGGATGATCTTGCCTCGATCCCCCACGTCACGACGGTGGAGGGACCGCGCCGCATGCATCGCGAACTGAATTTCAGCCTGCAAGAAATCCGCGCGACCGCCGTGCACACCGGTCCCCACTCACGCAAGGGAAAGGGCATCGTCGTCGGCATCATCGACAGCGGCATCGACTGGCGGCACGGCTCGTTCGTCGATGAAAACGGGAACTCGAGGATTCTCGCGATCTGGGATCAAATGTTGCGTTTCCGGGCCGGCGACACGAGAGGGCCCAACAACATCGGCGTCGTCTACAACCAGACCCAGCTCACCCAAGCACTCAAGGGCAACGCGACGGTGCGCACCAAGGATGTCGATGCGAGCAACGACCGGGATGGCCATGGTACCCATGTGGCGGGCATCGCCGCCGGCAACGGCAAGCCGGCCACCTGCTGTCATGTGAGTCAGACCTATGTGGGCGTGGCCCCTGAGGCCGAACTCATCGTGGTACGCTACGACTACGTCAATGAGGATGAGATCGGCGAAAACCAACACCTCATCGAGGCGATCGACTTCATCTTGAGCTTTCTCGACAGCATCGACAAACCGAAAGTCATCAACATCAGCCAGGGCGACAACCTGGGGCCTCATGACGGCACCAGCGCCGTCGAGCTGGCAATCGATGCCCATGTCGAGGTCGGCGACTTTCTGCACCATCCGCAGATCGTCGTAAAATCGGCAGGGAATGAAGGCGGCATGCTCCGGCACGTGCAGGGTCGCGTGCCTGGGAATGACCATGTGGACATCGAATTCGAGATGCCAAAGGACCGCAGGTCCGACGCGCTGCTGGATCTCTGGTACGACCGCGCCGGCACGCTCAATCTCACAGTCACCGCGCCCGGTGGCGTAGCCAGCGGCGCCGTCAATCATGGCACTGATCTCCCAGCGAATCCCGCCGCACCGCCGTTTATTGCCAACCCGGCAGCTCCCGTGAACCGGCAAACTCACGTCGCGGTGGATGGGACGATCAACGGCGAACATGACCGCAATAACAACTTTCGGATCACCGTGGAGCGTCCTCGTCGGGGCGCCATCCTGGATGGCCCCTGGAAGCTCACCCTCACGAATCCCAATGCCGGCGCCGTCGATTTTCACGGTTGGATCGAGCGCGGCTCGAACACCCCCTGGTTTCTTCCGCCGAAAACTCCGGACGACGGAAAGATTCGGGCGAGTCTCGATGCGACCCTCAGCATTCCCGGCACCGCGTCTCAAGTCATCACGGTTGCCAATCATGCGTCGCGTACGAGCCGCTGCGATTGCTGGCCATCGACCGGAATTGTATCTTCGTCCAGTCGAGGCCCCGTTGCCAGAGGTGCCGCGACCAACCAGAAGCCGGACATCGCGGCGCCTGGATTGGAGATCACCTCTGCCAAGGCCGATGCCGCCAACCTGCGCGGCCGCTGTTGCGATTGCTGTCCCGATGCCTGTTGCTGCCTGTATGAGGACATGACGGGTACCAGCATGGCTGCTCCGCATGTGGCCGGCGCAATTGCGCTGCTCTTAGAAGAGAATCCCCGGCTCACCAGAGCCGACATCGTCCACCACCTGCAGACCACGGCGCGCGAACGACCGGCCGGCGGATGGGATGCAACCTGGGGAGGCGGGAAACTTAACATTCAAGCCGCCATCGATGCCGTGCGCGCGGCAGCCGCCGGGGGTGGCGGCGGTGGAGGTGGAGGCGGTGGCATACCCCGGATTCTTCCGCCGTCCAGCTTCGATGGGTCATTCAGACACGAGCCGAGGACGTCGAGTGTCAGCGGAGATCCTGCGCCGCTTAACTCCTGGCTCCGCACGCTGCGGGAGCGGCTCAAAGACTATCCGGAGGGCGAACACGTCGCGGCGGCCATCAGCCGGCACTTCAGCGAAGCACGGCGTTTGATCAACAGCAACCGGCGCATCGCGACGCTATGGCATCGCGCGGCAGGACCGGCGCTCCTACGGCGCCTCCTCCACGGCTCAAGGGCCGGTGACCGTCTTCCATCAATTGAGCACACATTGGCATCTCGCTACCTCGATCGCTGCCTGAGCATGCTCGCCAGACAGGGCAGTCCGAGATTGCGGCAGAGCCTTGAGCGCTATCAGTCATTTGTAACCATGTTGCTGATGGAACATGTCACGCCCCCGATTGAATCACGGATGATGTCACAGCCATGAGTACCGCTATTGGGTCGCTCGAACAATTGGCTGGTGAACTGGCGCGGGTCTTCGACCCGCTGGTGCAGCGCGTTGAATCCGGCACGCTGGACGATGTGCTGCCTTGGCTGGGGCTGCGCGTATTTGAGCTGGAGCCGGACACGACCGCGCTGACCGACGCACTGACGGCCACGGCCGCAGCTGCCGTCGAACTCGATCCTCTGATCCACGACTTGGCCCAAGCCGTGGCGCAGGACGATCGCGCGGCCATCGCCTCCTCCGTCGCCACCTTATTGCAACAGCTGCGCGCGATGCTCCAGGGCATCGAAGGAATCGGCCTCGCCCTCCAGACGCTCGGCAACGACACCAGCCTGTCGCCTCAACACAAGACTGAACTCGCCGCCTTTGCTCAGGTCTTCCCTGAGCGGCTCCTGCACCGTCTCGTAGCCGACTATCTCGAACTCCGCTTCCCTCAGGTCACCCTGCTGCTGCTCGGCACCGGTGCGATCGAGGTCGTCGATGAGCCAGGCCTGCCGGAGGGCTCGCTCCAAGGTCCCTACGTCCGGAAGACCCTGCATCTCAATCGCCTGCTGCAGCTCTTCACCGACCCTGCGGGCTTGTTGCGTGAAGTCTACGGCTGGGGCGCGCCCTCATTCGACGGCCTGCCGCTCTTCACGATGTTGAAGAGGTTGCTGAACGAGAAGTTCGGCATTCCCGCTGAGATCCTGCACCCGTCCGGTGAACCGGCACTGCTGGAAGCCTTCGGGTTCAACGCCGAGGTCAACCCGACGTTCTCGCCTCCCGGCCTCGACGTCACCTTGCGCGCGCCGACCTCATTCGAGCGCAGCGATACCATTGCCGACGGCGCGTGGCAGGTCACCTTCGACACCGTTGTCCGCGTCAGCAGTGATGTGACGGCCTCCATCCGTCCGCCCTTGGACCTCGACTTCCAATTGCCGACGGGAACCGCGTTGGATGTGACCGTCGGTGCGCAGTTCGCCCGCAAGGGTGACGGCGGCCCCTTTGTTTTGATCGGCTCGGCAGAAGGGTCTCGTGTGGCTTTGCAGGGACTCCGGTCCTCTGTGAAGGTGGATCTGCATATCGACTCGGCCGCACCGGCTCGCGCCGCGATGGACCCGGCGATTGCCTTCGCCGTGGAACAGGGCGAGGTGGTGATTGATTTCTCCAAAGCCGATGGGTTTCTCGAGCAGGTTTTTCCAAAGGATGGTCTGACCGTTCCTTTCGATCTGTCCGGTACGTGGTCGTTCCGCCGCGGGCTCTCGCTTCAAGGAGGGGTGGGATTCGAAGCGACTCTGCCGCTGCACGTCACACTCCTGAATGCGATCTCGATCGAGCAACTTCGGCTCGCGGTCCGTTCCTCGAACGGCGAAGGCCAAGGTATCGATATCGTGGCCACCACCAGCGCCGCCCTCAAACTTGGCCCAGTCACGGCCACCATCGACCAAATTGGATTTGCTGCGACTCTACGGCTCCCTTCCGGCGGTGGGAATGTGGGGCCACTTGATCTCTCCCTCGGCTTCCAGCCTCCCACCAGCCTGGGCCTAGCCATTAGCACCCCCGGCGTGACCGGCGGCGGCTTCTTGGGCTTCGATCCCCAACGCGCCGAATACAGCGGCATGCTGCAGCTGGAGCTCGCCGACACCATCGCCATCAAGGCCTTAGGACTCCTCACCACCAAATTGCCCGACGGCAGCAAGGGGTTCTCCCTCGTGATCCTGCTGACCGCCGAGGGCTTCGCACCGATTCCCGTCGGCTTGGGCTTCACCCTCACCGGCATCGGCGGGTTGGTGGCGTTGCACCGCACCGTCCGCACCGACGTGCTCCGCGACGGCCTCAAGACCGGGACGCTGGACTCGGTGTTGTTTCCGCCCGATCCGCTCCGCAATGCGCCCCAGATCTTCAGCGACCTGCGCCGCGTGTTCCCGCCGACGGCGGGTCGCCATGTGTTCGGCCCGATGGTGCAACTCCGCTGGGGGTCGCCGACGTTGCTCACGCTCGATCTCGCCCTGCTCGTCGAACTGCCCACGCCGATTCGGGTGATCGTGTTGGGCCGACTGCAAGTGCTCTTGCCGGATCAGTCCCATCCGCTCGTGCAGATCCGCATGGATGCCTTGGGCGTCTTGGATCTCAGTGCCGAGACGGTGTCGCTCGATGCCACGCTCTATGATTCGAAGATCTTGCAGTTCACCCTGACGGGCGACATGGCGTTACGGGCCGGCTGGGGGCGGCAACCGCAGTTCGTGCTGGCCATCGGCGGGTTCCACCCGCGCTTTGCCGCGCCGCCGGGTCTGCCCGCCTTGAAGCGGTTGGCGTTGCAGCTCGCCGATGGCGACTCGCTCCAATTACGCTGCCAGGCCTATCTGGCGGTGACGTCGAATACGGTGCAGTTTGGGGCGCGCATGGATCTGCACGCCGCCGGTGGTGGGTTCAGCTTCGACGGGATGCTCGGCTTCGATGCGCTCCTGCAATTAGCGCCCCTGGCCTTTGAGGTGGAGGTCGGTGCCGCGTTGGCGCTCCGCTATCACGGTCGCCTGTTGATGGGCATCTCGTTCAACGGCCGGTTATCTGGCCCTACCCCCTGGCACGTGGAGGGCAAAGCGAAGATCTCGCTGTTGTTCTTCTCGGTATCGGTGTCCTTCTCGCGGACGTTCGGCAGCAAGACCGCCCCACCGCTGCCGGCAGCCGTGGATGTGGTGGGCTTGATCGCCGCCGCCCTGGCCGACCGGCGCAATTGGAGTGGGACCGTCCCCCGCAGCAGCAGCCCCGTGGTGACATTCCGGGAGACCCCGCCCCCGGCCAGCGGACTCCGCGTGCACCCCTGGGCGGAGCTGACAATCCGCGAGCGGATTGCGCCGTTGAACCGGACACTCACCAAACTGGGCACCGCCCCGATTATCGGTGGCCCCACGACGGTGACGGTCGCGCTCACGGATCGCGCCGGAGCACAACCCTGGCGCACGACGCCGGTGCACGAACCCTTCGCGCTGGCCCAATATGTGGATTTGCGCGAGGATGAGCAATTGGCGCAGCCGGCGTTTGCGCCGCTCGATGGCGGGCTCACGGTCGCGGCCGACGACGTCGCCGTGGATGATGAGGCCGGCCTGACCATGCCCATTGCCTATGAGACGCTCGTGATTGATCCGACGCGGCCGCCGGAGCGGCCCAAGCCGGGCTATGTGCTCTCGGCGGCGGTGTTGGACCGGGTGGCTCGCTTCGGCGCTGCCGGCCAGGCGCCGGCGCGCAAACGGCGGCGGTTGACCACCGGCGTCACGATGTAATTCAACGGGAATGACAAGACATGCCTGAACAAATCGCAGCCACCTATCGCTTCTACTCCTGGCTTCGCCAAGGGCTTCTCGCGGGACTCTCCGGTCCAGGCGCCTCCAGCACGCCGTCGGGAGGCCGCCTCGCATTGCCCGTCCGCCTTCGGGTGAACGACCGTGCGCCTATCGATATCAACGTGCAACTCTACGGCCCCGGCGATGTCACCGGTCTCGACACGCGAGAGATTATTCGCACAGAACCGCATGCCCACATGACCGATTTCGAGCCGAACTATTTTCCGGCCATCGAGTTCGATCGGCCTGACTTCCCATGGCTCTTCAGCCCGGCAACGCCCGATGGCGCGCGGCGGTTGCGTCCCTGGCTCTGCTTGATCGTGGTCCCCAAGAAACGTGCGATCCTCAAGACCAACCAGCAGCCCTTGCCGACCATCACCTGCTCTCGTGAAGAATTGCCGGATCTCGACCAGTCGTGGGCCTGGGCCCACGCTCAAATTGTGGGAGAACAACGCTCGACGTCCGATCCTTCACCCCGCGCCACGCTGCAACAAATCCTCAACGACCACCCGGAACGCACGCTCTCGCGGCTGCTGGCTCCGCGCCGCCTCGATCCCAATACCGCGTACTATGCCTGCCTCGTGCCTACGTACGACGTGGGAAGAAAAGCCGGCCTGGGCGAGCCGATCACGCCGGAAGATGAACAGGCGTTGAAACCGGCCTGGGTGAACACGGCGACGTCGCCATCGGTCACATTGCCCGTATTTTTCCAGTGGGAGTTTCGAACCGGTCTCGCGGGAGACTTCGAATCGCTTGCACGACGACTGACACCTCAGCCCCTGCCATCCAGCGTGGGACTGCGGCCGGTGGACATCCGCACCCCTGCCTGGGGCATGCCGGTATTGCCGCCAGGTGCGCCCGGCAGTTTGTTGGATCTTGGCGGAGCCTTGCAGACGCCGGAGACGCAACCTCGCGACTGGCCCGATCAACCGCGCACCACATTCCAACAGGCCCTCGGCGCCATCCTGAACGCGCCGGCAGCCATGGCTGGCACGAGCGGATCCCCAGCGCTCCTCGGCCCGCCGCTGTATGGGCAATGGTACGTAGATCGAGACAGCGTGCCGCCCGCCGATCAGCCGCCGCATTGGTTCCGCGATCTCAATCTGGATCCGCGCCACCGCATCGCTGCCGGCATCGGCACGATGGTGATCCGTAAGGAGCAGGAATCGTTGATGGCGTCGGCCTGGGATCAACTGGAACGAGAACGGCGGGATCGACAGCGGCTCAAGCGCGCGCAGTTAGCAGAATCCGTCGGCGTCAGCCTCTCCAAGAAACATTTTGCGGCACTCGACCCAGGCGCCCTTCTGCAACTGACGGGACCGGCGCTGCGGGCGCTATCAGGCATTGCCACACCTTCGACGACGCCGGCTGCCGGGACCAGCAACTTACTCAGTGGCCATCCGGCCGTGACTGGCGCCTTCCGTCGCCTGACCCGGATGAATGGGCCGATCACCTCCCACGCCGCCAGATTCGACAGCCTTCGGCTCCCCGCCACATCTCCCGCCTCCACGGCAGGACAGGCCTTTCGCCCACTCATGCAATTTTCCGTCGCGACCAAGCAGCGGCAGGTACCGGCGTTGCGCGAATGGTCGGAGGTGAAGGCCGAGGTACTCCGGCGCCTCTCACCGAAAGATGCGGTGTTGGTCGCGGTGAAGCAAACGATGCCTACGGTTGAGAGCACCGAGTTGACGACGTTCTCGCCGAGTTTCTCGCAGCCGATGTACGAACCCCTCCGCGACTATGCACCGGATCTGTTGTTGCCCGGCATGGACCTGGTGCCTTCAAACACCATTGCGCTCCTGAAGACCAATCCGGCCTTAATCGAAGCCTACATGGTCGGCCTCAACCACGAGATGAGCCGTGAACTGCTCTGGCGTGGATTTCCGACCGATCAACGCGGCACCTACTTCCGGCAGTTCTGGAACGCCGGCGGCGAGGAACTCCCGACTACCGATGCGGAACGCGAGGCCCGTTTCGACATCACCAGGATTACCACATGGGCGGCGGATAGCCGTCTGGGTTCTCACAGCGCGCGTGGCGCGGCGGTGGGCCAGATGGTGCTCCTCATTCGCGGCGACCTCCTGCGGCGTTATCCTCGCGCCATGGTCTATGCCTTGGAAAGCGTCTGGTCTGCGGACGGCACCAGGCGTGAGCTCGGCACCACGGAACGCTATCCGATATTTCGCGCCACACAGTCACCCGACATCACCATGCTGGGCTTTCCCCTCACCGAAGACCAGGTGCGTGGAGCGGACAACAAAGCCGGGGGGCATCCGGGCTGGTTCTTTGTGCTGCAGGAACAACCGACAGAGCCGCGATTCGGGATGGACGTCGCCACGACCTATGGCGGCACGCCTGCTCACTGGAGCGACCTGACGTGGGGAAATCTGGCGCCGGACGAAGCCGCCCTGAAACAGATCGTCTACGTACCGATCGACGGACTGCTGAACAACCGCATCGTGGATCAGATTCAGTGGGGAAAGAACTCGGCGCAGATGGCCACCATCACCAGACAGCCACCGTTCCGCGTGGCGGTCCATGCGAGGACCTGGCTGCCGGGCCGGCAATAGCGACGGAAAGAGACGACACCATGCCATTTTTGCAACAAGAAACCGCACGGCTCCAGACAGCGCTGCAGGCCTTGGCCGCGCAACAGGCAGCGTTGACGACTCAACTGACCACCCAGCAGCAGGCGGTGACGGCGGCGCAAACCCAGCGCACCAGCGCGCAGACCGGTGTCACGCAGGCTCAGACGCGCGTCGCACCGTTACAGGCCGCCGCCGATGCGGCGGATGCACAGGTCGCAGATGCGCAACAGGATCTGCTCGATGCCTCCGAACCACCGCAAGGCATCCCTCCCGCCACCTGGAGAGCACGCCTCGCCGCCCTGCGAAAAAGACTGACCCTGGCCCAGACCGCCGCAAGCGCCGCCCATGCGAAAGTCACCGAAGCGCAGCAGGGCGTGGCGCAAGCGCAGGCGCAAGTACAGGCTGCAGATCGCCAGATTGCGGCGGCGACGGCCGCGGTACAAGCGACCCAAGCCGCAATCGCTACTCTCCAGCCTCGCCGGCAGGAACTCCAAACAGGACTCACCGATCTCGAACGCATCAACAGCGAGATCACCCGCGACCCGCTGAACAGAGCGGCGCTGCAACAGGTGGCGGCCCAACTCTCGGCCCGCACCGCCACAGTGGAAGAATCACACCTGGTGACGCGCTTCGAATTAGAGGATGCCGAGGCGCTCCTCGCCAGCTCGATCACCAGGCGCAACGAGCTGATGACGCTCCTGGCTAACCTGGCCACGCAAATCCCGGAAGCGGAAGCGCAGGCCGCGGCGGCACAAGAGGCGTTGACGGCAGCCGAAGCGGAAGTCACGACACTGTTACAGGATGGGCCACTAGGTTGAGGAAAGGACCAACGGAGTGAGACCGATCGACGAAGGATCAGATATCCCTGCTCGGGTGCCCCCGGCAGTGCTTCGGGCCTGGGCGACGAAACTCCGGCAGTTGCAGTTGGCCCACGACCGGGCCGTCGCCCGCGCTCAAGCTGCACAGCGGCGGGCTGCCCTGCTCATCCAGCAACGGGCGCTGTATCAAGCAGAATTGGCCCAGGTCAATGCACGAATCACGTCCACGCAGGACACGGTGACTCGCAAACGAGCCGAAGTCGCGGCACTATCGGCGCAGGTGGACGAGCACCGAGCCGCCCGCGATGCCGCGACGGCCAGACTCCTTGGTACAGATCGTCTCAGCGGGATGGTCGCGACCACGCATCCATTGCTCCTGTTCCCCATCCGCGTGGAAACCAGGTTTACCGCGAGGCGAACGGGACCGGGTACCGATCTTCTCCTCCGCGTCTATCCCGACGACATCCATGTTGATAGCCATGAGCCGGCCCTCACGCCAGAGGAGGAACTTCGCGGCAAGGAGTTCTGGGCCCATGCCGCGGCCGCCCCTGCGGGCACGGATCGGCAAGAGCATATTCGGCAAGGCTGGCAACCACTCATCGAACAATTCGGCACCCCTCGCGCCGCCTGGATCGCTCGCGTCCTCGATCCCGCCCAAGCTGGAACGGTGCCCCGTAAGGACGAGAGCTGGACGCGTGCGCCCTACACGAAGGTGCTGCCGGATCGCTGGGTCGCCATCGGGTATCGTGGCGACGCGGTTCGCGTCACCGCGTGGAGCAAGCCAATCGCGGAGACGGTCGCGGTCGGGCCCAACCCGCGTGGGGCAGACCCGCTCGGCAGCAATGGATTGCCGGCCGTCGACGAAGGGATAACGTGGATCACGGATTTCGAGGCAGCCGAGTCGATTGGAATGGGACTACGTATTCCGATCAACGAAGAAGACGCACAGGCAGGATTCGATCGGATTGTGGTACTTGGCCTACGGGCATCGTGGGACGCCCCGACCACCGCCGGGCGATTGGTCGAATTGTTCGACGCCCACCATTACACCGGCAGTCTCGCGCTCGTCGAGCAACAGGCGCCGACGAATAACACAGCAGACTCACCGGCCGGCTATCGCTCGACCGGGCGCGACGCGGCCGGCAGCATGGGCGTCGAGCTGGGCGCCTCGCTGATCCGCCCCGGCTCCGATGGTGACTTGCTCGCACAGGCGCTAGGCCTGCCGGCAGCCGTCTTTGCCCACGTTCGCGGGGCCGACGGAGCGGAACAACGCCGATCCTCGCTCATGCAGGCAGCCCTGCTCGCAATCTGTGACAGTCCCCTGCTGCGACAACTGCTCGGCGCAACGGGAGCCGACATGCTACGCGAGCATTTCGCGAAATATGTCAGGGCCCGCGGACCACTGCCGGTCCTGCGAGTCGACAAGCAGCCCTACGGCCTGCTGCCGGTGGCGGCACTCGACCGCTGGAGCTCGACGACCGATCAGGATCCGGATAGGACGCTGGCCGCATGGTGGCACGCCCAACGGCTGACACGACGCCGCCAGGTACCAGAAGCCCTCCAGACCACGCTGGAATCCAATCCCGTCGTGCTGCTGGCGCAGGAAGGGAACGCCTGCCGTTATACCCTGCGGGAATTTCCTGAAGTTTCGATCCAACAACCGCCGGTGCCGCAACGGCTGCTCACCCAAGCTCTCCGAACGCTGCTCTTCACTCGCGCCCTTTCAACCCCGCATGAGCCGGCCCTGGATGAATTGACCGCCCTCCCCGAACCGGTTCGACAACAGTTGCTGGCGGAGGTGTTGGATCTCGTCACCTACCGCCTCGATGCCTGGGGCACGTCCTTGGCGACGCGACGGCTCGCCACGATGCGACAGGCAGCACCCAGCGGCATCAGGCTCGGCGCCTATGGCTGGGTGGAACAGGTTCGGCGTGCGGCCCCCGCCCAACCAATCCCTGCACCACCGGCCGGTGTCACCGCGCCGGTTTCACGCTCGGCGCAGAACAAGGGTTTCGTCCATGCCCCGTCCCTGGGACATGCGGCCGCCGCCGCCGTGCTGCGGAGCGGCTACCTGTCACAAGCGTCGCGCGCATCCGGCGCCACTCCTTTTGCAGTAGACCTGTCGTCTGAACGGGTTCATCGCGCCAAATGGCTGCTCGACGGCGTGCGCCAGGGGCAGTCCTTGAGCGCGCTGCTCGGGTACCGCTTCGAGCGCATCCTCCACGAACGAGGCTTGGACCGCTACATTCAACGCTTCCGCGCACTCACCAGCTTCACCGACACCGACCGCTTCGCCGGCATCCGGGACACCATCACGCGCACCGAGAAGCTGGCCCACGAAGTGACGCTGCTGACGGCGCAACGTGACCAGGCCCTGCGCCGGGCCGAAGACGCTCGTGGCTTGAAGGCTGAACGGGAACGACGCGAGCAAACCTATCGCGCCGCACTGGGCACCATCGCCACGCTGGCGCAACAGGCGCAGGCAGCTCAGGTACTGGTGACGCAGGCGGCTCAGGTGCTGGCGCAACAACAGGCGGCGAAACCGGAGGGCAAGGTGACGCAACCTGCGGCGCGCCGGTACGCCATCCAGTTGCTGGAACCACGGGATTTGGACGACTGGGAAAACCGCGTGGACCAGCTGACGCAGGCTCAGGCCACCGCCGTGGCCCAGGCCGCCGCCGCTCAGCAGACCGTCAGCGCCCAGGAAGGAACACGTCTCCTGGCTGAACGGGGCCAGGCGAAATTGCTCAATGCCGCCGATCCGGACTCGATTCCCGCTGCACAGCAGATGGCAACACGACAAGACACGCTCGCGGCCGAGCTTGACCGCCAGGCTCTCGCCAAAGAAGGGGGGCAACGCGGCAAAGCCATGGCCGATCTCCTCGCCGCCAGGGCAACCCTCGCCACGCGCCTCGCGGCGCAATGGAATGACGCACTGAAATCGCTGCCGGCTGCCACCGTGGTCGATGGACTGGCCCTGCATCGGCGATGGACGGCGAGCCAGCAACGCCAGGCGCCGCAGACGCCGTGGGATGTGACCACTGTGCCGTTCGGCAACGCGACCTTGGGATTTCCACCACCCGGCAGCGCGGAGTTTACGGCACTCGTGGACGTGCTCAAGACACTCGACGATCTGGTCGACTCCGTGGGTGACAGCGTCGTGGCCGAGAGCGTCTACCAAATCGTGCAAGGCAATCCTCTTCGCTCCGGCGCCACCTTGGATGCCATTGCCGCGGGTGAAGTGCCGCCGCCCGAGCTGGAAGTGATCCGCACGCCCAGGAGCGGCATCGGATTGACGCATCGCCTCTGCACGCTGTTCCCAGCGACCGACGGGACGCCACCCTCCACTTGGCCCACGAACACCCCGTCGCCACGTGCCCACGCCGAACCGATCCTCAATGCCTGGGTAGCCACGCTCCTGCCCAATCCGGCCCAGGTCCGTTGTAAGGCTGACTACGTCGATGAGCAGAGCGGACACATGTATCAGACCGTTGAGAGTTCGTTGACATCGCTTGGACTGGCACCGCTGGATGCCGTCTACCTCGCCGAAGGCAGCGCAAAAGCACAGCAAGCCGCACTGGAACAACGCTGGCGGTTCGTCCTGCAGCAGACCCGTCCCGCAACGATCCCGCCGGATGCGATCATTCGACTGCAATTCGAGCGCGACAACAATTGGGCAGCGGATATGGTGAGCGTGACGGAATGGTGCGAGGTCGCAACCACAGTGCGTAAGCTGCTCAGCAATGCCCGCTCGCTCGACGGACGCGACCTGTCGTTGCCTGAATCACCCGCCGAGTCAGGGCTGGACCATGTGGAGTTTGCCGGCCGCGTCACGCGTTCGGTGCAAGCCCTGACAGATGTGCATCGCGTCCTGAACGGCCTCCTCCCTGCGCCGCCGTCGGACGATATGACCGCCAATCTCGACGACGTTCGCCGCGCGCTGTTCAGCTTGGCGAGCTTCGGCATACCGAGCGCGGTGCCGATGGACATCGGCGGGACAGGAGCAGAAGCACGTTCGATGCTGCTGACCCAGGCGCGATCAGTCCTGCTCGAGGCACAACGGCGTCTGAGCCGTGTAGCCGAATCCGAGCAGGCGTTCGTCCGTGCGAATGCCACACTGGAGGAACGGCGCGATCACGACCTGGCTCGATTCCGCATCATCTTCGGTCAGGATTTTCTGGCGTTGCCCCGCATGACCGCAACCAACGCCGCGCAGCTGAATGAGACGTTCGCCGCGAGTCTTTCGCTTCAAGGGCAAGACCCGATGGCCGCCATCACGTGGTTTCAGCGCGCCGCCTACCTCAGGCCTGGCGCCACGCGCCTCAATGAAGCCTTGCTCTATGGCGAAACCGTGGGCAGCGCCGCACTCCGTTTCCACGTCGGACAACTCCCCTTTCAGGCACAGGATCTCTGGGTGGCTCTACCGCCCAAGCCGGACCAGCCATTTCCACGCGGGCGTGTGTCACTCGTGGCGCAAATGTCGTCGGCGCAACCACCCCGCTTCGATCAACCATTCGCCGGCCTCCTGCTCGATGACTGGGTGGAGACGGTGCCGAGCCCCCGCGAGACGACAGGCGTGACATTCCATTACGATCAACCGAACAGTGCGCCCCCGCAGGCGCTGCTGCTGGCCGTGCCATCGGACCGGCGTGCAACCTGGGACCTGAACAGTCTGGAAGCCGTGCTGCAGGAGACGATGGACCTGGCCAGACTCCGCGCCGTGGCACCGGACAGCGGTGACGAAGTGATATGGGTGGAGGATCAACTGCCGGAAGGTGCGGCTCCATTCGGTGACGGCGAAACCTGGACCTGGATTCGCATGAAACCGGAACCCTTGTCAGGCACGCGCGCGCATCAATCTGTTGTCGCCGCCGGCACGCATCAGCATTATTTCAGAGGCGCGAAGGCTCCGCTGTTCGTGAGTGTGGGGGACCGCCTCTTCGCCCACATCTACCTCGATCCCGCGCGGATGCCGCGCCAGGTCATGTTGCAGTGGTTTGACGGCAGTTGGGAGCATCGCGCCTACTGGGGGGACAATCTCATTCCCTGGGGGACCGACAATACCGTGAGCCGGCAATACATGGGCCCATTGCCTCCGCCGGGCAGATGGGTGCGTCTCGAGGTGCCGGCCGCAATCGTCGGGCTCGAAGGACGGCTGGTGGACGGCATGGCCTTCACCCTCTTCGATGGCATGGCGACATGGGATCGTGCCGGTAAGCGCGCGTTGCAGCCGGTTGGTTCCGGCGAGCAGGCCGCATCGGCCCCGGCGCTGCTGTTTACCGGCGGCACCCTCGACTTTACCAGCGTGATTGATCCGGCAATAGGAGCATAGGCATGGCCTCCCGAATCAGACTCGACCTCAGCACCCAAAACCCCGACTTGCAGGACGGATTGCAGGCGCGCATCCACGATCCGCTCTGGATGCTGGGACGCCAATGGCAATTCGGCGAATTCAATGGCGCCGATGCCGGATCACCGGCTGCAGCGCAGGTGATCGTGGACACCGCTGCCGTCACCCGCTATCAACCGGGGCCACGCTCCGGCCCACATCCGGCAAGACCGTACGCAGCCAACAGCCTGGCATTGGAAACGCTGGTAGAGGCGGAACCGGTCACAGACGACTCACGTCCCAATTGGCGGCTGGCCGCTGAATCCGGACGGCACCTGCTCCGCTTGCTGGAAACAGCCAGGCTCGGCCCCACCCGCGCGCAGTGGTTGGCAAGCGCCTACGTACTAGCCGCTCCCACTCCTGAACAGGCCAAACAGATCGACGCGGCGAGCCTGTCGTTCATTCGCGTGCTGGCTAGACGCACCATCGATGGGCTGCGGTTCGCCGCACGCCTGAAAGTGCTGCAGGCCGGCAACACTGTGAATGAGATATTTCGTGAATCGCCGTTCGATCAGATTGCCGCAGGAGATCGACCAACGGTCATCGGCATCTTCACGACCTGGCTGACATGGGTGGATAGTCTTTTTCAACAGGGCGCCGCCCCCTCTGCCTGGATCCCTGAACGGATGGAGTACGCGCTGAGCATCTCCGCCAAGACGACGTCGAGCGAAGTGGTGCTGACCGCGCCGGAATATCTCGATGGACGGCTGGACTGGTTTTCGTTCACGACGAGTGCTGGAAGCGGCTTGGGTGCCACCGAACGCCCCACCTCCCTCAGCGACGCGTTTCTTCCCACGCCGGTCTCGTTTCGCGGCATGCCATCCGCGCGCCTATGGGAATTCGAAGACGGCGCCGTGAACTTTGCGAGTATCCAAGCGGCGCCGCAGGACCTGGCCCGCATGCTGCTCGTGAAGTTCGCCCTGGAATACAGCAACGATTGGTTCCTGCTGCCAGTCGAACTGGCGGTGGGCACCCTCTCACAGATCCGCACGCTTGTCGTCACCAACACGTTTGGCGAACGCTTCCTCATCCCGCACGCCAGCGAAGTGGATGGCCCCGCGTCACCCTGGCGCATGTTCAGCCTGACGAACGATACCCAGAAATTGTTCTTCCTGCCACCGGTGCTGGGCCCGCTCTTGGAAAGCCAACCGGTGGAAGACGTGTCGTTGTTGCGAGATGAAATGGCCAACGTCGCCTGGGCTGTTGAGCGCGTCGTTGAAAGCGCCGCCGGCCGGCCAATGGATCGGCATGAAGCCTATCAAGAGACGTTGGCGGCGCAGCCGCCCTCCCCTTCCGCCGGCAATGAAGGCGATCCGCTGATCTACAGGCTCGGCACGACGGTGCCGGACTACTGGATTCCGTTGCTGCCGGTCAAAGACGGCAATGCCTTGCGGCTCAAACGCGGCGCACTCCCGGCATTCGGCGAAGGCGGCATTCAGGGCGCGCAACGTCCACAGGGACGACTCCTTGAACCCAACCGAGAACTCTTGCTGTACGAAGAGGAAGTCCCACGCGAAGGCGCGCGCGTTACCAGAACCTATCAATATGCGCGCTGGATCGATGGCTCGACGCACCTCTGGATCGGCCGGCGCAAGGGACCAGGTCGCGGAGAAGGCTCAAGCGGATTGGAGTTCGATGTGGCGGAAAAGAAAGAATGATCATCCTTCGACCAACTGGTGCAAACTTTGTGAAAGCCTCGTCCCATTCCCGCCGACTGTCAGTGCTCCCTATTGCCAGGCAGTAGCTTATAAGCTACACTTGATTCGTGGAGGCCACCCAGAAAGATTTGCACATCTACGTCACGGCAGAGGGCCGTGAACCATTGACCGAATGGCTGAACTCCCTGCAGGATCAGAAGGCACGAGCGAAGATTCGCGTACGGTTAGATCGAGTGAGCTTAGGAAACTTCGGCGATTGCCATGGTGTGGGAGGCGGCATACAGGAACTCCGCATCGATTACGGTCCAGGCTTTCGAGTGTATTTCGGGCAAGACGGGGAAAGGATCGTGCTGCTTCTTTGTGGAGGTGATAAGGGCACCCAGACCAAAGACATTCAAGCAGCCCAACGATATTGGAACGACTACAGGAGAAGCTCATGAAAAAGAGCAGAGCGTATCAGCCGGATCTGATTCAGAGCCTTCGGGATTCGGGGGAGGCTGAACAGTATTTGAATGCGGCATTGGAGGAGGATGATCCTGAGCTGTTCTTACTCGCACTGAGAAACGTGGCTGAAGCGCAAGGCGGGATCGCACAACTTGCCGACAAGGCGAAACTAAACCGCGAAAGCCTGTATAGGATGCTCTCCGATCGCGGCAACCCCGAACTCAGAAGCCTGGATGCCCTCCTCCACGCCTTGGGATTCCGGCTCGCGGTCACGGCGAATCGCTAACAAACCATTTCCCCGATCCGAGCGCGAGCTTGGTTGAGGGTGCCGATCGACAAAATCATTGAGATCTATCGCCGACATCATCGATTCATGAGAGCCACGCCTACGCATGAGATCACTCAGGGATTAGGTTCTCTAACGGCCTGCATTCACCTCCTTTATGGATCATTACATGACAATTCGCACACACTACAGCGAGATCAGTAAGTTTGTTTCGAATACCCTTATGTGAAACCGAACTTAAAGTGCGTATTCCGCTGAATCCGGCCACCGATTCCGAGCGAATCCGGCCACCCCTCGGAGCCCCGCGACGCAGGA
>VOPT01000037.1 GCA_009594865.1 Nitrospira sp. | reverse complement strand
GCGAGTCAGGCCCGGAACGTGTAAGGTCGAAAGAAACAATGGCGCCTGAGGTCATTACCCTTTCCTCGTTTGCAACCCATGCCGACGGGGCAGAACATTTTTTCGGCACCCGGCTGTCCACCGTGCCGGTCACGCCGGGACGCGCCTCTGCGCATGGGGCGGAACGGCAGGGTCACAGGGCTGCGGTGATCCTTTCCGTCAAGCAGGTGCACGGGACCGACGCCTTAGTGGTGGATCGACCGGTCGAGCAGGGCGAGATGTTCGAAGGGGGCTGGGATGCCCTGGTCACCAATCAGCCCGGACTGATGGTCACCGTGCGGACGGCCGACTGCGTGCCTGTGCTCTTGCATGATCCGGTGCGGGGGGTGGTGGCTGCCATCCATGCAGGATGGCGGGGCGCCGTGGCCGGCATTGTGCCGAAGACCGTAGCCTTGCTCGCCAGCCGGTTCGGGGCACGCGTCCAGGATGTGCGAATGGCCATCGGGCCCTCCGCCGGTGCCTGTTGTTATGAGGTGGACGAGCCGGTTCTGACGCGACTCCGCGACGTGTTTCCTGAATGGCATTCCGTCGTATCGCCGGTGGATGCGCAGAAAGCGCATTTGGATTTGCGCGCCTTCGTGCGACGCCAAGCGCTGCGTGAAGGGTTGGAGGCAGAGCGGATCGCCTCGGTCGATGCCTGCACCATCTGCCAACCGGATGTCTTTTATAGCTACCGTCGGGAAGGGGTCGTGAAAGCCACGATGGTGAGCGGGATTGCCCTCTTGCCCTGACGCTAAGTCTCAAGTCGGCGGGCGCGGGGACTAATCTCTACGCCTCTCATGTATCCGAAGAGCTTGCGGCACAGGCGGGATCCGGAAGGCAGCAGGATGGATGCAGAGCTGGGGACAATCGCCGGCCGGGTTCGAGCGGTGTTCGAGGAGATTCACCGCGCGGCGGTCCGTGCGGGACGTGCTCCGGACACGGTACGGCTGCTGGCGGCCTCCAAAACGGTCACCGTCGAACGGTTGCGGGAAGCCGTGGATGCCGGCATTCGACATCTGGGTGAAAACCGCCTGCAGGAGGCGCTCCCTAAAATCGAGGCGCTGGATCGTGAAGGGGTCGTCTGGCATTTTATCGGCACTTTGCAACGACGAAAAGTGAAGTCGGTCGTCGGGCGGTTCGAGACCATTCATTCTGTCGACAGCCTCGCCCTGGCGGAAGAGATCAATCGTCAGGCCAGGGCCGCGGGGCTGAGGCAACGGGTTCTGCTAGAGGTGAATCTTGGAGCAGAATCCAGCAAAGGCGGTTTTGCTCCGGCAGCATTGGCCGCAGACCTACCCGCTCTGAGCCAATTCGACCGGTTGGATATTCGGGGTCTCATGGCGATTCCTCCGCCCATGCCGACGGCGGAGGATGCGCGTCCATACTTCCGGCAGCTCCGGGAACTCGCTCAGGCATTGACAGTGCAGGGCTGCCGGAACATTAATATGCAGGAACTGTCGATGGGCATGTCCCATGACTACGCCGTCGCCGTCGAAGAAGGCGCGACGTACGTGAGAGTCGGGACCGCAATTTTCGGGGCACGGAGTGAGCCGCATCATGATCACACGTAAGATCGCCGTTCTTGGCGGCGGACAGATGGCTGAGGCGTTGATAGGCGGCCTGCTGGCCTCGAAGGTCAGCGAGCCCAGTTTGATCTGCGCCACAGACCCGGTTTCGGCCCGGCGGGATCTCCTGCAGTCGCGCTTTGGCATTCAGGTTGGTGAAGACAATGCCAAGGCTGCCGGGGGTGCTGATCTCGTACTCCTGGCGGTGAAACCTCAGGTGTTACCGGCTGTACTGAAGGACATTGGTTCCGCTTTGACTGGGAAACTCGTGGTCTCGATTGCCGCCGGAGTGACAACGGCGTGGATTCAGGAGCGGGTATCTGCTGCGAGAGGTATTGTGCGGGCGATGCCGAATACTCCGGCGCTGGTGCGCGAAGGGGTGACGGCGTTGGCCTATCAAACGGACCTTGCTGTCGATGATGTGGCGGCGGTGCGGGCCCTCTTCGAAGCGGTGGGTTCCGTGGTGTCGGTCGAAGAACGGCTGATGGACGCTGTCACCGGATTGAGCGGGAGCGGGCCGGCCTATGTGTTCGTCGCGATTGAAGCGCTGGCCGATGGTGGAGTCAAAATGGGGTTGCCCCGTGCGACTGCGCAATTGTTGGCGGCTCAGACGGTGCTCGGTGCGGCACGGATGGTTCTGGCGCGAGACCAGCATCCTGCTCAGCTCAAGGATCAGGTGGCGTCTCCGGGCGGCACGACCATCGCGGGATTGCATCAACTGGAAGTCGGCGGCATGCGGGGATGTTTGATGGCAGCCGTCGAGGCGGCGACAAAACGTTCACAGGAGTTGGGACGCTGATGTTTGTGGTGAGCAATGTGCTGCAAGGGACGGCAACGGTGTTGGATACGGTGTTGTGGCTCTATATGTGGGTCATCATCGCCCGCGCCTTGATATCATGGGTCAATCCGGATCCGTGGAATCCGATCGTACAATTCCTGGAGCGTGCCACAGAGCCGGTACTCACGCCGATTCGGCGACTGATCGGATGGCGCATGGGCATGGATCTTTCGCCGATGATTGCGATCCTGATCCTTGTCTTTTTGCAATATGCCGTGGTTCAATCCTTGCGGGATATTGCCGTGCGGATGCATTAACTGTCGGGCAAGAGGTGTTGCATGAAGATCACTCCCATCGATATTCAGCAGATGGTGTTTCAGGTCAAGTTTCGAGGGTTTGACCGGGACGAAGTGAACCGCTTCCTCGAGGAGTTAGCGCTGACCGTCGAAAATTTGAATCGAGAGAACAGTCTGCTTCGCGAAAAACTCACCACGACCGAGCAACAGGTGGCCGACTTGCGCCGCACGGAGGCGACGCTCTCCAACACGCTCGTATCGGCGCAGACGCTGGCGGAGGACGTCAAGCGATCCGCCCAACGTGAGGCCGACTTGATCGTGAAGGAAGCGGAGCTCAAGGCGAGCGAAATTATCCGGCAGGCGCGCGTCAGTCTCACCGAGATGCAACGTGGCGTGGCGGATCTTCAAAAGCAGCGCCTGATGATGGTGGAGCGGTTTCGTTCCACTCTGCGTTCATTTGAGCGCATGCTGGAAGTCGAAGAAAGCGACGCGTATCAATCAGAGGGGGCTTCGGTCGAAGGGAAGCTCGCCGGCGAATCCAGCCCTGCGCGTTGAGTCCCCTGCGTCCATCGGGAATTCCACCTTTGCCTGCAAGCCCGAACCGGCGGAGCGGCACGTCCGCTCCTGACCTCCCTCTGCTACCCCTGCACCACAGGTAGATCGCAGTGATGGCTATGAGTAATCCAATACAGTCGGCGCTGCAAGCCGCCGTCGATGACGGGACATTTCCGGGCGCGGTCCTGGCGATACGCTTGCGCGGGGAGATCGTCTTCGAAAGCGCCGTCGGCCGGCTGTCACGTCAAGGGACGGGGGGGGGCGTCACGGTTCAAACCTGTTACGACCTGGCTTCCCTGACCAAAGTGCTCGCGACGACGACTGCGCTCGCCTTGCTGATGCAACGCGGACTCGTGAAGCTGGACGACACCATCGACGGTATCTTGCGTGAATTGCGTGACAGCGCGATCGGAGCCGCGACGGTGCGCCAGCTGCTGACCCACAGTTCGGGTTTGCCCGGATGGCGCCCCTTGTACGAACGTGTGGCCGCTCTCGAGGCGACTCAGCCGGGATTCATGGGCAGCTCTGCGGCGCGTGACGCTGTAGTGGGATTCATCGCCAAGGAAGAGTTGGTCTATGAGCGAGGTTCCCGCAGTCTATATAGCGATCTGGGCTTCATGCTCTTGGGTTTTGCCGTGGAGCGGCTCTCAGGCGAAGCGCTCGATCAGTTCTGCAGCAGTCAGATCTACGAGCCGCTGGGCGCTCGCCCGTTGGCCTATGCGCGGCGCGGACCCGTATCGGCCAGGTCCATACAGCACGATGCAGGATGCCTCATTGCTCCAACGGAGGAAGATCCGTGGCGGGGGCGCATCCTCTGTGGCGAAGTGCATGACGAAAATGCCTATGCATTAGGCGGAGTCGCCGGCCATGCGGGATTGTTCGGCACGGCCCGTGCGGTCCTGGCGGTTTCTCAAGCCTGGATGGACGGTCGGCGCAAAAAATCCGGGTTGTTAACGCCCGACATCGTCAAGACCTTTACGACGAACCGGCAGGGCGTTCCGAACTCCAGTTGGGCGTTAGGCTGGGATACGCCGTCGGTGCGGTCGTCGTCAGGAACGCGGTTTTCTCCCGAGTCGTTCGGCCATCTCGGCTACACGGGCACGTCGCTGTGGATCGATCCCATCAAGGATCTGGAGGTGGTGCTCCTCTCGAATCGAGTTCATCCCACCAGGCGGAATGAACAGATCCGGGTCTTCCGCCCGCACATCCACGATGTCATTTGCCGGGAGTTGCTGAGAAATTAAGCAGGCAGGTCGGGATAGTCGGTCCAGGTTTCTTTTTCGGCGAGGTAGCGGTTGCCCTTGAAGTTCAGGCGGGTACGCAACCGGGTAAAACCGACACTCAGCAGCTTGTCGACGACGGCTTTAACGGCGGCACCGGTCGTGGAATGGGCAGCTCCCTCCACGGCATAGGCTTCGTAGGTCACCTTGCCTGTGTAGCCAGCCGCGACCCGGTTCACCAGGACCGCCCGGTTAAAATAGCGATCGCTTGGATCGATCCCCTCGACCTGATGCCGTTCAATTAATCCCTCTTTTTTAAAGAGGAGGGGGAGTCCGCTCATACACAACCTCCGTCGATCATCCCTGGGCCGCGACTTACGGGTCCCGATTATAGGGACCTCCCTTGTCGAGTGCAACCGTCGTTGACAAGGTTCTGCCGGGTTTCTATGATGCGCGATTCCATCGGTATGATCCACCCAGCCGAAATAGCGGTTCCGGTCTTCTCCTTGTGATGAATATGAACGTTCCCAACAGCCTGACGATGTTGCGCATCCTGTTAATTCCCGTCTATGTCGGGCTGCTCACCTACGAGCAATTCGACTATGCGCTGGCGATCCTCTTCATCGCCGGGTTAACGGACGCGCTCGATGGAATCATCGCCCGGGTGGCCGACCAGCGAACCAGGCTCGGAGAAGTGCTGGATCCGCTGGCGGACAAACTGATGCTGACGACGGGATTTATCACGCTGTCCGTCATGCATCTCGTGCCGCTCTGGGTGACGATTCTCGTCGCCAGCCGCGACCTCATGCTGATGCTGGGCGCGGCGGTCGCCCACTTCACCCATACGCAGGTCGATATCTCGCCGACCGTCTTAGGGAAGGGCACCACCTTGATTCAATTGGCGACCCTGGTGGCCGTCGTGTTCTTTGCCTCGCGGCGGCTTGATCTCGCCACCCTCGATCCCCTTCTGTACCTTATGGGCGGCGTGACGCTGACCTCCGGCCTGCATTACCTCTCCCGCGGCTACATACGCATTACCTCCAGCCAGACCTAGCGTGCCGGCACCGGCTCGCCGCTGCCAGGGCCTTCTCACAGGGCTTCGTCTTTCGTGCATTTGTTTGACAGTTTTTAGGTCGTCTTATAGACTTCGATCATAGTTTCCCGCTGCATACCTACGTGCCCCGCCTGGCGTTCAAAGGAGTGACAACCGCGTTATGAGCACATTCGCCTACGTTGGACGCAATCGCCAGGGTGCTGTAAAGAAGGGGGAACTCACCGCCAAAACCAGAGATGAGGCGGTGGACCAGCTTCGCAAGCAGCAGGTTGTGGTCACCAGCCTGGAAGAAAAGTCAGGCGGCGGAAAATTCAAACTGAGCCTCGGCGGGGGGCTCACCGACAAGGACCTCGTGGTGTTCACCCGCCAATTCGGCACGATGATCAATGCCGGACTGCCGCTGATTCAATGCCTCGATATTCTGTCCACCCAATCGGAAAATAAGGTGCTGCGGGAAACGGTCGGCGACGTGAAAAACAGTGTGGAGGCCGGCTCCACATTCTCCGACGCATTGAAGCGTCATCCGAAAGTCTTCGACGATCTCTACGTGAATATGATCCATGCCGGCGAGGTGGGCGGTCTGCTCGATACTATTCTGACCCGTTTGGCCAAGCACATTGAAAAGGCCATGAAGCTGAAGGGCCAGATCAAGTCGGCGATGGTCTACCCCACGGCAATTGTCGGTGTGGCGGTTGTCATTATCAGCGTGTTGATGGTCTGGGTCATTCCGGTGTTCGCGCAGATGTTCACGGAAATGTCCGGCGGTAAGGTTGGGCTTCCTGGCCCGACGCAGATCGTCATCAACGTCAGCAACTTCTTCCAAAGCTATTGGTACGCCATGTTCGGGGCCGTAGCGGGCACCATCTTTGCGATCAAGCGGTACTATGCCACGGTGAATGGCCGAGTGGTGATCGACAAGTTACTCCTCAAGATGCCGGTCGTCGGGGACTTGATTCGAAAAGCGTCTGTGGCGAAATTTACCCGGACCCTCGGAACCTTGATCACCAGCGGTGTGCCGTTATTGGAAGGACTGAGTATCTGCGCCAAGACGTCGGGCAACAAAGTGATCGAAGAAGCGCTCATGAACGCGCGGGTGAGTATCAGCGGAGGAAAAACGATTTCGGAGCCGCTGGCCAAGTGCAACGTGTTCCCCAAAATGGTCACACACATGATCGCCGTTGGTGAGTCTACCGGTGCCCTCGATGCCATGCTGGGCAAGATCGCCGATTTTTATGAAGACGAAGTCGACCAGGCCGTCGAGACACTGACCTCGCTCCTGGAACCGATCATGATGGTGGTATTGGGTACCATCATCGGCTTTATCGTTGTGGCCATGTACCTGCCGATCTTCACGATGGCGCAGGCCATCCAATAGCGACGCGACCCAATCGCGTCTCGTATCTGGCGCACGGCCTTGACTATCCGGAAGGGCCGTGCGCCGCACATCCATCAGGGCAACGCGCCCGGCATGCTGTCCTCAACCCTTCCCTCCACAACCAGCGCTGCTGAGCCATCCCGGAGCCGGCACGGATCGACGCCGCCGGTGATCGAGGAGCATCCGCTGCCGTCGGGCGAGCGATCGATGCCGGAGTTAAAGACCCGACTTCATTGGCTTATGGGGCTTCGCGTCGCCATCGTGACGTTGATGCTCGGGCTCTCCCTGGCGTTTCAGTCCACGCGTGGCGAATCGGCACCGACGTTCACCGCACTCATCGTCTTCACCTACTCCATTACGATTGTGTATGCGCTGGTGCTGAGGCGGCTGACGACGGCTGTGGCGTATACGGCGTTTATCTGGGTCCAAGTCGGGGTGGATGTGATCCTCGAAACGGTCCTGATCGCGAGGACCGGCGGCGTCGAGAGCCCCTTTGCCGTGCTGTACGTCATCACAGTCACGGTGGCCAGCCTGGTGCCGCACCGGCGTGTGGGTATTGTCACGGGTGCCGGCTGCACCTTGTTATTCGGGTCCATCACAGCTGTCCAATATTTCGGGCTTCTGAATGCCTCCAGCTGGTTGCCGCCGAGTAAGTTAGAAGGCCCGGAAGCGTTGCAGACCTTTGAGGTGTATGGGCTTGCGTTTCTGGTCGTGGGATTCTTGAGCGGAGTACTGGCCGACGAGCTTCGTCACGCTGATCAGTCACTGCGAGAGAAAGAGCAGGGCCTCAGCCGCCTTCAGGTGTTTCATGAGAGCATTGTGCGCAGCATCAGCAGCGGAGTGTTTACGACTGATCAGGAAGGGCGGATCACCTCGTTCAATCCTGCCGCTCACGAGGTGACCGGCTATACGTTCCCGGACGTGCAGGGTCGCCTGTGGCAGGAAGTGTTCAATTGGCATCCGGATGGGCGATCGCACGATGCCGACGTGACCTCGCCGCCGTTGCGCTTTGAAGTGGACTGTTTTCACGCCAACGGCAGTTGTCTGGTGTTGGGTATGACCGTCTCCCCGCTCCAGGAGCAGGGCACGCAGCGTGGTCTGGTGGGAGTGTTCAAGGATCTGACGCAAATTCGTTACCTGGAAGAGGAAATGCGGCGGCGGGAATGGCTGGCCAACCTGGGCGAGATGTCAGCCGGTATGGCGCATGAAATACGTAATCCACTTGGTGCGCTTGCCGGCGCCATGCAGATGTTGCGGCAGGATGTCGGATCCGATGAGACCAGTCAGAAGTTGATGGACATCGCCATCCGGGAAGCCAGGCGGCTCGACAATATCATCACGGAGTTTTTGCAGTATGCGCGCCCGCCGGCGTTGAATCTGGCTGAGCAGGATTTGAATAAAGTCCTTGCCGATACGCTCGATCTGATCCAACATGAAGCGCGATCACGAACCGGCATCACGATCGTTTCTCGTCTGCCCCCGACGGCTCTCGTGGCAAAGGTTGATCAGGATCAGTTGAAGCAGGTGTTCTGGAACTTGTCCGTCAACGCCTTCGATGCCATGCCCGGAGGAGGGACCCTCACGATTGCCACCGGACTGCGGCGTGTAGAAGTCGGGGGACGCCGCGAGTCTGTGATCGAGATCAGCTTCCAGGATAACGGCGAAGGCATTCCAAAGCAGAACTTCGACAAGATCTTTCTCCCGTTTTTTACGACGAAGAAAGAAGGCTCCGGATTGGGGCTGGCCCAGGTCCATCGCATCGTGGAGTTGCACGACGGGTGGATCAAGGTGGAGAGCGAGGTCGGGGCCGGAGCGAGATTTGTCGTCTGCCTTCCGCAAACCCCGGAGACTGGCGTTCACTTGCGGCATGAGGGAAGGGAACCGTGGAAAAGATTCTAGTCGTCGATGATGAGCAGGGCTTGCGCGATGTGCTGAGCATCATGCTGAAGCGAGCTGGCTACGCCGTGACCGTGGCGTCGGACGGGGAAGAGGCGATCGCGCAGCTTCAAAAGGAAATTTTTGATCTGGTCATCACCGATCTCAAGATGCCGAAAGTGGGCGGCCTCGACGTGCTCAAGGCCGTCAAGGCGTCATCTCCTGATACCGTGGTGCTGATGATCACGGCCTTCGCCTCCGCCGATTCCGCAGTCGAAGCGATGAAGCACGGCGCGTATGACTATCTCACCAAGCCCTTTCAGGTCGATGAAGTGCAGCTGATCATTCGCAACGCGATCGAGCGGCGCCGGTTGTCGACCGAGAACATGCTGTTGAAGCGCGAATTAGCCAGTCAATCCTCGTTTTCCCAGATCGTCGGCCAGAGCGAGGCCATGCAGAAGGTCTACGACGTCATCAAAAAAGTGGCCGATTCCAAAAGCAATGTGTTGATCGGCGGGGAAAGCGGGACGGGCAAGGAACTGGTGGCGCGAGCCATTCATTTCAACAGCGCGCGCGCCTCCATGCCGTTCGTCACCGTCAATTGCAGCGCGGTGCCTGAAACGCTGCTGGAGAGCGAACTGTTCGGTCATATGAAGGGGGCCTTCACCGGGGCGATTTCGAATAAGGCGGGGCTCTTCGAAGTGGCGAACGGCGGCACGATCTTTCTCGATGAAATCGGCGATACCACGCCCGCGATTCAGGTCAAATTGTTGCGCGTCATTCAGGAGCGGGAGTTCCGGCGGGTCGGCGGCACGCAGGATGTCAAAGTGGATGTGCGTATTGTGGCCGCCACGAATCGTGATTTGGAAAAGGCGGTCGCGGAAGGCGCGTTTCGCGAAGATCTCTATTATCGGCTCGATGTGATTCCGATTAGGCTTCCGCCGTTGCGCATGCGGACAGGCGACATTCCGCTGTTAAGCCAACATTTTCTGGAGAAATTTGCCAAGGAAAGTGGTAAACCAGTGCCGACGATGAGCCAGGAGGCCATGCGCGTGCTGTTGGCGCATGAGTGGCGAGGCAACGTTCGCGAATTGGAGAACGTCGTCGAACGCGTCGTGGCCTTCACCACGGGATCGTCGGTGACGGATGCGGATATTCGCGGCTGGCTTCATAAACCGGTGAACACCCAGCAGGCAGTGCCTTCGGAGTTACCGGAGGATGGCCTGGACCTGGAGGGGTTGATCAACACGATCGAAAAGGATCTGCTGTTGAAGGCACTGGAGCGGAGTCAGTGGGTCAAAAAGCGCGCCGCACGATTGCTGCGGTTGAATACCCGGTCGTTCCGGTACCGTCTCGAAAAATATGAAATCAAAGGAGGCCGGGATTAGCGCCGCCCTGTTAACTGCGAGTGACGTCTACTACGCTACTGGTTCTGACTCCTGCCAAGGTCAATCTCATTCTCCGGGTGCTCGAACGACGGCCTGACGGTTTCCATACCATCTGGTCACTGATGCATACGGTGGGGCTCAACGATGAGTTGATTCTCACGATGCAGCCCGCCGCCGCGTCGCGGATCACGTTGCGCTGTGATCAGGCCGACCTGGTGGTGGATCAGACCAATCTCGTTTATCGGGCGGCGGAGCTGGTATTGGCTCAGGTCAGCCGGACGATTGATCTCTCCATCAGCCTGACCAAGCGCATTCCCATGGGGGCCGGACTCGGTGGAGGAAGCAGTGACGCGGCCGCAACCATTCTCGGGTTGAACCGGTTGTTGGAATTGAATTGGTCGGTCGAGCAGATGGCGGCACTGGGACAGCAGCTGGGGAGTGATGTGCCGTTCTTCTTTGTGGCGCCTGCTGCGTGTGTCTCAGGACGGGGTGAGCATGTACGTCCCGTCCAGGTCAGGGGCCATAGATGGATTGTGCTGGTGAGTCCGGGATTTCCTGTGCCGACCAAATGGGCCTATCAGCAGTTGGCCGCCACCCGCGCCGGTGTGCGACCGCTCTCGGCGGCGGTGCAGTCCTTGGATCAACGTTCCGTGCTGGATTGGTCGGAGGTCGTTCCGTTGATGGAAAACGACTTCGAGGCACCCGTGTTCGCTCACCATCCGGTGCTGGCGCAGATCAAGAGCCAATTGCTCAGGTTGGGCGCCGAGGTTGCCCTGTTATCCGGAAGCGGAGCGACTACGTTCGGAGTGTTTCGAGACCAAGCTGCCGCGCAACAGGCCGCGGATGTGTTCGGGCGCAATCCAGGCATGACAGCCTATGCCGTGCCGGCAACCGGCGTTCCATCGACGACGGTCTTGTAAAGTCCTGAACGCGAGGCGATCAGTTCGAACCTACGGATCGGTCAAGCAGTCCCTCCACGGCACTATGGTCCGGTCGCGCCTTCACTTCCGGTGACGGCCTTCACCAGCCGCAGATTGTTGACAACTTCCTGGGGTTTTCGTTAATGTGCTGAGCTTCGGTAGGCGTCCTCTTGTCCTGACAGTGCCAGGTCGGCGGGATGAATAAGCGGTCTGTTCCGTGCCCACCGTTCTAGACGAACTCGATACGCACCGTTACAGCATCGGCATCGCCACGTACCGCATCGAAGGGGTGGAATGAACAGGGAACTCAAGCTCTTTTCGGGCAACGCCAATCCTGCGCTTGCGCGCGCGATCGGCACGTATCTCGACTTGCCCATCGGCGCGGCCACGGTTTCTTCGTTCAGCGACGGGGAAATTCGGGTACGCATCGAAGAGAATGTGCGCGGGGCGGACGTGTTTCTCATCCAGTCCTGCTGCGCGCCGGTGAATGATTCGATCATGGAAATGCTCATCATGATCGATGCCCTCAAGCGTTCGTCGGCCAATCGCATTACCGCCGTCATCCCGTATTTCGGGTATGCCCGGCAGGATCGTAAGGATCAGCCGCGCGTGCCGATTTCCGCCAAACTGGTGGCAGACCTCATTACCACCGCCGGCGCGGACCGGGTGCTGACGATGGATCTCCATGCCAGCCAGATACAGGGTTTTTTCAATATTCCCGTGGATAATCTCTACGCATTGCCGGTGCTGTTGGATCACATCACCAAACGGAGAATAGAGGATTTGGTTGTGGTCTCGCCTGATGCAGGCGGTGTGGAACGTGCCCGGGCCTTTGCGAAACGTCTTCAGGCCAATCTCGCCATTATCGATAAACGGCGGGAAGGACCGAATCAGGCTCAGGTGATGAATATTATCGGTGATGTGCAGGGCAAGAGCGCTCTGCTGCTCGACGATATGATTGATACGGCCGGCACCATTGTGCAGGGTGCCCAGGCGTGTTTGGATAAAGGCGCGCGAGAGGTGTGGGCCGGTTGTTCGCACGGAGTCTTGTCGGGGCCCGCGTTGGAGCGTCTCCAGCAATCGGGATTGACAGACGTGCTGGTGACCGATTCGATTCCCTTGCGCGGCAAGGAGTTAAAGTGTCCGAAGTTGAAAGTGTTGTCTGTGGCGCCGCTGTTTGGCGAAGCCATCAGACGTATCCATGAGGATGAATCAGTGAGTTCGTTATTCGTGTAGGCCGTCCGCGTGGAGCGACAGGTCGAGGAGGAGCATCATGAAATTCGAGTTAACCGTTGAAAGCAGAGAAGGTGGAGGCAAAGGCCCAGCGCGTCAACTTCGTCGGGCCGGTCGCGTTCCGGCGGTCTTGTATGGGCAGGGGGAATGTCTCCTGCTGTCCGTCAAGCCGGATGAGTTGGTCAAAGTTTTGCGGTCACAAGCCGGATCCACGGCGCTCATCTCCCTCACGATCAACGGGGCGAAAAGCAAACCCAACCGTACGGCGCTGTTGCGGGACTTTCAGGTGGACCCGATCGCCGGAAGCGTGCTGCATGCGGATTTCTTCGAAGTCGCCATGGATAAGCCGATCCGCGTGAAGGTGCCTATCCATTTGACCGGCGGTCAGCCCTTGGGATTGAAAGAGGGCGGCGTGTTGCATCAGGCCTTGCGTGAATTGCATGTCGAGTGTCTCCCCTCTGTCTTGCCGGATTTCATCGGCATCGATGCCTCGCAATTGCAGATCAATGAAGGCATTCACCTCAAGGATATTCCGAAGACGGAAGGCTTGCGCTTCCTGGATGATCCCGACCACATGGTCGTGAGTGTGGCGGCGCCGATGACCGATGCGAAGCTGGAATCCTTGCTCGCCACCGGTGCAGCCGGGGCTGAAGGCGCCAAGGAACCGGAAGTGGCGGCCAAAGGCAAGGCAGCGGCGGAAGGTGCGGCTGGCGCGGAAGCAGGCAAGGCGGGTGATGCCAAGGCCGGGGCGGCAGCGCCCAAAGCCGGGGCGGCTCCAGCCAAGAAGGAACCAGAGAAGAAGAAGTAGTCGCGTTGCGCCTTCTCGTTGGATTAGGCAATCCCGGACCCGAGTATGCCGAGACGCGGCACAATATCGGCTGCTGGGTGATCGAACGGGCGGCGGCGCGATGGTCGATACGTCTCACTAGGAAAGGCGCGGCCCAGCGAGGCTCGGGTCGCGCCGGTTCCAAACTCGTCGAGCTGGCCGAAACGCTCGACTGGATGAATCTCAGCGGTCCCCCCCTCAAAGGTCTCCTTCGCGAACTTGGTCTGACGCCCGAGTCCGTGGTGGTCGTGCATGACGATCTGGATCTGGAACCAGGTCGTTTGCGGATCAGGCAGGACGGCGGTAGCGGCGGTCACAATGGAATCAAATCGATCATCGAAGCCCTGGGCACTCCCAGGTTTGTCCGCTTGAAGGTTGGTGTGGGCCGCCCCGCGCCGCGGCAGGACTCCGCCGACTATGTGCTGGAGCCTGTCTCGCCGGAAGCGCGGGCCCTGTATGCCCCCTGCCTTGATCGAGCCGTCGATGCGCTTGAATTACTCTTGAATCGCGATGTCGCCACGGCGATGAACCAGTTCAACGTGCGGGAAAAGCTCGACGACAAGTCACCGTGATGAAAGCTCTCTCGCCTGTTCGCCTCTCTGGCCGTCTCACGCGCCATGTGTCCGTCGGCGGCAGTGCATGATCTCCCTATGGTAGAGTGAATTATTCACGGCACGTTGAGAACCATCATGACGACGCCACTTCGATCGCCTCTCTCACTCGTAGCCTTCGACCTGTCTCCTGAGCGCGGCTTTCTGCCTGCGACAGACCCGCTGGATCAGCTTCCCGACGAGCCGATCGTCAATCGGATCGGGACGGAGCTGCCCAAGTTGCTCACCGCCAGACAATTTCGCCATTGTATCCGGGATCGGCCGGAGATCATGGGCGCGGTGCCGGACGATTGGGGGCTCGATGTCTTTCGTTCTGCCATGCGGACACTGTCGTTTGCAGGTCATGCCTATGTGTGGGAGAACCCCGACTCTCCGGCTGACAGATTGCCGGCCAGCATCGCTGTCCCTTGGTACCGCATTGCGCAGCAACTCGGTCGTCCGCCCGTCCTGTCGTACGCCTCCTATGCGTTGCACAACTGGCGCCGGCTCGATGTGCAGAAGCCGGTTGAGCTGGGCAACATCGTGCTCATCCAGAATTTTCTCGGCGGGCTCGATGAGGAATGGTTTGTGTTGATCCATATCGATATCGAAGCGAAGGCCGGGCCGGGGTTACAAGGATTGGTTCATGCGCAGAATGCCGCACAGGCGGATGACGCGGCATCCGTGTTGACGGGGTTGCAGGCGCTCGCCGTCGCGCAAGAGGCGATGCAGGAGACGCTCCTTCGGATGCCGGAACGATGCGACCCCTACATTTATTACAGTCGCGTGCGACCCTATATCCATGGATGGAAAAACAGTCCGTCATTGCCGCAGGGGGTGATGTACGAAGGGGTCACGGACTACGCTGACCGGCCGCAACAATTCCGCGGGGAAACCGGCTCGCAAAGTTCCATCGTGCCGGCGCTGGATGCCGGCCTTGGTGTTGTCCATGCCGACGATCCGCTGACGCAATACCTGGTGGAGATGCGTGACTATATGCCGCCGCGCCATCGCGGGTTTGTATCCACGCTGGAAGCCCGTGTAGACGGGCAACAGCGCCCACTGCTCCATGGATATGTTCGCGACCGTAAGGCGACGAATCCCCGATTATGGAAGGCGTTCTGCGCCTGCGTGGACCTGCTGGCCCAATTCCGCGACATTCATGTCGGCTATGCCGAACGGTATATCTTCCGCCAGCATCAGTCGCATGCCAGCAATCCGACCTCAGTGGGCACAGGCGGGACGCCGTTCATGTCTTATCTGAATAAACATCTCGAGGAGACCAAACACCTCATCCAGGACTGACGGCGATGGCACAGTCTACGTGCCGTTGTTTCAGGCTGGAATAATAGCAACAGACTCCGTACACTGCGTGCGTGCCGATGTCTTTCGACGTATGCGCAAACCCGGCGAACCCATTTACCTTCGAGTCCATCTGATCGCGTTGGCGCTGGTCCTGCTCGCCACGGTGGCGTTGCCTCGGGCAGCGGAGTTTTTTCTCGGCCCTCTGAGCTTCGGCACCCGCGCGCTGGCGGGGATCGCAATCGCGGTCGCCGGCGGCATTGCGTTGTACGTTCTCTATAATTCTTCCGCCAGGAATGAGCCTTAAGAGTCAGGAGGCTCTCCTCTCGCCTGCACTGCCGCGTTGTTGAATCCAACTATTCTGCATTGATCCTGTCTCTCGCCCAGCTACCTCGCACAGACCGTACTTGTAATTCGACATCACGGAAGTTAGAACAGCAAAGTTGTCCAGTATTCCGCGCCGGCCGCCTGTTATGATCACGGGAGGCCTCGCCCATGGAGCATGTCACCATGGTATGGACGATTTGGATACGCCGGTGGGTCCTGATAGTCGCATCATGGTCACTGGTCCTCCTCTCTCCTGTCGCAATCCGGGCTGAATGGTATGCGGCTGCTCAGGTAGGCGTGAATTTCGCCGATCCCATTCGCAACGTTCGCGGCAGCGGTTCGCTCGCCGGGTTGGAAGCGCCCAATTTCAATCTGAAAACCAGTCCTGCGTTCGGCGGCAAAGTGGGGCTGTTCCCCAATCACGGGATCCTGGGAATCGAATTGGATGTTTCCCACAGCACTCCGCACATCAAAAATCTTGACGACATCCCGGGCATTCATCTCTCCGTGACCAACATCGGCCCGAGCGTCATCCTGCGTTATCCAGGGATGACGTGGCAGCCGTATATCGGCGGTGGCCCAGCGCTGTTGGTGGCGCATCTCGGTCGATCTTCGACCACGGAACGTGATACCCAGGTGTCGTTTGGCGCCAATGTGCTGGTCGGTGTGCGGGCATTCGTCACGCCCAAGGTGGCGTTGTTTAGCGAATATAAGTACACCGATTCGACGTTTCGCTTCGGCGGGGCGTTCGGGCCGGTGGGTGGATTCGACGGGACCTATCGAGCCCATCAGCTGTTCATGGGCCTGTCCTATCACTTTTAGGAGGGGCCGCCATGGCTCGCTCGATCGCGTCGTTCATTATGGCATGCATCCTGTTGTTCATGGCGGGCTGCGCCCAGTCAGTGCATCAAACGCAACGGCTGGCCCAGCACGATTTCATGCTCGACCCCGGATATGCGGGGGCCCAAAGTTATTCCTATTGGCCTGGTCCCGGATACGGATATGGGCTTGGCTATGGGGCCGGGTATTGGGGCGGGCCGCTGGGATACTATGGATATGGTGGACCATACGGCCCGCTGGGATTTGGCTGGTACGGTGGTTATGGGAGCTTCGGGGCAGGGCGTTCACCAGGCGCTGTCTCGGGGCCGCGTCCGACTCCGCCGCCTCACGCGCCTCCGCAATTCAGAAAGAAGTACTGAGCGAAGGGCGGCGCTGCGTGTCGGCCTTGTGTATCGGCCGAGGAGAACCGTGTCGTACGACGTGAGACCCGCCGATTGAATCCCTCCTGTATCCATTCCAATACTGCCTTGTATCTAAATCGATAAGAAACCATTCCTATTCTCTGCTGGTCGGCGCATCTACCACGCCACAGCCGAAGCCTTCCATCTTTTCATGCAAAAGCGCGCGAGCCGCGCGCCAATCCGAGCATGGGGCCATACGTGAAAGCCGCATTCGCATCATGTGGATGACCGTCATGCTCAGCCGGCGTAGTCTCCGCGTATGTATTTTTTCGTTGGGCCTGATGGGATATGACTTGGCAAGTATTGTGCAATCTCTGGTATCTCGTGCCCGGTCTAGCGCGTACTGAGTGGTCATCCCTTTCGTGCTGTCTTTCAGCGGGTTGCTGCTGTCGGGCCCCAAATGATTTGATCACATTGAATGTAGGTGCCGTCTGTTTCCAGGAGGAGGTCTCTCAATGCGTGTACCGTCCACTGTCACCCTATGGATGATCGGTGTGCTTGTCGTAGTCGGGATGCTCCCGCCGCGCGCCGCGTTCTCGCAGACTGTGACGCCATTTCAGGTCGTGGGACATATCCAGCGTCTCACGCTTGATAGTCCCGCAGACCCCCTGTCCGGCGCCAAGCTCACGGTGAATGGGGTGGAGGTGGTACTGCCGAAGAATCTCGTGATTCAATTGCCGGCCGCGTACTTCACTGCGCAGCAACTCTTCGATAAGGCACAGGGCGTATCAAAAAAATATGGAGAATCCGGGCTTGCCCTGAGCGACAAGTTTCCTCCTCTGGCGGCCTTTGAAGTCGCCGTCAGCGGGAATATTGTCAATGGCGTCTACCTCGCCGGCCTGGTCGCGATCTCGCAACAATCGTTGAATATCGGCGCCGGCTTCATTCATCACATCGATACGGCGACCGGCATGATGTGTGTAGGGGGAAGTCCGACAGCCGTGACGTGTGCCGGGAGCGACACGCGTATTCGCCTGAATGATCCCGCGTTGGATGCCTCGGATCCCTTTGCGGGGGATGGTCGGTACGGCAAGCCGAATCCGGCGCCCCCACCAGTGGGTATGGATGATCCGAACTCTCGTTATCCAGATCCACGTTTCACCGTCGACCAAGGCAATCCCACGGTGCACGCACTGACCGGTTATCCCATGTGCGTGCCGCGTGCGGTCAATGACGCGCAATGCCCAAGCCAGAATCGACCGGCAGAGCTCACCTTCGTCATGGATTCTGTGGATTTGGTGCCGCCGATCAAGCTTGGAAACAACGCGATTAAAGCCTGTCCATCATGCGATGCGAATAAGCAGGCGCCGGTGAGAGTTGGCGACTACATTACGTTCTCGGGTACGAGGGCTCGTGATCCGCAGGTCGGAGATTTTCTGTCCGTGCATACGCTGGTGGCGAACGTCGGCATCTATACCAAACCCGGTGGGCGCGCCTATGTGAGCCTGGAGGAGTCCCTGCTGGGAACGAGGGGACCAATCGTGGACTGCGGCGCGGCCGCCGAGTGCCAGGACCGCTTGAAAGTCGAAGGCTTCACGACGGATCCAAGCCGGCGTGTCAGTGTGTATGCAGTTGATGTCGCCCAGGGCGGGACGCCAAAGGTCCGTTTGCTGCACAGCACAGTAAAAGATCAAGCCGTCTTCGGTCGGTTCCGTTACACCCCGCCCTTAACGGCGGCGGCGCTGTTCGATTTCAACGAGAATTTGAAAGGAGCCCCGCGGGAGCTGATGGTGCGCATTGACGATCCCGATCCGCTACCGGACGGCAGCGGTGTGCCGAGCGTACCCAAAGCCGCGCATGGCCTGACCACCGGTGTCTATGTCGCGCCGGTCGGGGAGTATATTTTCCCGGAACCGACAGGCGTGCAAGGGGGACCTCAGCCGGCGCTGAATTTTCAATGTTTGGCATTCCTCGCGAATGGATGGGCCCTTCCCGACAGCGGGTTGCCCAATATCCCCCGCCTAACGCCATGGCCGGGAGCCGCAACACCGACATTTTCCTGCACGCAATAGGGTGCTGATCATCAGCAATGACCCAGTGGAGACTGTGACCATGCGAACCGACCGATTTGTGACAGCATACATTCATGGGGAAACGAATGGACCAGCCGAGCAGGTTCGTGCTGCTCGATCCGACCAGAAGCAGACTAGCTTTCGAATAGACAAGGTGATGAAAATCGCGGCGATTCTCGGTTTGTCTACGCTCGGATGGGGCTGTGCCAAACCGCTATTGCCTCCGTTGCCCCAATCTCAGCTCGTCATCAAACCCTATTGCGAGCGGACCATTACCGCCGAGGTCGTGGCCTTAGACCAAGTGTATTACTACAACAGGTTCGGCGCATTTAATCCGGCAGGTATTATGTATGCGCTGCGGCGGGATGTGGTTCATGCCGATGATAAGGATCTTCTTAATGGCGACCTGGATAGTGAGTCGGACGAAAAGGAGCAGGCGATTACCCTTCAGCACGGGGCTGCCGATCTCGGCTTGGCCGGGAAAGTGAAATTGCGCTCCGATAAGCGGCCTCGTCCACTGGTCCTACGTGCTAACGAGGGAGATTGCCTGCAAGTCACCTTCACGAATTTGTTGTCACCTGAGATGAGTGGTCAGGAAGTCATGCTCGATCCCGAAAAGCGACTTACTCATCCAGACAAGCGGGTGACGGCTGTCAGTGACAGTGACGAACCGTCGACCCGGCATGCCTCCATGCACGTCAATGGGCTCAGTTTGGTGGACTCGATCGATTCGCAGGGGGCGAACGTCGGCAAAAATGGTTGGCACGATCAAAGCGGAAAGAAGACCGACGGCGGCTGTTTGCCGAATCAACGCGATCATGGCTGCGCGCTGGCCGCACCCGGTGAGACTAGAACCTATACCTGGTATGCGAAGAAGGAAGGCACATTCTTCTTCTATTCCATGGGAGCGCCGGCAGGTGGCGAAGGGGATGGGGGACAACTGGGATTGGGGCTCTTCGGGGCGATTAATGTGCAGCCACGAGGCGCGAGGTGGTATCGCTCCCAGGTGACTGAAGAAGACTTGAAGGCTGCCAGTCACAAGCAACTGACGAAATTCGGCCAGCCAGTCATTGATTATGAGGCCACGTATCAGAGCGGATCACGGAGCGGCGACCCGATTTTGAATATGCTCAAGTGCCAGTCGCCAGAGCATCCCCGATGCGAACTCGTCCATTCGGATCTCAATGCGGTCATCGATATCGATCGTGAAAACGGCTGCGACAAAATGGGTGAGGGCAATGCCTGCGGGAAACCCTATCGTGAATTTACCGTGATTTTTCATGATGAGATCACGGCTGTGCAGGCGTTTGACGAGATCAGGGAGGAAGGCAGTCCGCTCAGTTCCCTGCGCGACGGCATGGGGATCAATTACGGCGCCTCCGGCGTCGGGTCGATGGTCCAGGCCAATCGGAACAAGCTGGGCCCGGCGCGGGATTGTGTGGAATGTAAACTCGAAGAGTTTTTCCTCACCTCCTGGGTCAACGGCGATCCGGCGATGGTCGTCGGATATGAGCGAGAGAAAGACGGCAAGTACAAGAAGTACGGCAACGGACGGTTTGTCATGCAGGCGAAATATCCTGATGATCCGTCCAATGTGCATCACTCCTATCTCGGCGATCCCGTCCGGTTCCGGAACATGCATGCGGGTCCCAAAGAGACCCATGTGTTTCATTTGCATGCGCATCAATGGGTCGAAGATAAGCACGATCCGCTTTCCCACTACCTGGATTCACAGACGATTTCTCCGGGCACGACCTTCTCCTATGAAGTGCATTACGGCGGATCCGGCAACCGCAATCTCGGGCCGGGCGATTCCATTTTTCATTGCCACCTGTATCCCCATTTTGCGCAGGGGATGTGGGAACTCTGGCGGACGCACGATGTGTTCGAAGACGGAGGGCATGATCGCCGGTTGTACGATCACGATATCACTGAAGGCACACCCACGCCCGCGATTGTGCCGTTGCCGAGGACTCCGCTGCCGCCCATGCCGTCTCCGACGTTCAAGGGCTATCCCTTCTACATAGCCGGTGAAGCCGGGCATCGCCCGCCGCAACCCCCGCTCGATCTGGAGGGGGGCGACGATGACAAGACGCTCCGGCGGCACATCATTGACGGGGGGACCGTCCATGATGGGAGCAAGGCTGAGGGGCCCAAGAAGATGAAGGAAGCTCTTCCCTTGAACAAGGACTTGTTTGACAAGGGGCGGCAGGAATCGGCGCATATCGCCTTGCGGCTGAGCACGCAAAACAACGATCCCGATTTGGTCACGCTGGCGCGTGAACTGGACACCGCCAAACTCAAGGTGTTGCCAGACCACGGGACGCCGGCTGAAAACGAAGCGATGAAATTTCATGCGGGCATGGCCCAGGTGCACGGCATTCCTGCCGTCAAACCCGGCGACTCCGGTTGGACCTATTCCCCCTATAATTGGGAAGCCCCCGGCTATGTGACTTGTCTTTCCGACGGAACCTGCGACGACCCTCACGGGACGCGGGTGTTGTTCCATGTGAATGGCGGCGGAAATGTCGCGGAGGCCAAACGCGGGGAGGGGGAGCCAGGTGCGCCATTTTCCAATCCTTGTCCCAAGCAGTTCGTTGACGAGAAGGGAAATGTTCATGATGTGAAGACGCGTGAGTACCGCGCGGTGTACATCCAGATGGATATGACGGTCAACAAGTCGGGTTGGCATGATCCGCAAGCCCGCTTTCCCGTTCTAGAGCAGGATGTCAAAGACACGCTGGACGGGAATCGTCCAACGGAGCCGCTCTTCTTTCGGGCACAGTCAGGGGAATGCGTGGTCTTTCACGCGACGAACCTGATCCCGAGCAATCTCAACGTGGATGATTTTCAAGTCTATACGCCGACGGATACGATCGGTCAGCACATCCACCTGGTGAAGTTCGATGTGACGTCATCGGACGGATCGGGCAACGGATGGAACTATGAAGACGGCACGTTGGCCGCCGATGAAGTGCGGGAACGAATTCTGGCCCACAATAATACGAAGCCTGCGAAGCCGCTCAAGCCTCGCACCCACCGGCTCTTCCTTCGGAAAGGACAACTCGGCGCAACCGAGAACGGTGCCCTGGCAGGGGATCCCCGCGGTCTGTGCAGCGATATCACGGGACAGGCGGCGGATGATCACGATCTCATCGGTCATCCCTGGTGCGGCGCACAGACCACGATACAACGCTGGTGGGCCGACCCGGTGCTGAATGGCACACCGGGCAACAAAGGCACGAAAGATCGCACCATGCGCACCGTGTTCACCCATGACCATTTCGGCCCCAGTTCGCATCAGCACCACGGGTTTTATGCCGCGCTGGTGGTCGAACCGAGAAATTCGAAATGGTATTTCCCCGATGGCCGCGTGATGGGGGGGACCGATGCGGGAGGTGCGCCAGAGTCGGTGAACGGGCGCAGGGACGGCGGTCCGACCTCGTATGCCGCGAACGTGATCGTACGGGATCAAGGGAAGGCCTGTATCACTCCGGCCAAAAACGGGGTTGTGTGCAGTGACGCGCTGGATTCCAAGGGCAGCATCGATCCCGAGCGGACCGGCCGGGAATTCAACCTGGCGTTCGCTGATTTTGCGATTGTGTACGACAAAGAGAATCAACCGGTGAACCCACCGAGTCAGATCGAAGGCGGTTTGCGGACGCCTGTTCTTCCCGGGAGGATCCCCGTGCCGGAAGGGATTTCTACAAAAGATCCGGGCACGCAACTCATCAATTATCGGAATGAGCCTATTCCTCTTCGCATCGCCACTCAGAGTCAGAATGCAAATCAGTACGAGCAATTGCCGGAAAGTGATGCCCGAGGCAATCTCGCCCACGTGTTTAGTTCCAAAGTTCATGAAAAACAGGCTGTTGATGATGCGCGTATCTTCACCGAGCCGCTAGCCAAGGGACGAATGTCTGGCGATCCAGCGACACCGCTGCTTCGAGCATATGAGGGCGATCATGTGCAGATCCGACTCATTCAGGGCGCTCAGGAAGAGCAGCATGTGTTTTCGATGCACGGCTCCAAGTGGTTGGCCCAGCCCGATTCGCCCAACACCGGCTATGTGAACGCGCAACATATCGGCATTTCCGAGCACTTCGAATTCAATGATCGTGTGGTCGAATTCATGCCGTTTGGGCAAAGAAACGGAAGCGGCTTGGTCGGCGAACGGGAGGAGCGTAAGGTCGACCATCTGTATTCATCCGCCGCGACCGATAATTTGTGGGATGGCCAGTGGGGATTGATGCGGGTGTATTCCCGAACCGAGGATGAACCAGGCCTGGTTCGGTTGCCGGGCAACACGGAGAAGACGCACGATGTCCTGGCGTCTGCGTTTATGCAGAGCCTGGATGAACGATTGGATCGGGAATTGTTCGAAGTCGTCGATGGCGACCCCGTCGAGGAGGCCAAGCAGGAGGGACAACAGGGACCATTAGATGCGTTGGAGGCCTTCTGCCGCACCAATGAACAGAAGCAGCTGGTGCGGCGCTATACTGTCCAAGCGTGGCTGGCCAAAGACCTGCTGCCCGACGGGAAGCTGGTGTATAACGAACACCTTGGGATCACTGATCCTCATGCAATCCTATTCGTCGACGCTACTGATGAGGCCAGTGTGCGATCACGGGGCAAGCGGCCGGAGCCGCTGATTCTCCGTGCCAAGGCTGGGGAGTGTATAGAAGTGACCCTGGAAAATCATTTGCCGGTAACCATGCCGGATGGGCCCGATTATCCGGAGAGCTGGAGCTACAATATGGTTCCACCGATCGTGCCGGGATTCTCGTTTAATCAGGTACGATCGTCGAACCATGTGGGACTGCATCCGCAGTTGGTGGACTATAACTTGGATAAGAGCGACGGTGCTGAGGTTGGATTCAACATGGACTCGACGGTGTCTCCGGGCGGCACAAAAACTTACCTCTGGTATGCCGGAGAGATTGTTACGAACAAAAAAGGCACGCGGATCATCGGAATTCCCTACGAGTACGGTGCCATCGCCTTGCAGGATATGGGGGATGTCATCAAGCATGCGTCACATGGAGCCATTGGTGCCCTGGTCATCGAGCCGCAATGTTCACGGTGGGACGACTCGTCGGGGAGCAAGGCGCACGTCGAGGTCACCTATTGGAAGCCGGAACCGGTTGTCGGTCGTCACGGGAAACACCTGAAGAAGAAGGTCTGTCCGGCTCCGGCCGCTGAGCCCAGCGTGGATTCTGGAAAGGTCTATCACTTTAAGGAGATGGTGCTTTTGTATCAGGACAATCTGAGTTTGCAGCAGTATGGCCAGCCTGTTCCCAATCTGCGGAACGGAGACGACTCCGAAGACTCGGGGCAAAAGGGATTCAATTATCGCACGGAGCCGCTCTGGGCGAGATTAGGCGCCAGCGCAGCCGATGTACCGGAGACCATGAGTCAGTTCGACTGGTCAGATGTCTTAAGTTCAACGGTGTCGCATTTCCGGTGCAAAGCCGATCCTGCGCACGATACATATTGTGATCCGGAAACGCCGGTGTTTACCGCGAAGGCCGGCGAACCGGTGCGCTTTCGTGTGGTGCATCCTGGGGGGCACCCGCGTCAGCATGGCTTCACCGTGTTCGGCCATGACTGGATTCCAAGTCCATGGATCGATGACTCGAAAACCATGGGCTGGAATCAGGATGGTCTGACCCGGGTGGGAACTGCCGGAGGAATTGGTCCTGGCCGCGACGTGAATATCCTCACCACGGCCGGCGGGGACTGCAAAGTTCCTGGCGACTATCTCTACCGCACGCAAGAAGGGTTCATGTTCGGGGGCGGATTGTGGGGCATCTTCCGGGTTGAGCCGAATCCCGATTTGCGGACGAATCCCAATTTGCGCTGGTATCAGCCGAGTTGGCGCTGGGCGGGAAGTCTCTTTGGATATGATGTGATGCAGGCTAATTCAGATGCAGCATGCAAAGTTCAGGCGGTAGCCGACGCGCCGGCTGTGCAGCCATGAGACGAGCGCTACGCTATCTGCTTGTCGCGGCTACGGGAAGCATCCCGACCGTCTTGTTCGTTGCGAGTCCGCTGGTAGGTGCTGCCGGAGAGACTGCGCCATCCCTTCCCGTGCAACGGTTTGAACAGAATGGTCTTGCCATCGAACTAACCGTGCTTCCTCAGGAAGGCTCCTCTGAGACAGGCACAGGACTGACTGCCGGTCAACAAGCCACAGTCAAGGTTGCGCTGATGGATGCCAAGAGCGGGTCTCCTGTCATCGGGATACGGCCGAAGGGGTGGATGACGGGTCGGGCTTCCGAAAGGGTGGCGGATGAACACACCTGCGTCGAGAAGATTCGCCGGCTGGCCGGTGGACGGTTGGGAGCCCGTGCCGAAGTCGATCTAAATCGATATGTAATTGTGACGATGAATCACGACCAGACGGTATCGGTGATCGATCCGCAGGTGGAGTTTGGTGCGACCAAGTTGGAAAGCCTCATCACATTGCCGGGCAATGGCGAGGATTGGGTTCTCAGTCCGGATCAGAACGCCCTCTATGTCACGATCCCGGATGAAGACGCCATAGCGGTGATCGACACTCGAACCCGCAAGCTCATCCAGACTATTGCGATGGAGAAGGGATCACGCCCGGGACGGATCCTATGGCAGCCTGAGAGCCGGCGGCTGTGGGTCGGTCTGGACGGAACGGGTCAGGTCGCAGGGCTTGATGGAGCGGAGCACAGATGGATCAAGTCCATTACCGTGGGAGCAGGTCTGCATACCTTGGCCGCGGGTCCTGACGGTCGATTCATGTATGTGACGAACAGCCAGAGCGATACGGTGTCAGTGGTCGATACGCAGAGCATGGTTTCTGTGGCGTCGGTGCCCGTCGGCAAAACCCCCGTCGCGATGACCTACAGCAGCGCTGCCCGGCGTCTGTATGTCGGAGGAGTGAATGGCACGGACATTGTCGCCATTGATCCATCGACGCACCGCCTCGCGGCCCGAATTCCCGTGGCTTCGGGGGTTGTCGGCTTGGCTACTGAGCCTCAGGGACGGTTTGTTTTTGCGATCAACCAAGTCGAGAGCAGCCTGTCCGTCATCGATACCGCCACCAATGCCGTGACGGCCACCACAAAGGTGGTCAAAGATCCGGATCAGGTCACATTCACGCAGCGGTATGCCTATGTGCGTGGTATCGAGTCGGAAAAGTTTACGCTTATCGATTTACGTGAGGCCCGGAACGGGAAGTTGGCTCCGCTCGATGTGCAAGCCGGGCGACAGGCGCCGAGTGCCGCGCCGCAGGAACTGGGTGTGGCTCCCATGATCGTGCCGACACCCGAAGGCAACGCCGTGATGATAGCCAATGCACCGGATGCGACGCTCCATTATTATCAGGAAGGCATGATGGCTCCATCGGGAACCTTTTCGAATTACCGCCGGATGCCGCGTGGAATCCTCGTGCTCGATCGAAGTTTGAGAGAAGTGGCCCCTGGGGTGTACCAGGCGATCGTGACGCTTCCGCATTCCGGCCGATTCGACGTTCCGCTGCTGCTCGATCAGCCTCGAATAGCCCACTGTTTCCAAGTGGCCGTTCAGGAATCACCGCTGGCCACGGGTTCGGACCCGAGCCCCCGAGCAGTTCGCATACAGGCTCGATTTGGAAGCGATCTCGTGTCGGCGCACGTTCCAGCTTTATTGTCGTTCGAATTGTTGGATGCCGCCACTCAGGAGCCGATCGCGGGGCTTCAGGACGTCCAGGTGTTGATCTTCGAGCCGCCCGGCACGTGGCAACAGCGGCGGTGGGCTCAGGAAGAACGCGCCGGGCGGTATGTGATCACTCAGGTGTTTCCGCACGCAGGAGAATATCGCCTCTTGGTGCAATCGCCATCCCGCCGCCTGCGGTTTTCAGATACGCCTCCCGTCCTGCTCACCGTTGGGCCGCCGATGTCTTCTGCTTTGAATTCTCAGGCACAGGCAGTCAAGCCATGAGGGCGTCTGATCGATGATGTTTCGGTGTGTTCCCTTCGCGATGATCGTCTGGTTGTGTAGTGCCCATGCGGCGCCGGCCTGGTCCGGGGTCACGCCGCCCTCTGTTCCGGATGTTGAAGTGATTGACCAGGATGGCCTCGCGCATCGTTTCTACGGGGATCTGGTGAAGGGGAATACCGTGGTCATCAACTTCATCTATACGACTTGTCAAAGCAGTTGTCCTGCGGCCACCGGGCTGCTCAGCGGAGTCTACCATCGCCTGCGAGCAGCGGAACGTTCTGTCACCCTCTTATCTGTCACGATCGATCCTGTTCACGACCGGGCGGCTCGGCTCAAAGCCTATGCGGCGCAGTTTGGCGCAGGGAAGGGGTGGTACTTCCTCACCGGCGCATCGGCGGATGTGGCTCGTCTCTTGGCAGCCCTGCAAGTCTCCGTATCGAATAAGGCGGATCATCCGGCCATTGTGGTCATTGGGAACGATGCTACCGGGACATGGACGCGTCTCTACGGCGAGGTCTCTGTTCCGATGGTGATGGACAGCCTCGAAGCCGCAGCCGGTTGGCCGGCGCCGATTTCTTCCAGCGTATCCCAATAGGTCATTGCACCATGGCGCATCGATGTCTCCGAGTGAGCAGGACCTGCATCACCCTAGGCCTGTTCCTGATGGTGGTGTGTTTGGCGCGGCCGTCCGCTGCAGCCTGGATCGATCCCCTCACGCCGGAGGAGCGGCAGGGCCGCAATGTGTATCACTACGGAGAGGCGGGATCGACGGACCATGTCGGCGTGAATTTGCAGGGGGTTGAAGGCGCGTTACCGCCGACCCTCTTCCGGTGCGCGGGATGTCATGGGCCTCGTGGGGAAGGAACACAAGAGGGCGGGCTGCGGGTCCCGCCGCTGACCCCGTCGGTACTCAGACACGCACGCGAAGGACCCAGTGTCGGACGATCTCGGCTCGGATACACCGACGCGGCGCTGGCGAACGCCATTACTCAAGGCCTTGATCCATCGGGCCATGCATTACACCCGAGTATGCCGCGGTATCACCTGACATCCGACCAAGTGGCGAAGGTGATCGCCTATCTGAACCGGATCGGGGAGGAGTCCGATATCGATCCCGGCGTGAGCGCCGATGCGGTGACGATCGGGGCGGCGCTCCCTTTGACGGGTCCACTCGCGCAGATCGGGCAGGACGTGGCCGCGACCTTACGGGGCGCTGTACGGCGCTTGAACCAGCAGGGCGGCATCTATGGCCGGTACATCGAGCTCATTGTGGAAGATTCCCGCGGGGAGCCTGGGCAGACGGCGCTGGCTGTCTCTCGCCTGGTCGAGATCCACCAGGTCTTCGCCCTTGTGGGCAGCTTCGAGCCGGCTGGAGAGGGGCGCACCCGGGAGCGCCTGGCGCAATCCCATGTGCCGTGGATTTTTCCGCTCACTCCATCTCCTCAGCTGTCGGATCCGCCCAACTCCTCCATCTTCTATGCCTTGCCCGGGTTCGACCTGCAATTCCGCTCGCTGGTGGATTTTTTCGTGTCCCGAACGATACCCCTCACGGGGACCTCACACCCTCGCCTGGCGCTTGTGCACCGGAACGGGCCCAGCAATGCTGAGGCGTTGCGTGGTGCCCTGGAGCAGGTTCGGCGGCATGGCTTGAACCTCGCGGTGAATTACGAATATTCGGTCGGTCGCCTGGCGGTTCTGGCTCTGGTGGCGCAATTGGAACAGCAGGGAGTGGATGCCGTGTTGTTTATGGGGGATGGAGAAGATCTTGTCTCAGTGGCGCAGGAACTCGATCGCCGGGGAATGTCGCCGATCGTGCTGAGTGCCATCGGTATGGTGGGGGCGCAGGCTCGTGCCGTTCCGTCCGGCCTTCACTCACGGATATTCCTTGCCGCTCCGATCGATCTTCCCACGGAGCGCGAGGTAGCCTCTTTGCGGGCACTGAGTGAGCAGGCGTCGTTATCAAGTGTCGGCTTTGCGCGCCTCGCCCAAGGCGCCGTGTCGTTGTTGGCCGAAGCGCTTAAGCAGGCCGGCAGGAGCCTCAGTCGTCAGGCGGTCGTTCACGCCTTGGAGGGATGTCGCGAACAAGACACCGGGGCCGGGTTTTCGGTCACCTTCGGCGAGCATCACCGTCTCGGACGTGTGGCATCAAAAGTTGTCGGCCTGATGCCCGATCCGCCGTACGTTTCACCAGTGTCGGGCTGGATGGTGCCCGAAGGGGAACCATGAGGGGCCATCTCGCATGGGTTGGTTGTGAAAAGACCGGTCAGGAGATGTCGCGGAAGAGCGAGATGGTTGACAGGTTCAAAAACCCTATGGTACTTTCCCCAGCTCATGTCGGCTGGTCCGGCATGCCTACACCTCGCTCCCGTCTATGATGGGGGCCAATGTCCAGGAGGAATCTGCATGGAGCTCTACGAGTCCCTGTTCATTATTCGTCCGACTTTAAGCGACGAAGAAACGACCGCGTTGATTGAAAAAATGAAGGGCACCGTCACTAAGAACGGCGCCACGATTGTGCGGGCCGAGAATTGGGGCCGCAAGAAGCTCGCCTATGAAATCAAGCGCGAGCGGAAGGGCACCTACGTCTACTTTTATTTTCAGGGCCCCGGCACGACGATCGCCGACCTGGAGCGGGCGTATCGGCTTGAGGATTCGATCATCAAGTTTCTGACCGTGAAATTGGAACAAGAGCCTGCTCCACCCAGGGGCGCACCTGTAGCCGCACCAGCCGCACAAGGAGCGACCGTTGGCGGGGTTCAATAAAGTCATTCTGGTCGGCAATCTGACCCGGAATCCGGAACTGCGGTATACACCCAGCGGGACGCCAGTCGCGAGCTTTGGCTTGGCGACGAGCCGGCGTTTCAAGCAGGGTGATGAACTCAAGGAAGAAGTGTGTTTCATCGATATCGTCGTGTTCGGCAAGCAAGCGGAACACTGCGGGCAGTACCTGAGCAAAGGCAACGGTGTGATTATCGATGGGCGACTTCAGCAGCGCCGCTGGGAGACGGAAGACGGCCAGAAACGTAGCAAGCATGAAGTTGTGGCGCAAGGCGTGACCTTTTTGCCGAAGCGGGGCGAAGCCGGAGCTGGAGCAGACAGCGGCGGCGTGCACGACGAACCACCTTCATACGAAGACGAACAGTTCTAGGAGACGGAGGCGATCATGGAACGAGGAGATCGTGGAAACAGCGGAGGGGGCGGTGGCCGGTTTTTTCAGCGCCGCAAGCCTTGCCGGTTTTGCGTGGATAAGGCACCGATTGATTTCAAAGATGTCGGCCTGTTGCGAAATTTTTTGACTGAGCGTGGACGTATCGTTCCCCGTCGCATTTCCGGCAATTGCCTGCAGCATCAGCGGGTGCTGACGGTGGCGGTGAAGCGGGCTCGTCAGATCGCCCTGGTGAGTTTCGCCGAAGAGCGATAGGGTAAGGGATAGGTTTTGGTGAGTGTTGAGTCAAGTGGCCCGGCAGCCTGTCTCCTGTTGGATGCGGGAGAGGGTCGTCTCGTCATGACGGTGCCCATGGATCTGCTCAACCCAGCGATTGTCGATATCGGTCCGGAAGGCCTGCCCCTGTCTTGCTCGGCTTCGGGGCCGCAGCTGGGGTTGGATCAGCCTGAAGATAAGTTTGACGGCCCGCTGGCCATTCAGCTTGAACTCTCGCAGCTAGAGGGGCGGATCTCGGTCACCGGGACGTTGGAAGGCACGGCCATCCGTCAATGCGTGCGTTGTCTCCTGGAATATGCCGATCCGCTCCTGGTCTCCATCTATGCGGAATATCTTCCGCAGGCCAGTGTGGCTCCGAAATCTGCTCCCGCGGAACAGGGAAGACGGAATGCGAGGCGCGGAGCTCAGCCGGTTGAGCCGGAAGAAGAGGCGGATGAAGAGGCGGATGAAGAGGATGAGCTGTACTGGTATCAGGGCGATCATCTTGATCTCACCCCGATGCTGCGCGAACAGGTGATTTTGGCCGCTCCGATGCAGCCGATCTGTCGTGAGGATTGCCTGGGGCTCTGTCCTCAGTGCGGACAGAATCTCAATGAGCGCCGATGCGGCTGTCCTCCGGCGCAAGCGCCGAGTCCGTTCCGTGTGCTGCGGGGGCGTGGGCCTAAAAGTGAAAACGCATAGTCTGTTAACCGGGTCATGTGCCCGTTGAAGGAGTCGTCATGCCTAATCCAAAACACAAACATTCACGATCCCGTCGCGACATGCGGCGAACAGCGAAGACCCGGCTGGTGCCCCCTGGATTTTCGCTCTGCCCGCAGTGCCACGAATTGAAGCTGCCGCATTATACGTGCATGAATTGCGGCACCTACAAAGGCAAGGCCGTCATCGTCGTCGAGGAATCCTAGTCGCGTTTTATTTTTTCGACGTGATTCGGGTACAATTGCGCACCGTGATCACGATCCGACGCTATGTCATGCGTAAGGCCGTTCAGGTCCTGGCCGGCAGGGCGTCTCTGCACGACTCTTCGCTTCTCTATCCGTGGACCGCTAACCGCACATGAAGATTGCCGTCGACGCGATGGGCGGAGACCACGGACCGGCCCCGGTCATTGAAGGCGCGATGCAAGCCGCGCAGGACCTGGGGGTCGGTATCATTTTGGTCGGCAAGGAAGATGAGCTGACCGCCGCCTGCCGCAAACTCAACTGTAACGATACGCGGATTACGATCCGGCACGCGCCGCAAGTGGTGGAAATGCACGAGTCGCCTGCCGCTGTGGCCCGGAAGAAGCGGGACTCGTCCATTTGGGTGGCGACGGAACTCGTCAAATCCGGTGAAGCTGATGCCGTGGTCAGTCCAGGGAACACCGGCGCGAGCATGGTGGCGTCATTTTTCGTCCTGGGATTGATCAAAGGGGTTGAGCGGCCGGCGATTGCCACCATGTTGCCCACGCTGACCGGCAGCGCGGTGATGCTCGATGTGGGCGCGAACGTCGATTGTTCGGCGCAACATCTCGAACAGTTTGCCCTGATGGGCAATGAATTTGCCCGGCATGTCTATGCCAAGCCGAATCCTCGCGTGGGCCTCTTGAGCATCGGCGAGGAGGACAGCAAAGGGAACGAGGTCACTAAAGAAGCCTTCAAGCTGTTGAAAGCCAGCCCCTTAAATTTCATCGGGAACATCGAAGGGCGGGAAGTCTATAGCGGGAGCGCGGATGTGGTGGTGTGCGACGGGTTTATCGGCAATGTGGCCCTCAAGATTTCGGAGGGTGTGGCGGACGTCATCAAAAAGCTGCTGATGAAGGAGCTTTCAGGTTCCTGGCTCGGGCGGCTGGCGTACCCGTTGATTGCAAAGCCGCTGTTGAACCTGAAGCGAAAAATCGACTATGCGGAATTCGGCGGGGCACCGTTGCTGGGGGTGAACGGAACGACCATGATCTGCCATGGCCGCTCGTCCGCCAAGGCCATCAAAAATGCGATTCGGCGAGCGAAGGGCTTGGCCGAAACCCGTTTGGATGAGCTGATTCAGCGCGACATCGAGGAGAGCTTGAGACGACATCAAGACGAGCGGCTGGAGGGGAAGCAAGCGTGAGACGGGGGCGGATCACAGGAACCGGGTCCTATGCCCCCGAGCGGGTGATGACCAATGCTGATCTAGAGCAGCTGGTGGCGACCTCGGACGAATGGATTCGCGAGCGCACTGGGATCCGGGAACGACGTATCGCGGCTCCAGAGCAGGCCTGTTCAGATTTGGGCCTGATTGCCGCGGAACGCGCATTAAAAGCTGCCGGTCTTTCCGGGAGCGATCTCGATCTGATTCTCCTGGCCACCTGCACGGGCGACATGCCGTTGCCGTCGACCGCCTGTTTGCTCCAACACCGCCTGGGCGCGACTCGAGCGGCAGCTTGCGACATCTCGGCCGCGTGCTGCGGATTCGTTTACGCGTTAGGGGTCGCCGATGCCTATGTTCGAACGGGGATGCGCCATGTCCTCGTCGTGGGCTCTGAAGTGATGTCCACGATTACGGATTGGACGGATCGCAATACCTGCATTTTATTCGGGGATGGCGCCGGCGCTGCTGTGGTGAGCGCTGCCGATGGTGACCGCGGAATTCTCTCCACCCATCTCCATTCGGACGGGAGTTTGTCCGATTTGATTGTGGTGCCTGGGGGTGGGACGCGGATTCCTCCTTCTGAAGCGATGGTGGGCGAACGATCACAGTACATCAAGATGAAGGGAAACGAAACGTTCAAGGTTGCGGTACGGACCCTGGAGGAAGTGGCGCGCGAAACGCTCGCGGCGCACCAGCTGTCGGTCGATGACCTTGATCTCTATATCCCTCATCAGGCGAACCTGCGCATTATCAAAGCGGTGACCGAACGTCTCGGCGTTCCGTTGGAAAAAGTCGTCTTGAATATGGATCGGTACGGCAACACCTCGGCGGCCTCCATTCCGATCGCCCTGGATGAAGCGGTGCGGGACGGACGTGTCAGGGATGGACAATTGGTGATGTTCGGAGCATTCGGCGCCGGGCTGACGTGGGCGTCAACGTTGATTCGCTGGTGAAGGGGAGGACCTGAGCGGTAGTCGGGATTGAAGCCCAGGCTGTGCCGCAAGTGTCCGGCTTTTTCCCGTTGACATTGAGCATGGTTTCTACGATACCTTACGCGGCTATGACAGCTTCAGCCATCGGATTTTTGTTCCCCGGACAGGGGTCGCAATCAGTGGGGATGGGACGCGGGTTCTATGATGCGTTCCCGGCCGTGAGGGCCGTGTATGAAGAAGCCTCCTCCATCCTCGGCTACGATGTGGCGCAGCTCTGTTTTGAGGGGCCGGTCGAACGACTGAACCTCACGGAACATACGCAACCGGCCTTGCTGGTGAGCAGTGCCGCGGCCCTGAAGGCCTTGGAACCGGCCGGCCTGACACCTTTGGCCGTGGCCGGGCACAGTCTCGGAGAATATTCAGCGGTCTTTGCTGCCGGCGGTCTCTCGTTCCGGGATGCGGTGGCCCTCGTGCAAAAGCGTGGACGGTATATGTCCGAGGCTGTGCCGCCGGGGACAGGGCTGGTTGCCGCCTTGCTGGGTCTTTCGGCAGAGGTGGTGAAAGCCGTGTGCCAGGAAGCCGCGTCCGTCGGGGTGGTCGCCGCGGCGAATTTCAACTCCCCCGGCCAGGTGGTTATTGCGGGGGAGAAGGCGGCGGTCGAACGAGCGATCGAAATTGCCAAGTCGAAGGGTTGCAAAAAAGCGATTCCGCTCCCGGTGAGTGTGCCGGTTCACACGCCCTTGATGCAGGGGGCCGCGGACCGGCTGGCAGCGGAATTCGGCGGAGTCACGTGGCGGGATTTGACGGTGCCCTTGATCAATAACGCGGAGGCGGTCGCCCTGCAGCGATCAGCCGACATCCGGGCATCGCTGGTTCGGCAGTTACCGTCGTCGGTGCGATGGGAAGAATCGGTGCACACGATGGCGAACACGGGTGTGACGACCTTTGTGGAAATCGGCCCGGGAACGGTGTTGACGGGCCTGGTCAAGCGAATACTTCCCGGTGCGGTCACGGCCAATGTCCATGATCAGAAGTCTTTGGATGCAGCCCTCGCCATTGTGGGCGTGAACAGGCAGGGATAAGCAGCTTCAACATTTGGGTGGGAGTAGACTGATGTCATTACAGGGAAAAGTCGCGATTGTCACGGGTGGAGCCCAGGGAATTGGGCGTGCGATTGCAGAAGGGTTGGCGGAGGATGGCGCGGATATCGCGGTGGCGGACCTCGATCCGGCGCGTTCGCAGGATGCCGTTGCGGCGATTCAAAAACTGGGGCGACGGGCGCTCAGTGTCAAAGTGAACGTGTCCGATTGGAATGACGCCAAGGCCATGGCCGATCAGGTCATGCAGGAATGGGGGCGGATCGATATTCTGGTGAATAATGCCGGGATCACGCGCGACGGGTTGCTGCTTCGGATGAAAGAAGAGGATTGGAACTTGGTCCTGCAGGTTAATTTGAACGGGACGTTCCATTGCACCAAGGCCGTGTTGCTCCCCATGACGAAGCAACGGTTTGGCCGCATCGTCAATATCGCATCGATCGTCGGCGCGATGGGAAACGTGGGGCAGGCGAACTATGCAGCGTCAAAAGCCGCGGTCATCGGGTTTACGAAAACGGCCGCGCGCGAGTATGCCAGTCGTGCAGTGACCGTTAATGCGGTGGCGCCAGGCTTCATCGATACGGCCATGACGCAGGGGTTGTCGCCGGAAGTGAAGGAAGCGCTGCAGAAGCAGATCCCGCTGGGACGGCTGGGGCTTCCTTCCGATATTGCCGCGGCGGTGCGGTTTCTCGTGTCGGATGCAGCGTCGTATATCACGGGCCAGGTGTTGCACGTGAACGGCGGCATGCTCATGGTATAAGTGAGTCGGGCCTGTGTGTCGATCGATTCCGGTCGAAGCGGATGCTCCGGCAAAGAATGTGGTGGATACGATAAGATAGGAAGGAGGTGGGCAAGTCCATGGCAACAGTAGATGAACGGGTGAAGAAAATTATTGCCGAGCAGTTGGGGGTTGAGGAAGAAGAAGTGACGCTGGAGGCGCATTTCGTGGAGGATTTGGGCGCGGACTCGCTCGATACGGTCGAATTGGTGATGGCTCTCGAGGAAGAGTTCGAAATTGAAATCCCCGATGAGGATGCAGAGAAGATCCTCACCGTTGGCAAAGCGCTGGATTATATCAAAGAGAAAGCGTAACGGACGGCAGCATGCACGATCGACCCGTCAGACGTGTGGTAGTGACCGGTCTTGGACTGGTGACGCCTCTTGGAACCGGCGTAGACAAGACCTGGAAGGCGCTTTGCGCCGGTGAGTCCGGCGTCGGCCGAATCACGCGATTCGATCCGACCGGATACGACGCGCAGATTGCCGCAGAGGTCAAGGATTTCGATCCGGCGCAGTTCATCGAGAAAAAAGAAATCAAGAAGATGGACACCTTCATCCACTACGCGGTGGGGGCGAGCCAACTGGCGGTGGACGATGCCGGCCTGAAAGTTTCTCCCGAAGAAGCGACGAGAGTCGGGGTCTACATTGGGTCTGGTATCGGCGGGCTGGGATCGATCGAACATTACCATGACGTGCTGAAGGAAAAGGGGCCTGGTCGGGTGTCGCCCTTTTTCATTCCGATGACCATCATCAACCTGGCTTCAGGGCAGGTGGCGATTCGCGTCGGCGCGAAGGGCCCGAATTCCTGCGCGGTCACGGCCTGCGCGACCGGGAACCATTGCATCGGCGACGCTTATCGGCTCATTCAACGGAATGACGCGGATGTGATGATCGCCGGAGGCGCCGAAGCGGCGATCACTCCGCTTGGCGTGGCTGGATTCGCGTCAGCCAAAGCCCTTTCATTCAGGAATACCGAACCCACGAAGGCCAGCCGTCCGTTCGATAAGGATCGCGACGGATTCGTGTTGGGAGAAGGGGCAGGCGTGCTGGTACTTGAAGAATTGGAGCGCGCTCGTGCCCGGGCTGCACGCATCTACGCCGAGGTCATCGGGTACGCGATGAATAGCGATGCCTACCATATTACGGCGCCGCCCGAAGAGGGGGAAGGTGCGGTGCGTTGTATGGAAATGGCGCTCAAGGACGCCGGTGTAGCCAAGACCGACATCGGCTATATTAATGCCCACGGCACGTCGACGATGGCCGATGCCATCGAAACCAAGGCCATTAAACACGTGTTCGGGGAGCAAGCCTACAAGATTCCGGTCAGTTCGACGAAATCGATGACGGGCCATCTCTTGGGCGCCGCCGGCGGGATTGAGGCTGTCTTCAGCATCCTTGCGTTGCACCATGGCATCCTTCCTCCGACGATCAACCTTGATCATCCTGATCCCGCTTGCGACCTGGATTACGTGCCGAATAAGGCTCGTGCAACCAAGACTCAGGTGGTCCTCTCGAATTCGTTCGGGTTTGGTGGGGTCAACGCCTGCCTGCTTTTTCGCCGGTGTGACCAATAATCCTCCTCAGAGCACGAGTCAGGTGGTATGACGTCGGCAACGTCAATCGAGGCGGTCGAGCGCCTTTTGGGCTACCGTTTTCGTCAGCCGCGTCTACTCGAAGAAGCCCTGACCCACAAATCCTACTCCAACGAGCGACGGACCAAAGACCGCACCCAAAACGAGCGCCTGGAATTTCTTGGCGACGCGGTCCTGTCGCTGGTCATGAGTGAGTACCTCGCAGCGGAATTCCCCGGTAGCAACGAAGGCGGGTTGTCTAAACTGAAAGCGCATCTGGTGAGTGAGGCGTCCCTGGCCAAGGCTGCGCGTCGGATGAAGCTCGGTCGCCTGCTGCGGTTGGGAAAGGGCGAGGAGCTCTCGAAAGGGCGTGAGAAACATTCGTTGTTGGCGGATGCGCTCGAAGCATTAATCGCCGCAGTGTATCTGGATGGCGGCCTTGAGGCGAGCCGGACCTTTACCTTGCGGGTGCTGGAGGAGGAATTGCTGGCGGCGCGTGCAGAACGGGCCAGACCCGGGATGGACGATTACAAGACGCAGTTACAGGAACTCTGCCAGAAGCGGTTCGAAAGTTTGCCGCAGTATGCGACGGTTCGAGAATCCGGCCCGGATCATGAAAAGGTGTTTGAGGTCGAGCTGACGATTCAGGGCGTGATGCGGGGTGTCGGATGCGGTCACAGCAAGAAAGAGGCAGAGCAGATGGCCGCGCGGGAAGCGCTGACACAATTAACGACATGAGCTCTTCAGTGAACCGACAAGAAGGAGGCACGATGACACAATCACGATGGCACAATCGATTGGGGTGCGCGGGAGTGCTAAGCCTGGTCCTGGCCCTCGGCATGGCCGCAACCGGTCTGGCGGCTGATGCTCCTGCCAAGGCGGACGAGACCGTCAATGCGAGTAATGTGCGAGCGGTTATCAAAACCAAGCTTGGTGACATTGAGATCAAATTCTTGCCGGACGTGGCGCCGAAGCACGTCGAAAACTTCATCAAGCTGGTCAAGTCCGGTTTTTATAACGGCACGATTTTTCATCGGGTCATTCCCGGGTTTATGATTCAGGGTGGCGACCCCAATACCAAGGACTCGTTGAGAAAGGACGCCTATGGTCAGGGTGGTCCGGGACACCGTGTCAAAGCTGAATTCAGCGACTTGCCACACAAGCGAGGCGTCGTCTCGATGGCGCGAGCTCAGGATCCCGATAGCGCGGGGTCGCAGTTTTTTATTGTCGTCGAGGAGTCGCGGTTCCTGGACCGCAAATACACTATTTTTGGTGAAGTGGTGAAAGGAATCGGCGTCGCGGACAAGATCGTGGCACTCCCGAGAGTCATGTGCCAAACCGGTGCCCCCAGTCCTGCCGATAAGGGACCCTGCGATAATCCGATCGATCGCGTCGAGATGACGGTGACGATTATCGAGTGAGTCGCGAGGCGAGAGCATCCGGGCTGATCTTCTTTGCTCGATCAGCCCGGTGCTGGCGATTCTGATTAGAAGGGTTGATTCTGTTGCTGGGCGCGGACCAGCGTCAGGAAGTGGGAGAGGGCTTTGGTCATGCGCTCTGCATGGGAGGCGGAGCGAAAGAGTAAGGTGTCCTCAGCAAATTGGCCTTTCACTTCCGTAACTGCTCCCGTACAGAAGCTGGTTTTCAAAATGCAGGGGCCGTTGCTATTACACGAGATGCGGACTCCGTAAAGAACCAGGTTGTTCTCTCGAGTGTCCTGGCCTTGGTACGCAATGCTGTCGATGTCCTGCAGATTAAAATGCGTGAAGCCGGTGTTGACCTCGTCGTGCCCGTGGTTCAACTCGATCGTGCCGAGTCTGGCTCCCGTGGGAATGACACTATAGACCTCGGTCACCTTTGTCGGCTTGACGGCTTTGGGGTTTCGGCAACTGAGGCTTCGCACGAAGCCGTGTGTATTGGCCATGTCGCTGATGAACTGCACCGTGTCTTCGATGGATTGACCGAATCCTGCGGTTGGGAAGAGCGCGCCACAGCTCAATGCCAGAGCCAGACTGGCCCTCGTGAGCCATCTATCCCATAAATTCGCATGTCTCTTCTGCATGGTCCATCTCCCTTGTCCCTTGGAAAAGCCTTGTTCCCGACGCGCGTACCGTACTGAACCTGCTCGCGCAGCGCAATCCTTACTTTTGCACAGCAGGGGACCGCTCGTGCCATGCTCAGGCGGCAATTCTCTCATGTCGCTGAAGTTGTACGGAGGTGGCGCTCACACGACGTCTTGAGCGATTTCGGCCGGCGTAGACGGGAACACAGCGGGATCGATGGGTAAAATCGGCGAAAAATCGATTTGTTCAGCGATGGAGCCGAACCGGAAGGTGTTCATGACGGTGGAGATGCGAAACTCCATCTTGTCCAGGTTCAAATAGTGGAACATTTTTGAAAGGAACGGGCCTTCCATGTGTGGCTGGTACGGGTCGAGTTCCCATGGATGGAAATACATGACGAGCGGGCGGCCTTTTTGTTCGATCCTCCGCATCAGCCCGCACAGGGCCGGGAATGGCAACAGCCGAAAATAGCTCCCTCCCGCGATGGGAATCCGAACTCCTCCGAGATTGACCGTGGAGGGAGGCACTTCCCAGATGGGGCCCGACGAAGTTTGCTTGAGATGGTGCCAGGGATCTGATCCGGGCAGACCACAATGATCGTGGCGAATAGGGACAACGCTGGAGTCGTAGGTATAACCTTCTTCAGCCAGGATTGGTAACGCCCACAGCGTCTCACGTGTGATGGTGAAGCCGGGCGCGCGATATCCGAGGACTGGGGACCCCGTGAGGTCTTCTAAGATCTGTTTGGCTTGCCGTACATCCGCGCGGAATAATTCCGGTGTTTGAGCCGTGACCAATTCATGTCCATAGCCGTGAGACGCAATTTCATGTCCGCATTCGGCAATCTGTTTGATCAGACCGGGATGGCGCTCGGCGACCCACCCCAGGACAAAAAATGTGGCCTTGGCGTCGTACCGTGAGAGAAGATCCAGCACTTTGCAGGTGTTGGCCGCCACCCGGCTTTCAAAGGTCCCCCAGTGTCGCCGGCGAATGGGCGAATCGAATCGTGAGACCTGAAAATGTTCTTCAATGTCGAATGTCAGGCAATGCACAGATGTCATCCTTGGGTGTATGGATTTTCCTACCAGCTGGGATGGGTAAGGGTTTGCATGCTGACGTTGGAGAGGCGTCCCTTTCGACCCGCTTTGTATACTATGTGTACGCAATGAAGTAAAGCAAAGTTTAAGCCATTGATTTTAAGTAGGTATTTCAATTAGATAAGCAAGTCTGCCGGATGGTTTCACGGCGAGGTGTATCAGAGAACTCTTACAGGAGGTATCTTAAGAGATACAGCTGTGGCTCTTCGGCAAGCGCATCGACGCGCAACACGGTAGCAGGAGACGATGGGAATGTTATCAGGGTTGTCAGGCGGCGGCTCGGTTTCCTTCACTGTCTGCGATTCGTTGCTGGAGAGGTACGGTGAACCGGAAAATGGATCCTGATCCCGGCGCACTTTCCGCTCCGATGTGTCCTCCCATCAGTTCCACCAGTTGCTTGCAAATGGCGAGTCCCAATCCCGTTCCTCCATACTTCCTGGTCGTGGATCCGTCTGCCTGCACGAAGGGCTGAAACAACGTCGCAAACGCGCTCGGCGCAATCCCGATACCGCTATCGACGACGGAGAATCGCACATGAGTAATGTGCTCGGCATTCGATGACGTTTCCCCATAGGTGGTGGCGGGAAACTCAAGCCGCTGTTCCGGAGGCCGTTGGTCCAAATCCACCAGAAGCGAAACCGTTCCGCGGTCACTGAATTTGATGGCGTTCGCCAGCAAATTGCTGAGCACCTGCTGCAGTCTGGTCGGATCTCCACATAAGGCGGCCGGTACATTGTCCGCAATGTGAGAGTGAAGGAGGAGACCTTTTCGCTGCGCTCGTTCCGCGAACAACGCCAGGACTCGATCAATAAACTTCGGCAGGTCAAAGCCCAGTAGTTCGAGAGACAGTTTGCCGGACTCAATTTTAGAAAAATCGAGAATGTCATTGATGATGACCATCAAGGAATCGCCCGAGGAACGAATGGTTTGCGCACAATCCAGCTGTTCTGGCGTGAGGTCGGTTTCCAGGAGCCAGTCGGTCATGCCGAGTACGCCATTCATGGGGGTGCGAATTTCATGACTCATCGTGGCCAGAAATTCGGATTTGAGCCGAGCGCCCTCCATGGCCGCATCGCGGGCCTGCGTCAGGGTCGCCTCGCTGGCTCGCAGTTCCTGGAGTACCTGATTGGCTCGAACCATGTAGCGGATGCGGTTGGTCAACAGCATGGCGTTCAAGGGCTTCACGATAAAATCCGTCGCGCCGGCATCATAGGCTTTCGTGATGGATTCAAAATCATCCAGACCGGTCATGATGAGAATGGGGGTATGCTCCCCGCCTGGTAACTGTCGCAAGGCCGCACAGGTCTGAAAGCCGTCCATTTCCGGCATCATGACGTCAAGCAGTACGACATCCGGCGGGGATTGTTGAAAGGCGGCACAGGCCTCGCGTCCGTTTTCAGCTTCTTCGACCACCCATCCCGCTTGCTCCAGGGCCTCGCGAGCGAACATGCGGATGATGATGTCGTCGTCGGTGACCAATGCGGACGGTACGCGTCCCGATGTGAGCGGGTTCATGATGATTTCTCCTTGGCGATCTCGTTTCGAAAGACGGCACAAGCGGCAGCATATTCGGATTGCAATTCGGCCAACGTCCGTTCGGCTTCGATGAGATTTTTCTGAGCGCCCATCGCCTCCAGTTCCTTGCAGCGCGCGGCCACTGCCAGAGCCCCAAGTTGAGCGCTGCTCGATTTGAGGCGGTGCGCCACTGCTTGTAACCCCGCGGGATCGTTCGCGCGTATCGCGTCTTGTAGGGCTTCCAGACTGTCTCGTGAATTATCGAGATACTTGCGAAGAACCGACGCCAGCACATCGGGCCGGTTGGGGCGTTGCAACGCCCGAATGCCGTCGAGCGCTTTAGGGTCCATACTTGGTGCGGCTGGTGGGGGGGCCGTGGCAGTGGGGGCCGGTTCACAAAGTAACGGCTGCTCGCAACGTAACACAGGTACGGGTGCAAAGTCCGGCGCAGGCTTCGCCAGCCATTTCTGCACTGCGGCCTGCAATTGCATCTGCGTGTAAGGTTTGGTCAGATAGTCATCCATCCCGGCGGAGAGACATCGTTCCCGGTCTCCCTGCATCGCATTCGCAGTCAAGGCGATGACGGTTAGCCGACGGTGCCCGGACGATGCTTCCCGGCGGCGAATTTCCCCTGTCGCCGTCAAGCCATCCATCTCAGGCATCTGACAATCCATAAGCACGAGATCAAACTGGCTGCGTCCGGCCAACTCCAGTGCCTGCCGGCCGTTTTCCGCCATCTCGACCTGGTAGCCGAGCAGTTCCAACATGCCGGCGGCGACCTCTCGATTGACCGGGCTGTCTTCCGCGACGAGAATCCGCGGCATACTACGTCCCGCTCCATGAGCCTCGATCCCAGCGGTGGACGGGAAAGGGCGCGAAGGCTCGCAGGTATGTTCGACGGGGAGCGGCGGTTTTGGAATGTGGGAATGCGCGGTCTGGTCACCTAGCGTGCCTGCGCCGAGTGGTTGCAGTTCGAATCGCGCCGTAAACGAAAACGTCGAGCCGCGTCCAGGTTCGCTTTCAACTGTGATGGATCCACCCATGAGCCCCACCAACTGTTTGGCGATCGACAACCCGAGTCCCGTTCCCCCGTACCGTCGCGTGGTGGAACCATCAGCCTGCGCAAAGGCATCAAAAATCCGTACCTTCGCTGCAGGCGGAATGCCGATGCCGGTGTCGGTGACCGAAATGCGGAGCTGCGCATGGGTGGGGGTGCCACTCACATAGTCGGCCGTCAACGACACCCCGCCGGTTTCGGTAAACTTCATGGCATTGCTCAAAAGATTCATGAGGATTTGACGCAATCGGACCGGGTCGCCCTTCAAATAGCGCGGGACCCGTTCGTCGACCTGTTGTGTCAGCTGAAGGTGTTTCCGCCGGGCGGCCTCCATGAACAGCTCGAGTGATTCGTCGAGCAGTTGCGACACATCGAATCCGACACATTCCAAGTCCAGTTTGCCCGCTTCGATTTTGGAGAAATCGAGAATATCGTTAATGATGGCGAGAAGAGTTCTTCCCGACCGATGCACGGTCGACGCGAGATGTCGCTGTTTGTCCGTGAGGGTGCTGTTGAGCAACAGTTCAGTCGTGCCGAGGACGCCATTCATCGGCGTGCGGATTTCGTGGCTCATATTGGCGAGAAACTCGCTCTTTGCCTTGCTGGCGGCTTCAGCGGCTTCTTTTGCGGCGCGTAGTTCATCCTCGGTGCGTTTGCGGTCGGTGGTATCGATATGGATGCCGACCATGCGCGCGGCCACACCGTAGATGTCGCGGATGAGACTACCCCGGGATAAAATCCAACGGTAGGAACCATCCCGATGTCGCAGGCGATGTTCGAGTTCGAATTGGGAGCGGTATCCGTCCAAACAGGATTGGATGGTCGTCTGGGCCAGCGTTTGATCGTCCGGATGAATGCGGGTTTGCCACTCCTGGAAGGCATCGGAAAGGGAGGCATCGTCGTAGCCGAGCTGGTTTTTCCATTGCGGGGAGAAATAAATCGAGCCGGTCGTGAGATTCCAGTCCCAGATGCCGATGTGAGATCCCTGCACCGTCATCATGAGACGGGCTTCGCTGGTGCGTAACGCTTCTTCCGCCTGTTTGCGTTCTGAAATATCCACGACGAAGGCCGTGAAGGTATACGCATTCTCCAGGCGGAGGGGCGTGATGGCCAATTCGATCGGAAATTCCGTGCCGTCCCTTCGAAGGGCGCTGATTTCGATTCGTTTGTTGAGGATCGGACCATGGCCGGTTTTGATAAATTGGTTCAGGCCGCGCTGGTGGGCTTCTCGTTGAGAAGGGGGAATAATGGTGTCGGCCAGTAAGCGGCCGACGGCTTCTTCTTGAGTCCATCCGAATGTCTGTTCCGCCTGAGTGTTCCAACCGATAATGCGTCCCTGCTCGTCCATGCCGATCACTGAGCTGAGCGCCGTGTCGATAATCAGCCTCGTCCGCCCCTCGCTCTTACGCAACGCGCCTTCGGCGTGGAGGCGTTCGACCGCTTCCAGGGCCAAAGAGACCAACGAGGCAATGGCATAACTGAATTGCTGCTCCTCGAGCATCCAGGCGCGCGGCGGCCCCACATGTTCACTGCAGAGTACCCCGACGAGCCTGCCCTTAAAACGGATCGGAATATCGAGCAGGGCGCCGATCCCGAGCGGGGTCAGGTACGTGTCGGTGAACTCGGCGGTGCGAGGATCGGTCCGTGCGTCGGAGGCGTCAATGACACGTTCCGTGAGCAGTTCGCGGAAATACTTCGGGAACTGTGCGGCGACGAGTTCCAGGCCGGAGGAATGCGTGCTGGCAGATGCGTCGTAGAGATCCTTGCAGGTGATGGCGCTGTGATCCTCCCGCAGCAGCCAGATGCTGCATCGGCGTACACCGAGGGTCTCGGCTGTCACGCGGGTAATCTCCTGCAGGGCCGGCTCGAGAACGCCGCTTTGAATGATACTGTTGCTGGTGAGACCAAACAGCGCGGCTTGATGTTGGCGCAATAAATTTTCCGTATGGCGACGGACATCCTCCGCCTGTTTACGCTCCGAAATGTCGCGAAAGACCAGCACGGCTCCGCCCGCCTGACTGTCTCGCACGATAGGCGCCAGCACACAGGAAACAGGAAACGAACGGCCGGTGGTCGACGTGAGCAGGCCGTCGTCGGTTCTAAACGAATGTCCCTGGGCGGTTTCATCCAGCAGCATTTGGGTGAAGATGGGCTCCGTGAGATTGGTGCCGTACGAGAGGGAAATCAGATCAGGCAGGCGTCGTCCCACGACTTCCGCTTCGGTGAGTCCCCACAGACGCTGCCCTTCAGGATTGAGGAGGACGATGTCCCAGTTCCGATCTACGACGCAAAGTCCGTCGCCCATGGAACGAAGCACGGTGTGGAGCTTGTCCCGTTCCTCGGCCAATTGGCTTTCTGATGTGCGACGGATCTGGTCGTTCAGAGCCTGCATCTCGCTCGCGGAGAGCGCAATCGAACGTTCCAGCAGTTCATGTCCCTGATCGGATTCGAGATAGCTCCTGCTGACCCGTTCAAGCAGTTGCTGCCAGGCCTCGAGCGAGGTGGGAGCGGCGGCAGGCTCCAGTCCTAACCGCTTGAGTTGACGCGTGAGGAGCGGATGCATAGAAATTAGACTTCGGTAATCGTGGTGACGGTCATGGTTTGGTTGTGGAGATCACAGACTCCGCTGAAATATGGAGAGATTTCCCCATACGAATAAAATCCAACTTGGCGGCTGCCGTTCGGCAGGATCTCCAGCGTCGCCTCGATTTCTTCTTCCGTCCGTTCTCCGAGCACCAACCGTCGCCCGACACAACTGATCGCGATTGACAACGTGGGGGAGGCGCTCCCTGCGTTCTGGTGATTATCGAGGGTCAGCGTGGCCGCTTCGGACGCGCCCTGAATCAGGCGGTCAAAGTTGGCGCGCATCAATTGAGCCAGCATGCCTTCAGGCAAGTCTCCCGCGAACGTCATGGATTGAGCGGCTTCATCCACGGCCAGGATGGTCCGAACGAGGACTTTCCCATCCGTACTAGAAGACCTGATCGCGAGGGGGAACAGCAGACCGGTGGCCGGAAGACCGGCGGCGCGGTCACCGAGATACTCTTTGTAGAGCTGCAGGGCGGGGCGACCATCCAGTTCGTAGAGAATATTTCCCGCCGATCTGGTCACCCGGCGCTCAGGGCCGAACTTATCCCATCCGCCCTTTGAGCCATGGCCCAAGCGGACGTGGTCGCCATAGAAACCGATGGCGGTCACATACCCGCTTTGGGGCACACGGTCCTTGATAACCCATGTGCGCTTGAAGTCGGTTCCGTCCCCGGCCAACCCCCCGGTCACGATGACGGCACCTCCCAGCGTGTCGTTCAGTCCCTTCACGAGTTCGCTACCGTTGACATTCAATCCGTCTGAGAGCACCAGGAGGCCGCGAAGCGAGGGCTGTTGCAGGTTAGTGGCAATGGCGCGTCCCGCTGCATACGAATCTTTCGGGCTGTGGACTGACGCATGCGTGGTGAGAAGGCGTGTCTTCTCAAAACGCACCGCCGCAACGACCAGGCTGTCATCCGAGATTTCAGCCCCATGAATTTCTCCGGATGTGGAGCAGCCGATCGCTTGGCTGCGAGGACAGGCGGCCATCACCTGCTGAATCAGCTCAGGTCGATCGATCAGATGTGAGGCTCCGAACAGCAAGAGTAGGCTGTTTTCCGAATCGAAGGCGGCCAGCTCAGCAGGAATGTTGGAGTGACCGGGTTTGAGACAGGTAGTCGTCATATGCATAGGGGGGTCTCCTTGCTAACGGTACAGGCGCCGCAGCGCTTCCGTGGAAGAGGTGGATGGATCGGAGGCCGTCGATGGTGTTGCGGTGGCATACGCTGAAATCGTAAACCAGAAGGTGGATCCCTCTCCGGGCACACTGGTCAGTCCCATGTGCCCGCCCATCATGCCGACTAATTGCTTCACAATGGCGAGGCCGAGGCCGGTTCCGCCGTATTTTCTCGTGGTCGAGCCGTCAGCCTGCGCAAAGGCGTCGAAGATTCGATTCTGAGCGTCCTGCGAAATGCCGATGCCCGTGTCCGATACGTCAACCCGCACCTGTCCGGAGGAGCCCGGCTCCATGGCGGCCGAAATGGCAATACGCCCGGTTGCCGTAAATTTAAGGGCGTTGCTGATAAGGTTCGTCAGGATCTGGCGGAGCCGGTGGGGGTCTCCGTGAAGCGTGATGGGGATGTCTTGCGCAATCGTCAGAGTCAGCGAGAGCCCTTTTTTCAGCGCCTGTTCGTGAAAAATCGTGGAGGTTTCCGCCAGGAGAAGCCGCAGGTCGTAGGGGATATGCTCCAAGACCAGGCGGCCGGCTTCGATTTTCGAAAAATCCAGGATGTCATTGATGATGTGCAGCAAGTTGGTCCCGGACGTGTGTGCGGTGTCGGCATATCGTCGCTGCCGCTCGTTGAGCTGGGTCGCGAGGAGTAATTCCGTCATGCCGAGCACCCCGTTCATCGGGGTCCGAATTTCATGACTCATATTGGCCAGGAATTGAGACTTGGCCTGACTGGCCGCTTCCGCCGCCTCCTTAGCGCGGCAGAGGGCGTCCTCGTGCTGCTTGCGTTCGGAAATATTCTGAATAAAGGTGGTGAACTGCTGCGTTCCGCCGATGGCAAGGCAGCTGGTGGCGATTTCCACGGGAAATTCCTGGCCGGAACCGGTCCGGCCGACACTCTCCACACGGCGATTGAGAATCGCTCCGGGAATCAGCCCGGAAAGCCTCACACCCGATCCGGCGCCGGAGGAAGGTTGGGCCGTGGAGAGATAGGTGGTCAGGGGTTGTCCGATGGCGTCGGTGCGAGGAATGTCGAACATCATCTCAGCCTGGGTGTTCCAGTCGGTAATGAGACCAGAGGCGTTCGTGGTGACCACGGCGTCCAGAGCGGTTTCGATGATCATCCTGGTGCGGGCCTCACTCTGCAGGGCTTTTTCTCGAGCCACCTCGTTGACTCGCCAAAAACAGAGCAGGGCTGCGCATTGAGCCAGAATAAAGCTGCCGTGAATCAGTGCCCAGGTCCATGGATGGGCCTGCCCCTCTGCGTGGCCATATACCATTTCCGGCATGAGGGTGCCCACGACTCCGTGATCGAGGACGATGAACTGTAGTCCGACCAGGAACGGCAGCCAATCCTGATACAGCACGATTACGGACATCATGACAAAGAAATGAAAGTGCAGTTCGATTCGCCCTTCTGAGATATGCACCAGCAAGGCCGAGGCGGTCATGAGTCCATAGGTGGCAATGGCGGCCTGGAGGCGGCGGCTGACGCTGGGCAGTTGTGCCGCGAGGGCGATGATTCCGAGAAGGCCTCCACCTCCGAGGTAGAGGCTGGGGGCGGCTCCCATATACGCGCCGTACAGGGAGATTCCTAGAACGTGCAACCAGAGGATGGAGAGAATGCCCCGATGACGGACGGACCAGGCCGGCTCGTCCAGCGCATCTCCCTTCGGCAAGGCGGCTAAGAGGTTACTGAGCAATGGATGCATGAATTTCAATGCGTTGCGCGTGCAATGCTGATTCTGCTTCTTGCGCAGGTATAAGTCCTGGCCCGCCTGTATCGGCAGAAATGAGATGTAACTAAAGAGAAAATGAGGAAAAGAGGGGACGGAATGTCGCGGCAGACAGCTTATTGAAAAGGGGTCTGGAAGGCTCTCTCGCGATCGGGTATCGCCGTCGGCGGTCAGTGGTGGTGATGACGGCACTCGGGGCTATGGACGTGGGGAGGTGGTTCTTGAGGCTGGGGAGTGAGTTGCCCGGGGAGCACAATTCGACCGGCTTCATGCTGTTTCGTCAGATGCTCGGCAATCTCGGGGTGGAACGTTTTGACATAGCCGATCATCCCGAGGAGGAAGCGGCGTGATTGGAAGCCCTGGCCGGAAAATTCCGTCAGGAGCGCCAATGCACGATCGAGAATTTCCGGTGCCGAGCCGGCGTCGGCGATTTGCTGAGGTTGCTGTTTGACGAACGTGTCATATTCCTTTTTGAGACGTTCCGCAAAAACCGGCATCGGCGCGGCCGGCACATGAAGGGGGCTCAAGGTGCGGCGCAACGCTTGGATGGCCGCAAACACTTCCGCATCCTGACCATCCCGCCGGTCATGGAAATAGCCGAACGTGACCACTTCGATCAGGTTGAACAACGCGGCCGCTTTTTCGCCGCCGGCCACGCTGAGTTGACGATAGAGTTCCCGCCGGACGGGGGCGAACTGTTCGCCGAGCCGTTTCTGTTGATAGTCGCTTCCTGCATCGAGGTATTGGCAATCAGGCGGGCAGGAAATACGCGCGAGGCGATGCTCTCCGCAACATTGGCTGCAAATCATCCCGCTGAGGGCCGGACAAGAACGTTTGCCTTTGCGTTGCTGACAATAGACACATTGGCTCATTTGCGGGACGATCCTTCCTTGTCGGCTTTCAGGGGTTCAACGAACCCGTAATCTGCCAACGTGCGTTTAGCGCGATCACCTGATGATGCCGTGGGAGACTCGAGGCCGTTGACCTCGGCGGCATTCGAATCCTGGTACGGAACGAGAATCAAATGGTTCACGCGGTCGATGCCAAGATCCGATGGCCCAGGCAGATATTCCGCGATGACTTGGAATTTATGGTTCGGCAGCATGCGCCAGATTTTGCCTTTGGTCGCGTCGGACACATACATGCTCCCCCAGCGGTCAAAATCGACTCCGCTGAGGTTTTGGAATCGTCCGGTGAAAAATCCATTGGAGGCCAGTTCGGTCAGCGCTCCTTCCGGAGTAAGGTCGAAAATTTTGCCGGAATCATAACTCACCACGACGATATGTCCGGTTTTGGGGTGCACGGCCACTCCTGACGGGCCTGCTAAGTGAGGTCCGGACACATAGAGGGACAGGGTCAAGGGTGTCGTGAGATCCACACGATAAATCGCATTGCCCCCCTGATCCGCGAGATACAGATGCCCCTGCCCGTCGGCCGCCACATCCACGAGCGACTGGGAGGTCTTGCCGTCGGCGGGCCGGGGGAGCACGACCGTGGCGAGCGGTTTCCCTGTGTTCTTGTCGAACGCGCGCAGGGTATCGACATCGGTGACATAGAGCACGTGATCGACGATGGCCATGCCTTTGGGGGCATGGAGGGTAACGTCCCCGCGGCCGCCTTCGATGAACTTGAAGGCTATAATGCGCCCGTCGTCGCTCAACTTCGTAATGAAGCCGTTATTGTCCCGGGCGTTGGTCTCCCCATTGATGTTCGAAATGAAATACGACCTCGACGGGGGATCGGCCAGAAAGCTGTGCGGCGATTCTAATCCGCTGACTTGCAGCGCCCATGCCCATGAGGACGCAAGCAGCATTCCCATGGCGCCCGCAAGAGCCAATCCAAGATTGCGACGGCGTTTTGGCCGTTCGGGGAGACAGGAAAAGATGGTCATGGGAATCATGAACGAAGATGACGCACAGATTGTCCTGGTGCATCGTAGCCAAGGGTCTCGGAGACTGTCAAGGAAGCATCGAAATCGGAGGCGACACGAGCCGGGAAGGCCGGATGCTCAAGCGGCCGGACGATCCGGTGAGGCCCCTGTTGTATCGAGGGCTTCCATCGGAAGCCTCCCGCCGCCTCCAGCGTTGACTTGTTGAAAAATTGCCTGCTATGGTGCCCTCACTTTTCGCTTCTATTCAGGCCAGGGAGGATACTGTGGCGGCACGAATTATCGATGGGAAAGCATTGGCGCAACAGGTGCGTGACCGGTTGGCGGTGGAGTCTGCGGCGGTCCTGGCAAAAACGGGCACCAAGCCGGGTCTTGCCACGATTCTCGTGGGTGACGATCCGGCGTCGCATCAGTATGTAAAGAGCAAACAAAAGGCCTGCGATGCCGCGGGTATCTATATCGACGATTATAAATTGCCTGCGTCCACCACGCAGGCGGATTTGTTGGCTCTCATTGAGAAGAAGAATGCGGACCCGAAGGTCCATGGAATTTTGGTCCAGTTACCGCTTCCCAAGCACATCGACAGCCGGGTGGTGCTGGAAGCGGTGTCGCCGGCCAAGGATGCCGATGGGTTCCATCCGTACAACTTCGGCCGGTTGGTCGAAGGGAATCCGGTCTTTGAAGCCTGTACCCCGAAGGGTGTGATCAAGATGATCGAGTCCACCGGCGTCGGGATTGAAGGTAAACGCGCAGTCGTGTTGGGACGCAGCAATATTGTGGGGAAACCGTTGGCGCTCATGCTGTTGCAGCGCAACGCCACCGTCACGATTTGCCATTCCAAGACCAAGGATCTGGCAGCGGTCTGCCGGGAGGCGGAGTTGTTGCTGGTCGCGATCGGGAAGGCCAGATTCGTCACGGCCGACATGGTCCGGGAAGGAGCGGTCGTGATCGATGTGGGCACCAACCGGTGGACTGACGGGAAGCTCTGCGGGGATGTCGATTATGGGCCGGTGAGCCAGAAGGCCGGGTGGATCAGCCCGGTACCGGGTGGCGTCGGGCCGATGACGATTGCGATGTTGCTCGACAATACCGTTGAATCTGCTAAGAGAATGGCAGGGATGAAATAGGCGGGCCATCCGCATGCTCCTCGTGCTCGCGCAACGCGCGGCCTCAGCAGGCCCTCGTTGGACGCGCGCACTGACGAGCAGGCGAACCGCCCGCCCTATTCAGGGTGGGGGGATGGAATGAAAGTGAGGAGATCTCGATGAGCCGGGAGCCGCGGCGACTCAAGGATGTGTTGGCGCAGGGGCAGTTTGCCGTCACGGTGGAGTATAACCCGCCGAAGGGCACGAACCTCACCCATGTGGTCGAGAGCGCAAAGTCGCTGGTCGGTCGTGTGCACGGGGTCAATGTCACGGACAATACGGCGGCGATCGTGCGAGCCGGGTCACTGCCGGTGTGCCGGATCTTGTATGAACTGGGCCATGATCCGGTGATGCAGTTGACCTGCCGCGATCGTAACCGCATCGCGATGCAGTCCGACCTCATGGGGGCCCATATGCTGGGCATCCGGAACATCCTTTGTCTGACCGGAGACTATCCCACAGTCGGGGACCACAAGGATGCCAAGCCGGTCTACGACCTGGATTCCGTCCAAGTCATGCAGTTGGTGACCGGGCTCAATAGCGGCAAAGATTACGCGAGCAACAAGCTCGATGGGGCCACCGACTTTACGATCGGCGGGGCGGTTACGCCGGAAGCGGATCCGCTGGGACCGATGCTGGTCAAGTTTGAAGTCAAGGTGCGTGCCGGCGCCCAGTTCTTCCAGACCCAGGCGATTTATCAGCCGGAACAATTCAAGACGTTTATGGACGCCGTGCGTCCGTTCAAGGTGAAGGTGCTCGCGGGGATTCTGTTGCTGCGCAATGCCAAGATGGCGGAATTCATGAACGCGAATATCCCCGGCGTCTGTGTGCCACAGGACATGATCGACGAAATGCGCGCCGCCGGTGATAAGCGGGCGCTCGATGCAGGCGTGGAGATTGCCGTGCGAACGATCAAGGCCGTTCGTCCCTACTGCGATGGCGTCCATATTATGGCCATCAAGTCCACCGAACGATTGCCGGAAATTCTGACGAAAGCCGAGCTCGGGTGATGACGGTTCCGGACTTGCAGAAGTGCAAGCGCGACGGACGCAAGATTACGGTGGTGACGGCCTATGATGCGCTGTTCGCCCGTCTCGTCGAACAGGCAGGAATCGACGTCATTCTCGTGGGCGACTCGCTGGGCGTGGTTGTGCAAGGCAAGTCGAACACGCTCTCTGTAACCATGGATGAGATGCTGTACCACACCAAGCTGGTGGCCGGAGCTGTCCAGCGCTCACTGGTCATCGGCGACATGCCGTTTCTTTCCTATCAGGTGAGCCAGGAAGAAGCGGTTCGCAATGCCGGGCGGTTCCTGCAAGTCGGTGCCCATGCGGTGAAACTGGAAGGGGGCGCGGCGGTCGCGGATCGTGTGACGGCGATGGCGAAGGTCGGCATTCCTGTGATCGGGCATCTCGGGATGATGCCGCAATCCGTCCAGCAATATGGTGGGTACCGGGTACAGGGCAAGGGGAAAGACCGTGCGCAACAGTTGATGGAGGATGCCCGGGCGCTTGAAGCGGCCGGTGCCGCCGGCATCGTCCTGGAAGCAATTCCTGCGGGATTGGCCAAGACGGTGACCGAGGCCCTCACGATTCCAACCATCGGGATCGGCGCGGGTCCGCACTGCGACGGGCAAGTGCTGGTGCTGTACGATCTGTTGGGGCTGTTCGATGAATTCGTGCCGAAGTTTGTGAAGCCGTACGGGCAGCTCAAGGTCGATGCGCTGCAGGCTCTTCGTCGGTACAAGGACGACGTGGAAAAAGGGGTATTCCCCTCCGATTCCGAAAGCTACCACTGATCAGTCCTCGCCCCTCACTTTTTCAACGATCACCAGTCTTCCACGTTCCTCCGAGAGCGTGAACACGATGTGCGCGCCCGCGCCCCTCTGATTCAACCAATGCGTCAACTCTTCGGCGACCGCGGCGGTGTCCAGGCCCATGTAATGATCGGGGCCCTGCCGCAGACGGGCGAGCGCCCGTGACACGAGGTTGCGTGTCGCCTGTTCGTCACCCAGCTCGTGCTTGAGGTTGGCGGCGGCGCATTGAATGAGCGCCTGAAAGAAATTTCCGGCCGGCGTCCTGCGCCCGTACGCATGCCAGAAGGCCTCAAACACTTCGTGCGCTTCCCACCAATACGTCCAGTTGTAAAGATCGATGCCATAGAGATAGTCCTCGGATGCCATCCATCGTTCCAACTCAAACGGGCGGGGCTGAGGTTCCGGCTGTGCGAATGAATGGCCCTGCGGATGGCGGCGAGGATGCGGGGTTTGGCCTGGAAGGAAGCGGTAGGCGGGCAGGTTTCTGTTGGTATACCGCGGCCACTCGGCCAGAGCCGGCCGGTCACCCTTGGCCACGAGTCTCCTCGCACGCGACTTGAAAAATCTTCCGATCTTCCAGGCGCACCGCCGTCAGTTGTCTGCCGTACACGCAGCCGGTATCCAGTGCCAATATGTTCGGCGTCACTCTCAATCCCATGGCGGCCCAATGCCCGAAGATAATCGTAGCCGTCCTGCTGCGCCTCCGGGATAGCTCGAACCAGGGGTGGAACCCGTCAGGTGTCCGATCGGGAGGACCTGAGAAGGAAGATTCCATCACGCCTTCATTAGAGCAGGCTCTCAAGCGGGTCAGCACTTTGATGATGGTCGCGACTCGAACCGGGCCTGTGAGGTCAGGTCGCCACTGCAAAGAAGCGCTCGGGTGGAGCGCTCGCAAGGTTGTGACACATTGGGCCCCTCGCATTGCTGTGTGGGCCTCGGCGGCCAATCCCTCGGCTTGCTCGACAGTCCAGGCAGGCAAGAGTCCGGCATGGACTAACAGGAAATCACCCTCCCGATACAGCAGTGGTTGTTGCCGTAGCCATTGCATCAGCTCACGGGAGTCCGGTGCTTCCAGCACCTGCGTCAAGGTGTCACTGGAGCGAGGAGGCGTCAGTCCGGCGGCAACGGCGAGCAGGAAGATATCGTGATTACCGAGAACCGTCAGAGCGGAGGCGCCGAGATCCCGAATGTAGCGCAGAACATGGAGGGAGTCGGGGCCCCGGTTGACGAGATCGCCGACAAACCAGAGCCGGTCTTGCTTCGGATCAAAGTGAATGGTCTTTGTGAGCTGCGTAAGGGATCCGAAGCAGCCTTGAACGTCGCCGATTGCATAGGTAGCCATGGGTGCGCCAAGACTAGCGCGGACCGGTGTGGTTCGCAAGTCGGGAATCGATCTGCGAGCGACGCGTCAAGCGGCCGTGCGCTGCAAGAGCTCGCTCGTCATTGCGGCGCAAGCGGCCTGGTGCGCGTCCGTGAGTTGGGCCAGCAGGCCTGGAGCACTGTCGAGGCTGGCGAGGCGTCCCTGGTGTTCCAGTTCTTTGCAGTGGGCTGCCGTGGCTAGGGCTCCGAGCTGCGCACTGCTGGACTTTAATCGATGCGCCGCCTTGGTAAGAGCCACCGCGTCTTGGGTCTGGACGGCCGTGCGGATCTCCTCCACCAAAGTGCGGGAATCGTTGAGATAGGCTGTCAGCACTTTCGCCAGGATATCGGGACGCCCCGGCCGCTGAAGCGCCAGGATCGCGTCCCAGGCCGTCTTGTCAATCTCGGCAGGGGCAGGCGGCGGCTGATCGGATGGCGAATGGTCCGGGCCGGCCGCAGGGGGGGCGGCTGGCTCCGTCGGTTGAGTAGCCGTCTGTACGGTCAGCCATTGCGTCAACATCTCGCTTAGCTGTGCCATGGTGAAGGGTTTCGCCAGATAATCGTCCATCCCGGCGGCCAGGCATCGCGAGCGATCACCTTCCATCGCATTGGCAGTGAGGGCAATGATAGGGACATGACGATGGTCTGCTGACTCCCGTTCCTGCTGTCGGATCCTGGCGGTGGCGGTGAAGCCGTCCATCTCCGGCATCTGGCAATCCATGAGAACGAGGTCGAACCGTTCCCGCGCGAACGCCTCGACCGCGAGGCGTCCGTTTTCGACGGCCTGGGCGACGTGTCCGAGCATGTCCAACATGCCGAGGGCGACCTCCCGGTTGACGGGGGTGTCTTCGACCAGCAGAAGCCGGGCGGCTTGAAACGGGATCGGGCCGGAGGCTGCGGGAACCGGAGTCGGTGGTTCAACGGGCGCACGATGCCTGGTTTGGAGCAGGCCAAGGAGAGCCTGACGAAGCAGGGTGTTTCGAACGGGCTTGGTCACCCATGCGTCCAGATCGGGAGTGCCGGGCGTATTGGCATCATATCCCACCGATGTCAGCATCAAGAGCGGCAAACCGGCGAGGCGTGGATCAGTCCGAATGGTTTTGGCCAGCTCCAGCCCGTCCATGTCCGGCATATGCAGATCAAGAATCGCCAGGTCGAACGGTGGTGGCGAGTCGGGGCTGGTGCCGAGCACGACCAAGGCTTCTTGCGCCGACGCGGCCAAGGTTGGCAGCGCGCCCCAGGTGCGGAGATGTTCATACAGGATTTCGCGGTTAGCGGGCGTGTCATCCACGACCAGGATTCGTTTCCTGACCAAGGCCTGGTCCGGAGCCTCTTCCTGTCCTGGAACCACGGCTGGTTGCCGCTCGAAGACGGCCGTAAACCAGAAGGTGGAGCCCTGCCCCACTTGGCTTTCAACGCCGATCTGCCCTTGCATGAGGGCGACGAGCTCCTTGACGATCATGAGGCCGAGTCCCGTGCCGCCGAAGCGCCTGGTCGTGGTGCCGTCGGCTTGGGAGAAGGCCTCGAAAATACGCTGATGGGCTTCAGCCGGAATGCCGACGCCGGAATCCTTCACCTCGAATCGAAGGGTGACGGTCGTGCTCGTTTCCGTCACCGCGTAGACGCGCACATTGATCTCCCCCTTCGCCGTGAACTTCAAGGCGTTACTGATCAGATTGAGCAACGCCTGGCGAAGGCGGATAGGGTCGCCGCGGAGGGCGTGCGTAAAGGGGGCGAGCAGGTGACAGGTCAGCTCGATCTGTTTCCGCTGGGCGGGGCCTGCAAACAGCTCCACGGCATTTTCCACGGTCTCTTGCAGATCAAAATCCACCCGCTCCAGCTGGAGCTTGCCCGCTTCGATTTTGGAGAAGTCGAGAATGTCGTTGATGATCGCCAGCAGCGCTTCGCCTGATTGTTGAATGGTCCGGGTCAGGTGGCGCTGACGGGTGTCGAGGGTCGTCGTCAGCAAGAGCTCGGTCATGCCCAGGACGCCGTTCATCGGCGTCCGGATCTCATGGCTCATGTTCGCTAAAAATTGCGATTTCACCCGACTGGCTGCCTGCGCTTCGGTGGCCAGCCGCTGAGCTTCTTGCGACGCCAGTTCCAGTTGCTTCGTGCGCTGAGCCACTTTGTCTTCCAAGCTCTGTTGGTATTCCTGCACCTGCCCCTGCGACATCCGCAGGCGGCTGGTCATTCGGTTGAACGCGTCCGCCAGCCGGTCCACCTCATCATGGGTGCCTGCGGCGACATCCACATCCAGCCGTCCTTCCGCAATGTGTCCCGCCGCTTCCACCAAGGCCAGAATGGGTTGGGTGATGCTTCGCGTCAGAATCAACGACATGGAAAGTCCCACCACCAGGACGATTCCGATCACGAGCCCCGTGATGAGGACAAATTGCTGGAGGTTCTTTCGTAACCGGTCCTGGCTCAGGCCGAGCTGAATATAGCCGATGACGGCGCCCGGGGGCGACGCCGCATTCGACTCGAGAGAGAGTGGATCGGCGCTCGCTACCGGGCGGCTCACGACCGGGACCAGAATATCGATATAGGTTGGATGTCCCGGCTGGATGGCCGCCTCCTCGAACAGCACGTCTCCCGCGGCGGGCAGGCGTGTTCTGAGGGCGGTGGGGATCGCGATTTTGGCGCCCCAGGTTTCTTCCAGGAGCGGCTGCCGGTCTTTCCCGAGTACGGCGGCATAGGCGATATCCGGCAAGGTCTGGAGTCCTCCGACTACCCGCCGCACGGCATCCTGGTTTTCCGTGTACACGGCGTATTCGCTGTTTTGTGCGATCATGGCCGCGATGGTGAGGCCGGTATTGACCAGATCCTGATAACGAGTGGTGATTTCCCGGTGCACGACGAATGTCGCGATGCCGATTGCCGTCAGGACGACGAGCCCGATGCTCAAAAGATTGAGCTTGTCTCGTAATCCCATTCCTTTCCTGATCATCGTGATCCTCGCCGCAGTTATTGGATAATATGAGTGGCGCCGCGAACGACCTCCTGGGACAATTCCAGGTTCATCGCGCCTGCTGTTTTCAGATTCACTGAATAGGTCACTTTCCGCGGGGATGTCGGTGCAAGGGACGAGGCACTGGCCCCGCCGAGGATTTTCCCGGCGAGTTCCCCGCATTGATTTCCGATGTCGAGGTAATCTCGATCGAGCGCGTAGAGTGCGCCGGCCTTGACCCACGTCGTCGATAATCCCGCGAGCGGGATCTTGTTTCTGAGCGTACTCAGCAGAATGGGCTCGGCGGTTTGAGGGGTCATCACGACCGAATCCGCGATTCCCCAGAGCGCATCGACATGACGCGAGAGGTTTTCCAAGGCATCGGGCAGGGCGCGCGGCGTGTCCACCGCTTGAGTCACAAGACTCAGGCCGTTGTCTTTCGCGATGCGTAGGGCCTGGCTCACCTTGGTCTGGTTTTCCTTGGGATTAAAGAGCACGCCGACGGTACTGGCGGCGGGGACGATACGGTGGAGCCACTGCATTTGGAGATCCAGCGGAAAGTCGAGCAAGATGGCAGTGGCGTTTGAGGCCGCGGTGATGTCATCGGCCGTGACAATCATGGTCGCGAGGATGGGAACCTGATCCACGTCGCGCGCGGTGGCTTGCGTGGCGGCACCTCCCAGCGTGACCACCAACCGGGCGTCGTTTTTCTTGATGTCATGTAGCGCGTCGGCAATCGAAGGCGCGCTGGGTGTCGCATGGACTTCCACAGTCAGAGTGATCCCTTGTTTGGTCAGCGATTGTTGAAGTCCCGCGAGCACGTCTTGATACGGTTTTAAGTCCTGCCCGCTCAGCACCACGATCCGGCTCGATTCGGCGCGTGCCGAATCAGGGGGCGCCCTGAGCCCGAGAAGGCTCAGGGTCAGCGCGATTCCTAACGCCGCAATGAGGTGGATGAGTCGACGCATTGGTGATGCAAGGTCCTTAGAAGCGGTACTTCAACTTGATCCAGAAGGTCCGGCCATCCTGGTCGATGACATCCTGCACGTGCTCACCCGAGCCGGGATAACCGTATTTCTGATTCATGAGGTTATTGATATGCCCGGACAGCTCCCACCCTTTGACGATCCGCTGACTGAAGAGCGACATGTTCAGAATGTAAAAGGGGCTCGCGCTGTTGCCGGCGAGGGTGAGGCGTGAACTGGTGTACCGCCCTTCGAAGTCCGCAAACAGCTTGTCGGTGATCACCGGGAGGATCACGTTGGCTTTTGCCAGGTGCTGGGGCGAATTAGTGAGCCGGTGGTTTCCGTCGTCGTTCTCCGTGCGTTGTAAGGCGTAGCTGAGGCGTCCCTCCATACCCGATGACCATTTCCCTTCGAGGGCAAGTTCCACCCCGCGAGCGGTGATGTTGTCGACGTTGGTGTAATGCAATTTCCCGTCTGCCGGATCCGTGGTCTGACTGATCAAGCCGGAGATGTTGTATTGATAGAGGCTGCCGAGGGTGCGAAGGTGATCGCCCAGGTACTGCTCGACCACCAGTTCATACGTTTTAATCCGTTCGGGTCGAATGTCCGAATTAGCCTTCGAAGTGGATGCCGTCACATAAAACTGCTCGTAGGGATTCGGCGCACGGAACGCCTGCCCGTAGAGCAATTTCACCGCGGTCTTGTCCCAGGTGGAGATGAGCCCCGCCCGGGGATTGGTGGTGCCCCCCAAAGGTGCTGTAGTGGTCATGGCGAACGCCGGCGGTCAAGACGAGATGGTCGGTGATGGCCCATTCATCCTGTACATAGGCCGCGATCAAGCTCGATCGACGCTTATCGTCGAGGTATGTGCTGGGAGGCGCAATGTCGGCGTTGGCCTGATCGAGCCGGAATTGGTCGCGATATTCAGAGCCGATCGTGAATTTGTGATGGTCGAAGAGCCTCTTGGTGACCGTCAGTTCTGCTCCCCACCAGTCGGCCTCCGTCGAGTCTTTGTTGATGGTAAACGGCGGGATGCCGGTTCCGGCATAGTCGTAGGGAAGGTGCGCACGGTAATAGTACCGGTCGTAGTAGAGGCGCGCCTTCACGTCGAGCTGATTGACGAATTCGTGCTGATAGACGAGATCGAGATAGGTCCGTTCGTCGAGGGTGTTCTGTCGATTGTCGTTGAACACCGCGCCAAAAGACGCCGTCGGCACATTCTTCTTGCGCCATTGATGGCCGCCCAGGAGAGTGAAGTCTCCGTACGACAGTTTGCCGGTGTAATAGTGCAGGTTGTCTCGATTCGCATCCTTGGCGATGCCGTTATTGATGGAGGAAAAGGCCGGGTAAGACAACTCGCGATGCCCTTCGCTATCCGAGAAGGAGACTGACAGGAGCATTTCGAGGCCGTTTGAAAACTTATTGCCGTAACTGAGGCGGCTTCGATACGTGTTGAAGCTGCCGGCTTCCCCGGAGACCTCGGCGCCCTTGAGATCGCGCCCTCGCTTCGTGATCACATTGACCACGCCAAAAAACGCGTTGGTGCTATACAACGCCGACCCGGGACCTTTGATGATTTCCACGCGGTCGATCAAATCCACGTCGATCGGCATTTCGGTGCCCGCTCCGCCTTGATCGTAGACGGCATCGTTGAGCCGGTGATTGTCGATCAACAGCAGCACTCGAGACGTGTAATCGCCGGGCCGGTTGAATCCGCGAATGCCCAAGTAGCCGTAGTTTCGGTCGTTGCTGGTAAACAAGCCCGGCACGCTGTCGAGAATCTGCGCAAAATTCCTGTAGCCGTATTTCTTGATTTGGTCGCCGGTGATGATGACGGCCGCCGGCGCCTCATTCACCTTCTGGTCATACTTGGCCGCACCATAGACCGAGGGAATTTCTTCGAAGAGCGTGCTTTCCTTGCCGACGGTTTCTTGGCCGTCAGATGTCGATGACAGGGGCGCCTCCGGGAGATCCAGCAAGGCCTCCGTGTGCACCGGGGGATCGTTCTCGATGGGCGAAGCGGCATAGGATGTCGTAAGCGGGAGCGCCAGGATCACGGCCGTGAACAGGTAGCCGGTTGTGGCGGGAAGCCTCCGGGTGCAGGTTCTGACAAGGCTGCGCATGTGCGACTCCATGGAATAAGACTTATCCCTCCGTTATCGGTTGAGGGCGTGGGTAACTTGACGATTCCACAGGGAAATTGCTGAGGAGCGGATGCTGTGCCGCGTAGGAATGTGGGTGGGGGGCCGGGTCGCGGAATTCCTCGTGGTCAGGTCGCAGAGTGGCTTCGAAGTTCAGCGGCAATGGTGCTGCAAGCGGTCTGATGCGTCTCAGCGAGTTGGGCCAGTAGGTAGGCGGCGTCGTCGAGGCAGGCGACGCGCCCCAGGTGTTCCAGCTCCTTGCAGTGCGCCGCTGTGGCCAGGACCCCAAGCTGCGCGCTGCTGGACTTTAATCGATGTGCGGCTGTGGCGAGCGTGCCGGGATCGCGAGCTTCCACTGCCGCACGAATGTCTTCCACGAGCATTCGGGAGTCGTTCAGATACGTGGTGAGGACTTTTGCCAGAATATCGGGACGCCCCGGGCGTTGAAGCGATCGAATCGCGTCCCAGGCGGTCTTGTCGATGTCCATTTCTGTGGCAGATGGCGTGCGCTTCTGCGTCGATTCACATGGTGCAATCTGTGAGGGCGTGTGCGGAATCGTCGAGTCGGCCGTGGGTGGTGTCAGCCAGTGCGTGAGCACCGTGCGGAGTTGTGCCGCCGTAAACGGCTTGGCCAGGTAGTCGTCCATGCCGGCAGCGAGACAGCGGGTGCGATCGCCGTCCATCGCATTCGCGGTCAAGGCGATGATGGGGACACGGTGGCTACCTCCGGCATGACGTTCCTGTTGCCGGATGGCGGCGGTGGCGGTGAAGCCGTCCATGTCCGGCATCTGGCAATCCATCAGAATAAGATCGAAACGTTCTCGTGCGACGGCTTCAAGGGCGAGACGTCCATTCTCGACGGCGTGGACGGTGTATCCCAGGATATCTAACATGCCGGTCGCGACTTCCCGGTTGACCGGTGTGTCTTCGACTAAGAGGAGACGTGCCGAGGGGGCGCTGGTCGGCACCCGTGGCGATACCACGGGATCCGCCCGGCGAGCCGGTCCCCGCTGTCCTGTCTGGAGGAGGCCGAGGAGGGCCTGTTGTAGCAAACTCTTCCGGACGGGTTTCGTGACCCAGCCATCGACGGCGGGCACTCCAGGCGCCCCGGCGTCGTACCCCACGGACGTGAGCATCAAGAGGGGCAGCGCGGCCAATTGCGGGTCGGCCCGGATCGCCTGCGCCAGCTGCATGCCGTCCATATCCGGCATCTGGAAATCCAGTATGGCCAACTCGAACGGCCGTTGCGCGACGGCCGCTCGGAGTTGCGTCAGCGCCTCGGCGGCCGATGCAGTCAGGACGGGGATTGCTCCCCAGGATCGGAGATGGTCATCCAGAATCTCGCGATTCGCAGCCGTATCGTCAACGACGAGGATCCGTCGTTGGAGCAGGGCATGTTCGGGATGCTCATCGCTGTTGACGGGCGGTTGTCGCTCAAAGACGGCGGTAAACCAAAAGGTAGACCCCCGGCCGACCTGGCTATCGACGCCGATCTGTCCCTGCATGAGGGACACGAGTTCCTTCACGATCGTCAGTCCGAGACCTGTGCCACCGAAGCGGCGGGTCGTCGTGCCATCGGCTTGTGAAAAGGCTTCGAAGATCCGCTGATGGGCCTCGGCTGGAATGCCGACGCCGGAATCTTTCACGGCGAACCGCAGGGTGACGGTGGTGTCTGTCTCGGCCACGGCGTTGATGCGCACGTTGATTTCCCCGGTCGAGGTGAACTTCAACGCATTGCTGATCAGATTCAACAGGGCCTGCCGCAGCCTGATAGGGTCGCCGCGAAGCGTTCGCGGAATCGAACTCGGCATATGGCAGGTGAGCTCCAGCCCCTTGCGCTGGGCCGGGGTGGCAAACAGCTCCACGGCGTTCTCGACTGTGTCCTGGAGATCGAAGTCCAGCCGTTCCAGTTGGAGCTTGCCCGCTTCGATTTTCGAGAAGTCGAGAATGTCGTTGATGATCGCCAACAGGGATTCACCTGACTGCTGGATCGTGCGGGTCAGATGGCGCTGCCGGGTGTCCAGTGCGGTAGTCAGCAAGAGTTCGGTCATGCCGAGGACACCGTTCATGGGCGTCCGGATCTCATGGCTCATGTTGGCGAGGAATTGCGACTTCGTGCGGCTGGCGGCCTCCGCCACTTCCTTAGCCAGCAGTAATTCCTGTGTGGTGCGTTTCAGTGGCGTGATGTCTGAAGCGACGGCGAGGTACCCTGTGATCTTGCCGTCGGCGTCCCGCAGCGCCGTGATATTCAACAACACTGTTCGTCTGGTACCGTCTTTCCGGATGTAGGTCCACTCATGCTCATTGGGTAGATTGCGCCGGCATTTTTCCACGAATACGTCGAAGCCCGGTGTAATGGTGCAGCCGAACTCCTCGGAGAGCTGCCTGGCCCGCTCCACGATTTCCTCGTGAACATGAAAGATGCCCGGGTGCCGACGGCCGACCAGCTCGTCGGCGCTATATCCTAGCAAGACTTCAGCGGCGGGATTGAAGAGTTGAATGATGCCGTCGGGCCGGCAGGAAATAATCGCTGAGCCGGCATGGTCCAGAATGGCCCGTTGAAACGTCGCATAGGCGCGGAGTGCGGTTTCAGATCGGCGTTGTTCGGTAATATCGCGAACGGTTGCCTGTAGCCCTTCGACACCCTGGAGCGTGATGCGGGTCAATTGGACGGTTGCCAAAAAGCTCGGTCCGCCGACTCGTTTGTGCATCCATTCGAACAGGTAGAAGCCTTCCCGCATGGCGGCCTCGATGGCCCTGGGTGCTTTGACCATGGATAGCTCGCCATCCGGTTGATACTCGGGTGACACGTCGCCAGGGCCCAGTGACGTGAAATGCGCCTCGTCTCGTGCGCCGAACAACTCGACTGTGGCGGGGTTGCAGGCGATAAAATTCCAGTGGGGTGGATACAAAATCATGATCGCATCGCGTGAGGACTCGAAGAGGCGGCGGTATTTCTCTTCGCTCTCATGCAGATGTGACTTGTACAGCTGCTGCGCGTTGGCTTGTTCGCTTTCGGCGGGGACCTCGGCAGCGCTTCCCTGCGGCGGAAAAGGCCACAAGCGTTTGAACATCCGGTGGAGGATCATGACACCTGCTCCGTCATGCTGCCGACCGTCCTTCGCGGGTGAGTTCCTCCTGCATCAAGGCAGAAACTGCGCGATGCTCGGGGACCAAGCGGTCATAGAGACCCTTGAAGTCCCCGCTACGCCCTGCGAAGAAGGCTTCCCGCAGATGCCTGGCTGCCGCTTGCCCGTCTTCCACGTGGCGCAGATTGTGGTCATGCCGCGCATAGAGTGCGATTTTCGACCGTACATACTGTTTAACCTGCGTGCCGATGAAACTTTGGGAACTGCGCTGGCTGAGGTCTCCCCCCGCGTCCATATTGTCGTATCGAAAAGACAGCAGCGTATTCGTCGCCACATACGTATCCAGTGCGACCGTGAGCCCGCTGGCGTCCATATCAAAATTGCTGAGCGCGGTCGCAGGTACATGCGTGATTCGATCGAGCGTATGCATTCCGTACAGATCGAACATTTTGTATCGCAGGTGTGCCGCTGCGCCCTAGCGACTCCAGTTCACATCCGTTGTGCGTGTCCCGTCGAAGACCGTCGCATTGCTATTGCCGAGATGGGCAAATCCTGACAGGCTGGCTGAAAAATTGGCTGAACGCGCGTAATCGAACCGAATGGCTCCATAGAAATCTTTGCCTTTATTGGAATCCCCGAAGGCTTCGTTCGCTCCAGTCAGCACCCCGACTTGATACATGAACCAATCTCTGAAGGGCCGCCCGCGTACTTCAACGCCGGTTTCCGCGACTGCGTTATAGAGTGAAGGCGTATAGGGAGAAATGGTGCTGCCTGACCGGTTGCGTAACCCGTAAAACTTGGCTGCGCAGCGAGGGGAAACAGGCCTGCGCGTTGAACGGCATTCGTCGAGGGATGGATGCTTTCCCCGATGAAGTCCAATTGTTGGCGGAGGGTGGAAAAAGAAAAGGCTGCGGACGGGTCTATCTTTCCGACGCGGATATGGGCGATGTTGTCACCACCGACGTTGTTGAAGGTGATGAAGGCCCGCTCAATGCCTGTGCGCGATGCTTCGAGGTTGGATTCCAACTCAGCAAAAAAACCGATATTTGGGGCTAAGGTGCCGGCGGTGAATAGACTGAACACTTCGGGGAAAGTCAGGTCGGTCGAATTTTGGGTGGTGCCGGCCTCTGCGCCCGATGGATGTTGTTGTGCGAATTGATGGCTTCGCAGTAAATGGCCGCGCAGGCGGACGCCGGTGTAGTCCGCCACATCGTCCAGGCTCACATCCCCTAAATGTTTCTTTCCGGTCGTTCCACCGTCTTGAGTTCCGGGAAGTTGATAGCCGTTTTCCAGGAAGCGTTCGCCAAAGGTATTCAGGCGTGGAGGGGCTGTATGGCACGCAGTGCAATCGACTGCGTACTTGCGGGCAAATGGCGTGATGGCGTTGGCGGTGGGAATGGGCAGGGCATGCATTCCTACAGTGATGACCAGGACCGTCATCGTCAGTCGGACAATGACTGCGCTCACGGAGCGAGTAATCAAACCAGCACCATTTTTATGCCTGGCCGTGGACGTGTAAGGACGCACCCGTATTACACCTTGACTGTCCGATGTCGGCGGATTCGCAGCGAGACTTTAGGTGTAAGGGCGATGAGGATGGCGGCTACAGAGCCAAGGTATGCGGATGGGCGGTGGGAGGTGATTCAATCATTTGCGGAAAAATGGGCACAGCCGGCGGAGGGTTCGGCTAAGACGAGCGGGTGGACGACGGGAGAACATTACTCGGGATATTTCGCCTCGATGACGCTGCGCAACCCTCCGCGAGCCGCAAACTCACCCGTGACCTTGGCCCACGTCGGTCGACAGGCTCGAACCACATCTTGGAGGATGCGGTTGACGGCATTTTCGTAGAAAATACCGATGTTTCTGTAAGCGTGGACGTACATTTTGAGTGCCTTGAGCTCAAGGCAGTGCTTATTCGGCTTATAGTGAAGAGTAATCGTTCCGAAGTCGGGAAGATTGGTCTTAGGGCAGATCGCCGTATATTCAGGAATGACAATCGTAATTTCGTAACTTTTGTACTGGTTTGGAAAGGTTTCAATGTCTGGTAAAGGCGCGGAGATCCCACTGCGCGCATGCCGCTCGTTGTAGCCGAGCTTGGTGGTGGAGCTTCCTGCCTTCAACTTTTTCTGGTTCTGTTCTTTCACTCCATCACCCCTTACCGGCAATCGTCACACCTGTTTCATCCATTCCAGCTGGCCCAATTCCTTGAGTTTGTTGTACAGGGTGACCCATGGACAGGTCATGTCTGGATAGACTTCGCAAAACCCACCCTTGCGAACCCCTCCGCAGGGGCCGTGGCTCATGAATTTTGGGCATTCAGCCTTGAGCGAACCATCAGGGATCGGCGGGCGCTTATGCACGCCTCCAACCCGTTGATCGCCCTGTTCCTCGCCCGGTACCAGAACACGTATCGCCATAGATCTTATGGACCCCATTATGGTAAGCGACAATTTCTACGCGCTTCTTAACCGAACTGCAACTGAATTGAACCTTATCTCCGTTTTGTTCATCGGTAAAAATCTTTGCGTTCCAGCGGATTTAGGGCCAAGGGCCTAGCTGCACAGCTTCCACTAGGCCTTCTTTCGTTCAGTGTGGGCCTTCTGTAAAGTTGCAATGCTTTTGTGGACTCTATAGACTTGCCGTTATCGTGGAATGACAGGTTCTTCCTAATTTGTAGCGCCGACTTGATTGACAGATTTTTTTGCGCTTTGCTACACTCGGCGGCATCAAACAGTTAGGTCGTAAGTCGACATTCCTTTCCGTTTCAGGAATACAGCCCAGTATTTAGTCCGAACAACATTGATATCATTTGCACTTGGCTTTCTCTGGCCGTTCTTGAAGGACGGAAGAGTCACCAGAGCATAAAAGGGAGGGAATCCTTATGAGTCTTGATTACGTCAAGTTCTCGAGCGGCTTTGAAAAATTCATGCCGAAAGAATATCGAGACATGGTCGAGCACGGTCCGTTTGGGAAAAAAGTATCCGTCTCGCAGATGGGATCTTTCAAAGAAGTGCTGGAAGAGCACCCGATGTGCGCTGGATGTGCGATGACCCTCTTCATCCGCCTCGCCATGATCGCATTCCCCAATCCGGAAGACACCATTACTGTTGGTACGGCTGGCTGTGGCCGTTTGGCCATTTCGCAAGCAGCCATTCCGTTCGTGTACGGTAACTATGGTGACCAAAATGGTGTAGCCAGTGGGTTGTCACGCGGTTTGCGGCTGCGCTTTGGTGATAAGCCGAAGGATGTGGTGGTGATGGCCGGGGACGGCGGGACGGCGGATATCGGATTCCAGCAAGTTCTTCACTCCTGGTTCCGGAAAGAACGATTTACCACGATCATGCTGGACAACGAAGTCTATGGGAATACGGGTGGTCAAGAAAGCGGAATGACGAATCGTGGTGCCGTGCTGAAGATGGCCCCGTTGGGAAAAAAGTTTGAAAAAATGGATATGTTGCAGATGGCGAAGGTTGCCGGATGCGCGTACGTTGCCACGGTCGTTCCGAACAACCCTCGCCGTGTTGAAAGCGTGATCAAGAAGGCTGTGCTGATCGCCAGAGAAGTTGGGTCGACGTATATTCAGGCCTATACCTCCTGCAACATTGAATACGCTATTCCAACCGATAAGGTCATGGAAGACGCCAAAAACGTTGAAAACGATCGCTATCAGTTCTCCGAATACATCACCGACGAAGCAAAGCAATTTCTCACGGAGCGCTATGGCTATAAGGAGTTCCTCCCGAAGCCCGCTGCGCCCGCTCCTGGTCTGCCGAAGGCCTGAGCAAGTTTAAGGAGGATTCAGTATGGCGACACGGTTCAATATTCGTATGGCAGGTGTGGGTGGCCAGGGCGTTGTGACCGGCTCGCACATTCTGAGCACAGCGGTCATTCATGCCGGCGGTGAAAGTACAATCGTACCGTTTTACGGGTCAGAAAAGCGCATGGCGCCGGTTGAAAGCTATGTCAGAGTTTCTGATGAGCCTATTTACGAAATCGGCGAAATCACCTTTCCGCACATCATTATCATTTTCCACCCCCAAGTCATTACGCACGGCAAGTCATATACGATGCCCTTCTATTTCGGCTTAAAAGAGAATGGTATCGCGTTAATCAATAATGACGGCCCAATGAAATTGCACCGGGATCAAGCTCGCGAGCTCGAAGAGCGTCATGCAAAGCTTTATTACTTCCCTGCTACCAAGCTCTCGCTTGAGGTTGCGGGAATGGATCTCGCCACGAATATGGCGTTAATGGGTTGCATTGGTGCTATTACTGGCCTGACTTCTGTGGAGGCGTTAGAGCAGTCCGTCAAGGATCGGTTCCTCGGCAAGGGCTTTGTCGTATCCGGAGGAACAGCGGCCTTGGATAGTGTTGTCGAACGAAAATTTAAGAAGAAACAAGAATTGATTGAGAAAAATGTGGCGGTTATTCGAGCGGGCTGGAATTATGCTGTTGACCATGGATGGTCCGCACCATCCGTGAAACGTTCTGAAGCGACCGAGAGCGTCACGGCGTAATCCGGACACGGACAAGGAGTTCTCATGTATCTCGTAGCCGATATCAGCGTTGAGATCTGTGCCGCAAAAAGTTGCAAGCTTTGCACGCAGTATTGCCCTGAAGCCAATACCATTCTTTATAGTGATGAAATGGGCAAGGATAAAGGGTTTAAGTATGGCTCGGCGTATGTGGCTGTAGATCGATGCAAGGGCTGCGCGCAATGTGTGTGGGTCTGCGACAATATGGCAAAAAATAATGCCATCAAAATGATTATGATCGACCAGCTGCCGGTGGCGGCACTGACGGACAATATTACCTATGGCGAAAAAAGTACAACGGCGACACTGGTTAGCCCTGTAGTTGGGTAATTGGACGAAAGGGGAACGGGCGTGGGAACGACGCAAGATACGAGAGAACGGATTATCGTGCCAGGACCGGCAGGGTTCCATCCACCGTCAGCAGCTCAGTTGGGAGTGTCGCTGCCTGATCCTGGGCAAGGACTGTATTACGGGCTCCTCGAGCCTAATGAAGACACCGTGATTGAAGAAATGGCTCGAAAAATGCTGACGAGCCCGAATGCAACGATTTTCCCGGGGCCTCTCGTCTTGTGGGCGTGGAACAACCATGCGGTTGAAAAAGCCAAGGCAGTGCTGGAAATTGCGGCGCAGATCCCGGACGTCATGATTATTCCTATGCCGGATTATCGCCCCAAGTACCCGAAGATTGATCCGGAAGAAGTGATCAATCCAAATCATCCCAACCTGACGATTTGGGGTAACAAGATTGAGGCATGTATTTTTATTGGCGTCCATTGTCATTACGCCAACCTCACCCTCAAAATGATTCGCGCAGGGACGAATTGCTGCACCATGGCTATTTGTGCTGAGCAGGGCCACGAAGACGCCATGCTGACAATTCGAGATTCCGATACCATAAAGTTGAAGAAGACCGCGCAAATCTTCAAGAAAGTTCGTGAGGAAATGGGCATTAAGCTGCCCGACAACGGTGAAAATGTCCGCTTCACGGGGACCCAGTCAAAGGTTCACGATGGCAAAACGCATACAAATCCTATGACTTTCATGCCTTCCGCAGCCGGTGCAGGCAGTGCGGCTGCTTTCGGTCACTCTTCTGATCAGATGAAGCGAGAAGGCTAGGGGTTCTAGGATAAGGCAATAAGTCAAGAGGTGTAACGATGAGCGAAGCACAAAAGACCAGTCCCCAGAGCGATCCGGCTACGAGCGTATCTGCCCCAAAGGTAGAGGCCAAGAAGGATCCTCATGCGGCCGCAAAACAACAGAAGGTCGTAACGCCGGAATATATGTTTTTGGAAGCCCCCCGGACCAAGGAATTTATTACCGGCAGTGAGGCGGCAAAGGAAGCCATCCGTCGCTCCAACGTCGATCTAGCTATTGCCTATCCAATCACCCCTCAAAGTGAAACCATGCAGCTGGTCGGTGTCCTGTACGGAGAGGGGTATGTGAAGGAATACTACCGCGGCGAGGAAGAGGTTGGCGTCATGGCGGCTATTGCGGGTGGTTCTCGAGCTGGCGTGCGATGCTATACCGCAACCGCAGGGCCCGGGACGTTAAGAGGACTCGAAGGTATTGCTTCATGGCCTGGCCACCGGCTGCCTGTTGTAGCGATGTTTACGTGTCGAGTAGTGAATGCCCCATTGGCCATTCAGCCAGACAATATCGAAGTGTCGTATCTGCTCAATTGCGGCATGATCGTGTTTCATGCTGAAAATCAGCAAGACATGTATGACTTTACGCTTGCCGGATTTGTCATCAGTGAGAAAAACGACGTGACGCTTCCTGTTGGTGTGTGTTGCGACGGCTTCTTTGTGACGCATGCTAGAGGCTATGTGCGCATGCAAGATCGCGGCATGAAGCTACCTCCTCGTGAGCCATGGCGTGGGGCTGTTCCGGTGTTAGATGCCGAGAATCCTCCGGCTCGACTTTCTCGCGACGCCCCGGTTCAGAAATCAAATTTCATGGCGTACAACATTCATGCTGTCTGGCAACAGGAAGTGTGGGCGGCGGTCGAACGATCTCGAAAATACATTAATCAATATATGGGCGGGCTGCTCACCGCTGAAAATGTCGAGGATGCTGAGGCGATCATCATCGCTTCGGGTAGCGCAGCGGCTCAATCGCGTGAAGCTGTACGTATTTGCGCGGAAAAGGGCATCAAGGTTGGGCTGATCAAGATTCGGTCGCTTCGTCCGTTCCCGACTCAGGAATTGCGCAAACTCTGCGCAAAAGCAAAGCTGATTGTTGTGCCGGAATTTAACTACGTGGGATGGTTGGCAAAGGAAGTGGCGACAGCCATCTACGGATTTTCAAATGCGAAGATCATCGGTGGACCACGGGTTTATGGTGGCCAATCAATGCCGGTGGAACTCATTGTTGACGAAGTTGAATCCGGATTGACTGGAAAGAAGTCCACGAACGTGGCGATTTCTCAGGTGATGGGGGCGTCAGCTGCCGACCACGAAGCCATGGGACACTTCATGCGCAGCATCTAAGCTTTAGCCGCGTAATGCTGGTGACAGAGCAGGGCCCGTTCGGCGAAGCCGAACGGGCCCTTTGCATTTCATGATTTTGAGCGCTCTCAACCTTGAAGATCTTCCTCAACGAGATCAGGGTTTTCTGGCATACCGTGAGCCACGTATTTAGCATAGGACAAATAGATAGATGCGCTATCACGCATGGCTTTGGTGCCATTCGCCATGCGATGTAGCTTGTCTGATCCGGGGTCTTCGGTCTTCCGAAGATGATCGACGTGGTCATGAAGGACCAGCGTAAAACGTTCCATCGCCATTTCAACTTCTCGGTAGGCTTGCAAAATGGGGTCAGTCATGTGAAGTACTCCTCTGTCTTTCAAGATACCGCAGCAGTCTTTGAAGGGTCAACCGAGAGGTCAACTCTATGTACCAACTATCATCAGCCGTATTAAGCACCATCGCCACGGTCGCTGGCCTCAATAGTCCCGCAGGCGATCCATCATTTTCGGCTTCACTCTTGGCTGGGGTGAAAAATTTGTCGGAAATGTTTACTGTCGAGGGCAAAGGCCCTGGGACTGCTTATCTTGATAATCAGGCTCTCCGTGCCAGCTATCTGGCATACTATGTGCCGGTCAACGTGAGTAAGGTCCAGCTACTTCTGGAAGAATTACGACCGCTACTTCCTTCTTTTTCCGACGAAGAATTTCGAGTCCTAGATCTAGGAGGTGGGCCTGGAACTGGTGCACTTGCCCTGTTGGATTGGTGCCGCTCTCAGTCCCACCCGCCGATAACGTCGCTTCGTATGACGGCACTTGACAGGTCGGGCGATGCCCTGAAACTGTCTGGGAAGCTTTGGCAGGAATACGCTAGACAGACTGGCATCCATGCCATTGCGCCATTACAGACCACTGTGTGCAATCTTGAGCGTTCCCTTCCGTCTGTCCTTAAATTGGTTGGAATGGAAAATGGCTATCACCTTATCATCGCGCAGAATGTGCTTTCGGAGTTGTTTGCCGGGAGCTCAGATTCTATTGGTCAACGAACGGCACTAATCAGTCAGCTCGCAAGCTGCCTAGCGAAACAAGGCAGCTTGATGCTAATTGAACCAGCATCGAGGTCTGCGTCACGTGCCTTACATCACGTCCGGGACAATCTACTTTCCGGAACGTCGTGCTCCATCTACAGCCCCTGCCTTCATGATCAACCCTGTCCGGCGTTATCGAAACCGGATGATTGGTGCCATGAAGAACGAGCGTGGCACACTCCTGCCTGGATCCACCAGATCGATCGGGAGGTGGGATTTATCAAAGATGCGCTCAAGTTTTCGTATGTCATCTTACGTAAAGATGGAAAAACGTTGGCGCCTCGGAATCCGGACTACCACCGCGTTGTGAGCGAATTGCGCGAGATGAAGGGCGAAAAGCGGGTGTGGTTGTGCGATGAGACCGGAAGGTCAGAAGTGGGGAGACAAGATAAAGAAGCCTCACCATCGAATGCCGCATTTGAGGGATGGCATCGTGGGGCCATCGTACGAGTGGACGATATTATTCGAAAAGAAAGAAAAGGCCGTCCAGCAATGGTTGGCCGCATTCTTTCTTCAGGAATTGCCGAAGTCATTCGGCCTGCGTGAAGCGCTAATCGGCTTCAGGTTCTGAGGATCCATGTTGATGAGACACACGGTCCTCATCGAAGAGCGCCGCCATTTCCGCCGCAATCATGTCTCGGTCGTTCGGCACTGAGACGAGAGGGATTTCCTTGCGAGGCTTAACTGCGGCATCAGTGGCAGGGAGCGGGGCATTTGGTTTTTGTGTGTCAGTCATAATACGATTAGTATACACGAAAACCTGGTGGTAATGGGCTATTCAAATGCTTCCAAGGACGAACGTTCAGGAAACTGCGTGTGGCATGCCGTACAAGTAACAAAATAGATCGCATCTCTGACGGACATCGTGATGCGGAAGTCGAGCGATACACCTCGGTGTTGACAGTTGGGGCAAGAAATCTCTTTAAGTCGGTATGGAATATCAGGCTGAGTACGCACATAAAATTCCATGTCCGTATACACCGGGAAGCTGTAGCGGCATTTTAGGCACACTCCGCGGCACTCTCCGTCCGATTGCAGTGTCCGTCGATCGATGCCGAAAGTATTCGTTTTGCAAATTGCGCACTGTATGCTGGACAGCCGCATTTCTACTTCTTCGAGCTGAATACGAGGCATTATTGTTCCCTCAGTCGTTCGGAAGAGTATACGCACTCCCGCAGGGCATCTTCAATTGCCGAGCCAGGAATCGTACGAATTCTTGACCTGCTCACGCAGCCTTCTATACTAAGGAAGGTCTGATTTATTCTCCGTTCGCGACGTGCTAAAGAGAAGCGCAGTCCTGATGAGGAGGCGCGCCCATGCAGCAATCGACGTT
>VOPT01000040.1 GCA_009594865.1 Nitrospira sp. | reverse complement strand
ATCAGCGCATGTTGTCACCGGCGACAACGTTGGGGGTCGAAGCCATACTCCATCCAGGACGACAGTGCGATACTGCGTGGGATAATAGCCAAAGAAATCGGATTGCGTGAGCGTTGGAGGGCAAAGTCGAGTCGGTCCTTGCCGTGGCTGAGCAGATGTTGGGGTTTGATAGCCGAAGCAAGTATGAATTGAAAACAGCAAGCGGCCGGTGCGGAAACCGCAGCCGACCGCTTGCGAGCACAGGCATACAGGTTGGGGATTAGGTCCCCATTTCCCACGAAGCCAGGTACTTCACCTGTTCTTTGGTGAGTTTGTCGATCGAGACACCCATGCCGGCGAGTTTGAGGCGGGAGATTTCTTTGTCGATATCCGCCGGCACCGGGTACACCTTCTTCTCCAGCTTCTTGTAGTTTTTCACGATAAACTCCGCACCGAGCGCCTGGTTGGCGAAGCTCATGTCCATGACGCTGGAGGGGTGACCTTCAGCGGTCGCCAAATTCACGAGGCGTCCTTCTCCAAGGAGGCTGACGCGACGGCCGTTCTTCAAGGTGTATTGATCCACCCCGGAGCGCACCGCGAGTTTCTTCTTGCTCAGTTTCTCGAGAGCGGGGATGTCCAATTCAACGTTGAAGTGTCCGGAGTTGCACACGATCGCTCCGTCTTTCATCGCGGCGAAATGTTCCCCGCGAATGACTTTGAGATTGCCTGTGACGGTCACAAAGAAATCTCCAAGCGGCGCAGCTTCATCCATGGGCATGACGCGGAATCCGTCCATGACCGCTTCCAGTCCCTTGAGTGGGTCGATTTCGGTCACGATCACATTGGCGCCCATGCCCCGCGCGCGCGTGGCGATGCCGCGTCCGCACCAACCGTAGCCTGCCACAACCAGCGTCGAACCGCAGACCAACCGATTGGTGGCGCGAACGATGCCGTCCATGGTGCTCTGGCCTGTTCCGTACCGATTATCGAACATGTGTTTCGTGTCTGCGTCGTTCACGGAAATAACAGGAAACTTCAACACTTTCTTCTCGGCCATGCTGCGAAGCCGGATCACGCCGGTGGTGGTTTCTTCGGTTCCACCGATCACATGACGGAGCAGGTCTTTTCGTTTCGAGTGCAGATGGGAGACCACATCGGCGCCGTCGTCCATGGAGAGGTGGGGCTTGTGGGCGATGGCCGATTCAATGTGCCGATAATAAGTCTTGTTATCCTCACCCTTGACGGCGAAAGTCGGGATGCCCTCGTGTTGTACCAGGGCGGCTGCGACGTCATCTTGCGTGCTAAGGGGGTTAGAGGCGCAGAGGCGAACGTCAGCCCCTCCCGCCTTGAGGGTCTTCATGAGATTGGCGGTTTCGGTCGTCACGTGGAGGCACGCCGTCGCACGAATACCTCTGAACGGTTGCTCCTTCTCAAAGCGCTTTCGAATCAATCGCAACACTGGCATTGTGGCTTCGGCCCATTCGATCTTCAATTTGCCCTGATCCGCTAGGCCCATATCTTTCACGTCGTAATCCACTGGTTCCTCCTCCTGTGTCGTGAGTGATGAGTGATCTTCGATTGCAGAAAAAAGGGGGCGGGCTTACAACCCGCCCCCTCGGCTGGTGTTACGCGTGACGGGACCTTAGAGGCCAGCATCCTTACGCAAAGCTTTGGCCTTATCGGTCTTTTCCCACGTAAACTCCGGTTCGTTACGACCAAAGTGTCCGTAGGCGGCCGTCTTCCTAAAAATAGGACGACGCAGTTTCAGATGATCGATGATTCCGCGGGGGGTCAGGGGGAAATGTTTCCGGACCAACTTGTCCAGGCTTTCAGGGGCCACCTTCTCCGTATCTTTGGTGTCGACCAACACGGAAACCGGATCGGCCACGCCGATGGCATAGGCCAGCTGCACTTCGCATTTCGAGGCCAATCCTGCGGCAACAATGTTCTTCGCAATGTAGCGCGCCATGTACGAGGCCGAGCGGTCGACTTTGGAGGGATCCTTACCTGAAAACGCGCCTCCGCCGTGGCTGCCGTGTCCGCCGTAGGTGTCGACAATAATCTTGCGTCCGGTCAAACCCGTGTCGCCCATGGGGCCGCCGACGACGAATCGACCAGTCGGGTTGATATGATGCTTCACGCTGGTTGCATCGTACAGTCCTTTTGGCATGGATGGCTTGATGACGTGTTCCATCAGATCTCGCTCGATCTGTTTATTGGTCACATCCGGGCTGTGTTGGGTGGAGACGACAATGGTATCGATGCGGAAAGGCTTACCATCCTTATATTCGACAGTGACTTGGGATTTGCCGTCGGGGCGAACCCACTTCAAGATTTTTTTCTTCCGTACTTCAGCCAGACGTTTGGTCAAGCGATGGGCCAGGACGATCGGCATGGGCATGAGTTCGGTCGTTTCGTTGGTGGCATAACCGAACATGAGCCCTTGGTCACCGGCGCCGCCGGAATCCACGCCCATCGCGATATCGCCGGATTGCTGATGGATGGAGGTGAGGACCGAGCACGTATTGGCGTCGAATCCCCAGGAGGCATCTGTGTAGCCGACATCCTTGATGACGTCGCGAATGATATCGGGAATTTCCACGTAAGCTTTCGTAGAGATCTCGCCGGCGACGAAGGCGATACCGGTCGTGAGGATAGTTTCACATGCAACTCGCGATGTCTTGTCTTGCGCGATGATGGCGTCTAGAATTCCATCAGAAATTTGATCCGCGATTTTGTCCGGGTGTCCTTCAGTGACCGACTCAGACGTAAACAGGTAGTTATGTCTCATTGTTCCCCCTGGAAGTGAAGTGAATCGAGGATGCGGCGGTTAGAGTTCGGCGACACAACGACCGAGCGTGGAAGATGCTGCCCGTGCACTGGTAAGACAACCCCGCAAAAACGCTACGGCAATAGTAGCCGAGCGAGTGGTTTTTGTCTACCGTTGTGACGGAATTCCTGGCAACTTTTGTGAGACCCGTGTCTTGCTTGACAGCCCTTTGAGACGACTTGTAAGATAGCTTACTTTTCGCGTATTTGGAACAGTTTTCATCATAAACGCTCTGCCCCGGCACTTCCAACCTCGTGGTATCGGCCTGCGTTGATGCAGGATCCCACACGCAGCTCGTCATTCGTTATGATGATGGGATCTGTATGACGGCCAGGTCGAAGCAGCGAGGTGTGTTGATTCATGAACGATAAACCCGACGCAGCATCAGAGATGAGTGCCTCCGGTCCTTCTACGTCCGGCCTCGGGTGGGAAGAGTTTTCGCGCGAAGTCGTGGACTTTTTCGCGTCCATCAAGCTGGCGATGTTCCTGTTTATCGTGCTGGCCATGACCGCGACCATCGGCACGGTGATCCAGCAAGGCGAGCGACCCGAAACGTATGTCCAGGAATATGGGGAAGAAGCCTATCGCTGGTTTGTTCGCCTGGGCTTTACGGACGTGTATCACACCTGGTGGTTCACCGGCCTCCTAGGTCTGCTCTGCGTCAACTCGCTGACCTGTTTCCACAAACGTTTTCCCAGCGTCTGGCGCTCCATGCGTCAGGATAAGGTCAGTGTTTCGCTGGCATTCATTCAGGGCATGAAGCAGCAGACCACCCTGTCGCTCAATCAACCGAAAGAAACGGTGGCCGAGTCACTGGTCAGGCTGTTTGCGGAAAAAGGCTACAAGGTGCTGGCCAAAAGTGATCCAGGCGAGGTCACGGTCTATGCGACCAAAGGAATTATGGGCCGGGTCGGTGCCCACGTCGCCCACCTCAGTGCGACCGTGATCGTATTAGGAGGCCTGCTCGGCAGCTATTACGGATTTTCCGAATTCGGCGTGTGTCTGGAGGGCCAGACCTACCATATCCCCAGAGGCAACTTTGACCTGCGCGTCGACAAATTCTGGATCGATTACCATGAAAATGGTTCCGTCAAATCCTACAACAGCACATTGACGGTCATCGATCAAGGCGCGCCGACCATGACGAAGACAATCACGGTCAATGACCCCTTGGTTTACAAAGGCATCTGGTTTTACCAATCCAGTTATGGAGATGCCTGGGACCAAATCGAGGCGGCGCGGATCAATATCAAGGACAAGGCGTCGGACAAGGTTCTGGCGACGGTGGATTTGGAGTGGAACAAGGAGAAGGCAGTCGAGGGTCTTCCGTTGAAAATGAAGATGACGGACTTCGTGGCCGACTTTGCGTTCAACTCCACCGAAAAGAAAGTGTTTTCCAAGACTGCCGAACATGCCAATCCCGCCATTCGTCTGGCGGTCGATGAGCGCAGCACCGTGCAATCCACTCCCTGGGTGTTTTATCATTACCCCGATCTATTTGAGATCAAGGATTCCGCCTATCAGTTTGAATTCATCGGGTATCAGCCGAAGAAGTTCACCGGTCTGCAGATTGCCAGAAATCCGGGCATCATGATGGTGTGGATCGGGTGTACGATGTTGGTGGTAGGAATGACATTGTCATCACTCATCTATCACCGCCGGCTGTGGGCAAAGATCCTGCCCGGGGAATCGGGCGTGACCCTTCATCTCGGCGGAACCACGCACAAAAGTCAGATCGACTTCCAAAAAGAGTTCAAGAAATTGACGGAGAAGATTCAAGCCAAGACTTCTGCTTAAAGACTGTTTCAGCGCCGTCGCGGAATGCTTCGATTCAAGACGACGCTGTCTCTCTACGATAGACGGAGGCCCGTATGATGCGATCACTGTTCCTGTTCGATATGACCTTCTGGCTCTACCTGGCAGCGCTGGGCCTCTATGTCGCATATCTGTTCGCAAAGCGTCCGGCCATGCAGATGGCTCCCGCGGGGCATCCCATCGAAAACCTCGAAGACCGCGACGGTGCCTGGGCGACTCAATTGGGCCAGGTGGCCACCCTGGTGACGGTGTTCGGGTGGGTGCTGAATACCATGGCCTTGATGACCCGTGCGTTCGAGCGGATGGAGCACTCCGGGACCTTTGCTCCCTGGTCCAATCAATTTGAAGCCATGGCCTATGTGTCGTGGGCGATCATTCTCGGCTATGTGTTGTTAGAGTTTCGTTATCGGATCAAGGCGGTCGGAGCGTTTGTGGTGGGGATCGGGTTTATTGCAATGGGCGCAGCCTCTCTTCTGCCCTATCGCTACCAAACGGCAGAGCCGCTGGTGCCCGCCCTCAATAGTTATTGGATCTACATCCATGTGTCCGTCACCCTCACGAGTTATGCGGCATTCGCCATGGCCGGCGGATTGGGCCTGATGTATCTCTTCAAGGAAAGGGCGGTCAATCGGGGCAGTCAGTCCCGTTTCTATGCGGCCTTCCCGGACCTCGAAACGATCGATGAACTCGGGTACAAGGCCATTATGTTGGGATTCCCGCTCCTGGCCTTTGGCATTATTCTCGGAGCCATGTGGGCGAACTACGCCTGGGGCGGCTACTGGAGTTGGGATCCAAAAGAAACCTGGTCGTTGATCGTATGGCTCATTTACGGAGCCTATATCCATGCCAGGATGACGCGAGGCTGGGAAGGGCACAAGGCGGCCATTTACGCGATCTTCGGCTTTTTGATGGTGGTCTTTTGCTTCTGGGGAGTGAACTTTCTGCTCTCTGGTTTGCATGCGTACGCATAGGCCATGAGTGATACGGTGAATCAGAGTTCAGCCGGCCCTCCAGCGCGAACGGGGCCTTCTCGGACGGTCGTGGTGCTTGCGGCCGCGGCTATTTTGGGCGTGATGTTTCTCGTCGTATGGCTGCAAAGCTCAAAGTATGAGCCGCTGGTTGTCGGCAAGGAGGCGCCGGACTTTCAACTGCCCGACTTAAACGACAAGCAGCTGAGGCTATCTGACTACAGGGGGAAAGTGGTCTTTTTGAATTTTTGGGCCACCTGGTGCAAACCCTGCCGGGAAGAAATGCCTTCCATGGAAGTGCTGTATAAAAACTTTGAAAAGGACGGACTCGTGATTCTGGCGGTCAGCATCGACCGGGTCACGACAAAGAAGGAAATTCCGCCCTTTGTCAAAGGCCTGAATCTTACCTTTCCCGTCCTGGTCGACTCCTGGGGGCAAACGGATAAACGCTACAAATTGATGGGAGTTCCTGAAACCTATATTATCGATCAGCAAGGTGTGCTGCGTGAAAAGGTGATTGGTCCTCGGGATTGGACGCGATTGGATAATCTCAAAGTCCTCACGCAATTGCTCAAGCCTGCTGAAAAGGCGGCAAGTGCAGCCACTTCTGAAGCAGTCCCAGCGTTGTAGGCGTATGACGAACCGTTGGACGGTGCTCTCCATTATTGGTGGCGGATTGATGATAGCTGGAGTCATGGCTGCCGAGGCTCCCTGGGCCTCGCCCCTATCGAGCTTAGTCCCAGTGCCCGTGGCGAACCGCGCACCGCAGGTTGATGAAGAAGCCCCCAACTTTCTGCTGAAGGATTCCGAGGGATTCAATGTCACCTTGGACCAGTTTCGCGGGAAGGTCGTGCTGCTGAATTTTTGGGCCACGTGGTGCGGCCCCTGTAAAATTGAGATGCCGGCGATGGAACGGCTCTACCGATCGTTTAGCCGGAAGGAGTTCGAGATTCTGGCGGTGTCAACCGATGCTCAGGGCACGGTCGTCACTCGCCCCTTTCAACAGGAAGTTGGCTTCACATTCCCCGTGCTGCACGACGCCGATTTCAGAATCGGGCTTCAGTACGGCGCTCGCCAGCTGCCGATGACATTTTTGATCGATCGCAAGGGCATCATTCGAAATCGGATTCCCGGCGCTCGTGACTGGAGCGCGCCGGCAGGGAAACGGTTGGTCGAAGCGCTGTTGCAAGGGTCTTAGTATGACCGACTCAGTGCAATCGATTTCATTGGTGGCCGCTTTTTCGGCCGGCCTCCTGTCGTTTGTCTCTCCCTGCGTCCTGCCGCTGGTACCGTCCTACATCTCTTACATCACGGGTCTTTCGATCGAGCAGCTCACCGACGTTTCAGAGCGAAGCCGCTTTCGCAAGGCGATCATACTGAACTCCCTGTTGTTCATCGCGGGCTTCTCAACCGTATTCGTGGCGTTCGGCGCTTCGGCGAGCCTGTTGGGTCAGGCATTGATTACCTATCAAGAACACTTGCGACGGTTCGGGGGAATTGTCGTCATTGTGTTCGGACTGTATCTCCTGGGGATTCTGAATCTGAATTTCCTGAAAATGGAACACCGGTACCAATTCCGGAATCGTCCTGCCGGATTTCTCGGTTCCTTTTTGATCGGGATTGCATTTGCAGCTGGTTGGACGCCTTGCGTCGGCCCTGTGCTCGGGACAATCCTGCTGTATGCGAGCACGACCGAATCGATGTTCAGTGGAGTCGTGTTACTTACGTTCTATTCGCTGGGATTAGCTCTGCCGTTGTTCCTCACGGCGCTGGGGGTGGATCGATTTCTGAGTTACTTCAAGGAAGTGCGCTCCTATCTATGGGGTGTTTCCACCGTCAGCGGAGTGTTGCTCATTGTTGTGGGCGTGATGATCTATGGAAATTCGTTGACCATGATTACGAGCTTTCTCGAGCGATATGGGATCGGCTGGTACCTTGGTCAATAATCAGACCCCATAAGTTCTTTCCCCTTCGGCTCTTCCTGACCTCTCCCACCCAGCAACAACTTTTCACGATGTCACCTGAGACTTGCTCAGCATGCCCTTTCACAATGACGTGTAACCATGGCTGATGGATTCGGACTCGCAACGTACGATGTGATCATTGTCGGGATGGGGCCGGCTGGGGCAACGGCTGCTGCGGCTCTCAGTCGCGGCGGCTTGACGGTGCTCGGTTTGGATAAGGACGCCCATCCCCGGTACAAAGTGTGTGGCGGCGGGTTGTCGGCACGTATCGATCACGTGCTGGAACCCGGTTTTCATTCCGTGGTGGAGCAGTCTGTGAATGGAGTGCAGTTTGTCTATCGGGGCCAGGACCCTCTGCTCATCGAATCAGCACGCCCCATTGCCTACATGGTCATGCGGGATCGTTTTGATCACTATCTTGTACAAGCAGCGATTCAGGCTGGCACGCATATCCGAACCGGCTACGGCGTGGTGGAGCTCACGCAGGATCTGCATGGCGTGGAAGTGGTCACAGCCCAGGGGCGCTTTCGGGCCCAGATCGTCATCGGTGCAGACGGGGCGAATAGTCTGGTGGCGCGGAGGTTCTTTCCCCAGCGATCTCAGTACCGGGCTCCCGCACTCGAAAGCGAAGTTCCGATCGCGGAGGGTGTTCATGGTCCAGCCGCAACAGCGATTCTCGTCGATGTGGGCGCGGCACGTCAGGGGTACGGATGGATTTTCCCGAAGAAAGAATGCCTTTCTGTGGGCGTCGGAGAGTTTCGCCTTAAATCGAGAAGCCTGCGCGCCACCTTTGATCGTTTTGTCACGGATGAGCGAGGCGTCATTGGCGGGCTGGTGCCGCGGCCGGCAGGGCATCCGATTCCTGTGTACGAAGAATCCAAGGCGCAGGGACAGGGCGTGGATTCCCAGTTCGTCGCGGGCCGCACGATGCTCGTCGGTGATGCCGCCCATTTGGTCGATCCGTTGTTCGGCGAGGGGATCTATTATGCGATCCGTTCAGGGCAACTAGCGGCTCATGCGATACTGGCGCATCGAGATGAGCACCATGTGGCAGTGTCTGCGTACGAGGCTGCCCTGGAGCGGGAGATCCTGCCGGATTTTCGTGTGACGGCCAGAATGGCCCAGGTCATCTATGCGTTTCCACGCCTGGCATTCAAGCTCTTGCGCCGGTATCAGGATGTCGTTCAGGATTATTTCGAAGTGCTGCAGGGCCGCACGACGGCTCAGCAATTCCTTCCCAACGCGAAGAAACGCTTGAAGGCTTCAGTCAATGACCTCCTCCTCGAAGCGTTACATCTGCGATAGAGTAGTGAGTCGGATGAACGGTGCGTCAGCACCAGGCACCGAGACGGCATGAGACAAATGGTTGGGACAGGGCAGCACTCGGCGCGCGTTTGAGGTCGGGGACGGCCGGCGCAGTAAAGGTCGAGGCGGAAGAAGCCGCGAGTAGCGTATTGGACGGTTGGTTCTGTGGAGCCGGCGCTTCTTTGGTGGCCGCGATGGCCGCCGGCGGTGATTGTTTCTCGAGTTTGGCCAGTAGTCGACGGCCGCTTCCCGCCACGTCGCTGTTCGGATATTTTTCTGCCAAAAGCTGCAGCTTTTCCATGGCCCAGTCGTTAGCCCCAAGTTCTTGATAGGTCAGGGCCAGGTAGTACAAGGCTTCCGGCGCCACTTTCTTATCTGGATAATCCTTCATAACCAAATCGAATCGGTGGGCGGCCGCCAGGTAGGACGAGCGGCGATAGTAAAACTGCCCCACAAACAGGTGCGTCTGGGCGAGCCAATCATGGCAGTCGGCCAGTCGCTGGAGCGCTTGGGCCTCATATTTGCTGTTGGGGAAGTCCTTCCGCAATTTTTCAAATGCGGCGATGGCTTTCTGAATCGGATCCGGATCGCGGTCAATCGATTTCCCCATCCGGAGATGGCTTTCGGCTAAACGGAATTGGGCATAGACGGCCAGCTGGTGGCTGCGATGCAGTTCCAGGAAATGCTGGTATTCGACGATGGCCTCGGCGAACTCTTCCTTGTCGAAAAAGGCCTCACCGCGCTTCATGATCACGTTGGGGTCGTAGTTCTTTTCAATCGTGTCGCCGAGGAAGATTTGCTCGTCCGTCCCGCTCACGGGTTTACCTTGAGCCGTAGTTTTGGGTTTGCTCGAACATCCGGCCGAAAAACACAGCAAACCAACCATCACGGCTATGCGCACACACCAATCCCTCGAATGCTGCTGCATCCAGACTCCTTCGCACACTAAGCGGTGATCGGAGAACAACCGTAACTCCACAATTTTTCTAGCAGATCGTGAAATGAAAAGCAACGAAATCAATGTCCGGAGTTGACCCTCCTGAAGCCGGGTCCTATAATCGCGCCGCACCTCTGAATGCGGTGCGATCCGTTGTACAAAACCAACTCCCAGAATGCCCCAGTAGGAATTCCGTGAAGCGCAGTCGGATTGTCGGGACCGGTTCCTTTGTGCCCCCTCGAGTGGTCCATAACGAGGAGGTGAGGCGGTCGCTTGAACTGAATTCAGATCAGATCATGGCCCTGACCGGTATTCGCACGAGACATTGGGCCGAGCCTGGGCAAGCGTCCTCGGACCTGGCGACCGAGGCAGCGCAGCGGGCCTGCGAGGCGGCTGGAATACTGCCGCGATCGCTGGACGCAATTCTCGTTTCGACCACCTCACCGGATAGCGCCTTTCCTTCCACCGCCTGCCACCTGCAGCGCACCCTAGGGGCTGGCTCGGTCATGGCCTTTGATCTGTCGGCCTCTTGTTCGGGATTTCTTTACGGATTGTCGATGGCCGATGCCATGCTCCGAAGCGGGCACATTCGATCCTGCCTCGTCGTGGCTGCCGAAGTGAAGTCCAGCTCGTTGAATCTGGCGGACAAAGAAACAGCGGTGTTGTTCGGTGATGGCGCGGGCGCCGTGGTCATGGTGCAGGAAGAGTCGGGTGAGCCGGAGGCTGCCGGTATCCTTGGCGTGCGTCTGTATGCAGAGGGCGCGGGGCATGGGCTCATCACCATCCCTGCTGGAGGCTCGCGAAAGCCGAGCGGGGCGGAAACCGTGCGCGCGAAAGACCATCTACTGCGGATGCGGGGGAGTGCCGTATTTCGCACCGCAATCCGTCATTTGGAGCAGGCGATTGTCGACCTATTGAAGGAGTTCGGGCTCTCGTCTGGCGATGTGAGCAGGGTCATTGCCCACCAAGCCAACGCCAGGATTTTGGAGCAACTTCGTCGCCGCCTCCGGCTGCCACGAGAGGTGATCTATTCGGTCATTGAACGCTACGGCAATACTTCGTCCGCATCCCTTCCCATCGCGTTGGACTGTGCGGTTCGGGAACAACGGCTCGCGGCAGGAGATGTCGTGGTATTAGCAGCATTCGGCGGGGGCTTAACCTGGGCCACCGGGTTGGTGCGCTGGTAACCCCTCGCGGCTAGAAAGGACGTTATGTTCGGTCTCATACCCCGGGAAGAAGCGTTTTTCGATTTGTTCAAGAACGCGGCGCATAACATGATCGAAGGCAGCCGTCTCTTGAAGGACATGACGGAAGACTTTCGGAATCCGGTCGAGAAAGCAAAACGCATTAAGGATGTCGAGCATGTCGGGGACGGCATTACCCATGACATTGCCCGGAAACTGAATCAGACCTTCATTACGCCCATTGATCGGGAAGACATCCACGATTTGGCGAGCGCGCTGGACGACATCCTGGATGTGGTGGAGGCGATCGCCGATCGCTTCGTGCTGTATAAGGTGGTCGCTCCGACGGAGGCGGCGATCAGATTGGCAAACGTCCTGTATCAGGCGGCGGTTGAGGTCGGAGCCACGGTGGACTTACTCGGCAAGTCCCATCAGGCGGTCACGGAATGCAGCGTGCGGGTGAATAGCCTGGAAAACGAGGCCGATCGCATTTCGCGCGATGCCATCTCCTCCTTGTTCGAGAAGGAGACGGACCCGATCGCCGTGATCAAATGGAAAGAGATCTACGAAAACTTCGAGGCGGGAACCGATCGGTGCGAGGATGTGGCGAACATTCTCGAGCGCATCGCCTTGAAGCACACGTGAGCGACTCCCGCACATTCTTCGATACTCATCCTGACCAATACTCGAGGGGTAGGACGCGGCATTCATGGCTGAACTGAGCGGATTGTTGTTAGTCGTCGTGATTCTGGCGTTGCTGTTTGACTTTTCCAACGGATGGCATGACAGCGCCAATGCGATCGCGACGGTGGTGTCCACCCGCGTGGTCAGTCCTTCCACGGCGGTCTTGGTTGCCGGCGCCCTCAACGTGGCCGGCGCGTTCATGTCCACTGCCGTGGCCAAGATGGTCGGCACGGGGATCGTCGATCCTCAGTCGGTGACCCAGACTGTGGTGGCCTCCGCGCTGGCAGGCGCCATCGTGTGGAATTTCATGACCCTCCTCTTAGGTCTGCCGACCAGCTCCTCCCATGCGCTCATCGGCGGGTTAGTAGGCGCTGCGCTCACCCATGGCGGGATGGCAGCCGTGAAATTCTCAGGCCTGCGGTCGGTGCTTGAGGCGATGATCCTGTCGCCATTTTTCGGGTTTGCGATCGGGCTGGTGCTGATGGTGGTGTTGAGCTGGCTCTTCTTTCGGGTGCCACGGGCCCTGGCCTTGAGATTGTTCTCCCGGCTGCAACTCGTCTCCGCGAGTTTTATGGCGTTCAGTCACGGGGCGAACGATGCGCAGAAAGCCATGGGCATCATCACGCTGGCGCTGGTCTCCGCGGGCGTCCTGCCTACCGCAGAAGTCCCGACGTGGGTGATCGGGTCTTGTGCCCTGGCGATGGGGCTCGGCACGGCGGTGGGGGGATGGCGCATCGTCCGCACGCTGGGCATGCGAATTGTGAAGCTCGAGCCGGTCCATGGATTTGCGGCCGAAACCGGGGCCGCGATCGTGTTGATGGCCACGGCCCATATCGGACTTCCCGTCAGTACGACGCACACCATCACCTCAACCGTGATGGGCGTCGGAGCCGTCAAGCGGGTATCGGCGGTGCGCTGGGGCGTGACCCGTCGCATCCTGTCGGCCTGGCTTTTCACCCTGCCGGGAGCGGCGCTCCTCTCGACTATGTGTTACTTACTCCTGTCGAAATTGTTGTAGGCGACTCCTGCGCGACGGGCAGATGCACCACAAACCGGCTGCCTCTCGGCGCATTGCCTTCCACCCAGACGTGCCCGCTATGGGCCTCGACGATATGCTTGACGATGGCGAGTCCCAAACCCGTTCCGCCAAGTTCTCTCGAGCGGGCCTTATCGACTCTGTAGAAGCGTTCGAAGACCCTCGGCCGGTCCGCCTCGGGAATGCCGATTCCCGAGTCGGCCACGACGACTTCAATCATGGGGCGTGGTGACCCCGCCCGGCTTTGCGTCGTATGCCGGATGGTCATGGAGATCCGGCCCTGATCCGGCGTGTACTTTACCGCGTTTTCCAGCAGGTTGATAAAGACCTGGGCCAGACGTTCTTCATCCCCTTCCACCACGACATACTCGTCCGGCAGCGCCAGTTCGATTGTATGGTGTTTCTTGTCCGCTAACGGTTTGATCACCGCCACCGTTCGCTCCAGCAACGCTCGCAACTCCACCGGCTCCCGGCGAAACAGCACCTGTCCGGACTCGATCTGCGACAATTGCAGCAGATCGTCGAGGATGAGGTTCAAACGATTGCTTTGCCGCAGGATGATTTCTAGAAACGCTGCTGCCGTCGCAGGGTCGTCCTTGCCGCCATCCAGCAGGGCCTCGACGTATCCCTTGATGGACGTAAGCGGGGTACGGAGCTCGTGTGACACGTTGGCGACGAAATCTTTGCGGATTTTCTCCAATCGACGCAGTTCAGTAATGTCATGGAAGACGAACACGGCACAGGCTTCCTGCTCGCGGTTGCCGCCGGCGATCGAGGCCTCCACCCGCAGGCAGCTCCCGCTGGGGGAGAGTGTGATCTCGCCACCCTGACCGGATCGCGTCTCCAGCACGGCGGAAACCAGCGCGGTCAGCCCTTCGTGCCGGATGAGCTCGGCATAGTGCCGGCCGCGCGACTCCGTCAGTTCCAAGGCGAACATCCGCTCCAACGCCGGATTCACCTGCACGACCGTGCCGCGATAGTCCAGCACCATGACGCCCTCGACCATCGCAATGAGCATGGCCAGGAGCTGCGCGCGGTCGTCGGAGACCTCCTTGATTTTCGTCTCCAGCTGGTCGGTCATCTGGTTGAGCGTGCGCGCCAGCAAACCGACCTCGTCCGATGAGGAAACGATGAGGCGGATCCCGGGCGTTCCCGCGGCGAGTTGTCGAGCGGCCGCAGCCATTTCCGACAACGGCTTTGTGAGATTGCGCGAGACCCAAAGGCTGAGTGCCATGGCCAGGAGAAAGGCGGCGCCGAATGCCGTGAGCAAATCCTGCTGAATGTGCCGCACTCGCTCATTGATGGAGGTCAATGGCAAGCCAAGGCGGATGATGAGGACGCCCGGTTGCACGCGTGGCTGGTCGGTGAGAAGCCGCGCGACATAATAGGTTCGCTCTCCGGTTGTCTGGCTCGCCCGAATGTCCATGCCGCGGCCAGACGACAGGGCTTGGGCCACTTCCGGCCGCGCAAGGTGGTTGTCGACGTGAGTCAGTCCTTCGGCGGGGACCGTGCTATCTGAGAGCACGGTACCGTCCTGCTTGATGACGGTGATACGAAGGCGGGCCTGTTGGCTGAGTTCGCGGATGGTGGCGTGGAGCAGGGGGCCTGGAACGGTTTGGCCGGTCTGGTCGAACAGCGGCCGGAGCGCCATAGCAGCCAAGCCGCTGCGCGTCTCCAGCATCTCCGCCATGCGGCTGAGTTCAGTCTGTTCGACCGATCGGATCACCAGCCAGCCCGCGACCACGAGGCCGACAAGGACGGCGGCGAGGGTACCCAGGGCGACTTTCCACCGGAGGCTGAGGTTCATGCCGGAACGTCGGACTCGCGCAGTTTGTATCCGAGTGATTTGATCGACACGATGGCGTCATCGAGAAGCGGGAGTTTCTGTTTGAGCCGACGCACGTGCACATCCACCGTGCGAGTGGTCCCGTAATAATCATATCCCCACACCGCGCTGAGTAAGACGTCGCGTGTGAGTACCCGTCCGACGTTGCGGAGCAGATGCTCCAATAGGCCAAACTCTTTCGCGGTGAGTGTCACTTCTTCTCCCTGCAGCCGGACTTCATGCCGGGAGAGATCCACGGTCAACGGGCCATAATGATATTGGGTTTGCGGACTATTCGCGTTGCGATCCAGCCGCCGGAGCAATGCCTTGACCCGTGCCACCAAAGCCTTGGGGCTGAAGGGTTTGGTGACATAATCATCAGCTCCCAGCTCAAGCCCGATCACCGTATCGGACTCTTCGGCCTTGGCGGTCAACATGAGGATGGGCAGCAGCGCGGTCTCCTGGTTCAAGCGGATCCGCTTACAGACCTCCAAGCCATCGAGTTCGGGCAACATGAGATCGAGGATAATCAGATCGGGATGTTCGGCCTTCACCTGACGAAGGCCTTCCGTGCCGGTCATGGCCGATACCGTCCGAAAGCCTTCTTTCTCTAGGTAGAGTTTGACCAGTTGCAGGATGTCTTTCTCGTCTTCAACGATCAGAATCTTTTTATGCGTGCTGGAAGGAGACGACATGGCGGGATTGTTGCACAATGGGTCAGCGGCCTCAACTGCTTTTGGGCCGGCAGGGTGTGGATGACGCGGTTGACGTCAAGGGCGGGTCTGACGTAAGGTGACCGTTTAGTAAGACGATGTCTATACCCCGGCAGGCCGGGCAGCCCTTCATGAGCGTGAGAGGGAATCAGCCGATGAAGATATACTTAGCCAATCCTCGCGGATTTTGCGCGGGTGTCGACCGCGCCATCGACATTGTCGATCTGTCCCTGAAAAAATACGGCGCGCCGATCTATGTGCGCCATGAGATCGTCCACAGCCGGCACGTGGTGAACTCGCTCCGGCACAAGGGCGCCGTCTTCGTGGAAGAACTGAACGAGGTGCCGGAAGGATCAGTGGTGATCTTCAGTGCCCACGGTGTGGCGAAGTCGGTGTGGGAGGAGGCGCAAAGCCGCCGCCTGCACGTGATCGACGCCACCTGTCCGCTGGTCATCAAGGTGCACAACGAAGTCAACCGCGATTACACGCAAGGCTACGAACTGATTCTGATCGGCCACGCAGGGCACCCCGAGGTGATCGGGACCTTGGGGCAGATTCCGGATAAGTTCCACCTCGTGTCCTCAGTGCAGGATGTCGAAACGCTCCATGTGGAAAAGACGCAGAACTTGTCCTACGTCACCCAGACGACACTCAGTGTCGACGAGTGCCGGGATATCGTCGAAGCCTTACATCGCCGGTTCCCGAATATCAAAGGCCCACATCAGGAAGATATTTGTTACGCCACGCAGAACCGCCAGAATGCGGTCAAGTCGTTGTCCAAACTTGTCGATGTGATCCTCGTCATCGGGTCGCCGAACAGCTCCAACTCGAACCGGTTGCGCGAATTGGGCGAGCATTGCGGCATTCCCTCCTATCTCATTGATGCCGCATCCGATATCAACCCGGATTGGCTGAAGGATGCCAAGAGTGTCGGCCTGTCGGCGGGTGCATCGGCGCCAGAAGTTTTGGTGACGGAAGTGGTGGCCTACCTCAAGCGCCTGGGTTCTTCGGAGGAGGTTGAGGAATTGACCGTCATTGAAGAGGATGTGGAATTTCTTCTGCCGAAAGAACTCGTCACCATCGAGTCTGCGTCACGCACGGCCGCCTCTGCGAACTAACTGTTCGGCCGTCCTCACATTGTCCTACAGGCAGATCAGGCCATTCCTCCATATATTGGGGGAGTGGCCTCTTTATTCCCCCATATCAAGGGCTTTTCCTTTGCATTGATTCTATCGCTGTGATAGAAGGTTTTTCGTTTTTCTTCCTCGCAACGCGTCCCATCTCAACCTTCTTGCTCTGGAGGTCGCCGGTGTATCTGAAGTCCTTGGAAATGCTCGGCTTCAAGTCATTCGCGGAAGCGAAAATTCAATTTCCCAAAGGCATCACGGCGATCGTGGGTCCGAACGGCAGCGGCAAAAGTAATGTGGTGGATTCCATCCTCTGGGTCTTGGGCGAACAAAGCACCAAAACGCTACGGAGTGAGAAGATGGAAGACGTCATCTTCAATGGGACGGAAGTGCGGAAACCACTCGGGTTGGTGGAAGTCTCGCTGGTCATTGGCGGACTGGGCGAGTTGCGATTGGATGCCATTTCGGGATTGCCGAGTCAATTGAGCGAATACCAGGAGCTGATGATCACGCGGCGTCTCTATCGCAATGGCGATAGCGAGTATCTCATCAATAAGACGCCCTGCCGCCTCAAAGATATTCGCAACGTGCTGATTGAAACCAGGGCGGGGTCGAAGGGCCATACCGTCATCGAGCAGGGGCGCATCGAGCAGATTTTGCAGGCGTCACCCCAGGATCGCCGGGAATTGATCGAGGAAACTGCGGGCATCGTCCGCTACAAAAAGCAGAAGGCTGAAGCGCTTCGTAAGCTGGAATCGACGCAACAAAATCTCTTGCGGGTGCGCGATATCGTAGCGGAAGTGAAGAAGCAGCTGAATTCACTGGAACGCCAGGCTCGCCAGGCGCGGACGTACCAAACGCTGCAGCAAGAAGCGAAGGGGCTGGAGATCGAGTTATTGTCCCGTGACTATCGCACCATGCATGCCGATCTGGAATCCGTCGACCGCGAAGCGCGGGAAGTCGAAGCGCTGGAGGCCGAGCAAGTCGCCGAGCAGGCTCGTCTGGATTCGGAACAGGAAGCCATCCGCCTCCGGATGAACGATGCGGCCGAAGCCATTGCGCGCGTGCGGGATACCTTGGCGGGCACTGAGCAGCGACAGTCTCAGGCGTTGACGTCCGCCGAGGTCGAGCGAAACCGGACGGAGCTGTTCGAGCGGCAACGCGTGCAGGCTTCGCAGGAAATGGAGCGGCTGGCTGGGGATCAGGAACAGGCGCAGGTCGAAATCGAAGACCTGCGAGCGACCTTGCTGCAACTGGACGGCGACATTGTCGAGCAGGAAGCCCAGTTCCAACAGGCGGATGCCGAAGCCAAAGCCTTGGCGGGGCATCGGGCCGCCGCCGTCAGTGAAGAGGAGCGGGCTCGCAAGGATGTCCTGAATCTCGCCGTCCTCGTAGCCAATACGGAGCAGAGCCTTGCGCAGGTCACCGCGCGTCAGCAGGAAACCTCAGCCCGTGCGGAACGGGTCTCGCGTGAGCAGGAGCAGATGGTCGCGCAAGTCGCCGGCTTGGATGAGCAGCGGGAACTGCTGGCGGCGCAGCGGGAAGAAGCGAGTCAGCGCATTCAAGGGCTCATGGCTGAACGCCAGGCTGCGATCGAGCGCATCGAAGGACTGGGCGGGCAGATCACGGGCCTGGATCGCGATATTGTCCGGTTCTCTGAAGATGTGGCTGCGGTGGAATCCCGCCTGGGTGCTTTGCAAGGTGTCGTGCGGGAGGAGATGGGATATGGACGCGAAGGGGAAGAAGAAGGCACTGCGCTGAAAACCTGCGATGGGGTGCGAGAGGCGCTGGCTGAGTGGCTCGTGATTCCGCCCGGCCTCGATCGTGCGGTGGAAACGATCCTCGGCGAACGGGTACGTGGCTGGTTGGTCGATCAACCAGCAGCCGCCGGCCGCGCGGTGGAGTTTCTAAAGGGGAAGGAACTCGGACGCGGGGCGTTCATCCCGCAACAGATCCGGTGGGCGACCGACCAGGCGGCGGCGGATTCTGCAGCCTCCTGGTGGCCTGCGCTCAATGGGCAGCCGGGAGTCGTGGGGCGCGCCATCGATGTCATCAGGGCGGAAGGCGCATCCGCTTCCACCTTGAGTTATTTGTTTGATGGCATCGTGATTGTCGAATCTCTCGCTGTGGCGCTGCAATTGTGGGAACAGCATCAGTGGCCGGCTCCGGCTGGTCCGACCTATGTCACGTTATCCGGCGAGACGTTGGATGCAGCCGGCGTCATGACTGGCGGCGGAACCAGTGCCGGTGCGGGGCTCCTGCAGCGGCGGCGGGAAGTGCTGGAGTTGGAAGCTCGCCGCACGGAAGCCGTGCACGCGCTGGAGCTCGCGCGTGTGGCACGTGAAGAGGCGGCATCTGCGCTGGGTCTGGGGCGTGAAGAGGAGCAGCAGCTGGGCAGGGCCATTCGCGAGGCCGAGATGCTGGAGTTGTCGCTTCAGAAAGACGATACGAACGTGGAGCGCCAGCGCGGAGAGTTGCATCGGCGGATGGACATGCTGGGCGAAGAACTGCAGCGGGGCTTGGCTGAACAAGCACGATTGAAGGAACAGTTGCTATCCAGTCAGGCTCAACTTGAGCAATGGGTGGCAGAGAAGCTCGGCCAGGAAAACGGGTTGCTTCAGATCCGTGAACGGCTGGTGGTCATCGAGAGCCAAGGGCTGGCAATTCAGCAGCGGTTGACCGAAGTGCGGTTATCGCTCGAGAGCATGCGCGGACGCCGCGATCATGCCAACAGTGATATCGCACGGTTGACGCAACGGTTCGATGCCGCACAGCGGAGGGTCGCCGAACTCGAAGAGCAAGTGGCCGGATTAGTGCAGGCCACGGAGAACAGTCGCGAGGAGCAAACGAGGCAGGAGGCGCTGTGCCGCGAGCTGGGTGCCGAGGTGGATGGGATTAAGTCTGAACTCATCGCGGCGCAGGAACGTCAGGCAGAGGAAATGAGCGGATTACATGCGGTCGAAGAAACCCTCACCACCGTGCGGCAGAGCTTGTCGGTCCTGCATGATCGCCGCATGACCGCTGAGGTGCGGAAGGCCGAGGTCAAGGCGCACCTCTCTACCATCGAAAGCACGCTGGCCGGCACGTATCAGATCGATCCGGCGACCCTGCTCGTGGCACCGACTGAGGAGCCGTCCGTCACTGAAGGAGAAGCGCCAGCCGCGCCGGTCTCTCTGCTCGAGACGCCGCAGTTGCGGGAACAGATTCAGAAGATCCGCGAACGGTTGGACCGCATGGGCGCTATCAATCTTGCGGCGATCGATGAACATCGTGAATTGGAAGAACGGTATCAGTTCTTGACGACTCAGGAGCAGGATCTCTCCACGTCCATTGCGTCGCTTAAGGAGATCATCCAGAAGATCAACCGGACGACCAAAGACATGTTCGTGGACACCTTCAACGAACTCCAGCAAAAGTTTCGGGATGTGTTTGCGCAATTCTTCCCCGGTGGCCGCGCGGAGTTGCAGTTGGTGGAGGAGCCGTTGGAGGAAGGGGTTGAAGACAATGGAGCCCGCGAGCCCGGTGTAGAGATCGTGGCGCAACCGCCGGGCAAACGGTTGAAGAGTATTACGATGTTGTCCGGCGGAGAAAAGACGTTGACGGCGATGGCGCTGTTGATTGCCAGCTTCTTGATCCGTCCGACCCCGTTCTGCATCCTGGACGAAATCGATGCGCCGCTCGACGAAGAAAACATCGGGCGGTTCACGGGCGTATTGAGAAGCCTGTCTTCGACTGCTCAATTCATGGTCATCACGCATAACAAGCGGACGATGGCGATGGCCGATTCGCTCTTCGGTGTGACGATGGAAGAGCCCGGCGTGTCGACCTTGATCTCGGTCAGGCTCGGCGATTTGCAGCCGGCCTAAGGAAGACCGTGCCGGAGAAGCAGCGCGCTCAGTCTTCAACTCAAACGCGCACTTAGGACGCACATCGAGGGCCACTTCCCTTGACTGGCCTGAAGCAGTTTGTTATACAGTCTTGCTAATGGTTATGCATGGTACTGTGCGGTTTCATGTGATCACTGCTTGATTGATGGAACCGTTTCGACTATCGATCCCGCCGTCTCTGGCTGATTCACGGCAACACGCTATGCGACTTCTTAAGAACCTGTTCAGTCGTCTGTCCGATAGTCTGCTGGTGTCGGTGCCAAGCCGAATCAGGGCTGCACGCGACTTTGCCTCTGCGCCGGTGCTGCGCCTCGTCTCCAGCAAGCCCGACGCTCAGGCCAGTGATGGCGCCAAGCGGGCCCCGTCCCATACCACCGGTCAACTCGAAGCGCTGGAAGAAGCGATCCGGAAGAGTCAGGCCTGGTTTCTCGCCAGACAGGACGCTGCTGAAGGCTTTTGGGTGGCTGAACTGGAAGCCGACACGACGCTGAGTTCCGAATATCTGATGTTGCGGCGGTTCATGAACTGCGTCGACCCGGAGCGCGAGCGCAAGGTGATCCGCTATTTGAAATCCGCGCAGCTGCCCTGCGGAGGCTGGCCGATTTACCACGGGGGACCTGCGGATATCAGCGCCTCCGTCAAGGCGTACTTTGCCTTGAAGCTCTCCGGCGTGTCCGCGGACGAGCCGTTCATGGCGAATGCCAGAACCTGCATCCTCGACAAGGGCGGGGTGCCGGCGGCCAACGTGTTCACGAAAATCGCATTGGCCTTATTCGGTCAGTACGATTGGCGTGGCGTTCCCAGCATGCCGCCGGAAATCATGCTGCTGCCGAAGCGATTCTATTTCAGCATCTACGCCATCTCCTATTGGTCGCGTGCGGTCCTCATTCCGCTCTTGATCATTTTCGCGAAACGGCCCCAGTGCGATGTGCCACCTGAGCAGGGTATCGACGAGCTGTACACGCAACCACCGGCAGAGATTGACTACAGCACGGTCCTTCCATTCAAAAAGGACCGGACCTGGTTTACGGCCCGAAACTTTTTCATCAATCTCGACGCGTTGCTCAAGGTCTATGATCGCTCGCCGGTTGAGTGGGTCCGCCAGAAAGCGCTCAAATGCGCTGAGAACTGGATGCTCGATCATATGAAGGGCAGCGGTGGTCTCGGTGCGATCTATCCCGCCATGGCCAATTCGGTGATGGCTCTGAATTGCCTGGGCTATAAGAATGACGATCCCCTGGTCGTCAAAGCGATGCGGGAGATCGAAGAACTCGAAATTCACGACACCGTGATGGACAACGGGCAATGTGTCGATGCGTTGCATCTGCAACCCTGCCATTCTCCGATCTGGGATACCGCCTTGCTCATCAATGCGCTATCTGAAGCCGGTATGCCGCAGGATCATCCGGCGTTGCAGAAAGCGGCGACCTGGTTGTTGTCCAAACAAACGAAGACTGTTGGAGACTGGATTATTTCCTCTCCCGGTGCGGAACCGGGCGGATGGTATTTTCAATTTGAGAACGAGCTGTTTCCGGATGTCGACGATTCGGCGGTGGTGCTGATGGCCCTGGCCAAAGTGCGTCTGCCGGATGAAGATCAACAGCGGTTGGCGATTCGTCGCGGATGCCGATGGGTGACGGCGATGCAGGGATCGGACGGAGGATGGGGCGCGTACGACGTCGACAATAATCGGATCGTCTTCAACTACATTCCTTTTGCGGACCATCGCGCCTTGTTGGATCCCAGTACGGCTGATCTGGCGGGACGCTGTCTCGAAATGCTTGCGACGCTGGGCTATGACTGGACGCATCCGTCCGTGGCTTCGGCGCTGACGTTTGTCAAAAACGATCAGGAGCAGGACGGCAGCTGGTATGGTCGTTGGGGCGTCAATTACATTTACGGTACCTGGTCGGTGTTGTCCGGGCTTCGCGCCATCGGCGAAGACCTCTCCTCTCCGTACATCCGTCGCGCGGTCAGTTGGGTCGAGTCGAAGCAAAATCCCGACGGCGGCTGGGGCGAGTCCTGCCTGTCCTATGCGGATGTGGCGGAAAGCGGACGTGGCGAGAGTACCCCGTCGCAAACCGCCTGGGCGCTCTTGGCCCTCATGGCCGGTGGTGTCACAGACTCATTCAGCCTGGCCAGAGGTATTCACTACCTCATTCGAAATCAGCGGAAGGACGGGTCATGGGAAGAGGTACGCCATACCGGAACCGGTTTCCCTCGCGTGTTCTACCTCCGTTATCATTGGTATTGCCAATACTTCCCCCTCTGGGCGCTGGCCATGTATCGCAATTTGAAGACTCGTGGAACGACGAGGGCGGATGAATTGCGACAGCTGGCCTATCAATCAGGACAGTTCCGGTCGCCTCGCTGACCGTGGATGTTCATCGAGTCCATTTCCCCCTGTCATCCGTCATCGGGAGCCGCTGTGACCACGATCGGTGTCTTTGTCGCCACCCGATGGGAATTGACCGCCGTGCGGCACGCCTTTTCGGCGAGCGAGGTTCGAGTCGTCGGCGGAATCCGCTGTGTGGTGGCCCGCCAGGCGTCAGTCGAATGGTGCATCATCCCTATGGGGGTGGGTCCCGAGCGAGCGACGGCAACTGCCACACGCATCCTAGCGGAACAGACGCTGTCGGCCATCTGGTCCACGGGATTTGCCTGTGCCCTTGGACCGGCCGGCATTGGAGACGTGTTGATTGGCACGGAGGTGATCCTGGAAAACGGGGCGCAAGCGGGACCTCCTGTGCTGTGCGATCCGGCCATGGTCGATTGGGTGAAGCAGGCGGTCCAGAGGAAAGATTTGCCGATGCGAAGCGGAGGTTTTGTCACGGTGCCGCGTGTACTTTGCCTCGCGGAGGAAAAGCGCGCAGTCGCCGGACGAGCGGGCAGTATCGGCCTCGACATGGAAAGTGCCGCCTTGGGATTGGTGGCTGCAGAGCATCGGATTCCCTTTGTGATCGTGCGCACGGTCTCTGATCTCGAGGATGAGGGTCTGCCGCTTGACTTCAACCTGTTTCTCAGGCCATCTGAATGGGCGAAGGGTGTCGTCGCGTGTCTGGCACATCCATCGAGCCTGATCGGGCTCAATCGTCTTCGAGTGCAAAGCCGGGTCGCCGGCGCGCAGTTGACGGCTGTGTATCGCGCCTGTGCCGATCATGCGCTGCGTGAAGGCACCGGTTGACCGGAAGCGACGCGAGGTTGGCGTCCGGTTTGGAAGAGAAGAGGAGGGCGAGGCGTGGAAGGTATTGCTCGCATCGGACGGTTTACCATCGATCTGACGGAGCAGATGGGGCGAATGATGTTGTTCGTCCTCTCGTCCTTTGCGTGGTTGACCCGTCCGCCGTTCAGGTTCTATCAAATCGTCAAGCAGCTCAATTTCATCGGCTACAAATCGACATTCGTGGTCGTGCTCACCGCCGTCTTTACCGGCATGGTCCTGGCCCTTCAGGGGTACTACACGCTGCGGAAATTCGGTTCGGAAGCCGTGCTCGGCTCCGCCGTGGCGCTCAGCATCATTCGTGAGTTGGGGCCGGTGCTCGCGGCGCTGATGGTCACGGCCCGCGCCGGATCGGCCATGACGGCTGAAATCGGTATTATGCGGATCACCGAGCAGATCGATGCCTTGGACACAATGGCCATCAACCCGTTGCAGTATCTGATCGGCCCGAAGCTCGTTGCCAGTCTGATTGCCGTGCCGTTATTGGTCGCCCTGTTCGACGTCGTTGGCATTTACGGCGGCTACGTCGTCGGCGTGCAGCTGCTGAACGGCAACGAGGGCGCGTACTGGAGTTCGATCGAATCGGCAGTGGAGTGGAAGGATGTCTATGGCGGCATCCTCAAATCCATCAGCTTTGGCCTGTTGATCAGTTGGGTCTGCTGCTACAAGGGGTTTCATACCAAACACAGTGCCGAAGGATTGGGCACCGCGACGACTGAAGCCGTGGTGCTGTCTGCCGTCTTGATCCTGGTATGGGACTATTTTCTGACGTCGGTCTTGCTCTAAAACAATCAGCCACAGGCTTCGAACGAACAGTCGAGAACAATTCCGGAACGTGCAATGATTAAACTAGTCGGCGTGGAGAAGACTTTCGGCAAGCAGCCGGTGTTGCGGGGAGTGGACCTGACCATTCCCGAGGGAAAGTTGACGACGATCATCGGAGGGAGCGGCTCAGGAAAGAGTGTATTGCTCAAGCATATCATCGGCCTCCTACAGCCGGACCGTGGACAGGTTTTGATCGACGGCAGAGACATCGCGCACCTCAAAGGCCAGGCCCTCAATGAGGTCCGCAAGAAGTTCGCTATGTTATTTCAAAACGCGGCACTATTCGATTCGATGACGGTGTTTGAAAACGTCGCCTTTCCTCTCCGGGAAAAACTCCGGTTGAAGGGCGACACGGTCACCAGGCGGGTTGAGGAGAAGCTCGAGCAAGTGGGGTTGAAAGGCATGGGGCACAAGTTTCCCGCTGAGCTGAGCGGCGGGATGCGTAAACGTGCCGGCTTGGCCCGCGCGTTGGTCATGGAGCCGGAGATCATTCTGTTCGACGAGCCGACGACCGGACTCGATCCCCTGCTGGCCAAGTCTATTCACGATTTGATCGTGGCGATGCAGCAACAATTCCGGTTCACCGCCGTCATGGTCAGTCATGAGATTCCTGAAATTTTCGGGATTTCCGACTACGTGGCCATGCTGAAAAATGGCCGAATTGCCGAGATGGCCCCCTCGAGCGAGTTTGTGAAGACGACCGATGAAGAGATTCGCGAGTTCATATTCGTCGGAGGCACGGTCGCACCGAAAGCCTTGCAGGCCGAGGGCCGCTGATAGGAGACGTTATGGAACGTGCAAAATTGGAATTGATGGTCGGGATTTTTGTGCTTGTCGGGATTGCCTGCCTGGGATATCTCTCGATCAAGCTGGGCAAGTTGGAGGTCATCGGCGGGCACAATTATCCGATCGAGGCGGAGTTTACGTCGGCGTCCGGGCTTAAGCCGGGCGCATCGGTGGAAATTGCCGGGGTCGAGGTCGGCCGGGTCCGCACCATCGGCCTCAACAGCGATCGCGCGATCGTGGCGCTGGCGATCCAGGACGGCGTGAAATTGTATTCGGACTCCATTGCCTCCATCAAAACTCGAGGGATCATCGGTGACAAGTACCTCGCGCTCTCCGTGGGCGGAGGTGGTGATCCGTTGAAGCCCGGTGACAAAATCCGTGATACGGAGTCAGGGCTTGATCTGGAGGAATTGGTTAGCCAGTATGTGCATGGCAAGGTGAACTGATCTCATCGGCACATGTGTCAGAGCAGGGCAATGCTCAAACCGGGCCGGTGGGGCGAGGCGGTCACCACTCACAGGAGAGGTGTTGGAATGTCTGCAAGGCGATGGATGGTCGTGGGTGTCGTGTTGGCGCTGCAACTGTTCGTGGGCGGGTTGTCGTCCGTGATGGCCGGTCCGGCCACGGAATCGATCCGAGGAACAGTCGATGAGGTCCTCAGGATCTTGAACGATAAGGAACTGAAAGCCCCGGCCAAACATGAAGACCGGCGGCAGCGCCTGGAGAAAGTCGTCGCGGCGCGATTCGACTATTCCGAAATGTCGCGGCGTTCGTTGGGCGCGCAGTGGAATCAATTGTCGGACAAAGAGAAGCAGGAGTTCGTCGATTTGTTTCGAACGTTGTTGACCAATACCTATGCCGATCGAGTGGAGACCTATTCGGGCGAGGGTGTGCAATACCTGAATGAACGCACGGAGAAAGAGTATGCAGAAGTGCGAACAAAGGTGTTGTCCGGCAAAACCGAAATTCCCATGGACTACCGGCTCCTGAACAAAAGTGACGATTGGCATGTGTACGATGTCGTGGTCGATGGCGTCAGTCTGGTGAACAATTACCGCGGGCAATTTACGAAGATCCTTCACACCTCCTCGTATTCCGACCTCGTTGACCAGCTCCGCAAGAAATCCGAGAAGATCAAAGCTCAGTAGTGTCAATAGAGAGCGACCGTTCCGGCGAGCGCCATGCAGCGACATTATTTTTCGTCGATCCGTCTTCTCCTGGCGCTGGCCGGACTCCTGTTCCTGAGCTCTCCGGCGCCAGCAGGGGCCGACACTCAAATTTTCCCTGTTCCGTCGGTCTCGACCAGCAAAAACGACGGGAACGACGCCGGCTTGATTGCGCCGATTCTGATCTCCGATCCGGACGGCGAATTGAAGTACCTCATGGCGCCGATGCTGATTCAGAATTCGATTGTCGGCAGCAGGGCGGTGTTCAATCTCTTTAAGTACGACCCCGGGGGGCGGCAGATGAAGCTGATCGCCTCGTTGACGGAGAAAATCGAACGCAAGGTGCTGTTCGACTATGTCGATCCCGCCTTCGGGAACGGGCAGTACTTTCTGAACTTCGGCGGCACCTTCTTTAAAAATGCCACCTCGCGATTTTTCGGGCTCGGCCAATCGACGGTGCAGGCCGATGAATCCAACTACACCGCGAGAGAAGCGCGTGCCTACTGGCGGCTCGGCCTCTATGCGAATGAAGTGACGCAGGTGTCGGTCGGGCAGCGGGTTCGGCAGGTACAGCTCCAGCGTGGCGCCACCGATCTCCCGTTTTCAGTCGAGCAATTTCCCACGGTCGACGGCATCCAGGGCGAGTCGATCATTGTCGGCCATCGCGCCTCATTTTATTACGACACCCGTGACAGCCTGGTCACGCCCACCGACGGCATGTCCGTCATGGCCTATGCCGAGCTGAATCAAAATATCAAAAATGGCGACCACCCCGTGTATTCGCGGTACGAAATCGAAGTGAAAAAGTTGTTCCCCAGTGAATCTAAGCGTGCCATCCTGGTCGTCCGGGCCGATCTGCAGGCCACGATTGGCTCGCAAGTGCCGTTCTTCGAACAATCGTCCCTGGGCGGGCAGAACAATCTCCGAGGGTTCGGAATGGATCGGTATATCGACAAACATCTGATCGCCTTCAGTATCGAAGAGCGGATTCATATCCTGCGCACCAAGCTGGCGGGCGTGACCGCGGATTTTGAACTCGCCCCGTTTCTGGATACGGGCCAGGTGTTTAACTCCTTTAAGGATGTGAGTTTTCAAGATTACCGGATGACGCCAGGCGTCGGCTTTCGAGCGATTGTGCGTCCGAACGTCGTCGGCCGTCTGGATTATGGATACAGCCGTGAAGGCGGAGCGATTTTCGCCGGGTTGGACTTTCCTTATTAAGCGCCTGAGTGAACGGCCGGGTATGACTCATGCGGCATCTCGTCTATTGGTTCTGCATCATTGGGCTTTCCTGCGGCCTGCCGCTCCTGGCTGAGGCCGAAGGGTTTGGTCCTTTTCCCGTCAGAAACTTTCAAGCCCTCGACCAACTGGTGCTGGCGATGTCTGGCGAGCGAGCGGCGGTCCTGCGCAAGGGCGATTTCGACATCCGTCTCGAAGCGGCCAACACCGCCACGATTGCCCGGGATCGGGAGGAACAGGCCGATGTGACGATGAAGTTCGAGACCGTCCGGGCTGGGCTGTTTCTTCGATATGGCCTCACGGATCGATTGGAGTTGGGCGCTGAAATCCCGGCCTACCATCGGTACAGGGGATTTATGGAAGGTGCGATTCTCGGGGTGGAGCGAGGCACCACCGGGGTCTCTCCTCCGCGGAAGGCCTTGCGGGACACCGGGTACGCCTTCAACATCTCCAATGGCGACCGCACGCTGTTTCAGGGATCGGAGAATGCCACAGGATTAGGCGATATCTCATTCTATGGCAAGTACCAGGTGCTGCAAGAAACCGCGAGTCAACCGGCATTGTCGATCCGTATGGCGATCAAAGCCCCGACGGGAGACACCGGACAAGTATTCGGGAGTGGCCACCCGGATGCCGGCATCGGACTGGCCCTCGACAAAACCTTCGCGACCGGCTGGATTCTGTACGCCAACGTGAACGGCATTTTTCCGACGGGACGGATCGCGGGACTTGCCCTGCAACCGGTCGTCACCGGCTTGGTTGCCGTGGAATATCTCTGGACGGAGAATTTTTCCATCACGGCGCAGTTCGACTATTATTCTCCGCCCTTTCACGGCACCGGAACCCGTGTGTTGGACAGGGGGGTGACTGAGTCCGTGCTGGGAATCAGCTATCGGGTGCTGCCCAGTCTGCTCTGGCAAGTGTACGGGGTCGAAAATCTGGACTTCATCACCGGCAGCGCCGCCGATTTCACCCTGTCGACGGTGCTTACGTACCGGTTCCGGTCGTAGAGCCGCCGGATGGATGGCTCAGAGCACAGCAGAATCTTGACACAGACGTTCCCATATGTGAGGATGAGGCGATTTGTACGAACTTCTTTCGCTGCTTCGCCACGACCTTCTCAAGACGATTGTTTTCCACGAATATGAATACCTGCGTCCAATTGTCATGCTTTGACAAGGAGATTGTGCAATGTCTCTGCTAAAAAATATCCACAGTCCCGCTGATTTGAAGCGACTGTCCCCTGAACAGTTTCCGGAACTCTGCCAGGAGATTCGTGAGCAAATCCTTGCGGTGGTTTCGAATGTCGGGGGGCATCTGGCCTCCAATCTGGGTGTCGTGGAATTGACGGTCGCATTGCAATACCTCCTGGACACGCCGAAAGATAAAATCGTCTGGGACACCAGCAATCAGGCGTATACCCACAAGCTCCTCACCGGACGCCGGGAACAGTTCCACACCCTGCGGCAATACGGCGGGTTGAGCGGCTTCTGCAAGCGCGAAGAGAGCGCCTATGACACCTTCAATGCCGGACACGCCGGCACCGGCGTCTCGGCCGCCTTCGGCATGGTGGAAGCCCGCGAGCAGCGTGGCGAAAAGCACAAAGTCGTCTGTGTCGTTGGCGACGGGGCGATGACGGCGGGCATGACACTCGAGGGCTTGCACCACGCCGGCGGGACGAATAAGGATTTTATTGTCGTCCTCAACGACAATCAGATGTCGATTTCCCGAAACGTCGGCGCGATTTCCGCCTACCTGAATCGGACCTTCACCGGTGAATTCTACGGCCGCATGCGCGAAGAAACCGGCCAGCTTCTGCGGAAAATTCCTCACATCGGGGCCGAAATGCAAAAGATCGCTCGCCGGGCCGAGGAGTTGGCCAAGGGTGCGATTCTCCCCGGTCTGTTGTTCGAGGAATTGGGCTTCCAGTATGCTGGGCCGATTGACGGACATAACTTTGAACACCTGCTGCCGACATTGGAAAACGTGCTGAAAATGAAGGGCCCGGTCCTCCTGCACGTGATTACGAAAAAGGGCTTGGGATACCAGGCCGCCATGGACAACCCCGTGTGGTTCCATGCCTGCCCGCCGTTTGTGCGTGAAACGGGCGTGCCGGCCAAAAAAGCCGTGCGTCCCAGTTACACCAGCATGGCCGTCGATGCCTTGGTCAAGGTCGCGCGTCACGACAAGCGAGTGGTGGCGATCACCGCCGCGATGTGTGAAGGCACCGGTTTGAATGCGTTTGAAAAAGAGTTCCCGGATCGGATCTATGACGTGGGTATTGCCGAGCAACATGCGGTCACCTTTGCCGCAGGTATGGCGACGCAGGGCATGAAGCCAGTCGTGGCGCTGTATTCCACATTCTTGCAACGGGCCTACGATCAGGTCGTACATGATGTGGCCACCCAGAATTTGCCGGTGACGTTCTGCATCGACCGTGGTGGTCTCGTGGCCGAAGACGGCACAACGCACCATGGCGCCTTCGATTTCGCCTTCCTGCGGCACGTGCCGAACATGGTCGTGGCCGCGCCCAAGGACGAGAACGAATTGCAGCACATGATCAAGACCTGCGTGAGTTTCGATGGGCCGGCTTCCGTGCGATACGCACGTGGTGTCAGCCTCGGTGTGCCGATGGACCCTGAACCGACCGTTCTGCCGATCGGCAAGGGTGAGTTGTTGCGGGAAGGGACGGATGTGGCGATCGTCGCGATCGGTGTCACGGTCTGGCCGGCGATGAAGGCCGCTGAGCGGTTGGCTCAGGAAGGTATTTCTGCCGCCGTGGTCAACGCCCGGTTTGCGAAGCCGCTGGACAGCGAACTCATTCTGAAGACCGCAAAGAACGTCCGTTGTCTGGTGACGGTGGAAGAAGGCTGCAAGATGGGCGGCTTCGGTTCGGCCGTCTTGGAGACCCTGTCCGAAGCCGGAGTCATGCTGCGCACCAAGGTCCTCGGGTTACCGGATTGGTATATCGAGCAAGGGCCACAGGATCTGTTGCGTGAACGGTATGGTCTCACAGCCGACGGCATTTATAGCAGCGTGAAACAGTTGTTCGGAGCCGGTGTGGTGGCGGACGATGCCGCTCGCTTGGCTTCCCTCGTCGGCAGTTTGCCGCACGGCGATGAACAGGGCAGCTAATAGACCGAAGCGCAACGCGACAGGCTGACAGACCTATGCATATCACCAGGAAAAAAACGCGGCAGATTCAGGCGGGATCGGTCAAGATCGGCGGTGATGCGCCGATTTCGGTCCAGTCGATGTGCTCGACCGATACGCGTGATGTGAAGGCGACCGTCGAGCAGATCCGGCAATTGGAAACCGCCGGCTGCGAGCTTATTCGTGTCGCCGTACCGGACGAGGCGGCGGCGGACGCGCTGCCGAAGATCAAGGCCGCGATGACGGTGCCGTTGATCGCCGACATTCACTTCGATCATCGTCTGGCTCTCAAAGCTGCCGAAGTCGTCGATTGTGTTCGTATCAACCCCGGCAACATCGGGGCGTGGTGGAAAGTGCAGGAAGTAATTAAGGCTGTGAACGAGCGTGGCATTCCCCTGCGCGTCGGTGTGAACGGCGGCTCGCTCGAGCGGCCGCTGCTGGATAAGTATGGGTGGCCTTCACCGGAAGCCCTGTCCGAATCGGCCTTAAACGCTGTCCATGCGCTGGAAGACGAAGGCTTCACCAATATGAAGGTGTCGCTCAAAGCGTCCGACGTGCATCACGCGATCGATGCCTACTATCTGTTCTCGACTCAGTCCAACTATCCCCTCCACATCGGTATAACGGAAGCGGGCACGGCGATGACCGGTGCGGTCAAGTCCGCCATCGGACTCGGCTGGCTGCTCTCTCAGGGTATTGGTGACACGCTACGCGTCTCGCTTGCCGCCGATCCAGTGGAAGAGGTCAAAGTTGGCTTCGAAATTCTAAAGTCGCTGGAGTTGCGTCATCGAGGCATCAATGTCATCGCCTGCCCGACCTGCGGCCGGGTCGAGATCGATGTGGTGCGTATGGCCAACGAGTTGGAAAAGAAGCTCGGCCATATCAAGACGCCGCTCAATGTGTCCGTCCTCGGTTGCGTAGTCAACGGCATCGGCGAAGGCAAGGAAGCGGATATCGGCATTGCCGGCGGCGAAGGCAAAGGCATTCTCTTCAAGAAGGGAAAGCTGATGCGCAAGGTGCCCATGGACGAACTCATGGACACCCTCATTCACGAAGTCGAACAGCTGGCGAAAGAAAAAGAGGCTGAGGCGGCTGGCGCCACGCACAACGGGTCGTCGTCGGACGGACAGCCGGAAGCAGGCTGGGAATTGATGGGCCACATGCCGGATGAACAGTCGACCATCGTCCGCGACATTCCCGTGCTTCCGAGCAAGCCCTAGTCGGTCTTACGCTGGTCACCGGCTGTTTTCTCTGAAAATTCCTCCGTTTCTCCGCTCTTCGCGGTTGAGTTCCTGAAGCTCCCCCTTCTATAATCCGATCCGTGGCGCCGTACCCAAGTGGCTAAGGGAGCAGTCTGCAAAACTGCGATGCGGCGGTTCGAACCCGCCCGGCGCCTCCAACCCTTCCGCTGGTATGTCAGAGCGTTCGGTGATGCCGACCGGATTCTGCTCCGTCCTCTGCTGTCCCTACTCCCTGTTGTGCTCGCGGTTCCAGTTGCCTCTTTGAACGCCTATGCTCGCGGGCGTGCCTTCTCCACTGCTGTGTCAGTTGCAGCCGAGATGGGCACAAGAGACACTCAGGGTTCGACATCGTGTGATCGGTGGAACTCGGAACCTTACGCCATCAGTCAGGAAATCGTTAGAATAGGGACAGTGAGTCGCTACCGTCAGGTGGCAGATGGACCAGTGACGGTCATGCAAGGGCTGGTGTGGGGGCACTTGCGTGCCGCTTGTGAGAGCATGTCGGGAATGCTCAGCGCGCACTACGTACTCGCATACCTTCGTTTCGTGCGTGGGGCTAGGGATGGTCCATTCGACCCCGGTGTGACGAGATGTGTTAAAGATGGGCCGCAGATATTTTTCGCAGAGGCCTGCTAGCCTGCAGAGGACGATGTTTTTGTCTGAAAGGATCCATGACCCCTGATCCCATATTCTTCAGAGATCTTGCGTATGTTTTCATCGCTGCTGTCGTGGGTGGGACATCGGCCTATCTCCTTCGTCAGCCGTTGATTCTCGGATATGTCTTCGGCGGCATTCTGATCAGCCCTCTCACGCCCGGTCCTTCCATTTCGGACGTCCATAGTTTCGAATTGTTCGCCGAGATCGGCGTCATCCTCCTGATGTTCAGCATCGGCATCGAATTCTCGCTCAACGACTTGTTACGCGTGCGCTGGGTGGCTCTCGTAGGAGGACCGCTCGGCATTGTCCTGTCCATTCTCCTGTCGGTCGGAATCGGTCATCTGGTGGGATGGACGATGATTCAAAGCGTAGTGATCGGGTCGGTCGTGTCAGTCGCCAGTACGATGGTGTTGGCGCGGCTACTGCTGGACAGCGGAGATCTGCGGGCCAAACATGGCCGAGTCATGATCGGGATCACGCTGGTGGAGGATCTGGCCGTCGTCGTCCTCACCGTGCTGCTTCCGGCGCTGGGCGCGCTGGAACCGGGGCGCTTCGCCACCATTGGAAAGGCGTTATGGCTGGCCGTCCTGATTCTGGTCCCCTTTTCCTACCTCACGGCCAAAGCGATTCCGCCCCTGTTGACGCGGATTGCCAAAACACAAAATGCCGAACTGTTTCTCTTGGTCTCGTTGTCCCTGGGCATCGGCACGGCGGCCGTGACACAGATGGCAGGATTATCTCTCGCCCTCGGGGCGTTTCTGGCCGGATTGATTATCAGCGGGTCGGAGTATGGGCATGAAACGCTCGCCCGGCTCCTGTCCTTACGCGATGCCTTCGTGGCCCTCTTTTTTGTGACCATCGGCATTCTGATCGACCCCCGTGTGGTGTGGGGCAATCTTCCGTTGCTCGCGCTCATGCTTGGATTGATTATCGTCGGGAAATTCGTCATCTGGGCGCTGGTGGTTCGGCTCTTCCGCTATGCATGGGGCACTGCACTGCTTGTGGGCGCCGGGCTCACGCAGATCGGCGAATTTTCGTTTGTGCTGGTGCAGGTTGCCAAAACGGCAGGCCATGTGGGCGAGGATGTCTATAATGCCACCCTCGCCGCCTCGCTGTTGAGTATTCTGTTGAACGCGCCCCTCGTGCGCTATGCGCCGAGATGGATCGCGGCCTTGCATTTTCGAATGGGGCGGGTTGCCGTGCCGGCCCAAGGGGGCGTTCAAGACGAACAGGCGGGACACGTGGTGTTATGCGGCTTCGGTCGCATGGGCAGCACGGTGGGACTGGCCCTCGACCATTTTGAGATTCCCTACACGGTGATCGAACGTGACCCCGATATCGTGCGGCAGTTGCGGCGGCGCGGCATCTCGTGTGTGTACGGAGATGCTTCGCAAACCGAATTGCTGCACGCAGCCGGAGCTCAGCGAGCCGCGTTGGTGATTGTGGCACTCCCGGTGATCCACGAAGCATCCTTGACCGTGCGACGGCTGCGCGGGTTGAATGCGAACATATCTGTTCTCGTCCGGGCGCATGGATTCAGGGAAGCGGAAGACCTCAGGCACGTGGGTGCGACGGAAATCATTCTGCCCGAAGTCGAGGGGGCACATACTCTGATTCGGCATGCATTCCAGACCTTGAAGGTCCCGAAGTCCAGCATTCTCGCGTACATCAAGGCCGGACAAGACTTCCGCGGGTCGCGTGCCGAGGGCTAGGGCATCGGGCCGTTGTGACAAGCATGATGGCGTATAGAGGGCGACGTGTACTGCAGCAGCGTGCCGCGGAACGACGACCGGCGGGAACCGGGGCAGAAAAAATGTGCGCTCGCAAGAATAACGATCGAGCTCCGGTAGGAGTTACCGTCCGAAATGGTAGGCGATGCCGAACATGAACAGGTTCGCTCGATAGTCGGCAGTGACGTTGCTGCGGTTAAATGTGAATTGCGCGAAGTTGTATTTGTATTCAATGAAGGGGGCAATCGAATCGGTCATATAGTACCGGATGCCGGCCAATACGTTAAAGCTCGGGGCAAAGGACGCTTCCGGCCTGAAATTCCCGCTGGAAATATTGCCGACGTTGAGGCCGATCCCAAGACCGGCGTAGGGCTCTACTTTGTACTGATACCCGGTGACTCGAACCAAGGCATTAAACGCCAGCGAGTGAACCTGTAAGTCGGCGCCGGGAATCCTTCCGGACAAAAGCGGATTGCTGGAGGTGGGAAGCGTTTGTTGTTTGATGCCGGGTGTAGACCGGTAGGCGTCAACCTCAAGGCCGAACCAATTGTAGCCCCGGTCGTTGAAGTAATGGCCGATCTTTCCGCCGTAGAAAAGGTCCCTCTGAAGGGAGACTCTTCCTGCGTCTGTGGTGTCAAAGCTGGGAACATTCATGCCGAGTCCTGCACCTACATACGTTTCAGCTCGGGTCGTGACCGGAACCCCTAGTAGGACTATGAACAAAAGACCGATGAACCCACGGCGCATTACTTATCCTCCTGCCGGTACAAGCGTTGACATGGCACTTCGGTTGCTACTCTAACGAGCTTCCCGCGAGGTGGCAAGAGAGAAGTGCATCTCAGAATTGGATGCAGGAAGACTCGGTCCGATGCAACAAGGTCGGGCGCTGACAGAACCCTTGCCAGGGTGACTGATCCCACGACCAATTCAACAGCGCATACTCGGTGTGGGTGATCTGCCGATCAATCGTTCGACCAAATCCGCCAAGGCGCAACGAGAAGCCTGCGGGTAACACAAAATCTCTCAACAGCCCGAATTCAGTAAAATCGCCCGCATAGTAGGCTGGATCGCCACGTTCCGTGACGAAATGCTCACCTCGCCAGATCGTCACATAGGGTCGCCAGCCGTCCACATTGACGCCGGCCGTCAGTTGATAGCCACGGCCACGAACGATCGGCGAGCCGCTTTGGGTCGGCTCGTTCTGACTGGTCAAATAGAGCGCCATGACATCGATTTCTCGAAGCCAGGTCAAGTGTGGCCAGTATTGCCTGGGCTGAAACGTAAATTGCGGCCCAAAGGCGGTGAGAAAATTGTTTCCGGCCGGACGATCGCGAGGAAGGCCCGGTCCAAAGAACGTCCGAGCCTCAGAATATTGGGCGCCGCCGGAATGCGACCAGTAGACCTGGCCGTTGAGTGAGAAGTGTCCGGCCGCGACACGCCCCGCATAGCCCACATCGAACCGCTCCGCTTTTTGAAAGGTCTCGATCTGATTCCAATTGATGAAGAGGTCCTGCTGGTAATGTGTGCGATCCACCAGTAGTTGGAAACCCTGTTCGAGAGGACGTGAAAACAACATCGCATCATTAAAGACGGCATCCACGAAGGGATGGTTGCGATGCAGGGTGCCGGCTACCAGCCGCATATCGGGAATCATGTCGTACTCGGCAGAGAGGATCGGTTGCACCGTATGAAACGGCTGCCGATCGCCCACCGGCAGGCCGGCAAACAGGCCTACGCTCAGATGTACGTTTGGTGAGGGGGTGTAGCTGAGCACCGGGGCCAAATATTGACCGGCAAAGGTCCGGGTCGAGACCGGCCGGCCATCGATCTGGTCGAGGCCGGCGTAATCGATGTGATACACATAGGTCAAGGCGTCCAACTTCATCTGGAAGCGACGGTTCGAGATATCGTCCTGCCGGTCGGTGAAGGGGCGTGACAGCGAAGCCCACACGTCGCCCGCCAGGTCGGCATGATTGGTATCCCAATCCCAATTGAACATCAGGTATTCCTGATTCACCCATTTGAACGAATCCCGTGTCAGGTAAGTGATCCCGTCCTCGGTAAAGAAGGACCGGATGCGCCGCGCTTGCACCCCGAATTCGAGTGAGGCCCGGTCTCCCAGGCGAACCGATCTGGACAGGCCGATCTCGGGAAAGTTGCTGGCTCGAAACTCGGGATCGCCCTGCTGGCTGAAAAAATTGCGGCCCTTCCAAAAGGCCACGTATGGGCGCCAGCCGGCGAGATCGAGCCAGGTGTGGAGTTCGTACCCTCGTCCGCGGATGGCATCGGAGCCGTTGTCGGCTTGGTTGTAACTCGTCAGGTAGGTGAAGCGGATACCGATCTGATTCCACCACGGGAGAGCGGGGAAATAGCGGGATGGTTCCAGGACCAGTTCCGGGCCGGCCGCGACCACGAGGTTGTCGCCTGTCTGGAACGATCGGTCGAGCTTGAACAGGGCTTGTCCATTGCGGACCCAATGGGCCTGGCCGTTCAGATGCAAGGGGCCGACCTTCAGTTGCCCGGCATACCCCACATCGTATCGGTTGGGGGTCGATCCGCGGAAAGCCTGTTCCCAGTTGATGAACAGGTCTTGCCGATAGTGGGCAGAATCCACTAGCATTTGAGCCCCCTGCTCGATTGGGCGCAGGAAGCGATTGCCGCGATAGAAGACGGCATTGTGGAAGTCCTGATGGGGTACGCGAAGCGTTCCGATGATGCCGGTAATCTCATCGTTCGGCTGATAGGTCAACCGCACGATGGGACGGACCTGTGAGACTTCGTGGTCGTGCCCGAAGGGCATGTTGGCGAAGACGCCGAGCTCGGCTTCAAGCGTGGGGAGCAGGCGTTTGTAAATCGAGGCGTTCACCAGGTTGCCGATGAGCGTCGTATCCCGACCCAATCCGTTGGTAAAAGTATTGTCTTCCAGCCCCTGCTTTTCCAGATTGAGGACAAAGGTGGTCGTCGACAGGCGCATGTCGAATACGTGGGGTGTGGTCGGGGAGGCAGGGTCTTCGGCTCGGAGCAGATCGAGAGGAATCAGTAGGGTCAACGCGATGAGTAGGCCTGCCCCTAACGGACTATAGCCAAAGCGATGGGTGGGCAGTGGTTTCACGTGTGGGTGGCGATGATAAGAAGTAAGTCGGCCTGGCGTCAATTATCTGTTTGTACCCAGGTTGCTAGGGGGCTCAGGCGGTACGGATAGCGATGGTGCCGTTGTATCCCTTAGAGTGAATAAGCGCCACTGGCCTGGTGCTGGACGATATCATTACTATCCTCCAAGTCTCAGTGGCGCCGGAAGAAATCGAGAAAGTTCGTCATCAACGTGTGGCTTACAACGAGTTTCAAGCAAGACATTCTCAGGCATTGGGCATTGACCGCACAAATTGCGCTGAATGCGCTGATCGGCTATGCGTTTATCAAATTCCTCGCTTCCAACTGGGGGGCCTCAGCACATAAAGACGCGTTTGACATCGCCTACTCCGTTCCCTTCCTGTTGATGAGCGTCAGTGGTGTGACGTTTCTTGAGGCAGTCATTACGACGAGATTCTCAACTATACGGGAAGGTCATCGTGAGCAAGCCAATGCGATGTTTTCAAGTCTTCTCAGTTACCTGCTTGTTTTTGCCGCATGCGTACTAGGGCTGGCGAGTCTGTTTGCGGCCCAGTTGACGGAACTGCTTGCTCCTGGCCTTCAGGCATCGGCGAAACGCGAAGTTCAGGACCTCATCGTGTTGTTTATGCCGTTGGTCGTTGTGTTGGGGGTTGGCTCGCTGCTGAGTGCCATCCTCACCGCCTGGCAAGCGCCTGTGGGAACTGAGTTGTGCCAGCTGATCAGTCGATCAGGGTTTCTCTGCGGATGGGTGCTGTTTGACTATACTCCCAGCCTCAATGGGACCGCGATTTCGCTGTCTGTATTCGGCGCGTGCGGGCTTCTTCTCATCTGGATCATGTTTCGGCGGATTACGAAGTTTCACTACAAGCCCCGTTTGGGCGACGCAACTGGTGAGATTCGAAGTATTCTGAATCAAGGGGTGGGATTGCTCCTTACCGCCATATTGGCTCAAGCAGCGTTGGCCTATCTGCGGAGGCTTGGGTCTTTAGATGGAGTGGGAACTATCGCTATGCTGTCATATGCGCTCGCACTTATTTATCCCCTTTCAATATTGGTTGCTAAGCCCATCGCCTCGGTCATTGGCCCGCGCTACATCCGTTATATGAGATCAGGGGATCTCCTTTCGGCCCGATATATTCTGTTGTCCTCCTGTGCGGGGCTACTTTTGCTGACTGGTTCAGTCTCAGGAATGATTTATGGCCATTCACAGGAGGTCATCGAGGTTCTCCTCGGAGGCGGCGAATTCGACGCGTCTGTTGCAAGCGTAACCGGCAGTTTATTGAAATTGGCCATCTGGGGGTTACCAGCCGAGGCCGTCTCAAGGGTCTTGCTGGTGCCACTCCTTAATGACGGCCGAAGGCATGCGGTGTCAGTCATTTATTCCGCCAGATACATCCTACAAATGGGCTTGAGTTATACGTTATTTAGTTGGATGGGACGAAATGGGCTTATATGGAGCTATGTTGTCGCCGTTGTACTTCAGGTGTTCCTCGAAGCGGGCTACCTCTTCTATGTGATGGGCCAAAAGTATCCACGAACATTAGTTAAAACGACCTCGGGTGCCTAACATCCAATGCAATGGCGGCCAAGCATATTGCGGCCCACTATTGTTGATTCGCAATTATGGAAGATCCGTTTCTATATCTTGCTCTCGCGGTGCTAACCAGTATTGCTGGTATTCCCTTCGGTCTCTTTCTACTCAAAAGGGCGAGAGATGTCTTTGAGCCGATTTATTGGGCGTCCGCTTTCTTTCTCCTATTGTTTGTGGTACGAGCGGTATTCGATCTTACCCTTGGATCGGCATTTATCTCCCCGCCGTTTGATGCTCTTACCATGCACGCGTTCACGCTTGCTGTTCTGTATTTGATTCCAAGTTTGGTGTGCTTTCTGGCCGGGTACTATTCCAACATAGGCCCTAGTCTTGCTCGAGCTCTTCCTGTCTTGCCGGTGCGGTGGAACAGTGAGCGAGTGACCCTTCTGCTACCGCTGTTTATCGGGGCAGGGCTGATTTCTCAGTTTTTGCTCGTACAGTATTTGGGGGGATGGGATAGCTTCATTGATGATAAACAGCGCACCCTTACTGAGCCTGGGCAAGGATATTGGGCGGCAGGGGTGGCGTTTCTTCCGCTCGCATTCGGGATTGCGTTGACCCGATGCCTGGTCAGCAACAACGGACGGATTCTGACGTACCTTGTGCTTTTACCGCTCGTTCTAGTCCTTGGCCTGATTTCGGGGTCAAAAGCGGCGTTTCTTGGACCGTTGTTGGCCGTGGTAGTTTCCGTCCATTACCTTAGAAAACGAGTGAGTGTAGGAGTGATAGGTGGGTTTGTACTACTGGCGGTATTGAACTTTCCGTTGTTCAACGTCTACCGTCAAGCCGGGGGTATTGATCGGATGGTTGAAACGATCGATCAGTTGCTCGCCTTCTTCTCCGGAGACGACCTGCCGTCTGAAGAGGCCGGCGTGATGTTCGTGAGGACTGCCCTGAGCAGATTTTTAGGCATTGACTCACTGACCTATATCATCAGAGATACCCCAGACGTCATGGATTTTCAGTACGGTCGCACCATTCTTGGGGCGTTACTCGCCTGGGTGCCTCGCCAGGTATGGACGGATAAACCAGTTGGTTTTGCCCAGCAGTTTGGAGAGACATACCTGGGCCATATCTTTTATGGGACCGGGACTGCTGCCGCGCCCACTTTGTTGGGGGAAGCCTACCTCAACGGGCATATCGGGGGGATGGTGGTGCTTGCGTTGCTATGTGGAATATTTGTCAGGTCTTCGTACGCCTACCTTATCGAACAGCAGTTCGGCCAGCCTGCGGTTTTTCTCTATAGTTGTCTCTTCATACACTTGTTCACATTCTGGGAGCGAAGTATTGATGGCGTTGTTGTCGCGGTACTGACACTCCTGTGTGAAGCTAGTGTATTGATCCTGTTAATGGGGGGCAGCTCGCCCCCAAGTATAGTCGGCTCTAATACCCTGCAATGCGTCGAGCGGCGACGTTGGCGAGCAGAAATCAATGAGTAATGTTCTTTCAAAGGTTCAGAGGGGGATTTTTGTCCTAGATCATCATGGGTTCGGTAATGTTGTGTTAAGCCTTCCTCTGTTGCAATCAATTTCACAATGGGCTCTGAATAAATGTGGCGTGAAGGTGTTGTTTCGAAGCCCTGAACATTTTCAGCTCATTCAACATGACGTCTCAGGGATTGAACCTATCTATCTTCAGAACCGGTATGACGGGCTCAGGGGACTATGTAAGTTGCGAATGGACTTCCGTGGGACCGCAGAGATGTTAATAGCGGTGCCTGGCGTCCCCATGAGCACGGCCGTTGCCGTTAAGATGGCACTGGGAGCAGATCTTATGGTCGGCGAAGCACTGCCTTCCAGGCGGTGGCTGTTCTCAGTATACGCGGAGAAGAGGTGGGATAAGTCTATCTTGCAAAGTCAGCAAGAGCTCGCACGATCGTTGGGACTTCAAATGAGTCTGCCTTATCCGGTCCTGAGTTTATCGGAAACGGAAGAGACATGGGGAGATCAGATTGTCAGGCATACGTTCAAAGGGCTCTCAACTCCGATTGTTGGAGTGCAGTGCGGTGCGAAGGAAATCGCTAAGCAATGGCCGGTTGATTCGTTCGGAAGGGTGCTAGCCCTGCTGAAGACCAGGTTTCCAGGCCTCGGAGTGATTAGCTTTGGTTCGAAAGATGAACGAGGAAAGACTGCAGCCGCACGAGTTCTGGGAGGGGCTATTCCTTGGTTGGATGGTGTGGGGCGGTGGACTATCAGAGAAAGCCTCTCGATGTTAAAAAGATGCGACCTGTTACTTTCCGGCGACACGGGCGTTATGCATATGGCAGCAAGTCTTGGGGTTTCGACTGTCAGTATATTCGGCCCCACTTCACCAGAGCGGCTAGCTCCGTTCCATGCAGGTGGGATCTGTGCCAGACCAGCGGCTTCTTGTCATCCTTGTTTCCGAGATAAATGGACATCGTGTGACTGCATAGCACTGATCCGGCCTGAGGAGATTGCCTCATTGCTTACACAATGCTTAGAGAGATCGGCGTTGCATCGAGTGGGTTTAGTACGGAAACATTCTGGCGTGGTTGATTCAGGCCAGTGCATAGGCGACGGTGCTGACACGACTTGCGGTAAGTAGAGTATGCAAAAATCATTTCATGTATAGGTAGAGGCAGTGGGCGAGTCTGTTACCAACCCATTTGTTACGATCCTTGTTCCTTCCCGTAATGAAGCGCGCTTCATAAGAGACTGCCTTCTTTCCATTCTGGCCAATTCGTATCCGAAGGATTTGACTGAAGTGCTTGTTATCGATGGGTTGAGTGATGATGGAACCCGAAAGGAAGTCGAGCGAATCGCGGCAGATTCTATGCGAGTGAAGATGGTGGACAACCCAAGACGGACAACTCCTTGTGCATTGAACGTAGGGATTCAACAGGCGAAAGGGGATGTCGTTGTTCGGATGGACGCACATGCCACGTACCCTCAGGATTACATCTCCAAGTTGATAGACTGGCAGCGCAAAAGCGGTGCGGACAACGTCGGAGGAATACGAATGGCAGTTGCCGCTGATCGAACGCCCATGGCCATGGCCATTGCGTATGGCATGTCACACCCCTTCGCCGTCGGCACATCAAACTATCAAGCCGGGCTCACTGAGCCCAAATGGGTAGATACGGTATGGGGAGGCTGCTTTAAGAAGGAGCTTTTTAAGACTGTCGGCCTGTTCGATGAGCAGCTCATCAGAAATCAGGACGATGAATTCAATCAGCGATTGATCGCACGCGGGGGGAGGATCCTGTTGGTCCCGGACGTAGTCTCGTACTACTATCCGCGGTCGTCACTCGCGCAACTCTGGAGAATGTTTTATCAGTACGGGTATTTCAAACCGTTGGTTGCGCTAAAACTTGGCAGAATCGGTACCGTGCGGCAACTGATTCCCATAGTGTGCCTGGGGTTGCTCGTCGGCCTCTCATTCGTATCGATCGGTTCTCACCCCTCTAGGCTCACGCTCTTGCTGTTGATCGTCGCGTATCTGTTGGCAGATTTTACCGTCTCATTTGCGGTAGGATTGTCAAGCGGTCTTCGCTGCGTCGGGTGGATGTTGCTGGTCTTTCCAGTTATGCATGTTAGTTACGGACTGGGATATGCCCGCGGAATCTTGGATTTCTGGATTCGCCGCAAGTTGCCTGATATCGCCGCGAATTCGGTTCCGCTGTCTAGATGATGAATATGGAACTATCAGACAAATCCTGTGCGGACGACGCAGCGCAACAGGAAGAGACTCGCATTCGTGAGGCGTATGCTCGCCGCCAATCTGTTTCGCCCGCCGGGCTGTATTCCTGTTTCAATCTTGGCAATCTATTCATGCTGCAGGAACGAGAGCGTGGGGTCCTCTCGATTCTCGCCCAAGCCGGTTGGTCGTCGCTTCACGGTGCCCAAATTCTCGATGTGGGATGCGGCAACGGATTGTGGATTCGAGATCTCATTCGTTGGGGCGCCGATCCGAGTTCCATCACCGGAGTGGATCTGCTGGAATCGCGAGTTGCTAACGCGCGAAGCCTGATACCCGCCGAAGTGACCGTTCAGTGCGGCAATGCCACTGTCCTTGAAGTCCCCGATGAAAGTTTCGATCTCATCGTGCAATCTACGGTGTTTACGTCCATCCTGAACGAAGGTGTTCGACGGCAACTTGCCCGGGAAATGCTGCGCGTTCTGAAGCCGACGGGCTTGATTCTGTGGTACGACTTTCATGTCAACAATCCGCGTAATCCCGATGTGCGCGGGGTCTCGAGACGTGAAATTCAAGGGTTGTTCAAAGGGTGTGATATCGAACTCCGTCGCATGACCCTCGCGCCTCCGATCACTCGCCTTGTTGCTCCGGTGTCTTGGTGGGCCTGTCAGTTCTTCAGTCTAATCCCATTCCTCTGTACCCATTATCTGGGCACAATTCGAAAGCCGCTGCGTCATGAGTGAACATCAGGTTCCATTTCATCTTCCTGACATTGGCAAAGAGGAAATCTCTGCTGTCACGGAGGTGCTGCAGTCCGGTTGGCTGACGACAGGGCAAAAGGTGCGGCAGTTTGAGGAACACTTTGCGGCGCAGGTCGGGGCGGAGTATGCCGTGGCCACCAATTCCTGCACTGCGGCTTTGCACGTGGCGTTGGAAGCACTTGGTGTCCAAGAAGGCGATGAGATTATCGTACCGACCATGACCTTTGCCGCCACGGCGGAGGTTGTCGCGTACTTTAAGGCGACCCCTGTTCTGGTTGACTGCGACCCGATCACCTTGAACCTGGACGTAGCGGCCCTCTCTGCAAAAATTACCCGGCGTACAAAGGCGGTGATTCCGGTGCATTTCGCGGGGCAGCCCTGCGATATGCAAGGCATCCTAGAGGCTGCCGCCAGCCACGGATTGGCGGTCGTTGAAGATGCTGCGCATGCATTTCCCTCTTCTTATCGAGGCAAGCCGGTCGGCGCTCTGGGAGATATCACCTGCTTCTCGTTTTATGCGACGAAGACTCTGACCACGGGCGAGGGCGGGATGGCGACGACCAATAATCAGGCGCGGGCTGAGCGTATGCGCCGGATGACCTTGCACGGAATTACTAGGGACGCGTGGATGCGATACTCGGATGCGGGGTCGTGGTATTACGAAATCGGCGCGCCTGGGTATAAGTACAATTTGACCGATATCGCGGCTGCGATCGGGATCGAGCAGTTGGCGAAGGCTGGGCGCTTTCTCGAAGCGAGGCGCAAGATCGCGGCAGCGTACAACTCTGAATTTGCCGATCTGCCAGAATTGCGGCTCCCGCTTGAGTCGCCCGGCAGTGGTCATTCTTGGCATCTATACGTTATTCAACTTGACCTGCACAGCCTCCGCATCAGCCGCAACGGCTTTATCGAAGCGTTGAAAAAGAGCGGAGTGGGCGCATCCGTGCACTTTATCCCGTTACACCTCCATCCCTATTACCGTTCGCGATTTGGGTTCACCCCCGCCGACTTTCCCGTTGCCAGTGAGACGTTCGAGCGAATCGTATCCCTGCCCATCTACCCACGAATGACCGACGCAGACATCCGGCACGTGATCGAGTCAGTCCGCACTATTGTCGCCGAGTATCGTCGGTGATCAAGCGGTGTGCGGATGTGACGTTGGCTCTGGCGGGAATCATTCTGCTGTTGCCGCTGTTGGTGCTGACGGCGCTGCTGGTCAAGCTGGATTCGGCAGGGCCCGTGCTGTTCGTGCATGAGCGGATCGGCCGAGGCTTTCGCCCGTTTCGCATGTACAAATTTCGTACGATGCGCGCGGATGCACCGTTGGAGGGAAGTGTGGTCACCGTGCGGGGCGATACAAGAGTCACGAGAATGGGCCGGTTGCTCAGACGGACGAAGCTCGATGAACTGCCTCAACTGATCAATGTTCTGAACGGAGAGATGAGTCTCGTAGGGCCGCGACCTGAAGTGCGGCGTTATGTCGAGCAGTTCCGGAGAGACTATGAGGAATTGCTGACGGTTCGGCCGGGTATCACCGATCCCGCGTCGTTGAAGTATCGTGACGAAGAAGCCATTCTGGCAGCTGCGGCCTGTCCAGAGGATTATTACGTTCACCAGGTGCTTCCGGACAAAATTCAATTGTCTAAGCAGTATGTGCGGAGCGCTTCATTTCCTGGAGACCTCCTCATCCTTCTGCGCACAATCTTCCGTCTTGCCTAGTGGGGGGATGTTAAAAATGTCGAGGATGGTGTGCGCCGCATCTCGTAGGGCACAGAGAAGGCGTCAGATCCAGCAACAGAACTAGTGCGTGTTTCCCAACCGTCGAGGCGGTGTCTCGGCATATGCGGTGGCACCTTCTATTCCAGCGAATCCATCGGTCAGCGGCCATATAAGTTCTTTGCCGTTGGAACACTGTTGGACATCTAGCCGACTGTCCCATATCTGTGCGGTTTGTCCTGGACCGTTTACGAGCCACCATGTGTTCTAGGGGTGGATTCGGTCGTTGGGGAAAAGGTATTCTTCGACGCCGGGTGAGAGGAGGCTGATGCGGCACGGGTGCTTCAACCTGGATGAGTCATGGCCAGTCAATTAGTCACATCACTGACCGCCATTCAACGGCGTGCCCTATTGTTTGTGGCCTACCTCGGTCTCGCGGCGTTGTCCAACTGGCTGGCGTTCTTCCTTCGTTTCGATGACGACATCCCCGCACTACAGTGGGAATTGTTCGCTTCCATGCTGCCACTGTTGTTGGTCATCCGGGCGTTGGCCTTTTATCCGTTCCGCCTCTATGACGGGCTCTGGCGGTACACGAGCTTGTTGGATGTCCGGGATCTGGCGCTCAGTATCGCCCTCAGTTCGCTGGTGTTCGTGGGAGTGGTTCGGCTTGGATTGGAGCTCTGGGCCTATCCCTCCTCAATTTTTGTGATCGATGCGTTACTCCTCTTCTGTCTCCAAACGGGCTTGCGGGCAATTCCGCGGCTTCTGCGGGAGCGTGGATGGATGGGGACTGTCCGAAAGCGGGTCCTCATCGTGGGCGCGGGGGACGCCGGAGCGTTGATTGTGCGGGAAATGCGGAACAATCCGTCGTACGGCTATCGCCCCATCGGCTTCATCGACGACAATCCGGCGAAGGTTGGCCACCGCATTCATGGCGTGGAGGTGCTGGGCAATCGAGCTCGTCTGCCCAAGATCATCACTGAGCACGGTCCGGATGTGGTGCTCGTTGCCATGCCGAGCGCCGCCCCGGCCACGATCCGTGAAGTGGTCAAAACGTTGGAACCGTTCCACCTTCCGATCCAAACCCTTCCCAATTTGCGGGATGTGCTCCAAGGCCGGGTAGCGGTCAGTCAAATTCGGAATCTCTCCATCGAGGATCTCCTGGACCGTGTTCCGGTCGATCTGGATCCGACACCACTCCGTGCGCTGGTGCGGGGGGCGCGCGTACTGGTGACCGGTGCCGGCGGATCGATCGGATCGGAGTTATCCCGGCAGGTGGCTCGACTGTCGCCGGCGACCTTGGTGTTGCTGGATCGGTACGAGAACGGCCTGTTTGCGGTGGCGAATGAACTCATCGCTGCGGGCTACTCGTCGATCGCTCCTGTCATCGGAGACATCACGGACGTCGGACAGATGAACCGGTTGTTTGCGGAATGCCGACCTACACTGGTGTTTCATGCGGCTGCGCATAAGCACGTGCCGCTCATGGAGGGAAATCCCTGCGAAGCCGTCTTGAACAATGTCGGCGGGACAAGGATCGTGGCCGAGGCCGCGCATCGTCATGAAGTCGAGCGTTTCATTTTGATCTCGACCGACAAGGCCGTGAATCCTGTGAGTGTGATGGGCGCGAGCAAAGGCGTGGCGGAACTCCTGCTCCAAAAGCGGGCTCGTTCTTCGCGGACCATATTTGCTACCGTACGATTCGGAAACGTGTTGGGCAGTAACGGGAGCGTGGTGCCGCTGTTTCTTGAGCAGATTAAGGCCGGCGGCCCTGTCACGATCACCGACCCGAAGATGCGTCGATATTTCATGGTGGTCGCGGAGGCGGTGCATCTCGTCCTTCATGCGGCGCGCTTGGCAACAGGCGGAGAACTGTTTGTGCTGGATATGGGGGAGCAGATCAGCGTGGAGGACATGGCGCGTAATCTGATTCGGCTCTCGGGATTGGTGCCTGACCGGGACATGGCCCTGACCTATGTGGGATGCCGGCCGGGAGAGAAGCTCGTCGAGGAGTTGGTCGCAGGTCATGAGCAGGTGGAGAAGACCTCCGTTTCCAAAGTGCTCTGCGTCAGGCCGGATTCTGCGCGCGATCTCTCCCGCCTCACGGCGCTGGTGGCCAGATTGGAGGAGGCGGCCGCAGAGGGCAGCGTGTCGCATGTGCTTGGCCTGCTCGGGTCCATCCTTCCCGACTACCGCCCCACACCTCTTCCCGGCCTCGTGGATGGTGTGCCTGAGGCCGAAGCGCCGGCGGCAGAGGACGCGCCTCCTTCCACGGCAGATCATGTGACGGTGTCCGGGCTGTCACCGAGCGGGCCTCGCAGGCGGACATGATGCGTCACCTGTCTCACCATGCGCCCGCGACGTGTCGCTGCGCATCATCTGCGCTTCTGGTTCGGCCTGCCTTGTGAACGCTTGTCGCACCGCTTGTCGGCTCCTCCTGAGTCTGGCCTTGTTGATGGTCTGGAGCGGGCCTGTCGTGGCCTCCAGCAATCTCCCGCTTCACCACTGGGGATACGATGCCCTCGAACGGTTGATTGCCCTGGGCGTGATCGATCATGCCTTGATCGGGGCCAAGCCGTTTACCCGCATGCAGGCGGCCCAGTATGTGGCGCGCGCGATCGAGCGAGTGCGCGCCGACGAGATCGACATTGACGGCCGAGAAGCCATTGCCGAGCCGCTGTTGGAACGATTGCTGGCGGAGTTTCGCCCGGAACTCATTCGTCTCGGCACCATCAGAGCACGTCCCGAGGACAAGGCCGGTTCGCTGCGGTTCGGCGCTCGAGTGACCTCTGAGGTCGATGCGTCATCGATCGGCGGCGGACAAACAATCCGGTTTCGGGAAAATCGGGGCGGGGAATATTTCGTCAACGGGGTCCAGAATCAAACCGACGTGCGGGCCTGGGCGGAGTTGAATGAATGGGCTGCCGTGATGGTCCAACCCAAATTCATCAGCAATCGCCATTTGCTGGGACTGGGTGCGACCAACAATAGTGATAACTTCTACATGCGCGAGTTCAGCCTCAAGTTGAGTTACGCCAACATCGCGCTGGAAGCGGGGCGGGGGACGCAGTGGTGGGGGCCCGGGTATCATGGCTCGCTGTTACTGACCGATCATGCGTTTCCGATGGACATGATCAAATTGGGGACGGAGCGGCCGTTCCAATTGCCGGGATTTCTCAGCGGGCTGGGAGACTGGAAGGTCAATGCCTTTCTGGCTCAACTGGAGCGCAATCGCGATTTTTCGCGTGCGCGGGTCTTCGGCTTGCGCATCAGTTACCTGCCGGTCCCCTGGTTGGAGCTCGGGCTTACGCGTTTGACCCAGTTTGGCGGGCGCGGGCGCGACCAATCGTTTCCTGAAACGATCGTCGATACCTATATCCATCCGGCGAACCAGGGGGCCGACAAGGAAGTCAACGAACAAGGGATGGCCGATTTCCGGCTCAGGCTGCCGTCGGTGCCCTATTTGATTCCGTTTCCTGCCGGCCTGCAGCTCTATGGAGAGATCGGGACGGAGGATAAGTGGTCACAATTGCCGATCCCGAGCCGCGCGGCGTTTTTAGGCGGCATCTATATTCCACAGGTATTTCAAGGCGACACCATGGACCTGCGTATCGAATATGCCGATACGGACTACGGGCGGCGACGACATCCGGAGCTGAGCGGCGTCTGGTACAACAACGGTACCTATACCAGCGGCATGCGCTATCGGGGGTTTCCGTTGGGGCATCATATGGGCACCGACGGGACGGACTTTTTTGTGCGCAGCACCAGGTATCTGACCGACACCCTGCAGTTAGGCGCGAACTTCAACATTCAGGAACGGGAACGGGGCCAGCCGGTTCATGAGAAAAAGCGGGAAGCTGCCGTCGACCTGACCTGGTGGTATTCCAGAGACATTCAGGTCATGGGTGGATACACCTTTCAGCGTCTGAGCAACCCCGGCCAGATCTCGGCCATTACCCCGTTCGCTGAGACCTTCGCCGCCGGAGTCACAGCGAAAAATCATCTCTTGTGGACAGCCGTGGCGGTGCAATTCTAGCTGATCTGGTTCCGGGTGCTGTCCTAATTTACCCTGAGCTGTCCTCACGTGAATCAGACTGTCCTTATTTCATCGGCCGCTCTAAATGAGGACAAGATGTAGGTGTGTCCTATTTATCTGCCTAAACGGTCCTCAGTCGACCGATCAGTCTAATGCCATGTTACACGCAATTTGCGGTAATCTGGTATGACGCGTCCTGATCCCAACCCTGTATAGCCTCATGAGAACAGAACCCGTGGCCCCACGTGTTTTGACGCGTCAGGTTCGCTGCGGTATACTGTGCATCACTGTGAGGCATCTGTGATGCATGGAGGCACGACGTCATGAAAGCGATTACGTTACGGAACCTTCCACCCGACGTTGCCCGTACGGTTCAACAGCGAGCCAAACAGAAGAAGACGAGCGTGAATAAGGCGGTCATCGAGTTGTTGGAAGAATCGGTTGGGGGCAAGGAAAAAAAGAAATCGCCGATCCGCTATCACGATCTGGATCATCTCGCCGGAACCTGGACGAAGGAAGAGGCCGCCACCTTCGAAGCCCTCATTGCCGAGCAACGCACGATTGATCCAGAGTTCTGGAAATGACCCGGCTGCTTCTGGATAGCTCCGCCTATATCGCGTTCAAGAAAAGACACCCCGAGGTGCTTGAGATCCTTTCTCACGCCGAAGAGATATGGCTCAGTCCGATTGTCCTCGGAGAGCTTCGCGCGGGCTTTCTCCAGGGGAGTAAACGCGAAAGCAATGAGCGTGAGTTACAAATGTTTTTGGAATCCTCGCGCGTCAGCGTGCTGATCGTGGACGAAGAGACGTCGGAACGGTACGCGACCATTCGCGTGGCATTGAAAAAGGCCGGCACCCCGGTTGCCGCTAACGATATCTGGATTGCTGCCAGCGCCATGCAGCACGGGCTTCCCATCCTCACCTCAGACCGCGATTTTCAGAACATTTCCCAGGTCATTGTTCGCCACGTTCTCCCCGTCTAGCACGCTACTGCCCCTTGCCTTCTCGTGCCCACTCCTGCGTCCTCATCTGCCTTTCCAACTGTCCTAATTTGACCTTCGAGGTACGTCTATTGCCACACGCAAGCTGTCATGGCTTGTGGTGAAGTGTCCTAATCTCAGTAGCAAGTGTCCTAATTAGGACAGTACCTGGTTCCGGCCTCGATTGACTGAGCCGGTGACTTTGGATTAGAACCTACAGTCGTTATCCACAGGCGGGATTGTTGGAACGATATGCATATGTCACTGCCATGGCGTGCGCCCCGTGTTTATAGTGGGCGAAGAGCAGGCCGGTGGATGAATGCGGTGATCTGGTTGTTGGTAGGCGGTATGGTCCTGCCACCGTCGTTGCTCGCGCAGACGCTCACGAATCCTGTGATTCCTTCATCTCCATCCGGTTCATCTGTCAGCCCTTCGATCAGCAACCAACTATCCCCCTTTCTACCGTTTGGAAATTATGGATTGCCGACCCCTCCGGGACAGGCCATTGTGACCAACCCGACGGCGACCCAGCCAATTGTTCCTCAGCATGCGCCTTGTCCGACTCCGACGGCACCAGACCTGTCGCCAGAAAACACGGTGCCGAACCTGAACGATTACTGGCCCATGGCGGCGAATAGTTTGCTTCCGACCTCGGTCGAACAACGTATGCGACAAGAGGAGGAAGAGCGTGACCGGCAACTCGAACGGCTGCAGGCCGAAAAAGAAAAACGTGGCCTGGAGTTGCAGAGTCAGGTGGAGCGGGAAAAGAAGGGTGTTTCTCAGCTCAACGGGCTGCAATCGGCGGTGCAGGGGGCAGTGGGCGGCATGCCGGGGCAGTTTCAAGCTCAGCTCAATCAACAAAAACAGCAGGTAGAGCAAAAGCCCTTTACGGCGGAGCTCTTACGGCATCAAGACTTTTCTGTCGAAGAGGCCTTTGCGCAATTTTCGGTGCTGCAAGGGATCAAAAGTCGCTTAAAGCAGTTCGGCTATGATTTTTTTGACGCACATGCCGGCGGGTTCACGTCGCTTCAGGATGTGCCGGTTGGACCGGACTATGTGATTGGCCCGCAGGATTCGCTGGCCGTCCACATTTGGAATGTGCCGGATCAAAACTTCAATCGTAGCTATATCGCACCGGTCGAACGCGACGGGATGGTCGTGATTCCGCAAGTCGGTGCCATTCCGGTCGGCGGCCAAACCTTTTCGCAGGCGGAGCGGACGATTCATGCTCGCTTGAGCCTGCTGTTGAAGCGTTTTGAATTGCACGTGTCGATGGCCCGCATCCGGACCATGAAGGTGTATGTGGTCGGCGAAGTGGCGCGGCCGGGAGCCTATGAGCTGAGTGCGTTAGCGACGGCCTCGAATGCCATTTATGCCGCCTGCGGACCGTCCCGATCTGGGTCTCTGCGACAGGTCCGGATCATGCGGGACGGAAAAACGGTGGGACAGTTGGATTTATATGACTTTTTGCTTCAGGGAGACCGGCGACAGGACAACCGGCTTCAGGCCGGCGATGTGGTCTTGGTCCCGCCGCTCGGGCCGGTGGTCGCCATCAGTGGATCGGTTAAACGGCCGGCGATTTATGAATTGAAGCCGGGCACCCGGTTGACCGAATTGCTGACCTTGGCCGGAGGCCTGACACCGTTATCCGACCGCCAGCGCTGCCATCTATTCCGCCAGGATCCGGCGTTGAAAGAGCGCAATATGATCGATGTGGATCTCGTGCGGGCGCTTGCGTCGCAGGGGCAAGAGAAAAGCCGTCTCGGGGTCGAGGGAGGAGATCCCCTCCTCATGGACGGTGATTATATTCGAATCGCGACGTTGCCTACTCAGGTGGTGAACGTGGTGAGTCTCGTCGGTGCAGTGAAGAGCCCTGGGCCGTATGAATTTCGAGCCGGGATGCACGTGAAAGATATCCTCACTCCCGAACAACTCACGGTTGATGCGTATGCCGATCGTGCCGAAATCGTTCGGACCGATCCGGCCACGTATCTGACGAAGGTTATTCCCTTCAGTCCCACAGCGGTCTTTGAAGGGCGGGAGTCCGACAATCATGTGTTGAATCGATTGGACCAGGTGGTCATCTCGAGCCAAATGCGCGCCCCGGCTCTGGTGTTGGTGGAAGGGGAAGTTCGGCGGGCAGGATACTTCACTATTGAGATCGGCGAGCGGTTGAGCTCGGTGTTGAAACGATCCGGCGGCTTTACGCCGAATGCGTTTCCGAACGGCATCGTCCTGGTGCGGGAGTCGGTCAAGGTGAAACAGCAGGCCGAACTGGATCGGTTTATCGCCGCCGAGCGTCAGCGATTAACGGCGCAATCGGCCGGAATCGCGGCTGGCACCGCCGGGTTGAGCGTCATGGCGGGGGCAAGTGGCGCCATGGCGGAGCAGCAGGTGCTGGCCTTGCGTCTCCAGCAGCTCGAGGCGACCGCCTCACGGATCGAATTGGGCCGTGTCATTGTGAGTTTGGATTCGATCGAACGTCTGGAAGGCACCGAAGACGATATCATTTTGGAGTCGCGGGACCGCATTACCATTCCGACCCCGCCACAAACGATCGGGATTATTGGTTCCGTCAAGAATCCTACGTCGGTGGTCTATCGGCCAGGCTTGGATCTGAATGACTATTTGCGCCAAGCCGGTGGTGTCACCGAAGATGCGAACAAGCGTGAGATGTACGTCATGCGGGCAAATGGGACGACGGACTCCTCCTATCTCTCGGCAAAGGAAATGCGCCCGGGAGATACCATCGTGGTGCCACAAAAAATCGAGGCGCGTCCCCCTCAGCTTGCGTTGTGGCAGACCGTGGCCAGTATTATCGGCAGTCTTGCTCTGACCGCCGCCGGCATTGCCGTGGTCGGCCGATAATCGATCGGATTGTCTATGGATTGGCCTTCGGATAGTCCCCACGCGCTTCTGGATCCTCCTCGCCATCGGGCTGAGGCACCTCCCTCTGCCGACCAGTCCGTGACATTGTTTGACTATTGGGATGTCCTGGTTGCTCGACGAAAGGTCATTGCGAGTTTCTTTCTGGTGGGGACTGCTCTTACGTTGGCGATCAGTCTTCTTCTCCCGAAAATCTACGAATCCACGTCATCTGTCTTGCCACAGCTGGAGTCCAAAGAGGGCGGGATGCTATCGGCATTGTTGAACTCCCCCGCTGCCGGCGGCATGGCGCAAAATCTCGGTGTTGGGTTGCCCGGGCTTCCGACCACACCGACCGATGTGTTTGTGTCGATTTTGAAATCCCGTCTGATGGCTGACGAGGTGATTAAGAAATTCGACCTCATGAATCGATATCATGAGAACACGATGGTCGATACCAGGAAGGAATTGGAGGACCACCTTCGGATCACTGTCACGAAGGAGAAGGTGATCAAGGTGTCGGTGGAGGATGAAGATCCTCAGGTTGCTGCGGATATGGCGAATTTCTATGTGGCGAACCTCGATCGACTGAACCGAACCGTGACAGTGAGCAAGGCCGGCCAAAACCGGGCGTTTCTTGAGCGGCGATTGGGCGAAACCATGGAAAGTATGTCGAAGGCCGAGGAGGCGTTACGGGACTTTCAGACGAAAAACAAGACGGTCGCGGTCGAGGCGCAGGCCAAGGTGATGATCGAAGCTGCCGCGATGATTCAAGGGCAGATCACGGCACAGGAAGTCCAAATGCAGGTCATGGGTGGCTATCTGTCGCCGGACAATCCCGATCTTGCTAGAATCCGGTCGAATGTTGACGAGCTCAAGAAGCAGCTGGCCACCATGGGGTCAGGGAAGGACGCGAAGGGCATCTTGTCGAGCGATCGCCTCCATCCGGCCATGGTTGCTGTGCCTGATTTGGCGCTACAATTCGGCCGGCTCTTCCGGCAGGTGAAGGTTCAGGAGACTATTTTCACGTTGTTGACGTCGCAGCATGAGCAGGCAAAGATTGCCGAGGCCCGGGATACTCCAACCGTGCAAGTGTTGGATCCGGCCATACCGGCCGATAAACGGACTCGTCCACGAGTCTTGCTCAACACCGTCGTGGCCGGCGTGTTGGCGCTGGTCATCGGTACATTCACCGCCTTCTTTCTCGACTATCGTGCTCGAGTTCGCCGGATGTCGACGCCTACGTGAAATTGACGATTTTTCAATCGCAATGGTAGAATCCGCGCGATTTCTCTGCTCGAAGGCCGGAAGTCTCAGTCGTTACTCACATTCACATTTACCAGAATAGGAGAACGGGATGGCTGTTCCAGTCTCCCAGATGTATACAGTGACCAAGTACGTGTTGACCCAGAAACTCCGGGGGGTCAAACGGTATCCGCTCGTGCTCATGCTCGAGCCCCTGTTTCGCTGCAATCTCGCCTGCGCGGGGTGCGGCAAGATTCAATATCCGGATCATGTGCTGGATAAGCGGTTGACCCCGGCGCAATGCTGGGCCGCAGCCGATGAGTGCGACGCCCCGATCATCAGTATTCCCGGCGGTGAACCGCTGATTCATCCGGAAATGCCCGAAATCGTGCGCGGTCTCGTCGAGCGGAAGAAGTACGTGTATCTCTGCACGAACGCCATTTTGATGGAACGGAAGCTCGATGAGTACCCGGCATCAAAATTCCTGACGTTCAGCGTTCATATGGACGGGCTGCGAGATGAGCACGATCTCGCGGTCTGTCGCGATGGGGTCTACGACGTGGCTGTGAAGGCCATCAAGGCGGCGTTGAAGCGGGGCCATCGGGTTACGACCAACACGACGTTATTCGACGACGCCAATCCAGAGCGCGTGCGGAAATTTTTTGATGAGATGATGGGGCTCGGCGTCGAAGGCATGATGATTTCGCCGGGGTACAGCTATCAAAAGGCCCCGGATCAACAGCATTTTCTGAAACGGAGCCGGACTACCGAACTGTTCTCGAAGATCCTTAGCAATCGGAAACGCGGATGGCAGTTCAATCAGTCCCCCTTGTTTCTGGAGTTCCTCATGGGCAAGCGCGAGTATCAGTGCACGCCGTGGGGGAACCCGACCTACAACGTCTTCGGGTGGCAGCGCCCCTGCTACTTGTTGCAAGAGGGGTATGCGTCCAGTTTTCGAGAGCTCATGGAGAAGACCGATTGGGATTCTTACGGCACGGGCCGCAATGAGAAATGCGCGGACTGCATGGTGCATTGCGGGTACGAGGCCTCGGCGGTGGAGGACACCTTCGGGTCCTTGTCCGGTTTCACGAAGACGGTCAAGATTACGCTCATGCCGAATGCGCGATAGCCGGCATCCATCGGTATAGCGGTCGCCATGGTGAGGCGTTCGGTCGCGAGCCGGCCGAATGCTTCACCGTCACCCTTTTGCAAAACGAGACGTTTATGACTGACGCGAAATATCACGCGCCCGAGACCGGCAGCCTTGAAGGCCGGGTCTTCCGGCCGACATCCCTCACTGAACTGAGCGAGGCGATCGAACTGGCTTTTGATTACCGGGGGGATATCACGGTCGACCTGAAATCCGGTGGTCAGGTGAGCGGGTACCTCTTCAATCGAACGGCGTCAGGGGATCAGCCCACCATCGAAGTGTTTCCCTCCACCAGCAGCGGGACCATGACCATCCCCTATTCAGAGGTGACGGCGATTGCCTTCACGGGTGAAGATACGGCCACAGGCAAATCCTGGGAAGCCTGGATCGCCAAGAAGGAATCGGAACGACGCAAGGACATCGATCGCGCCGCGGCGGAAGCTCAATCGCGCGGTCATCTCTAAGTGGTGGTTTCACTGATGCACGACTCCGTGCTCGTGATGTGCCGTTCGCGTTCTCCTCTTCGCCAGTCGTGCGACTTCTCTCCTCGCGCAGCCGCGATCTCCGGTGCGTATTTCATCGGTAGTCCCTCCGTTTGACTCCATCCATTTGTTGACAAAGAGGGGGGGCTATGCTAGAAGAGTCGGCCTCAAATTTGGGGCGAGTCCGTGTCGAGGAAGCCTCTCGTAAACAGGCTCTGGGCGGGATGTTTGTGAGGCTGAAAAGCAGTCCGGCACGGATCGAACGTATGCGGGGGCGGAGAGCGATTAGTAAGAATACCGCCCGGCATATCGTGCTGGTTTGGGGTCTGATCGCGACGCTCTGCGTGCCGTCGATCCTGTTTGCCAGTCACGCCGCCGACCATCGATTTACCGTCGAAGGGTTTATGTGCGGCAAGGACGGTCGGCCCGCCGTCAACGTCGAGGTGCTGGTCAAGGATACGCGGATTACGGTCGGCCAGACTGTGACGACAGACGGTGACGGATACTACAAAGTCACCCTGCATCTGCATAATGATAACGTCGGCGACCCGCTGTTGGTCGAAGGTGGCGGGGAGCAGAAGAATTTTAAGATCCAGTTCGACCCGAACGATCTGGAGACGGAACGTAAGCTTCGAGTCGATTTCGGAAGTGGGTGCGAGCGCGACCTTGGTCCTCCGCGGTGGTTGTTGTACGGGCTAGGGGTTGCGGCTGTTGCTATTGTGGGATGGATTGGGCTAAAGATCTCCCGCAAGCGGATGCGAGAAGCGCAACGGCGAAAGAAGGGACAGGGCAAGCGGCAGAAATAGGGCACGGTCCGTGGGGCATTGTTCCTCGCCGGATCGAATAGCAGGAAGTAGGCGGGGAAGTCCAAACGTGACCTCGTTGTATTGTGAGTCTTGACGCTTTTGCTGTGGCTGCTCGTGGCGCCGCAGGGAAGCGTCTTTTTTTTCTGTCGATGGTAATGGGTGTCTGCGCCTAAAGCGGCGTGGGCATGAAGAAAGGAGCGGGAACTTTTTTATGAAACAAGCAGGCATGAAGAGATTGGCTCTGATGGTCGGCATTCTTGGCTTTGGATTTGGCGTCGTCGGATGTGGCGGTGGTGAAGGCGGCGGCGAAGGCCCGGTTGTTCCGCCACCCCCTGCTCCTGCCGAGTATGCCGACAAGCATATGCCTGCCGGTTGGTGGACGGATCCGAAGATCCTGGAAGAGGGCAAGGAGTTGTACATTGGCGGCAAGAATCCGGACGTCAACTGCGCCAGCTGCCACGGCAAGGATGGTAAGCCGGTCAAGGCGGGTGCGCGGGACTTCCGCGTCGGCGACCGCATGAAGATGTATTCGGATTCTGTCTGGTTCTGGCGCATTTCCGAAGGCGTGCCCAACACGAAGATGAAGCCGTGGAAGAGCAAATTGTCCGAGGAAGATCGGTGGAAGATCCTGGCGTTCGAACGCTCCTTCGGCTTGGCCGGCAAGGGCTGGGATGTCAACAAGAAGGATTGGGTGCCTGCTGATCAGGTGAAGTAATTCACCTCTGGTTAGTTCGAGTCATGGGTCAATCGGTTGGAATGAGGAGGAGCGGCGAGACATCATGAAAATCTGGCAGCGCTGTTTGTTGGTTATGTTCGCGCTAGTGGCGGTATTGGGAGGAGTGGCCTATGCCCAGGCTCCCAGTGCGCCCCCCGTGGAGTTCCCTTACACCGGGAATCGCACGGCGGTATGGATCGTCGCTCAGCTCCACATTCTCTTTGCGGGATTTATTTTGGGCGCTCCGATTTTCGTGGTCATCTCGGAGTGGTTGGGATATCGCAAGCAGGATCCCCGCTATGACCGATTGGCGAAAGAAGTCACGAAGGTCACGGTCATCCTATACAGCATGACGGCCTTGACGGGCGGCCTCTTCATCTTCGTGCTGCTTGCGACCTATCCGCAGTTTACCACCTGGCTCATCAACCACTTCTTCCTGATTTTCGCCGTCGTCTATCCGCTCCTGTTCATCGGCGAAACCATCGTCCTCTACATGTACTTCTATACATGGGATGCCTGGAAGGGTGAGAAGAAGGGGCGTCATATTGCGTTGGGCGTGCTGCTGAACCTCATCGGCTCCATCACGCTGTTCGTCATCGACGCGCCGACCTCGTTCATGAACACGCCGGTCCGGGCCGAAGGTATTTCCCCTGCCGAGTTTTTGGCGACCGCCTCACTGTGGGACAAGGTATTCAATTACAGCTGGATGCCGCTCAATTTGCATCGCCTCGTGGGGAACGTGACCTTCGGTGGATTCGTGGCTGGACTCATTGCTGCCTACATGTTCATGGGGTCCAAGAAGGAAGAGGATCGCGCATACTACGATTGGATGGGCTTTGTCGGCAACATGATCGGCGTGGGTGCGTTGTTGTTCCTGCCGTTCATGGGGTACTTGCTGGCCTATGAGCTTTGCGACTACGACGCGTCCATCTGTCCGTACATGATGGCCGACCAATTGTCGATGTTCTTCGAAATGCAAGGCGCCATGATCGGTCTCATCTTCCTCGCCAGCAATTACTACATCTGGTTGAGTATGAAGCGGATCGAGGGCGTGGAGCGGGTGCGCATGACGGTGGTCGCGCCGATCGTCATGGTGTTGTTGCCGATCGTGATGACGAAGGTCCTGACCGATTATCCTGTGCCGGATGCCACATCGTTGGCCTTCCTGCTCCCGCTGTTGCTCGCGCCGGCTGTTCTCGGCCGGTTTATCCCGCTGACGGTGTCGTCGAGCACGGTCATCAAGATCGGCTTCTTGATGGTCGTCGTGGGCAACGCCATCTGGATGACGCCGCATGGATTCGTGCCCACCGGCGCGAAGTTGGTGGCCGAATTGGAGCTGCCATCTGATTGGAACTTCCTGGCACTCATGCCGGCGAAAAATTCCGCGGCGTTTACCTTGGTCTTCGTCACGGTTGTGAACTATGTCATTTACAACCGGGCAGTGTCCCAGGGAACCATTGTGTGGGGCAAGATCGACTTTGCTTCGCAGTTCGTTCTGGTGTTCCTCGCCTTCAGCGCGATTTGGACGATGGGCCTGATGGGTGCTGTGCGCTCCTTGTTGCGGAAGTACTTCCATACGTACAACCTGTTGCCGGATTTCACGGCGGAATCCTTTACGCCGACGCTGTCTTATTCCGCTTGGTGGATCACCGGCATTACGATCGTCTTTTACGCAGTGGTCAGCTTCGCGATTATCGTGACCTTGCGCCCCTCTGATTCAAAGGGCCACGCGCACGAGGGAAGCCCGGTTCCGGCAGGGGCCAAGTAGGGCGGTCACCATACTGGAAGGGCGGTAAACGAGGGCATTCATGGGAAACATTATTAAAAAGTTGGTTGTGGGAGTCGTTGTCGGCGGAATTTTGTTTGGCGCCACCAACGCGCTGGGCTTTCCGTTCGTCTTTCAGGCGCTGTTTTTTGGTTACGCCATGCTTGGCGCCGTTGTCTTTATGATCCTCGATTTTCCGACGCTCAAGCCATTCGGCGGAGTGAAGGCCGTCGGGGCATTGTTGATTTTTTATGCCATTCTCTCCGTGGTCTACATTGCCGGTGCCTCCATGTGGCCGCAATATGACCCTGAAGATGAAAAGGGCAAAATTGAAAAAATCCTCAAGCCGAAGCGCGAGCACTACGAGGCCGGCAAGGTCGAAGTGTTGATGCAGCGAGCGAAGGCGCTGGATGAAAAGGCTAAGGAGTTGACCGCTCGCTTGCAGGCGTTAGGGGCGGCCCAGGCTCCTGCCGACCAAAAGGCTGGCGGCGAGAGTGCGCCGACCGCCACCACGGCGGCCGCCAGTGGTGATATCGCCAAGTTGGGTGAAGAGCAGTGGCAGCTTCAGGAGTGTTACAACTGCCACAAGTTGAACGGCGAGGGTGGAAAGAAACGCGGCCCTGAATTGGATAATATCGGCAACCTTCTGCCGGCAGCAGAAATCGCCAGAAAGATTCTCGATCCGAAGAGCTACAAGGCAGAAGGGTTCGAGCAGGAATACGAGAAGGGCAAGATGCCCGACAAGTATAAGGACCTGATGGAACCCAAGGACGTGGATGCATTGGCGACCTGGTTGGCCGGATACAAGAACGCTTCGGTGAATACACCGAAGCCGATCAAGATGAAGTGAGTATCATGCAGCCGAAACTCAAATCAAAAGTTCGATGTACGGACGGTGAAGTCGGGGAGGTGCGCCGGGTCATTATGGACCCGCTCTCCCACGAAATCAGTCATATCGTCGTGGGCGGGGGGACGGCAGATATAGTCGAGCGCCAGGTTCCGATGGGGCAGGTGCAGGCAGTTACTGATGAAGCCGTCACGCTCCGCGGCACCTCGGCTGAGTTTGCCGCATTGCCGGCTTTCAAGCGCGATGAGTACGTGACGACGCACGAGGTGGAAATTGCCCACCTCGAAGATCGGATCCATGTCACGCCTGGTGAAGTCTTGGTGCCGTTTCCCGAACTCGAACGGAGTGTGAAGCGGCGGACTTTCTTTGCCAATTTCACCCATGCCATCGGTTTTCTGATTGGATTCCCGCTGGCTTTTCCCGTGCTGCGGTATCTGATGAAGCCGATGTACTCGCCGTTTGACAATGAATGGCTCAAGATCGGCAACTCAGGAAAGATCAAGCAGGACGATGTCGGTATCCAGTTCAAGTACAAGCGCAAGATCAAAGAAGCCTACATGCCGGAACAGGAAATCGATAAGAACGTCTGGGTACTGAAGGCGACTCCTAAGGTGTTGGAGACGGTCTATCAGGGTAAGGATATGGAGTTCCGTGATTCCGCAGGCAAGCATATCTGGACGAACAAGAAGGACGTGCCCTATATCGCCTATTCCGGAAAATGCCCGCACTTGGGCTGCGGATTCAAATGGCGGACGCATAAGACGCTGGGGCAGGTCTTCCTGTGCCCCTGTCACCTCAGCATTTACGACGCTGCGGGGAAGGTTTTAGATGGACCGGCTCCACGTCCGTTGGATCCCCTCCCCATCAAGGTGACGGCAACCGGTGACATCACCATTATTGATATGGAATTCAAGGCGGGCACTAAGGCCCAGGTTCGGATTGTCTAATGGATACGACTACGCAGCCGACGACCACGCAGCCATCAGCCATTGAAAAAGTCTTTGCCTTTGTCGACGAACGCGTCGGGCTGAAGACTTTACAAGCCAAAATGCTCAACGAGCCTGTCCCTGGCGGGTCACGGTGGGCCTATGTCTTTGGCTCGGTGTTGCTCTTCATCTTCATCATGCAGGCGGTAACCGGCATTCTGTTGATGTTCTATTACGTGCCGACTGCGGATCATGCCTACGCCAGCACCCAGTACATCATTCATACCGTTGATTACGGCTGGTTTTTGCTAAGTTACCACTTCTGGGGCTCCACGGCGATGGTGGTCTGCGTCTTCGCGCACATGTCTCAGGTCTTTCTTTGGGGTGCGTACAAGAAGCCTCGGGAACTTATCTGGTTGGTCGGTCTGGCGTTATTCGGCATTGTCATGGGGTTCGGCTTCACCGGATATCTGCTTCCCTGGGACCAGCGGGCCTATTGGGCCACGACTGTCGGCGTCGAAATCATGGACAAGACGCCGGTGCTTGGCGACTTCATGGCCAGGTTTCTGAAGGGTGGGGCGACTCCGGGGCAGATGACCTTGAGCCGCTTCTTCGTCATCCACGTCATGGTCTTGCCGGCCGCGCTCATGGGATTGGCCGGCTTACACCTCTTTCTGTTCCGGAAAGCCGGCCCTGCCGGTCCATTCCGTGGCAGCGTCGAGGAGATCAAGGCAAAGACCGACTATTTCTTTCCGCGACAAATCTGGAAAGATATTGTCGGTATGGTTGCGGTGTTCCTCTGCATCTGCAGCTTGGCCTTCTGGGAACCGATCGTGCTCCTGGAGGAAGCGACTCCGGATCCCGGCGACTACCATCCTGAACCGGAATGGTACTTCTTGTTTCTCTTTCAGCTGTTACGTCTGAAAGTCTTCGCGGGAGAATTCGGACAATTCCTGGGCGCCATCGCGTTACCCGGCGTCTTTATGGCCTTGCTCGCGGCATTGCCGTTCATCGATCGCGACCCGGAACGCAATATCTTTAAACGGCCGATCGCATTGATCAGCTGGATTGTGGTCATGGCGAGTATTCTCATTTTCACCGTGGCGGCAATCATCAACCGCGAATTTTTGGAATAGGCGGAGGGTCTTGGGCACATGACTGGTCGAGAGACGATGTCGTCATTCAAATTAGGGCTGAGCATTCTCTGGCCTGCCTGTTGGACCGCCCTGCCGATCAAAATGGCGTTCGCCGTGTTGTTTATGGCGATGGGCACGATCCATCTGGAGACCAAGCTCGGGATTACCTTCCTGATGCTGCTCATGAGCCCGGTGAGCGTGTTTGCCTTTTTTGTCATATCCTTGGGAATTGGCTTCCATTTCGGCGAAGGCACTGGACTTCCCTTGCTTTTCCTGGTGTCCATCCCGATCGATATCTGGGCGCTGGGGCTCGTGGCTCGCACCGTATTTCTCGAACGGTTGCGGCTCGAACCGCCGGATTCGCTCGGGTTGGCCTTATGGGTCCGCTTCGCCATTGCCGGCGCGTTGTACTTGCCGCTACTCTGGGCGGTTGAAGGCGGAGCGACCGACCTCGCCCGTTCGATCGTGAAGTCGATTCTCGACATGGATATGTTGAAGAGTATGCCGGTCGCGGAACGCATCGGCCTGGAATTCACCGCATGGGGCAGTGCGTCTCTGCTGGTGTTGTTGGCGCTCACCTTTATCGGACTCTCCATCCTCGGCAAGTTGGTCGAAGGAAAGACGACCGGAGCCCAGCCTTCAGGCGACAGTTATCAGGGCCTGATCTCCCGCTGGGATATGATTCGGGTGCCTGCGGATCAGAGTCTGATGCTTACGGCATTCACCGCTGCAGGGGCAGTCCTGAGCGTGCTGTTCTGGATGGTGCTTCCCGTATCAACGCCCCATCCCCACGAATGCTGCAAGCCGGCGAGCGTTGCCCCCGTTGCACCGTTTGACCCACAAAAGTCTCTCTCTAAGGGGGAAAAGATCTTGAAAGACGCGGAGGTGAAGATCGCCGCGTTAGAGCAGAAGACGGCTGAAGACGAGAAAGATAAGCAGAAGGGCGGCAAGGAAAAAGCCGGTGTCAAGGAGAGCTCCGCCAAGGGCGACGGTAAGGCTTCGCAAGGCACAGCCGGGAAACCGGCAGCAAGCAAATGACATCATGGCGAACGACGAGGTGGGAACAATGATAGACCAAGGGCTGCATATTACGAATGACGGTGGCCGAATTGCGGGCCGCGCCGCTCTCTTGGCAGGATGTGCCGCATTGCTGGCGTGGATCGGCATGCCCGACGCCGTCTTGGCTCAGGAAGCGGCCACTCAGGCACCGACCGCATACCGGGATCTTCCCTATGTCGGAAGCCGCAATCTGGTGTGGATCATCGCCCAGCTGCATCTCCTCCTTGCCGGGTTTGTGCTCGGTGTGCCGATTTTTGCTTGGTTGTGCGAAGTCGTCGGCTGGAAGTCCGGTGACAAGCGCTACGATAAACTCGCCAAGGAATTCACCAAGCTCCTCACGTCGTCCTACGCTACCACCGCCTTGTTCGGTGGCATCCTGCTGTTCCTCTTGATCGGCTTCTACCCGAAGTTGATGGCCTACTTGACGGACATTTTCTTTCCGTCTTTCCTCGTATATTGCGGCCTGTTCCTCGTGGAAACCGCCACCCTCTACCTGTATTGGTACGGGTGGGATGCCATGTCCGAGGGCAATGGGAAGAAGTTTCATATCTTCTTGGGCTTCCTCCTGAACGTCTTCGCCTTCTTCATCATGATCGTTCCGAACTCTTGGGCGACATTCCAGGCGAGTCCGGTGGTCATTGCCGAGGGCACCGACTTCGAGCGAGCCTGGGCTGCCACCTGGAATCCCACCTGGTGGCCGGTGAACATTCATCGCATCATTGCAAACGTGGTGTTGGGCGGGTACATCTGCGGAGCCTACGCAGGCATTCGCTACCTGTCGGCCAAGAGCGCCGAAGAACGCTATCACTACGACTGGATGGGTTACGTTGGCAACTTCATCGGTGTGTTCGGGCTCTTGCCGCTTCCCTTTGCCGGCTATTGGCTGATGCGGGAAATTTACCAATACAACCAACAGATGGGCATCACGCTCATGGGGGGATTCCTGTCCTGGCTGTTCATTCTGCAGGCTATGCTCATCGGAGTCCTGTTCCTCGGATCGAACTATTATTTCTGGATGGGGATTACGCATCGAATACCGGGTTCGGAGGGCCAATATCGCAAACCGATCATGGCGATGTTGATTATCCTCCTCCTGTGCCTCGCGGTCTGGATGACGCCGCACTCCCTTGTGGCGAGCTTGGAAGAGGCGCAAAAGATGGGCGGCACACACCATCCGCTCCTGGGAGTGTTCGGAGTCATGTCGGCCAAAATGACCGTGTCGAACCTGATGGTACTCGTGACGTTCATGAGCTTCATCATGTACTGGCGCGCCGGAAAAGAAGATACGGCGGGATGGGCCAAAGTGGCGAAGTCGGTGATGGGCGCTGTGCTAGTGCTTGCCGGTCTCGCCGTCATCGTGCTCGGCGTCTGGGGCTACTTCGTGCCGGCGATTATTCGCATTAACTACTTCTCGACCTCACAGGTCGCGATCGTGATCTTCGTCATGTTGACGATTACTCCATTGACGGCGTTACTACTGAAGAGCGCCAAGACCACTACGGAGATGGTCTGGGGCCGCATGCCTCCTCGCGCTGGCTATTCACTGGTCTTGAATGCGGTCATGGTGATTCTGTTGATGACCCTGATGGGTTATGCCAGATCCTCGTCACGTGTCCATTGGCACGTGTACGGAGTGATGCGGGATTCTTCCCAATATGCGTTCTCCCCCGCGCTCGGTTATGCCGCTGCGCTGATGGCCCTGAATACATTCTTGTTCTGCCTGCTGGTCGCGTTTATTTTCTGGGTCGCCACGATGGGTGACAAGGCCAAGGCCGCTGCGAGTGCTAAGGCCGCTCCAGAATCGGGTCACATTCCTGCCATGGCAGGCGGGGCGCCTGCATTGGATGGTCCTGCGAGCGATGTCATCGAGGGAAATCGTCCGGTCTGATCGGGAAGATGATCTTCTTCTGGTAACCAGGGGCGGGTCGTGATCATTATCCTTTGTTGAGGACTTATGAGTGAAGTAGTCAAATTGCAGCTAATCGGTCTGTGCGTAGTCGGCCTGGGCGTCGTGATCCTGCTCTTCATCAAGGGGCAGTTTCTTCGGGTCATTGGCTTTGTCGCGATCGTCCTGGGATTATTCTCGCTGGTCGCATTGGCCGTCCCGCAGATGGCGTCCTTGCCCCCGGCGGAAGAAAGCATCAATATCGCCGACATTAAGACGGCGACGGACATGGCGACGATCGGGCAAAAGATATTTTTCAGCAAAGGCCAGTGCGCGCTGTGCCATTCGATCGGACCCAGCGAATCTGCCCGCTGTCCGGACCTGAAGGGTATCGGCGCAAAATTATCGCGGGAATTCATCTTTGAAAGTTTGACGGAACCGCAGGCCTACCTTTACCTGGACTACCGGCATGAGGGGATCCCGAAGGAATATCCGGCGCGTATGCCGTACATCAATAAAAACCCGATCGGTCTGTCGAAGAACGAGATCCTGTCGGTCATTGCGTTCCTGCAGCAAATGAGTGGTGAGCCGATCAGCGTGAGCCCGTCGGAACTAGATATCCCGCGTGCCACCCCGGCACCGGTGAAGGCAGCGGACGCCGGCACTATGGCGGTGGCTCAGGCACGATAAGTTATTGTCGGTGAAGTAGAGGAGGAAGGTATGGGAGGCGTACTCATAAGACCCATCATACTAACGGTCTGTATCTATTTGTTTTTGAAATTTATTGTTCCAATCTTGCCGCATAGCGCGCCGCTGCCTTCCAGCTTGATTTTTCTGTACTTGATGCTGGTGATGTCCGGCTCAGTGTTGTTTGCCACCCTGAGCGGGGAGTCGAAAGATGCTTTCTTTCAGCCTATCCTCCGCTTCCTGACTGGGGAGAGTGGCGGAGCGCTCAGCAGCGCCCGGTATCTCGTGTTGGCATTATTCCCACTGCTCGTTGGATGGCAGACGTACGGAAGTACGGCATCCAGCGACGCACCCCCCGGTGAAAATCGCACCATTCACCCCGCGCCTCCCGGCGAATACACCGGACTGTCCAATCCGGTCCCGAAGACGCCGGAGAACATTATGTATGGCAAAGGCTTGTATGCCTCGCGTTGCGCACCCTGCCACGGCAATTTCGACGGCAAGGGATTCGCGGCCTCCGGGTTTACGCCCCCGCCCGCCAATTTTAAGGATCCGACGACGATCGCCATGTTGCAGGAAAGTTATCTGTTCTGGCGGATCAAAAAGGGAGGCGTCGGCCTTCCTGTCGAAGGGATGCCATGGAAGACGGCCATGCCGCGATGGGAGCTGGAAATGTCCGATGAGGACATCTGGAAAGTCATCATGGGCGAGTATGACGGAGCCGGACAGAAACCTAGAACCTGGGATGAATCCGAATAATGTCTCCGATCAGAGATTGCTGAGCAATTAAGGGGAACGTATGGCACGAGTGAGGAGAGTAGGAAAGCGATGGTGGGTCGGAGCCGTCGGCCTTCTAGGCCTGTGCGTGGCGGCTGAAGTGCAGCCTGCCTATAGTCAGCAAAGCGTCGCAGTGCGCGCGGGACTTGTGAAGGGCCCCCTTCCGGCTGAGGATCCCACGGCCGCGGCATGGGCGACTGCTTCCGTGTCTGAATTCCCCATGTCTCCTCAGGTTCACTGGCCGGTTCGAATCACAGACGTGACTGCGAAGAGTGTCAAGGTTCGCGGCCTCCACGATGGCACCAACGTCGCCATCCTGCTCGAGTATTCGGATCCTACTGAGGATCCCGATGATGCAGCCGCCTTGGAATTTATGGTCGGCGATACGAAAGCGCACTTCGCTCACGGCCAGCCCATGGCGCAGGTCGAGGGTGGCCCGGTCAATATCTGGTACTGGAAAAATAAAGACGGCAAAGGTTCGGACCTGGGCGCGAAGGGCTTCGGGACCCTCAAGCCACACGGTCATCAGGACGTCAAGGCCAAGGGCGTCTACCAAGGTGGCGTGTGGAAGGTCGTCTTCTCGCGGCCATTAAGCACGGAGCATGTTGCGGAAGATACTCAATTCAAGCCGGGAGAATTTGGCAGCATCGCCTTCGCTGTCTGGGACGGGAAAAAGACGGAGAGCGGCCAGCCAAAAGAAAAGGGTTCTGAAAAAGCGATTTCATCCTGGTGGTATTTCCGTGCCGATGCACCGCCGGACTATTCGCCGTACATGTACGCATTACTCGCGGTGGGCCTCGCGCTGGGATTCGAGATGGCTCTCGTGAGACGTTTAAAGAAAGGGTCGTGAGCATGAGGGCGTGGCGAAGAATACGCGTCTTTGGAGCGGTCGTCGGGGTAGTGGGCCTCTCGGGCCTAATCGGTGCCGGTTGTTCGATGTTTCAAAATGAACAATCCGCCAAGGGTAAGAAGCTCTACGCGCACTACTGCATGCACTGTCACGGCGAAACCGGAAAGCAAAATGAAGGGTTCAATTGGTCCTCGATGACCGACCCGAAACCGAAGGATCTGTCCAACAAATCGGAAATGGGCACATTCAAGGACGAAGATATTTTTGCCACGATTTCGCGGGACATGAAGGACACAGGCCCGAACGGCGACAAGATCGGTGACGATGAGTTTGCCGTGCCGACCATGCCGACCTTCAAGTACACTCTGTCAGAGGAAGAGATTTGGGGCATCGTCGGCTACGTGCGCTCCCTGCACGGGAAAAAATTGGAATTCAACGTCGAAGGCCGTAAGAAAGAACTCCAAGAAGCCAAGCAATCTGCCGAGCAAAAGTATGCTGAGGCGGAACGCGTGGAGCAGGAGGCCGAGAAGAAGGCCAGCGACGAAGCGGAGAAGAAGGGTGTTGAAGTCGACGACAACGCTTATGCCAAGGAAGTGCAGGCGATGGGGCAGGCCAAGAAGGAACTCGATCAGGCCACCGCTGCGCTCGCGAACTTCACCACCAGACCAGGTAAAGGCCTCAACATCGCCCGTCCTGATCTCAACATGAAGCCGGATGCAGCGGCAAAAATGACGGAGATCGGCAAACAACTCTATGTGACGAAGTACGGCTGCAACGGGTGTCATAAGATCGGGGAAGATGGCGGAAAGGTTGGTCCTGCGCTCGATCGAGCGGGTTACCGGCTGAACCCGACCTGGGTGTATCGGTGGTTGCGAAATCCGCAAGCCATGAAGCCTGATACGCGCATGCCGGCACTGGGGCTTAACGATGCCGACGCCAAAGCCGTGGCCCTCTATCTGAAAACGCTCCGTGCCCCGAAACCCGATAAGCCGCTCGGCAAAGTCGGAGAGGAATAGCTTAGGGCAGCCCGTTCGCCGTGCTGATCCATAGCGTGATGAGAATCACGAGGCCGGCCAGGACGTGCTGCTGAAACATCGTGAAGGCTTGTGGCGGCGTCACGGGACACCGTAGACGCCGCGCTTGCCAGAGAAAGATTCCCGCCAGCAGCGTCAGGGCACCATAGTACCCCATCCCTAGATCAGACAACTGTCCCACAACTATCAGGCACGCGACCATCCCCAGCAAAAACAGGCCGACGGCCGTCGGGACCCCCGTCCCGAACAGGAGTGCCGACGACTTCACTCCAATCCGGCGATCGTCTTCGCGATCCTGCAGCGCATAGATCGTGTCGTAAGCCACTGCCCAGCAGGTCGTGGCGGCAAATAACCACCAGGCGGCCGGCGCAATCGTGCCGGACGAAGCTGCCCACGCCATGATGCTTCCCCATCCGAACGCGATGCCCAATACGGCCTGTGGAATGTGAATCCATCGTTTGCAAAACGGATAGAGCGCGGCCAGGAACAGCGCGATGGGGCTGAGGAGTATGGTCAGCCAGTTGAGGGTGGCCACGAGGCCTGCCGCCGCCACGGCGAAGGCCAGCGCCACGACGAGAGCTTGGTGTGGGGCCAAGCGGCCGGCGGCCAATGGGCGATTTCTCGTGCGGGCGACCTGTCTATCAAAATTGCGGTCTGCCAGGTCGTTGAACACCACGCCGAGGCTCCGCATCACAAAGGCGCCCAGGATGAATGTCACGATCAACCAAAATGGCGGGCGACCGTGATTAGCTAAGACCAGGGACCACAGGCTTGGGAACAGCAGCAGTAATGTGCCAGACTGGTTGTCCAGGCGGATGAGCGCGGCGATGGCGTTCCAGGTCCAGGGGGGCGAGGCGCGGTCGGTTGCATCATGGGAAGAGATCATGCGTTGGACGATAACGAAGCACACAGAGCCTGTCAACGCGCGCGCTCGGCGGTTGTTATGTCTTCGCCAGATTGAGTATAACAAAACTATTGTGCAGCGATTGATAGCCGGCAGGATCAGGTGTCGCATTCGGCGGTCGTCCCAGTGTGCTCTTGCGGCGCTCATGGCGGCAGTGCTTGTGTCTTCCGGATGCCAGTACTTCAGCCCCCGTCAGGTCTCCACGAATTACAACCTTCCATTGAACGTGTTCCTGCGTCTGGATCCGAGCATTGGTGCCGCAGCCTTGGAGTATCACAATGCCTGCGGTCAGTCGGTGACCCTGCCCATTCATGAGCCACTAGCGGCTGAACTCAAGAAGCGGATGGAGCAGGTCTTTGAGCGCGTGGTGATTCAGCCGGAGTCGTCGAGCGAGACGCTGGATGGCGTGGTGGATGTGGCATTAGGGCTGCGGCAGGTCGACCTGTTCGTCGTTCGCAAAGCGAACAAGTCCTATCCCGCCACGGTGACCCTTGGACTCGATGTGGCATACACCGAGCCGCAAGGGACCGTCCTGCACAGTAAAAAATTGCAGAGCGTGACGACCGGGGAGGTCGATGCGCGGGCGGAGACCTGTGACCTCAGCGGGCTGGATAAAGTGGCCAAGGCTGTCATTGCCACGGTCGTGGAAGGTGTGGCGCAACAGCTCGGCACCGCCACAAAAATTCGGGAACAAGCCCAGTTCAGAAAAACTCAGCGAGGAACGACGGCCCTGGCCGGATCGGTCGCGAAGGCTGTTCCTCCATCGCGGCCTGCTCCGCCCTCATCGAATGTGCCGGCTGTTTCAGCGCCGGTGGAAGCCGCGACTGCAAGTCTCTCTGCGGCACCATCCGCCCCAACCGGTACGACTCAACTGTCATTCCGCACCATTCTCCGAGACCAGAACCAAAACCATGTCTTAGAGCAAAATGAACGCTTCAGCGTGGATTTCGAAGTCAAAAACGAAGGGCCGACTGCAGCCGACGCGGTCGCGGTGAGTCTCAGTGGGCATCCTGCCATTGTCTCTTCAGTAAAGACCCCAGTCTCTGTGGGATTGTTGCAGCCGGGGGAAATTCGGCGCGTGACGGTAGACGGTACCGTTGGCAAGGTATCAGAGGCAGAGCAGGGGGAACTGGTCTGTGCCCTGCAAGCCGCAGCGAACGTTGTGCTTCCCTCCGTGAAAAAGTTTTTCGTGGCCATCAAGCCTGATGCGACCGATGCTACCGAAGTCGTGTCGGTAGATGTCGATCAACTTCCCGATAAAAAGGGGAAACCCGTTCGGCCGCATACCGTCGGGATCGCCATCGGAGTGGGGGCGTTCCGGGACTCGGCCATGCCGACGATGAAACTGGCCGCGCACGATGCCGAAGTCATGAGCGGGTACTTCACGTCTGTGATGGGCATTCCTCCACAGAAGGTCAAGGTCGTGCTTGATGGCAAGGGGCTCAAAGACGATTGGATTGAAGTGTTCGAACAGTGGTTGCCCAAGCAGGGGGGACTGCAAACCACGGCCTACGTGTATATCGCGGGCCGCGCCATTGTGGATCACGAGACCGGTGCCGTTTCGCTGCTGCCGCATGATGCGACGGTATCCGGATCGACTCGTGCCTTTTCACTGACCAGGCTGCAGCGCGCGCTGGCGAACGCGCCTGTCAAACAGGCCGTCGTGATGTTGGATTTGTCATTGGAGCCCTCCTCCGGTTCAGATCCCGCTCGCATGGCCCAGCCGCAATGGATCTGGCAGGCCTCCAATGGGGACCAGGACCGCGTGATGCTGATGGTGGGGAACGCCACGGTGCAGGAAGCGCAGGCGTATCAACCGGGCCAGCATGGCCTCTTCACCTATTTTCTGCTGAAGGGCCTGCGCGGCGCTGCCGATCTCGATAAAAATGGCTCGGTGCTGACCGGCGAATTATGCGCCTACGTACAGCGAGAGGTTATGGCCGTTGGCCGGTCGACTTCCGGGGATACCCAGCAGCCTCTTTGTCTCCCAGACGCCAACGGAGTGTCTCCGCTCAGACAGCTTCGTCTCAGTACGTTGCCCTGACGGCTCATCACTGATCCTGAGATTGGAAGAGTTTGCTCGAGGGGCTCATCCCTCGTTCGTCCGATGTTCGGTCTCCGTTGCCTATAGTTCCGGTAGACGATGCGAATACGAAGCCTCGCAAATCTTCCTGTCATTACCGTGCTGCTGTTCGCCAGCCTGGGTCTGTCCATTGTGCTGTTGGAACTGGCAGCGGGCTATCTCTACGACCGTGCGGGGCTGGCCAATGGAAAGCGGCTGATCGATCTCTATTTAGGCCGACCTATAGAGGTTCGCTCAGGGCCGAAAGAGCCGGACAAAGCGTCGATTACACCGCATCCGTATCTGCTGTTTGTGCATACGCCCAATATGACCGTCGACGGGTATCAACAAACAAACTCACTCGGGTATCGAAACAAAGAGTTTACGGTAGAGAAGCCGGCCGACACTATTCGGATTGTGGTCTTGGGCGGTTCCACCACCTTCATGTGGCCGTACGTCAAAAATCCCGCCGACACATGGGTGGCTCGTCTGGAAAGCAAACTTCAGGCGATATCGAGCAAGCGAGTTCAGGTGATCAACGCCGGTATCAACTATGGCACGAGCGCGGAAGCCTTAGCCGGATACGTATTCCGTCATCGGTTCCTTCAGCCAGACATTGTGATTTACCACGGCGGAGGAAATGATGTCCTGCCACTATTTTTTGATCACTACAATCCTGAGTACACGCATTTTAGAAGCGCTGGCAGCGGCAGCAACCCACGACCAGGAGAAAAGGCCCTCCTCGCGAATAGCAACACCGCCAGATATCTTTATGCCAGATGGCTTGAACCGGTCGGGTCGGTGGTGGTGACGCAACCGTTTTGGGAGGTGGACCCTCGGGTCGCGCTCGAACGGGTCCGGCAACAACCCCCGATAGGGTTTGAGCGAAATGTCGATTCCCTGATCACCCTCAGTAAGAGTTCCGGATCGGACGTAGTCCTCTTCGGATTTCTCCAGGCGAAAAAACCCTATCTGAGCAAGAATGCCGGGGCATTCAAAGGCTATGAAGATGCGCTCGTACTCGGGCTAGAGAAAAGTTATGACGTGCTGGCGCGAGCCGGGCGCCAGCATCACGTGCCTTTTGTTATTCCGGCTCAGGATCGATTTCAGGACGAGTGGTTTCAAGACAATTGCCACCTGACACCCGAAGGCGAAGAGGTGAAAGCGCAAATCATGTTCGAGGAGCTCAAGACCCATCCGCAATTTTTGCACGCCACGAACCCGGCACAGGGGCCTACTCATTGACAGGTGTTTCACCGTCTGAGTAATATTGCGCCTCACCTCGCCTGGCCGGCGTAGCTCAGTTGGCAGAGCAGCGGTTTCGTAAACCGCAGGTCGGTGGTTCGATTCCACTCGCCGGCTCCACAAAATCAATGCGTTAGAGGGAACTCATTCATTCGACCCGGCGGCTGTGCTAATGAAATGGACCCAGCCTTCTTCCCCAACACGCCTCATCCGAGGCAAGATGGGTGCTCGCGAGCGCGCCACGCACACTCA
>VOPT01000007.1 GCA_009594865.1 Nitrospira sp. | reverse complement strand
CTGCAGACTCAGAAACACCACTATTGCGGCCCACACCCGTACCTGATCGGACCAGTACATCCGCGCGAAGGATGCGCTCATTCTCGTTCCCTCCTGTCCATGTCGAGGTTCACTTTCACAGGCGCATGGTTGGTTTCGGCAAAAGCAGGCCGTCACAAGAAGCGGCCCGGCGTCGGATCATCACTCCTGCCGGTTTGATGCCGGTGGCCGCATCTCTCGTCGAATCGATTCCATCTCCCTTTTCCATGCATCGATCTCTTCCTGTTTCTTGTACAGGTCGGTCCGGAGTTGTGGCAAGTCCTGTTCGCCGGCAACTGTCGGCTGCCCCTTGTCTCTGCCCCCTCCTGTGAGGGGAGGATGCGGCCGTCCGTCTTTCGCCGGCCTCGCAGCGGCCGATCCATCGGTGCGCAGCAGCGTGGTGAGCATGTCGTACTCGATCACGAACGTTGTGTCGGGCATCGCACCGAGCAGTCCGTGGTCTTCTGGAAGTCCAGTCTCAACGCCGATTCCGGCACGAACGCCAAGACTGTGTCGCCTTGTTCGGACGCATCCGGCCACTGACCATGTTGATCGTACCGGCCCGCTGTCACGGTGATCCATCCCGTCTAGGCGGACCTGATCATGGGCTTTGAATGGCAGCACTTCTGGACGAATTGGACCCAGCCGACCGGGTCGTCATCCCAACACTTTCAGGCAGACATGTTCACCCTGTCGGCCTGGTACAACTCCTGGCCCGCATGAGTCATGAACGCGTCTCCAGCAATCGCCGCCCTTGCATTTCCACACGCCCGTCTCGCGACACACTTCTACAATTTCGCGACGAACCGTCATGACGAATGCAGGCTAGCGGCAACCGGGCAGGTCATTCTCCCCCACCCAGATGGTCACTTTCTCACAGTCGTCCGGACCCGGCGGGCGGGGCGCCGGAACGGTCCGGTCTACCGGCGGCAACGTGCGAAGATACGCCACCAGGGAGCGAATGTCTTCTTCGTCCCAGTTCGACGCATGGTCCCAGATCATCCCTTGCTAATGCAACGCCCGGCCGTTCGCTGAGACGCCGCTCCGGATCGTGCGGGCGACGGCCGCATCGGACCAGGCGCCGATGCCGTTCGTCTGATGGGAGGAGATGTTGCGCGACCACCTGGTGCCGGCCGGAGCCCAGCTCGTTTTTCTAGCTCCCTCTCCGTTGCCTTGGTGGCACATGGCGCAGGAAGCCACGGTAAACAGATATCGCCCGCGCGTCACCAGCGCCCCATGTTCCGGGCTCCGGAACGTAGCTGGGTCCGGTTCATGAACGGTCGCCAAGACCGGTTTCGCAATCACCTCCGGTGGAACGAACGAGGAAGCCGGCATCTCATAGAGGACTCGCAGCAGCAGCGCGACGACGCCGATCCCTGCGACGCCGAGGATCAACAGGAGCCACCCTGCCGGCCGACGCAGCCATCGTCGTTCAGGCGAGGCCGCCAGGACAAAGCGATTCCACCGACGCCCAACAGCGTCCATTGCGCGACGATAAGTATGTGTTGGGGCAGATGACGCCGAATCGGTTCTCCGGTGGACCGGCCGAAGTTGCCGTCCAGAAAGGTAATCGTTTCAGGAAGCGTCGCCGGAAGCGGACGCGTCAGTTTCCCCACGACCGTTTCTAACAGACCCTACCGAAGCGGCGGAGGAATGTCGTTGCGCACCGGCGCGAGGGTTTTCAGATACTGTGCCATCGCCGTCGCATCCTCATCCCGCAAGGCGTGGAGAAAATGCCAGGGCATATCGAAGACGTTTAAGTACCGATCGGGAGTCCGCCCATTGCGCATGGCCTCGACGATTTGCTCGGGGGTCCAGCGCCCGAGTCCTGTATCCGGATCGGCTGTCAGGTTGCGCGAGACGAGGACTCCGTGCGGTCACACATCGACCCGTTGCCCTCCGGCGAGAAAGTACTCATCCCGATAGATGCCGCCTCTGGTCGCTTGTGTGTGACAGAGCCCGCACATTTCTGCGTGCACTAAATACTCGCCCCGTTTGACAGGATCGGCCAGCTGCCCCGGTCCGCCGAATGTCCCCCCCGGTTCCCACGGCGGAGTCCGCGCGAGCGACAGGATATAGTTGACGAGGTCCCAGCGTTCCGACGGCGTCGTCTTGTCGGCGAACGACGGCATGGGGCTGGGTGCAAGGCCGGTCGTGATCCTGAGCCAGATCTGCTCCGGCTCGCTCCCTCCCCGGAACGTCCAGGGCGCGGTCAGGTCTCGCGAAATGACCGGCGAGCCCTTGGCATCGGCCAGCCTGATGCCTCCACGGCCTTCCGGCCCATGGCACGCGACGCAGCCTTGTGTTTTGAACAACTCCCAGCCGCGCCCGATGCCGGCCGCATCGGACGACACTCGTGGAGGGACGGCGAGCGGCGTTGGAGCTGGACCGCCAAAGGCATCCGACAAGCTCTTGATGTGGGCCACAACTTCACGAATCTCGTCCGCGCTCAGAATATCGTGCCAGAATGGCATGGCGCTGGCTCGAAGGCCGGCGGACACCGTCTTGATTAGATCGGCGTCGCTCGGGGGCTGATCCGCCGGCGTGGACTTGTACTTGAACTGGCCCTTCGTGAAATCTCTTGGACGGGGAATCAAGGATGGCGCCGCCGGCCCGTTGCCACGCCCATCCGGCCCGTGACAGACTGCGCAACGTTGCCCGAAGACCCGTTTCCCGGGCGGGGTATCGCGCGGGAGATCAGCTCCCTGCGACCAAGTCAATTCTGCATAGACCGCCGGATCCGGCTGCCAGTTTTCAAACGGCTGGTCATAGCCCACCCGCGCATACAGGGAGCGGCAGAGATCAAGGACGAGCAGCAGGCCGAGTGTGACCAGCAGCACCCGGCGCCGAGAGATCAGGAGGTTTCCCATGACCGAATCATTTCTGCTTCAGGCCGCGGCCGACTTGTCAAAGCGAGATCGGTGCGGGGAGGCTTCGGCCTCCCCGCGAGGGCACATCAATCGACGTTATTGCACCTCAACCGTGATGGCATCGCTCGCGACGAGGTGATCGTGGTCATGGGTCGCGGCCTGCACTTTGATTTCGTGCGTTCCCTTGCTCAGTCCCTTGAAAGTCCCGGGAAACTTTTTCTGCGGCTCGCCGTCTAAATAGACATGCCCATGCGCCGCCTTGGAGCCCTTGACGAGTTCATATTTGAGATCAAAGGTATCGCCGACCTTGTCTCCGTTCTTCGGCGAGGTGATCGTAATTTTCGAGCCGTCGTCTACCTCGGCGAAAGCAGGGCCCATCGACGCAGTCAGAGAGACGGCAACCATCGCAAGACCGCACAACAACATTCGTGTCACAGGAACCTCCTTTGGGTGAATAGGTCTGAATCCTAAAAATTCAGATGGGTGATGGCGCAGCAGCCTTACGTATGATGACGCAAGCGACCGGCGCGGATGGGGACGCCTTCTATGTCAGAGTCCCACAGAGTTCGAACAGGACGCGCCCCTTTTCAGTGTGAGACCCGCCGGCCGAGAAAGGATTCAGATTTTTATTGCCGCGACTGAGATAGATATCGGTACATGCCCTCGACATTTTCCGGAAGCCATTCGGCATATCGTTGCCACTGCTCATACTTGGGAAGCCGCACGTTCTTCTTCGCCTCTTCAACCGTCGCGCCCTTCTGCAGCTGTTCCTGTACGGCGGCCCTGAGGTCTTCCATGTACCGACGAAAGAGACCGACGTGCTCTTTCCTGCCGACCTTGCCGTGGCCTGGGACCAGCACCTCGAAATCCAACCGCTCGACCCGCTTGAGGGACTCGATCCACTCGTCGGGAAAGGCGTCGGGCAACGCGCGGTAGGCGACGGTGTCCACCGGAATGAAATCCACCGCGAAGAGCAACTTGTGCTGCGGCAGGAGCACCACCAGGCTGTTATCCGAGTGGTTCTTGCCGACATGGATCAGCTCGATCTGCTTCCCGCCGAGATTAATGGACATGCGGTCGGTGAAGGTGAGTTCTGGGACCGGGGTGGTCGGATCCGCCGCCTGAAGAATTTTTTCCCGCGCCGCCGCATGACCGACGAAACGCGCCTGGTCGGCGAAGACGCTGCCGCCGGTGATGTGGTCGTTGTGGTGATGGCTGTAGATCACATACCGCACCGGTTGATCCGTGAGCTTCTTGATCTCGCCTTTCAACCAGGTCGCCGCTTCAGGACTGATCGGGTCGGTGACGATCACACCGTGGGACGTCGTAATAAAAATGGCTTGATGAAATTGATGTCGATACAGATAGACGTCATCGGCCAGCTTGGTAATTTCATCGTCCGGCCGGGACTGTTGCGCGGACACCGGACCCGCCTGAATCACCAACCCGATCACCGCAAGCACCCAGAGAATCAGCCGAGGCACGAATCGATGGCTGCCGCCGATCGATCGTCTCATGGTCTACGCCTCCCTTGCCCGACACAGAATGGCTCGTGCCGGTCTGCTGCCTCGCCTTAGTATTACAGGATGAAGTTCTGCCGGAGGAAAACGCTACAGCGATGATCCACGTGCGAGACCTGCGTGGCGGAGAGATGCATGAGCCACGGCATGGAAGCCTCGTGAGCTAGTAGCCGGCGAACTTCTCCGTTCGAACGTCGCTCTCGTCGATGCGGGCTTCTTTGAGCATGGTTCGCAATGCGTCGACCATGCCCGGCGGGCCGACCACATAATAGATCGGCTTCTCGATGTTCGCGAGATGTTTCGCCAGGAGGGTCGCGTTGATGTACCCCGTCTCACCCTGCCAGCCACGAGCAGACTTCTCGGACTCCGTCATCGTGCCCACAAACGTATACCGTGGATTCTGCCGCTGGAGGGTCTGCAATTCTTCCAGAAACGGAGCGTCTTCGGGTCGTCGATTTGAATAGAACAAAAACATACGCTGGGGCAGCTTCTGCATCGCCCCATGCACCACCATGCTGCGAAACGGCGTAATGCCGATCCCGCCTGCCAGAAAGACGGCGGGGCGGGTCCGGTCGGCATGCAGCACCAATTTTCCGAACGGCCCTTCCACGCGCACGGTTGAACCGAGCGGCATCCGCTGCAGTTCGCGCTTGAAGGCGGTATCGCGGAGACGGGTAGCCAGCATCAGCGTCGACTCCTGCGGCGCGCTGGCGATGGAAAAGGCCCTGGTGTCACCCTCCGTATCGGTTTCAGAAGGCTGGGGCAAGGTCAGGTCGATAAACTGACCCGGCGCAAACACAAACCCCGCCGGCTTCTCGAAGTAGAACGCCATCGTCCCCTCTGCCACCAACCGCCGGTCGGTCAGCGCGATCGAATACCCATTTTCGCTCGCCGCCTCACTCATGACCCACCCTTCTTGTCGTGCAGTGCGCGCAGTTCAACCACGCCGCTCACAGTGTCTTGTGCGTGCCGTCGCAGAACGGAGGATTCTTCGTCTGCTTGCATTGACAGAGCGCAACCGTTTTCTTCTCGGTCGTGGTGAACTCCATCGGCGTGAAGCTCGTTCCCTTGTGGGATCCGTCACAAAACGGTTGGTTCTTCGAACGCCCGCACCGGCACCAATAATACGTGCCCGCTTCCAACTCCAACACCGCCGGCTGCTTGGCTGCTATGACTGGTTGTTCCATGAATGATCCTCCTGGTTACTGCATTGTGCTCGTGAGGGGAGGGCCGGAGGCAGGAACCCTCTCCCGGAATGAGAGACGGTTCCTGCCACTGCAGACCTTCGTGTGACTCTTCGTTATTGTGCCTTCCGCAGGTCGATCACAGTGCCTTCTTCGTTCAACTCGACAACGATGTTAGAACCTTCCGCGATCGGCTTAGTCTTGATTTCCATGCGTTCCAGCGGAAATTCTTTCACACCTTCCGGCGTCCCCAGCTTGATCACATTCTTGGTTGTTCCGGCATAGATCAATTTGCCGAAAATCAGGCGGTGGCTTCCGGCCTTGTGTTTTTCTTTTCCGTGATGGTCGATAACCATGCCCTCTTCATTGACCCAGAGCGACACGTGGTCGCCGACCGCCGCATCGGCAGGGGCGGTCTTCGCGCTGATGGTGTATTGTCCGGCCGGCGTCTTCACGTAGATCAGGCCGGACTGGATTTTCGTCACAGTTCCATCCACCTGAATCACATACCCAGGCTTCGTGCGCGGGTGTTCGTCAAAGCTCATCTCCACGGTGAAGCGATTGATGTCGATCATCTTCCCCGCTTCATTTAACTCGATGGTGACGGGCGCCCCTTCCTTCAAGGTGGATAGTTTGGATCGACCGGTTTGGACGTCGATCGTCCGCTCACCCTCCGGAGTCCAGACCTTGATTTCCTTTCTATCAGGTGACGTGTAGACAAGGTCGCCCGTCACGAAGCGATGGGAATGCGCCTTGTCTCCCTTTCGATGGACATCGATCACGGCGTTGTTTTCATTCACCTGCATTTCGACCTCTTCCCCCACCTCCAGATTCATAGGCGTGAGCGTGGAAGCAAATCTCATGGACCCCCAGGGCGTCTTCACAGTGGTGATGCCTGATGCCACCTTCGACACCACCCCGCTGACCTTCATGTGTGTCGCATTCTTTCCGGTCGCCCCGCCTTCCGCAGCCATTCCATAGGGCGCCGACATCAATCCGCTCAAAAGAATCGACCCGAGAATCATCATCTTGCGCATCTGCGTACTCCTTTTCTGGCCGCTCAAAAATTCCGGTTGCCGTTGATTTGGACCGTTCACATGACCCTCCTTGGTGATAGGTTATATGCGAATGCTCTGATCTACAGAGTTACAACTCCGGCCTCCGGAAGATCATTACCAGATCGACATTCTCGGTCGGGGTGACCTCCTGGATTTGATCGCACTCAGATTTTCGATCCTTCTTCCAATCCGGTCGCGACGGTCCTCTCCCCGGTTTCGATTTCCGATCGTGCGAAATCCTTGCCACATCACAATATGATACTTCGCTGCAGATGCAGGAAGTATCTGAAGTCAATGGGTACAAATGCCACACTTTCACGGGGCCCAGAAGGGCAGGAAGGGACAGGAGCATGTCGGGATAGGCTTCACCTGCCGAAGGTGTTCTTAGAGTCGCAACGGCTTGATCGGTGACACGACAGCCGCCGGATTATTTTTCCAGATCGCCTCGTCCGCATCGACATACAGCTCGACCTCGTTGCCGTCCGGATCACGAAGGTAGAGACTCTGACTGACCGTATGGTCGCTCATGCCGTCGATCGCGATGCCGGCCTGCTCCAACTCGCGTTTAGCCGTCCGAAGTTCGTCCAGACTGTCACCGACTTTGATGCCGATGTGATAGAGCCCTCGCCGGCGCCCAGGGGGCGGTGCCGGCGCATCGCCGACCTGGATCAGCAGCAACTCATGATGGGTGCGGCCGGATGTCAGCGCGGCTGCAGCGCCATTAAAAATCCGCCCGACTTCATGGAATCCCAGCAGGTCGCGGTAGAACGCCAGCGAACGCTGCAGCTCTTTCACATAAAACACGACATGCCCCAAATAGTGCGCTTTCATCGTGGCGACTCCTTCCTCGGCCTGTCCCGTTATCGCAGTAGCGCCCGAACCGCCGCGTGGGCCAGCACCACATCAGGCTCTCGTTGCAAGGCATCATAATAGTTCCGTCCGAAGCCATTGCCGTCTTCGGACGGCGTCAAGAGGGTCCGCACCGAGCCGACCACCGCGGTGATCTCATCGCGATCCGAAGCCTCCTTCTCGTCGGACAGTTCATCCAACCGCGCCATCAATTGGGACAACGGACGCAACCAGGCGAACCAGGCATCCCCGAGGACTAACTGAAAAAACGCGCCATTGGTCGGGATGCGCCCATGCACACGCTCGTACGAGACCCGTTCGCCATCCAGCAACGCCTTGTGCAGGCGCAACAACGCCCGGGAAAGGTTATCCAGATGTGCCGCGGTATGATCCTGACCCGACATGCGTTCGCCTCCTTACGAATGGCTCTTCATTATCCCGTCGGTTCGCTATCGAGTTGATGCGCTTTGCGGCCGCCCCGGGCAAGGGGAGCGGAAGTCATGCGGGCTTCAATCATGAGCCGCGCCAAGTCCGCTGCACGGGTGACGAGGGCTTCGGCGCCTTCACGCAACTCACGGCTCTCCTGCACCTCGCGATTGTTCCGCTCCATATCCTCCGCACTCCACCCCCGTGAATGGGCGATAAAAGGAAATTGCGGGAACTGACAGCCGACTTCGGCGAAAAACGTCATCAATTGCCCGGCCACGCCCTGCACATTATCCTGGCCGCCCATGATGATGAACGCGGCGACTTTATCCTTGAGAAGATGCCGATTGGCAATCGTCTCTTGATTCTGCACGCAGTTCAGCCGTTCGACCATTTTGTAATACAGGCTGCTGGCCCCACCCCATCTGATCGGTGTGGACACGAGAATCACGTCTGCCCAATGCACGATGCCCTCATACACCTGATCCATCTCGTCGGCTGGATCCATCTGCGTAATCGAACAGGGCCAGGTGCAGGCGTCCGCGGCTTTCGAATAAAACCCTTCGCAGGCCCGAAATGACAACTCCCGCAGTCGAATGAGCTGCGTGTCGAGCTGCAGCGGCCCGCGCGCATGGTCCAGCGCTGCTTCCAACAGCGCGTCGGACGCGCTGTACCGAGGCCGATCCGCTGTCATGGCCGTGGTGGCAAGCCCCAGCACGCGAATCGGCCCGTCGGCGCGAACGATCGGGCGGGCCAGCGGGTGTGGTGGTTTGGAGAGTTTCTGTCGCTTCGTGACAGGAGTCAGATCGACAAAGACCCGTCCGTCCTCCACCTTCAGGGCATAACTCGCGACCCGGTCGCCTTCATATCCCGGCTCGCCATGGCCGGTTTGGCGATGAAACTTCCAGTAGTGCCAGGGGCACACGACGTAGTCGCCCTCGAGCCGCCCTTCGCCTAGCGGCCCGCCGATGTGGTTACAGATGCCGGAGATCGCCGCGAACTGGCTGTCCTTATAACTTAGAGCCAGCTTGGTGTTCCCGCACATGACTTCCTGGACTGGCTTCCGCTTGAGTTCCTCGACCGACCCGATCTCTGTCCACCTCACATCCGGCATGTCACAGTCCTATCGGCGGGCGCGGCGGGGCCGCTCGTCACAGGCGCTTCTCTTCAAGGTCATACACATCGAAATAGGTGTAGACTGGGCGGTGGCTCGGGACATATTTCGGAATATAGTCTTCCATATAGGCTTGCACGGCGGGCGCCGTCTCGGAAAGACGCAGATCCCGCATTGTATTATTCCATTCGATGATCGCCTGTCGATCTTGCACCTTGCTATGGGCCTTGAGCCAGTCGCCGATCTCCTCGTCGGTTGCTCCCGTGGCAACGACCTCCTGAAGCTGCTCCGGGCCGATGCCCGTGAAGGTGAACCATAACGCGGCCAACGAACAGGGCCAATAGTTATAGTCGCCGTTGAGCCCCAGGAGAAACGCCCGGCATTTATCCACACACCGAGCGCCGATGACATACCCTCCCAGCATGTTCCTCGGGCTGCGAGGATAGGTCGTCGTGAGATCTTTGGCAAGCCTGCGCACACGCTCCAGATCCTTCATGGGATCGCTCCTTTTCTTGCCCCGGTGCGTGGGGGCTTGGAGAACGTAATGCCGGCCTTCTGAACCTCCTGATAGGGGAGCAGCCAGACCAACGATTCATCCGACAGGTCGCCCACCTGAATGCGGTTTCCCCAGGGATCGCGAAAATCGCAACGGAAATGGGGTTCCATCTTCAGCTTGTACTTGTTGGTGAGCTTGCGCCGGACTTCCTTGATCTGAGCGGCATCGCGCACCATCAGGCCGAAATGTTTCATGCGATCAGGCTGCAACTGTTTGACTTCGAAAATGGCCAGAAACTGATGCTCGCCCAGCTTGCACCAGGCCGCACCCTCTCCTCCGTGTAACATCTCCAGGCCGAACACATCCGAATAGAACTTCACGGCCTGTTTGGCGTCGGTGACTTCGATGACGATATGGTTACAGCCATAGACGTGAACCGCCATGTCCGTTTCTCCTTACCTGGTTGTCTGCTCGATGGCCTCGAGAAATGTCTCGACCGGCTGCGCACCGGATACCACGGTCTTTCCGTTCAAGAGAAAGTAGGGAACCCCTCTGATTCCCAGCTGGCGACCGCGCGCCTCTTCCTGTCGCACCGCCTCGATCCCGTCCTGGCTCGGCAAGAAACGACCGGCCGCTGCCTCGTCCAATCCGGCTCGAGCGGCAAGCGACACCAACACGTCGTGCTCCCCGATATTCAGCCCTTCAGTGAAGTATCCGTGAAAGAGTTCTTCCACTGCGGCATCCTGACGACCCTGTTGCTGAGCGAACCAAATCAGCCGGTGGGCGTCGAACGTATTCGGCGTGCGCGCAATACGATCGAAGGCGAACTCGATGCCCGCACTCGCGCCCGCGCCAGCAATGCGATGCTGAATCGCCTGCATTTCCCCGGGGCCGCCGAACTTCGCTTCGAGGTAGACGCGGCGATCCATGCCGGCCTTCGGCATGGTGGGATTCAGCTGGAACGGACGCCAAAAGACCTGGGCATATGGTTGTCTCCCCGAGGCTTCCAGCGCCCGTTCCAGCCGCCGCTTTCCGACATAACACCAGGGACAGACTACGTCGGAATACACTTCGATCGTCAGCACCGGCGCGGTCATGACAGATGGCCCATCTTTCCCGCTTGGTAATCCTGCACGGCTTGGATAATCTCATCCCGCGTGTTCATCACAAACGGGCCATAGCGAGCAATCGGCTCGGCAATGGGCTGACCGCTCAGCACAAGAACGGTCGCGTCTTGCGTCGCCTCCAGCACCACTCGCTCACCTCGTTGCCCAAGCAGCCCGATTCGCACTTCCTCCACTGTCTGAGCCCCGTTCACCACAACCTGCCCGTGGAGCACGAAGAGGGACGAATTGAACCCTTCGGGCAAATCGAGTTCCATCCGGTGCCCTGCTGCCAGACGCAGGTCATAGAGATGCACCGGGCTGAAGGTCTTCGCCGGTCCTGCCACTCCGCGAAATTCTCCAGCAATGACGCGGAGCCGGCCCGCTCCTCCCTCAAGCTCCACCGTCGGAATGTCACTATTGAGCAACGTCTGATACCGGGGCGTCGTCATTTTGTACGCCTTCGGCAGATTCACCCACAACTGAACTCCTTCCAAGAGACCGCCTTTTTCTGCAAACTCTTTCTCATGCAGCTCCTCATGCACCACGCCGGACGCGGCCGTCATCCACTGCACATCACCAGGCCCGATGACGCCTCCGCTTCCGGTCGAGTCACGATGCGCGACTTTCCCGTGGTACATAATCGTCACCGTCTCGAACCCTCGATGCGGATGCTCACCCACACCCAGTCGATGCGTGGTCGGCGGAAATTCCGCGGGGCCCATATAGTCGAGCATCAAGAATGGAGACAGTTGTTCCTCAACCCCGGCGCCCGGAATCATGTTGCGCACCGGAAAGCCGTCTCCCACCATATGATGAGAGCCTGCCTGGTAGACTCCCACAAGCTCTTTGGAGCTGATCGTTTCGGTTCGCATGTCGGCCTCCTTTCTTATGCCATCCCCCGCAATGCTGCTGCGAGAGAGGTCGTTCCCCGCACGAGTGACGCGGGACGCTCATACCGGACAGCACTCTTGGAAAACGCTGTGTACATCTCTTCGAACAATCCCGCCGCTTCGGTGGAAAACCCGAATGACGTGAATGTTGGAACCACCGCACTCAACGGCGCGGCCTGTATGGCAACCGCTCGTCCGAGAATCCCACTTAGCTCTGTGGCCACGTCTTCAGGACTGTACTCCTCTGGACCCGCCAGTTCCACAATCGCATGGCCTCGGCCTCCGGCTATCAATCGCTCCGCTGCCACACGTCCGATGTCCCTGGTGGAGATCATCGGGATCGACATCTGTGGCGGAATGAACGAGGGCAACAGGCCCTGCTCCTTGGCGATCCCGATACCCGACGCCCAGTTCTCCATGAAGTATCCAGGCCGCAGGATCGTGACATTCGGCGCCACCGCAGTGAGCCGTTGCTCTCCATACCGAGCGGCGCGTATCGGCCCGGTTCCGTCCGGAAGGTGCGCGCCAATGGACGATAACAACAGTACATGCGCAATCCCGCTCGCCTTTACGGCCTCTGCGGTCTGGTCGACCCGCTGTCGTTGCTCGGCCAGCCATGACGCCGCGCCATAATTCGGCGGGATTAACAGGTAGACGCCTGAGGCGCCGTGCAGCGCCCTGGTCAGGGCAGCCTGATCGTCCAGGGAGGCCACGGCGACTTCCGCTCCCTTCGCGGCCCAGCTTGTCCCGTTATCGGCCGACCGCACCACAACCCGCACCGGCTGCTTCCGCGCCAGCACAGTCTCCGCCACGACCGATCCCGTATGTCCTGTCGCACCGAGTACTACCAACATGGTTGTCGTTCCCTTCTTCCCTGAATTGAGTGACGCGACGAGCTGAGCCGTCGACTATCGGCCGGCTCCGTCATCGACAAGGAGCCATGGCCATTCCGCGCACCCCACTATAATAGTTCTAGTTAGAACCAAGTCAAGTCCAAACATGTCGTTTCTTTCGAATGGCCTGAATTGACCCTTGGCCAAAACCCAGACGCGACCGGGAACACAATGGAAGACCCACCGAGGATAAACCTGTTCCATGAGGCGAGGTGTAGGGCAAAGTCATAAGGAAAGACAAGATTGCGGGAAGAGGAGGGGAGAGAAGAGGGAGGCGCCGGCCCGCAGGCCCATCGGGAAGGTGGGAAACGCTATTTCCGGCTCTTGATCGCCCGCTCGACTTCGCGACCGGCCTCACGAGCCTTGATGGATTCGCGGCGGTCGTACTGCTTCTTGCCCTTTGCCAGGGCCAGCTCCACTTTCGCATGGCCGCGTTTCGAAAAGTAGATGCGTAGCGGGACGAGGGTGAGACCCTTGAGCTGGGTTTTCCCGATCAGTTTGTTGATCTCCTTGCGATGCAGCAGAAGCTTCCGCTTGCGGAGCGGATCATGGTTCATCAAGTTGCCGTGCGAATAGGGGCTGATGTGGCAATGGTTCAGGTACACCTCGCCGTCATCGACCGAGGCATAACTGTCCTGGAGGTTGACGCGGCCCTCGCGCAGCGACTTCACCTCCGTTCCACGCAGGATCACTCCGGCCTCGAACTTCTCTTCGATAAAATAGTCGTGGTAGGCCTTCCTGTTGGTGGCCACCACCTTGTACTGATCCTCTGTATCGTGCGTCTTGGTCATGTTGCTGAGGCGACACTGTTTCACCCGCGCGCATTTTGTTATGATGCCGCCATGCGCGGGCAGAGCAAACTTGATTCCTTCGGCATCATTCTAGCAGGTGTGGCCCACCGGTTGGGCTTGGAGAGCAAACTCTTCGAGGCGCGCCTGCGACGCCATTGGCCCGACATTGTGGGGGAACCGATCGCAACCCACACGCGCCCCGATCAAATCCGATTCAAAAAGCTCCACGTCTACGTCCATAACTCCGTGTGGCTGCAGCAACTCACCTTCCTCAAACCGGTCCTGCTCGAAAAGGTGAATGGGATGGCCGGGGACCAGCTGGTGACAGAAATCGTCCTGCGCATCGGGGAGTTTTCCGGCGAGCGGAAAGTGAACCCGCCCTCAGCGACCGTGGAAGAACACGCATCCAAGCCGAGCGCCGAATTACTGCGGGAATCCGCACTCCACACACAGGGCATCCAGGATCCGGCCCTCAGGGAACAGCTCGCGGCCGTCATGGCGCAGGCGTTGTCTGTGACCCCGCCGGACTCTTCGCGACGGACCCCTTAAACAACTGGCGCGAATAGACTGCGGTGGCCGCGCTGTCTTTGCCTTTGGGAACCGGTCCGATACGGCCTTCTTCTTCCTGCTCCTCCAGCTTGTAGAACCCTCGCACCGATCTTTCGAATCCGTCCCGCACCGCCGGGTCTTCGCCCGTCACATACTTGTGCAGCATGTCGGGCTCCGTCCACCCCTCGTCCGTAAAGACGTAAATCGCGATACGTTGGTAGCGCCCTTTCGGATCATCTCCGGTCGTCGGACGGATTTTCATGGGGCCGAAATTGCGTGTTTCTGCGCCCACCTTGCGGAAGCGTTCGATCAAGGTTTCGATTTCGGTATCGCTCGTCCAGGACGGGACGTGCACCGCGACGATATGGCCCTCTTGGGACCCGATGCTGTAGGGAGGAATGGACCGATCCGGCCGGCTGAGAAACATGCCGCCCCAGATCAACGCAAAGGAACTGAACAGGACGCCCAGCGCCAATTTGACGACCGTATCCAGCGGACGCTTAGCTGGACGTCCCGAGGAAGTCCCGGCGGGCGGCGGATTCTGATGGGTCATAACCATGGTGAGGGCCGCCTGAAACCGCCGCCGTTCACGGAGTCACTACTCGCCCTCTTCGGGCACCCCTTCTTCACGTTCGACCAGCCGCACCACGGCAACGACACGGTCCTCATCCCCATCCATATCGAGCAGGCGTACGCCTTGCGTGTTGCGTCCGATTTCACGGATGTCATCGACCTTGCAACGCAGGACCTTCCCTTGCGCGGCCATGACCATGATCTCATCTTCGCCGCGCACCTGGAGGAATCCGACCGCAGGGCCGTTCCGCTCTGTGGTCTTGACGCTGATGATGCCTTTCCCGCCACGCCCCTGCACACGATACTCATTGACGGGCGTGCGCTTCCCGTAGCCGCCTTCGGTCACCGTGAGAATCGCCGTCGTGGAGTCGGGGGTAATCGTCTCCATACCAATGACCTCATCACCCGTCTCCAGCGTAATCCCGCGCACCCCGTGAGCCGTGCGTCCCATGGCGCGCACATCCTCTTCCTTAAAACGGATAGTGATGCCCTGTTTCGTGCCCAACAGAATCTCGCGCTGACCGTCGGTGAGATCCACCCCGATCAATTTATCACCCGCATCGAGCGAGAGCGCAATGATGCCGCCCTGGCGCGGATTGCTGTAGGCAGACAGTTCCGTCTTCTTGATGACGCCCTGCTTGGTGCCCATGATGACAAACCGGTCGGCACGGTATTCTTTCACCGGCAGCGTGGCGGTGACCTTCTCGTCCTTGGAGAGGGCCAGCAGATTGACCAAGGCTTTGCCCTTGGCAGCCCGGCTCGCCTCGGGGATTTCGTGCACCTTGAGCCAGTAGACCTTGCCCGCGTCGGTAAAAAACAGCAGCGCGTCATGCGTGGAGGCCGTGAAGAGGGTTTCGACAAAATCCTCTTCCTTGATACCCATCGCAATCTTGCCTTTGCCGCCCCGCCGCTGCGCCCGATACAGCGTGACGGCGTTCCGCTTGATGTACCCGGCATGCGAAATCGTCACGACGACTTCTTCTTCGGCAATCAGGTCCTCGAGCGTCAGTTCCGCCTCTTCCTTGACGATCTTTGTGCGGCGTTCGTCCTGATACTTCTCTTTGATCTCCGACAGTTCATCTCGGATGATCTTGCGCACCAACGCTTCACTGCCGAGCACTGAACGGAGGTATTCAATCGTCTTCAGTACTTCGCGATACTCTTCCACCAGCTTGTCGCGCTCCAGTTGCGTGAGCCGCTGCAGCCGCATTTCGAGGATCGCGTTGGCTTGGATTTCAGACAACCGGAACTGCTGCATCAAGCCCGCGCGCGCCACGTCGGGCGATTGCGAGCGCCGGATCAACGCGATCACGGCATCGAGGTTGTCCAATGCGATCTTGAGCCCTTCGAGGATATGGGCGCGCTCTTCCGCCTTGCGCAAATCGTACGCCGTGCGTCGCACGACCACTTCGCGCCGGTGCTCGACAAAGGCCTCCAGAATCCGTTTGAGATTTAGCACCTCCGGCCGGTTGTTGACGAGCGCCAACATGTTGACGCCGAAGGTCGTCTGCAACTGACTGTGTTTGTACAGATTGTTCAAGACCACGAGCGGAATCTCGTTCCGCTTCAGTTCGATCACGACGCGAACCCCCTCGCGGTCGGACTCGTCCCGGATATCGGAAATGCCGGTCACGCGGTCTTCCTGCGCCAGATCGGCGATCTTCTCGATCAGCTTCGACTTGTTCACCTGGTACGGAATTTCGGTGATGATGAGCCGCTCGCGATCGGTACGTTCGTCGGTTTCGATGGCCACCTTGGCCCGCACCGTGAGCAGCCCGCGACCGGTCTCATAGGCATCCTTGATACCGGACGTGCCGTAAATGAATCCGGCGGTGGGGAAGTCGGGCCCGGGAATTTTTTTCATTAATTGCGCGATCGTGACCTCGGGGTTTTCCAACAGCATGAGCAACCCTTCGATGACTTCGCCCAAATTGTGCGTCGGAATGTTGGTCGCGTAACCGACGGCAATGCCGCCCGCGCCATTGACCAGCAGATTCGGCACCCGGGAGGGCAAGACCAGCGGCTCAACCCGCGACTCGTCGTAGTTGGGCCCGAAGTCGACCGTTTCCTTTTCGATATCCGCCAGCAACTCTTCAGCCAGTTTGGTCAGCCGGGCTTCGGTATACCGCATGGCTGCCGCCGCGTCGCCGTCCATCGAGCCGTAGTTGCCCTGGCCGTCCACCAGCATGTAGCGCATGTTGAAGTTCTGCGCCATGCGCACCAGGGTATCGTAAATCGCGGAATCGCCATGGGGATGGTAATTACCCATGATTTCGCCGACGATCTTCGCCGATTTGCGGTACGGCCGGTTGGCAGCCAGCCCCATCTCGTTCATGCCGTGCAAAATGCGACGGTGGACCGGTTTCAACCCGTCCCGCACGTCGGGCAGTGCACGCCCGACGATCACGCTCATCGCGTAATCAAGGTACGACGAGCGCATCTCGTCTTCGATCGCAATTTGGCCTAAGCGTTCATCTGGCGGCATTCCGACTCCTTAGAAAAGCTGATGGCATATAGCCGATGGCGGGGAGGGGGCGCGTACATTTCCTGGCTATACGCTATCAGCCATACGCTCCTATGAATTTTCTATACGTCCAAATTCCGGACTTCCAGCGCATGTTGCTGAATAAAGTTCCGCCGGGGTTCCACTTCATCACCCATCAGAATCGTGAAAATTTCATCCACGCCGGTCATGTCTTCGAGGTTCACTCGCAGCAGGGTCCGCTTCTCCGGATCCATGGTCGTTTCCCAGAGCTGGCCTGGATTCATTTCGCCGAGACCTTTATACCGTTGAATGTTCAAGCCTTGTTTGCCTTCTTCCAAGATGGCCTGTACCAACTCGGCTGCCCCGCTCTTGAGCGCCTCAACCTCCTTGATCCTGATCTTATAGGGAGGTTTCCCCAGCCCGATCGCCGAGGGAGCTTGTTTCTGCAATTCACGGAAGTCTGCCGATCCGACCAGCTCGTGCGTTACGTGCAACTCATAGGCAATTCCGCCAGTGGCCACCTTGCACACCAGTTTGCTGGATTGATGTTCTTCGTCTTCCAGAATGTCGATCGTCGGCTCCGCCTTCGGATAGACCAGGGCCAGCGTGGCTTTCACGTGGTCAACGACCGCGCGCAGCGACGCCGGATCCTTCAAGACTTCCCGCGTCAACGCCGGTTCATCGACGAACGCCCGCAGCATGTTGGCTTCATGATGCTTCTTGTTGACCTTGTGCAAGAGGCTTTCGAAGGCAATCAGCTTCTTGAGAATCGGCAACAGCCGGCGACCCGTGACGAACTCTCTCCCGTTCTCGAGAGAGACTTCCACCCCCTCAACGGCGAGATCCGCGAGATATTCGTTCATCGCCGGTTCGTCCTTGAGATACCGCTCGATCTTACCTTTCTTCACTTTAAACAGGGGCGGCTGGGCAATGTAAATGTATCCCCGTTCCAACAGCTCCGGCATCTGGCGGAAGAAGAAGGTCAGCAGCAGCGTGCGGATGTGACTCCCGTCCACGTCGGCGTCGGTCATCAGCACGATTTTGTGATACCGCGTGCGCGCGATGTCGAACGCGTCTTTGTCCACCTTGTCGGAATCTTCCTTTTTCCGGCCGATGCCCGTGCCAAGCGCCAAAATCAACGTGCGGATTTCGTCGCTGCTGAGCATCTTGTCGAAGCGAGCCTTTTCGACATTGAGGATCTTGCCCTTGAGCGGGAGGATAGCCTGGAACTTCCGGTCGCGGCCCTGTTTGGCCGATCCACCGGCGGAATCTCCCTCGACGATGAAGAGTTCGCTCAAGGCCGGATCTTTTTCGGAACAGTCGGCCAGCTTACCGGGCAAGGATCCGCCATCCAGAGCGCTCTTGCGCCGGATGAGATCTTTCGCTTTCCGCGCGGCCTCACGGGCACGCGCCGCATCGATGGCCTTGCCGATGATTTTGCGAGCGACGGGGGGATTCTCCTCGAAGTAGGTGCCGAGCGCGTCGTTGACGGCGGCCTCGACGATCCCCTTCACTTCGCTATTGCCGAGTTTCGCCTTGGTCTGTCCTTCGAATTGCGGGTTCCGCACCTTCACGCTCACAACCGCGGTCAACCCTTCCCGCACATCGTCGCCGCTCAACGATTCTGTATCCTTCTTCAGGAGGTCGTTGGCGTTGGCGTAACTATTGATCGTGCGCGTCAACGCGGCTTTGAACCCCACCAGATGCGTGCCGCCCTCCTTCGTGTTGATATTGTTCGCGAAGGAAAAGAGGTTTTCGGCGTAGCCGTCGTTGTACTGCAATGCAATTTCCAGAATGAGGTCCGCCCGTTCCGTCTGCACGTAAATCGGCTTATGCAGGGGAGTTTTGGCTTCGTTGAGGTGATCGACGAAAGAGACAATGCCGCCCTTGTAATGGAAGACCTGTTCCTTTTCCTTGCGATCGTCCTTGAGCGTGATCGACAAGCCTTTATTGAGAAAGGCGAGCTCGCGAAGCCGCTGGGCTAAGACGTCGAAGCTGAATTCCAGCGTTTCGAAGATCTGGCCGTCGGGCTTGAAGCGCACCTTGGTGCCACGGCGTTTGGTCTTGCCGGTCACGGCCAGCGACGCCTGGGGTTTTCCGCGTTCATAGCGCTGCTCGAACACCTGGCCGTCTTGCCAGATCTCCAACTCCAGCCACTCAGACAGGGCGTTCACGACCGAGATGCCGACACCGTGCAAACCGCCGGACACCGTATAGGCACCCTGTTCGAATTTGCCTCCGGCGTGCAGGACGGTGAGCGCCACTTCCGCGGCGGATTTCTTTTGCGTGGAGTGTATCCCGGTGGGGATACCGCGCCCGTTGTCGATGACCGTCACGCTGCCGTCGATATGGATCGTGACTTCGATCGCTTCCCCGAAGCCGGCCATATGTTCGTCGACGCTGTTGTCCACGACTTCGTAGACGAGATGATGCAACCCGTCGACGCCCGTGCTGCCGATATACATCGCAGGCCGTTTGCGAACGGCGTCGAGGCCTTCGAGCACTTTAATTTGATCCGCGCTGTAACTATCGGATTTGGGCTTGGCAGAATTGTCCTGCTGATCGTCCTTGGCCATTCAGCTCCTAGCAGGATACTGACCACGTCCGCCGGCAGCGTTCTCGCATCGCGGAGGCCCTCAACGTACCGCAAGGGTACGCCTCGGCCCTCCACTCGCTGCGGCCATGCCGGACGAGTGTGTTGAGTATCCTGAAACAGGTCATGTTTGATGCTAGATCTTGATCGGCATCACGACGCATTTGAATCCCGGGCTCTCGGCTTCCTGAATCAGGCAGGGGCTCAAGGCCGTGTCCATCTGCAACGACACCGATTCTCCGTCCATAACGCTCAGGGCGTCCAACAGGTATCGGGCGTTAAAGCCGGTATGAAGCGCTTCACCCTCGTACCGAGCCACCAATTCTTCTGTGGCCTCGCCATAATCCGGATTACTGGAGAACAAGGTCATGCCGCCAGGGGCGAACGACACCTTCACGGCGTTGGCCTTGTCCTTCGACAACACCGACACGCGGCGTAAGGCGCTTTCCAGCAAGCCTCGATTGACGACAATCCGCTTGCCGCTTTCTTTCGGCACCACCTGCTGGTAATTGGGATAGTTCCCTTCCATGAGGCGCGACGTCAGCAACAGGCCGCTCTTGCGAAAGATCATCAGGTTTTTTGTGAATCCGATCAGCGGTTCTTCGTCGCCTCCCTCTTCGAGCAGGCGCCGCATTTCCTGAGCCGCCTTCTTCGGGATGATCGCCTTGATATCCTGCGCCAGCGGCTTCGCGTTCGGGCTCCCGACTTCTCGCTCAGCCACGGCCAAGCGGTGACCGTCGGTGCCGACGAGGCGCAACAACGTGGTCTTCTTTTCGGTCGTCGTCAAACTGACAAGCAGGCCATTGAGGATGTAGCGGGCGTCGTTGTCACCGGCGGCAAACAGGGTCTTGCGGATCAACTCCAACAGGCCTGCCCCGGCCAGTGGCGTCAATCCTTCCCGTTCGATCGAGGGCAACGCGGGATAATCGCTGCTCGGGAGGCCGACGACTTTGAATTGGCTCTTGCCGAATTGGATGGTCGTCCAGTTGTTCTCGCCCGAGGTGAGCTCGATCTCGCCGCTCGGCAGTTCCTTGATGATCTCGTACAGCTTGCGCGCCGAAATGGTGACGCCTCCGGCTTCCAACACTGTGGCTTTGTACAATCCCCGCATCCCGATTTCGAGATCCGTCGCGACAATTTCCGCCCCGTCGTGTTTAGCCTCCAACAGGATGTTTGAGAGGATCGGCATGGTGTTGCGTTTCTCCACGACACCCTGCACGCGCTGCAGGCCCGTCAATAATTCCTCTCGTCCGATGCGTACCTTCATGGTCGGTCTCCTCAGAGGGCGCTCACGCCCTCAAGATCTGTTCTTTCAAGCCTTCCAGCGTCGTGTGCAGCGCGCTGTCGGCCTCTTTGGCTTTCGTGATCTGCCGGCAGGCGTGAATGATCGTGGTGTGATCCTTCCCCCCGAACTGGCGGCCGATCTCGGGAAATGACGCGTCGGTCAATTCACGGCAGAGATACATGGCGATCTGGCGGGGATGCACCAGCGTTTTACTCCGCCGGCGCGATTTCAGATCGGCAATTTTCACATGGTATTTGGATCCCACCGCTTCTTGGATGTCTTCGATGGACACAATTTTCTTTTTGTCACCGATGAGATCACGCAACACGTTCTTCGCCATCTCCAGCGTGATGGCCTGCCCCGTGAGCGAGGAATAGGCGCCGACCCGCACGAGCGACCCCTCCAACTCGCGGATGTTGTTCTTCATCGTGTTCGCCAGAAAATGGATCACGTCTTCCGGCAGGGCAATGCGTTCATCCTCGGACTTCTTCCGCAAAATGGCGATCCGGGTTTCGACGTCCGGCGGCTGCAGATCGGCGATGAGCCCCCATTCAAACCGCGACCGGAGCCGCTCTTCAATATCGGGCATGTCTTTCGGAAAGCGGTCACTGGACAGCACAATTTGTTTATGCGCTTCATACAACGTATTGAAGGTGTGAAAGAATTCTTCCTGCGTCCGCTCCTTACCCGCTAAAAACTGAATGTCGTCGATCATCAACATATCGACGTTGCGGTAGCGCTTCCGGAGGTCGATCATCTTGTCGTAGCGAATGGAGTTGATGACCTCGTTCGTAAACTGTTCCGTCGTCAAATAAGCGATCCGCAGATCACTGCGCTCAGCTAGATAGTTTCCAATCGCATTCAGCAGGTGGGTCTTCCCTAATCCCACCCCGCCATACAGAAATAACGGGTTGTAGGCTTTCGCCGGTTGCTCGGCCACGGCCATGCAGGCAGCGTGGGCAAACTGGTTGCCGGCCCCGACCACGAAACTCTTGAAGGTATATTTAGGATTGAGCTGGATGCCGCGCTTGGAGCGCGAGGCCATGAAGCCGCGTCCCGCCATATCCGGTGCCGACTGATCTGGTTGTGTCTGAGCGGGAGCCGGTTTCTGATTGACCACGAACGAGACGTCCATACGTCCGCCGCCCTGGGCCGCTGACACGGCTTCCGCTAGCAGATCGTGATAATGCTCCCCCAACCAGTCACCGAAAAACTTGTTCGGAACTGCGAGATAGGCGGTCGTCTCTTCAATCCGGTCCAGCACGACCGGAATGAACCAGGTTTCGTAGACCTGTTTCGGCACCTTCTCCTGAATGTACTCCAATGCGTCGTTCCACATCTGGTTCATCTTATAAATTCAATAGCTTACGAATGTTCACAGGCTTATACACAGGTGTGGATAAATACACAGGAGCACGCGATTCTATTGATGCGGCGCTGGCAATCTTTTCGGCGTTCCTGTGGACATCCATCCCTCGCTACCATCATCGCGATCCCTCGTGCACAGGCTTCCTCACGTTATCCCTGAAGGCCCCCTGCCTTATACACCATCTCATCAACATGGGCTAGGATCTTCCATCGCCAATACCCGCGCAGCGCTTCACCCTCATCAACAGAACACACAGGGCCTACTCCTACTCCGACGGCTCCGGATCTTCTCTTTATTACAGAAGATAGATAAGAGAAGAGCGCCCGGATCACAGCACAATGGTCGAATGATGCTCCGCAATCAAGGTGACCAACTCTCGATAGGAAATCTGTTTTCTGGAACCACCTTGAGCGGGTGTACCGGAGTCATGATGGAGGATATAGACAGGGCCAGGAAATGCCGGTGCCGTTGATCTGGCCGCTTCCAGCAGAACAAGAGAAACCCGATCAGCCAGTTGCGTATCGGTCGCCGATGGTAACAGCGACTCGGCTGGATCCGAAATCGGCTGGCGGAGGAGGTAGAGAGTCTTGTGCTCTGCCATCGAAACTCACCCTTCCTAAAATACGAGGACCCGGTCCGCTGCTTCCATGGCCTCCCGGGCCAAGTCTACGGTGCCGACAGTGACGGCAAACCCTTCCTGAATGTCAGGACGCGGTCCGGATGGGTAGACAAGAATAAATGGAATCTGGAGATGCTCGAAGGAAGGGAGATATTTTTCGAGGATCTCCAGATCAATAATATCGTCGGACTCTTCAGCTAAGAGATGAACCGCTGATCCCATCAGAATCACGGTGATCGGATTTTCTCCTGCAGCCAACCCCAAGGCAATGCGAAGGGCCTCGACCGGCACCGCGGATGTCAGAGGATCGACACGAATAATCAGCGCAATAGAAGCAGTCGCGGCCACAATTCAATCCTATGAACTTATTAAGTGAAGGCCAGAAATCGGTCACAGCCGTTCACGATATTCGACAACACGACTAACCCGCACAGTGAGATCCGGGGATCGAGCTGATCCGTCGAGACTCCATGTTGTTGGCACCCGTACGCACAGACGAACAACTTCATCCCCCGACCGACGAGTTCGGCATACCGGGGGTCACGAAGATTCTTGACCCCTTGGTCGATGCAATACAAATAGACGTCGGCACCCTGGGCCAATGCTTCAGACGAGAGAGCGGCCACCGTCTCCACGCTCGGGTGTGACGGCGGTGTGGATAACAGGAGACCAATCTTCAGCGCGCTCATAAAAAATGTGCCTGTGGAAAAACTTTAGTAGTGCTTAATAATCAATCACTTATATATTCAATCTTACAAGCGGAGCGTACGAATTTTGGGCGTGAAAGTCAACTAGAAAACGAGGGGGATTACTTGTTGAGAAGTCGGTTCCGGATTGCGGTGGCGAGATCCTGGATGGGAACATCTTCCTGCGATTTCGTCTGCATATTGCGGATCGTGGCGGTGCCTTTTTCGACTTCATCATCGCCCAACAGAATGGTATAGAGGGTGCCAAGGCGATCGGCTTGCCTGAGATGCGCCTTGAGGGAGGTGGAGCGAAAATCCATATCCGCCGGCACCCCGGCCCGGCGAAGCTCATCGAGTAGGACGAACCCGGCGTCCGCTGCCCGGGTTCCGAAGGCCGCCACATACACCCTCGGGTTGGAGGGTACAAGGAACGTCTCGGGCAACATCAAGGCAATCCGTTCAAGGCCGATGGCAAATCCCACGGCCGGCACCGCGGCTCCCCCCAGCTGTTCGACAAGACCGTCGTAGCGTCCGCCGGCCCCAACCGCGTTTTGCGCCCCCAAATGTGAGCAGGTGACCTCAAAGGCCGTGAGGCAATAATAATCGAGGCCTCGGACCAGGCGAGGGTTCATCTGAAACGGAATGCCAATCGACTGGAGGCCTGCCGTCACCCGTTCAAAATGGTCTCGTGCCGGCGGTGACAGGGAATCAGCCAGGCGGGGCGCCTCCTCTGTGGAGGAGCGGCATTCGGGTACCTTGCAGTCCAAGACCCGCAACGGATTCGCCTCGATCCGTCGCTGACAATTCCCGCAGAGACGGCTTTCCACACCCTTCAAAAACGCCACGAGCAGCGGTTTGTACCGGGCCCGATCCTCGCTGTACCCGAGGTTGTTAATTTCAAGGGTCAACCCCGGCAGCGTGAGGTCGGAAAGGAGCCTCCACAGAAGCGACAGGACCTCGACATCGGCCCGTGGATCCGACACCCCGAAGGATTCCACCCCGAACTGATGAAACTGCCGCAGCCGTCCGGCCTGTGGACGCTCGTGCCGGAACATCGGCCCGGCGTAACAATATTTCTGCGGCCTGGGATCGGCGGCGCGGTTGTGTTCGATGAACGCACGAACCGTCCCGGCTGTCCCTTCCGGGCGCAGGGTCAGGGACGAACCGTCCCGGTCCGCAAAGGTATACATTTCCTTTTCGACGATGTCCGTCGTTGCCCCGATACTTCGGGCAAATAACGTCGTGGTCTCGAAGATCGGGACGCGAATTTCCTGGAATCCGTAATTGAGCGCCCAGCGCCGTGCGGTATCCTCAATGAATCGCCAACGGGGGGACTCTTCCGGAAGCAGATCTTTAACGCCTTTGATGGCCTTAATCATGGCTCTAGTCGTGGATTCGCGGTCGTTCGAGCGGGACTATAACGGCGGGCTTGCGGGCAAGTCAACGCAGTGGCCGGCTCCATCCTCTGAAACGCGATGAGGAGCACGCACGATGTGATCATCGTGGGGGAGTTCATCCTTTACCAAGGCCATGGGGCACGAGCGACACCGATGTTGCACCCTCTTCGCCGCGGGCGTATAGTGCCTTCCCTGTAAAAAATGGCGTGGCGCGACCGCCGCGCCAGGATGTTCGCTTCAGAACCCGCTCTGTTTATACGTCAGCCTTATGACGACTTCAGCCCGCCGCGTGATCGCCTTGGCTCCGATGCCCCCGGAGAAGTCCGCCTATGCCCTGGCGCGCTACAGTCGGTCTCCGGACTCGATCGAAGACAGCATCAAGTGGGTGCACGGCCATTCCTCCGAGAAATTCTGGGAACAGTTTTACTTCGACTATGGGCATGGGTCGATCGCGGACCTCGGCCACGTCATTATCTGCTTCGAGCAGATTTCCGAACTCGCCGCCATCCGATTGGAAGACGAGCCGGTGTGGGACGGCCAGGCCAAGTCGAGCCGGTATCAGAACTTTGCCACCTCGAGCTGGTTCGTCCCTGGCACCATTCGCGGGCAGGAGATCGAGGCAAGTTATCTCGGCATTCTGCGCGGGCTCTCGACGGTGTATCGCGCCCTGCACGATCCCTTGAGCCAGTTCCTCACCGAGCGCGAGCCTCGACCGGACAGCATGACCCCCGCTGCCTATCAACGGGCCATCACCGCGCGCGCTTTCGACGTGACTCGCTATCTGCTGCCCTTGGCGGCCCAGACCAATGTGGGGCAGGTCGTCAGCATCCGGACGCTTGAAAAGCAGATCACCCGCCTGTTGTCGTCGCAGATACCGGAATTGCGCCAGATCGGGGAGGATTTGCAGGACGCCTGTCGCAAGCCGCCGGTCAATCTGTGGGGTGAGTTGTCGGGTCAGGCGTCTGGATTAGGTGAGCCGATGGCTCCCACCCTGGCGCGGTACGCGAAACCGAACGTGTACCAAGCCGAAGTGTACAGTGATCTGGCGCGCTACGCGAAGGAGGTGCTGAAGGGCACCGGGTTGGATCAACCATCCGCCTATGGAGCCGCGGAGCCGGTGGATTTGATCGAGCCCCACGACCCGCTGGACGAAGTGGTGACCACGCTACTCTATCGGGCCTCCCAAGCTCCGTATCGAAAGATTCTCGCCGTCGTGCAAGACTGGACCGAAAAACAAAAGCAGGGCACCTTGGAAGTCGCGTTTCTGAAACGCGGGCCGTACGATGAATTGATCAAGGAATTCCGCAGCGGGTATGCCTTCATCTTCGACGTCATGATGGATATCGGTGGCTGGCGCGACATGCATCGGCACCGTCGGTGCCAACAGGTGCAGCAGAATTTCACCACGGTGCATGGATTCGAAACACCGCCCATCCTCGCTGAAGCCGGGCTCGAACCCGAATATCGGGAAGCGATGGGGCATGTGAAATCGGATATCGAACGGCTGAAAAAATCCAGCCAGGAAGCCGCGCTCTATGCCATTCCGTTCGGGTTTTCCGTACGCTGCCTGTTCAAGATGGACTATGCCGAGGCGGAATACATCGCGAAGTTACGATCCGGCGTGAAGGGGCACTGGTCCTATCGCACCATCGCCTGGCTCATGAAGGAAAAAATCACCGCACGCTATCCGATCCTCGGTGCGCGCATGCAGGCGACCTCGCCGGATGTGCAGGATGCGTTGACGCGCTGACCGGCACAACGACCAGCTCATGAATCAGCCACTCCACCAGATCGAAACGGCCCTCCTTGCGGGCGACTGGGACCGGTTAGGATACGAAGCCGGAGCCTGCGTCCGTGCACTCGAAGCTGCCGGCGAGAAGGACCCGCGTCCCTATTTCGCCTTGAATGTCACGCACCTGATTCGCGCCGAGTATGCCGAGGCGTGGCGGGTGCATGCGCATGCGTTGCAGGAAACGGCGGATATCGAGCGGGTGGGGGAATGGGTGCAAGGCCTCCTGAAGCAGCATTCCGATAATCCGCACATGAACCTGGTGCAGGGCCTCTTCCTGGCGCAATCCGGCCAATCGGAACAATCGATGATCTTCTACAAAGAAGCCGCGCGCCTGGCGCCACAATCCGCCTATCCCCATTATTTTCTCGCCCAGATCCACGAGCGGGCCAACCATCTCGAAATGGCGATTAAGGAATATCGGGAAGCGGTGAAACTCGATCCGGCATTCGCCGCGGCCCGCACGAACTTGGGCGTCGCCTATCAGGAACAGGGCCGCCTCGAAATGGCCATTCCTCAATATCGTGAAGTGATCAAGCTCAATCCGAACGACGGTGTCGCCCATGCGAATCTGGGCTGCGCCCTGGCGGAACAGGGAAAGTTCGAACCGGCGCTCCAGGCCTACAAGGAGGCGCTACGCCTCAACCCAAACGATGCGGAAATTCACTTCGCGTTGGGCGGGGTTTACGAGACGAAAGGCCGCATGGATCTCGCTGTGAGAGAATATCGCGCGGCCACGGAAGCAAATCCGGAATTCGCCCCGGCTCACACCGCGCTTGGCTGGTTATTGATGGAGCAATCCCGCCCGACCGAGGCGATGGAGTCCTTCAATCGCGCCGTCAAAGCGAACCCCGAGGAAGCGCAAGCGCTCTACGGCATCGGTAGAATCTATGCCGCCAAGGGCAAGCGGGAAAGCGCCGCCGAAAACTTCTCCAAAGCCATCCGCTTCGAGAAAGATCCTGCCAAGAAAAATGCCATCATGAATGCGCTCCACGCCAGTGGTCAGACAGGGGACTAGGCGCGAAGCGCGAATGATGGATGCGGAATGATGAATTCTCAATGGCCAGAGTGGGAATAGAACTCACCGCATATTTCGATCATTCAACGTTCATCATTCAGAATTCAAATTCCTGTCAGTGCTCGCGCAACGCGCGGTCTCAGAAGGCCCTCGTTGGACGCGCGCAATGGAAGCACATCACCTGAGATTTTCTGATGAGCGGGGGAACCTGCTTCTGTATTCATGGCTCAGGAGATTGGGGTAGTGCGATCTGGCTAAATCGTCCATCAAGGGAAAACCAGTGGCACATTTGCACACAGAGATGTCCATCAAGCGGCCAATCTTGGATCTTGTCGATCGAGAATTCGGCTCGATCTTAGAATCACCTCAATCTCGCACAGGCTGCCCGCCACGCGAATTCAAATGGACCATATTCAACGTCCCATTCTGGGCCGATTTCGCATACAGGATCAAACGGGGTGGATGGCTCTTCATCGAGGATGACAGCAAGGGGACCTGTCTCAGCAACTTGTTGAAGTACGCGGCGTGGATCATCGAGACAAAACCGGAAATGCCTGTGTACCTCATACATATCATCTCACCGGGAGATCATGGATGGGTTAGACTCTGCTGTTGGGAAGGTCAAAGACTGAGTCGAGAAATTCTCAATTTTACGCACGTTGTTATCCCGACGCCTAATTGGCCTGAACAGAACCCGCAATGGCTCGATTCTCTGCGACAAGAGATCGAGAAGATAGGACTAGAGTTGACGAACAAGCATCAGAGCGTTGACTCGTCCACGTTGAACCCGCAGCGCTCACGCTAATCCTTGTGTCAAGGTGAGGGCACCAAAAATTTTCATCAACAAGGCTGCAAGGAAGTTCGGACGCCGAGGCATACCGTTTTCGGATGTCGAGGTGAACGTGCGACTAAGAGTGAATGCTGTGAAAAGTGTGGCCAGGCTCCATTGTGCTCAGGAGGTTCGGTCAGTGCGGCCACAACAAGCAAATACGCGAGAGATGCTTTCTGTCCGTACGTCTGATCTCAGATCCTAGTCCTCCTACGCCGCTGTGCCGATCAGGCTTTCGAGTGGAATGTGGAGTGTGCGATGGATTCGACGAATCATAGTCAGTGAGAGGCCGCGTTTTTTTGAAAGAATTTCAGAGACTCGGCCTCGCCCGCCGAGCAATGCCTCCAAATCCTTCCGGCTCATGCCTAATTGTTCCATCCGAAATCGAATCGCTTCAACGGGGTCAGGTGGACTGATTGTATAATGCTTGGCCTCGTAGGCTTCCACGAGGGTGGTGAGAATGTCCAACTCGTCTCCGGCCTTGGTGCCGGGCTTTGCATCCATCAGGTGTTCGATGCGAAGCAACGCACGCTCATGATCCCGCTTGGTTTTGATCGGAGAAATATTCATGGCTTCTGCACCTTGTCAGACGGTCTGTACATCGATCTGGTCATACTCTTGATGGGTGCCGACGAAACGGATATAGACAATCCGATAGGCGTAGTTAATCTTCACCACCAATCGGTACTGGTTCCCTGCAATGTTGAACACCGCACGGCTGCCTTGCAGCACACTCGCTGAGCGAAACTGGGCTTTAAGCTCAGGCGGGGTTGACCAATCTGCATGAACCACTTCCTGATGCCAGGCCTCTAACGGTCCTCTCGCGCGTGGGTGCCGATCCCAGAATGTGACAAGAGTCCGTTTCGCGATAATACGCAGGGCGCAGTCTACCATGATCCCAGTTTGGGAGCAATCCACGATGACGGAGCGGATGCCTACCAAAGCTGCTCAAAGCTTTCTCTGGCAAGGCTGCAAGAAGTCTGAACACGGAGGCGTGTTGATTCCGTACATCGAGGTGAACGGGTGACCGAGAACGAAGTTGGAGGGAACTTCCAGCAGCCGATTGCAACTTGCGGATGGCCCCTTTTAGGATGGTAATCCGCCTGACCTGATTCCAGAGGTTTTGAGTGCCCGCGCATTTGATCCAGCTTGACCCCTCGTGAGGTCTCGGCTAGTATCCATAATGGTGCCGTTACGGAACCATCACAGAGGAGATTGCCGTGGCAACCTTGACCATCAAAAATATTCCCGAACCCTTGGTCAAGCGCCTCAAGCAACAAGCTGCCGCGCATCGACGCAGTTTGAACTTTGAGGTCATTTCCTGCCTGGAACAGATGACTCACAGCGTCCCCATTGACGCAGATGCCTTACTGGCCAAGGCGCGGGCCGTTCGCCGCATCCCCAAAGGGATTCGACTCAACGATCGCCTGCTTCAGGATCTCAAAACGGCCGGTCGGCCATGATAGTGGCGGATACGAATCTGTTGATCTATCTCTATGTCCAAGGTCAGCGGACAGAAGAGAGTGAGGCCGTGCTCAGGCGGGACGCAGTGTGGACCGTGCCGTTGTTGTGGCGCTCAGAGTTTCGGAATGCCCTGGTCGGACTGATCCGGGCAGGCGCGCTTCAGTTGAATGATGCGCTCGCGATGAGCGAAGAAGCCGAACGGTGGCTGACAGGGCATGAATACAGCGTGCTTTCGGCACATGTGCTGACGCTGGCAGCTCGGTCCGGCTGTTCCGCTTACGATTGCGAATTCGTGGCTCTTGCTCAGGACTTGGAAGTGCCTCTGGTCACGAGTGATCGTCAGATTCTTAAGGCCTTTCCAACAATGGCCGTCTCTCCATCGGCTTTTACGACGTAACTCGGACGTTTCTTCGCGTAGGATCAGATCGATCGGCCAACGTCGTCGGTACAGCCGGATGGAGCCTGGGCGCCGGAATCAGTATCCTGCACGGCCATAACAAGATTTTTGAGGCGAAGCTCAAACGGAAGCGTTGCTTCACAGGAAGAATTCAGGATTGATTCTGGCGGCGTCGCAAGTCCAGCGACATTCCCTCTAGCGTGAATTTACCATCGTGGGTATATTCTGGACTCCCCGGTTGCTCAAACGGGTGGCCAGCAAGGCCGCAGGCGAGGAAAACACCGGAGGCGTACCCTTTGGGTACGGTGAGGATGTTTCGAGCCGAGAACGAAGTTGGTCGCCTGTTTCAGCAACCGGTTTAGAGTTCCCGAATCGCGCCTTGGAGGACGGTCATCTGGGTCATGGGGTCGCCGGAGGCTTGGAGTTCCCCGCGGATCTGTTCTTTGAGGTAGTTGGTGTAGCCGATTTTGTCGATGAGGAGGTCGAGAAAACGCTCGGAGGACAAGAGGCTTTGCGCCTTCAGTTCGTCGATGGTCTCGTCGCTCACCGGCACATAGCTCGTGCCGATGTGGAAAATGATGTTGTAGTGGCGATCCCGCCCGAGCCGTTCGAACCGTAATCCCTTCACGTGCCGTCCTTCCTCTTACAGGCCAACGGGGGCACATTGTAGACAATCACCGGTGAGAAGACAAGGTCGGTCTCGCCCTGTGCGGGCTCACCAGTCGCGGGTTCCCGGTCTTCCGGTCAGGGTTTGGCACTCTTCTTTCCGAAATATTCACGCCGGCTGACGGACACATCAGACACGAACATGACCCCTGAGTGGCGGTCGAACAGCGGCCGTAATCCGGCCAACACCGGCTCCACCTTTTCTTCTGGCACCACCGCCATGATCATCACCAGGCTTTCCTGCTCGCTGAACATGAAGTGCGCCTCGCGCACGCCGTGGTGGCCCTTACCAGAAATGTTGCCGATGATTGTGTACCCGGTCGCCTCCACCTTGTCCAGCAACTCGGTGACAAACGGCCGGTGTTCCCCGGACACAATGACACGAATTTCCTTCATGGGATGCAATGTGAGTGCGGCCATGTCTCGACTCCTTTGAAAGTGATCGTCGTGTGCGACATCGAGCGATTACCCAGCCTGTGTGGTCTCGCTCGGATGCTGAACCCTTCGCCATACGCCCGAGGGCATATAGCGGTACCAGGTGCCGTCTTCAGGATCCAACGCAGCCAGGTGGACCCACTCGTTGTGATAGAAATGCTGCAGGATCTCATGCCGTGCGATGAGTTTTTCGATCCGCGCGCGCGAGGCTTCCACCAGCGTCGTCAAGCGCATCGGCTCATGATACGGCAGCTCATCGTTCATGACGGTTTGCCAAGCCAGGCCGAGGCGGAGATCGCTCCAGGGGCCTGACATGACGCCGATGCGGCCGACGACGTTATGATAAATCTTGCTCCCGCTTCCATACACGTCGTTATCCACGGCTGAGAAATAATGCTCCATGTTGATCCACTGCGCCACTACTTGCGGAGCGGTGAGAAGCACTTCGAGCCAGCGATCCGTCGGGTCTTCGCGATAATCGTACGATTGTAGAAAGATGCGCCCGGACAGGTTCAGCCCCTTCGTCAGTTCCCGCCGGCCGATGATGAAGGCGGTATTGCCGGACAGGCCCCACTCGGGCCGCACCTGACTCCAGTCCGCGCTGCGTGCGGCCACATGGCCCGAGGCTTTGTCCAAGGGCAGGACAGCGCCGACGTCCGGAAATCTGGTACAGCGCTCCTGGCTGGTCAGCTGAGCCGCCTCCCGCAAATCGTCATACAGGCGAGCGACGTCCTTGCGGTGGGTCGGGGGCGCGTCTTCGAGATCGAACAGCTGCACCTCATCGGTCGTGGTATCGACTTGTCCCGCAAGGAAATGCGTATCCGGCGGAATGATGATGCCCCGTTTCGCCAACCGTTCGCGTACCGGAGCGCGGTTGGCCATCGCGGCCAACACACGGGCATTCGGTTTGCCCTCGTTCCCGCCGCAGGCGCCGCAGTCCAGCGCCGACTCAAACGGATTGTTTTCCGTCGTGCTGCCGTGGGCACAGAAGAGTACCAATCGAGCGAAATTTCGCACCAGGCCCATCATGCGCAAGGCCGTTTCGAGGGTCAGGACTTGCTCCTCCAGTGTGAAGCCGGTGCGAGTGATGCGTTCTTTCTGGCGCGAGGCCGCGCGTCGATTGATCCGGTAGTGCCGCCGCAGTTCATCCACAAACGTGGTCAGTTGCTCGCTGGACAGATCAACTGCACGGGCGGCCTCACTGAGAAACGGTTCCACCGGCGCATCCTCGTCCAAGGCCCGCCGTCGCAACGCCTCGACCAATTCCGCTTCGACTTGCGAACCATGCAGGCCAAGCCGGTCACGCAGGGCTTTCCAGATCAGGGCGCGTTGCTCGGAGACCACCATTTCTTCGGTTTCCGCCGGCGCCAGTTTGTCGACGGTTAAAATCGTGGCGATCGGCGGAACGAACAACCGGCGGATCCAGCTGGTCAGGCGTTTGTACATGGCTGGCAGGAAGGTCTTGCCCATCATGGGGAGGGCGTAAAACCAGCCGAGCGATTCGACCATCACATACGGCGTGACGACGTTTTCCTTCAAGTCGTGCAGGAGCGTGTGACCGGCATGGACCAGTTTTGCCCGCGACTGGTGTTTGGACACGTAGTGGTCCAAGTAGCTGCGTGGGATTTCGCGGACTTCGTTCTTCGCGCGCATGATCACCGGAAACTGCTCCGTGTCATGCTCCTTGCCCCAGGCGCGATATCGGATGAGGGCGGCGAAAAATCCTGCGAAGCCATAGGTCTCGTTGGCGCCCGTTGACTCCAGGTGCCGGCGGAACGGCTCGGATCGCACATCGATACAAAAGACCGATTGAGATTGGGGGCGGACCGGCGGTTGACCGTCGGGAGCAACCGGTTGTGGCTTGGTCGGCGCACGCCGAAGCAGGCCGAACAGATGATCCTGGTAGCCTGCTTCAAAGGCTGTGAGCCAGACCGGGCCATGGGCTGATTCGGGAAATGCGGCCATCCAATCCAGGAGTTGGCGAAGGGCGGTCGGGTGAGCGTCCATCAAGAGGGTCGGCACGATATCGAGTGCCTGGGCGAGCGTGAGCAGACGTCGAGCCATCGCCCGCTGCGTGGCTCGTTCCTGGCGCGGGCCGTATTCGATCTGATAGTGATGCGTGAGTTGGTCCCATTCGCGGCATAACGTCGCCTTGTTCTGGAGAGACCGCGATCGCGCATGCAGGCGTGCGACACGGTCGGCATAGGCGGCCGGCAGGCGGCCGGCGACCCATTCCTTGCGCATGAAGTATCCGGCCGACTGTTGGTCCATAAAGCGCAGCACCGCGCGATAGTTCCCCTCGATGCCCAATTCTTCCTGGCAGGCTTTCTCGACGAGCTCGCGGACATACCAGAGACGCACGGCGAGAAATTTGACCAAGCCGACAGGGTACGCCTGTTGCCAGGCATAGTCGTTTTCTTCGGCGCGCCATTTGATGAAGCCGGCCCAGCCTGGTAGAGCGGCGAGCTGGAGGGCCAGGTAGTCCTGTCGGAACTCTGCCGGGATGGCCAAGGCCTCAAGGCAATCCAAGACCGCGTCTTCCGGATGTTCGGGCAACGCGGCAATTTTTCGGCGACTCTCGGCAATCCCGCAGGTCGCCCATTCATTGGCGGCCACCTGTTTCCAAGCCGCATACAGCCCCTGGCGCCGTCCCGGCATCGACCAGGTGGCATGACCTTCGTCGAGAAAGGCTTCGCACCATTTGATCAATTCGCCGTTGATCTGATCCACGATCCGGGTGCCCAACGTCCGATCGCACCAGTTCGACAAAGTCAGATCGCGCCCCAGAACGGCCACATCCTCGCGTACCGTGGCGGCCATCCGTTCCTGCACGGTCGGCACGGGAAAGGTGACGAGGCGTTCGGCCAAGAGGTCGACCTGTTCCTCGGTCGGTTCGCGCTCCATGAGCCGGTCGAGGGGTTCCTCGGCGGGTCGAGACAGCCCATGGGTCAGGCAAGCACGCATAACTTCCCGCTGTGAGATGCGGTAGGACCCGAGGTCGACTTCCTCCTCCTTCGCCAGGGATGCCAGCGCATCGTCGATGTGGCGAATCAGAATGCGGCCCGTTTTGACATATCGGCGATAGAGGTCGCCGGGAAGGTATCCATTGCCGCCGAGGAACTGCTGGCCACGGCGGACGGTTTCGGTAAACGGTAGATATTCGAGGCTATGCAGCGGATTATGGTGCACGAAGGTTCGCATGGGCCAGTACTGCGCGATGACTTCGCTGGCAAGCCGGATCATGCCCCGCAATTCCATGCGGCGCGGTTCGAGATCGGCCGGCTCGTCCATGCGAATCATCGGGTCCATGGCTCACCCTTCATGGCGACCGTGGCAGATGGAATGGGGCCGTGCGGCTCGAACACCCGGGACGGGGCCATGCCCAAGATCAGAAGCAACAGCAACACCAGCATGAGGGAAATCCATTCCGTCTGCCGCAAATCTTCATGCCGTACGTCGATGCGTGACCGTCCGAACACCACCTGCTGGATGAGATCGGTGTAGTACCAGGAGGCGGTAAGCCAGACGAGCATGATGATGGCGAACGGTCCGGACGGCGCAAACGTCGGGGTAAGTAGCATGCCGAGGAAACCTGAAAACACGCCGAACGGGGGCATGCCGAGGGCGGCAAGCCCAAGCAGCGCCAGGAGGGTGCTGAAACGAGGCATGGGATACGCGAGCCCGCCGAGGGCCCGAAAATCGATGTCCCCGTACCGCGCGCGGATGGCGTACCACGCCATCAGCAGTCCGCTGGTGGTGAGCCCTACGGCGGTGAGATAGACCAGGGCTTGGACCGGCGCGGTTCCCGTATCTGCCACGTACCACCAGAGCATGCAGAAGAACGCCGATGAGGCATATCCCAACCGAGGCAGCGGATGCGACTGAATCAAGGCCCGTAGTGAACCATACACGGCGCCGGCCAACGCCAGGAGAGCCACCGTCTGCAGTACGGTACCGGAGAGTGATGGAAGCAGCAGGTACAGGCTTTGGAATCCGACCGTGGGCAGGATAAAAGCCAGCCAAGCAGGAAGATTGCCCGGCAAGACGCTCAGCGTCGCCACGAATCCGCTGTGCGCGGGCAGCAGCGGCAGTAGCGTGGCGCAGGTGATCAGCGAAGCGATCGTAGAGGCCGGTGCCGGAAGCGTCAGGGCCATCAAGGCAGTGGCGATGCCCAGACCAAATGAGGACATCCCTCGCCAGATCGCCGGCGCGGAGCCTTGTTGATGTCGATACAGCAAGCCGCAGACGAGACCGAGGAGCAGCATGAGCAAGAGCTTCTGCGTGGTGGTGTGAGTCGTGAGGATACCCAGCGCCACGCCGAGCAGGATCAGCGTCATCATCCAGGCTGAACTGTTGTCCCGATGCAAGGGCTGGCCGAGCAGCGTGAGAAACGCCGTGGCCGGCAGCAGACATAACAACGATGGGGCGGCAGCCGCTTCACCCTGTGTCAGGGAAGTGCCGATGACGGTGAGCAGGCTGAGTCCGGTCGTGGTCAAGGCCACGGTCTTCATTCGCTGAAGGGAAGCCTTCATGAACAGGCCGAGGCCTGCGCCTAAAAAAGGAATGGCGAGGAGGAGCCAGGGTGTCATCCAGCTCTCGATCACGGCCGGACTCCGATCACGGATGCAGCAGCGCCGCGGGAGATGCGTAATCTGAGTGCCGTCACGAGAGCCGTTTCTCCAGACGATGCGCGACCTGCGTGACCACGCGGCCGATGTTGAGATAGAGCTGATCCAAGTAGAGCCGGTTCATGAACAGGACGTACAAGCGCACGAGAAAGGACTCGATCCAGCCGGGGATCGTGATGCTTCGTCCGTGGGCGTGGGCATACAGATACATCCAGCTCAGAATCGTCAACAACGTCGTGCCTATGACCAGACTGTCGAACAGCCGTCCGGGAAGCGCGGCGGCCCTGAAATAAGAGGCCACCTCTTCAGGGTTCGGATACAGAAAATGAGTGAAGCTCTCGACCGCAAACAGATAGGTGAAGACGACGATGACCAGCGTCACCAGCATGGCAGCCGAGACCTTCCAGGAAGCTACGGCGCGAATGCGCGTCAGCGAGAGGATTGCTTGAGAGGAAGTGACCCAGATGAAGAACAGGAAGATCACCGTCCCTTGTGATTCGAGCAGCGGGATCCGCAGCACGCCGTGAGTGACCAACAGAATGACCAGGGGCAGCAACAGGGTCGTGAAAAAGCCGGTCGACCAGGTCAGGTTGGAAAATTCACTTTCCTCCGTCTCGCGGTCGATCGGCGGAAATGAGGGTTCCTGGCGGGCCTTATGAATCACGTTGCCGCAGTTCAGGAACACCGTCCCTTTGAAGAGCCCATGTGCGATCAAATGAAAGACGGCCAGGGAAAATGCCCCGAGGCCGCATTCCATGATCATGTAGCCCATCTGTCCGATGGTGGAAAATCCCAGGGTCTTCTTAATGTCGTTCTGTGTCAACATCATGGTGGCGCCGAGGATCGCGGTGAGCATGCCGATGACGAAGACGACATGCAGCGTCGTCGGACTCAGTCCATAGAGAGGGGCGAGCCGGTTCAGCAGAAACCCTCCAGCGTTGATGATGCCTGCATGCAGCAGCGCGTGAATCGGAGTCGGGGCGTACAGTGATCGCGGTAGCCAGGTGTGGATGGGGAATTGCGCCGACTTGCCCATGGCGCCGCCAAAAATGAGTAGGGTCACCGCGGTGACGCCGTTCATCTCCCAGCCGAGCTCCGGCCAGATCGACAGGGTCACCGGCGTCTCGGCAGCGCGCGTGAACAGTGTCTGAAATTCAAACGTGCCGTAGAGCGAATAGGCCAGGACAATGCCCGCGAGGAAGGCGGCATCGCTCAGTCGCAACGTCGTAAAGGTATTGGACGCGCCGGACAGGGTCGCCGCATGTCCGTGATTGTGGGCCAGGAGAAACAGGAGCCAGGAAAGAATCTGCCAGAAGATGAAGAGCATCACCAGATTAGCGCTGGAGACCATGCAGAGCAGCACGCTGGTGGTGATGCCGAGCATGCCCAGATACCGGCGATACCCGCGATCCTGATACATGTAGCCCATCGAATAGCGATAGATGAGCGTGGTGACACCCGTGATGAGGACCATCATGACGGCGCTGAGCCGGTCGATATAAACGCCGATGGGGAAAGCCAGATTCGCGATAGCCGCCGGATCATACAACTGGAACATGATCGGCCTGTCCGAGGTCACCACGATCAAAATGATGAGCGAGCCGAGGAAGGACGCGGCGATCGGGAACAGGCCGGATCGGGCGTTCTGTTCCTGGTCCGCACGGTCGCCGGTCATCACGATGAAGGCCGTGAGTAACGGCAACAGTGGAACGAGGGCTAAGAAGGACATGGGAACCCCATGCTGGCCATGAAAAGAAAAAGGCCAGCCGAGGGTCCTTCACACAAGGAACCAACGACTGGCCTGCACTGTCCCCGGCCTTTCCCGCAAAGGAAACACCGGCAAGACCCTACTGCCTGTCTGAGTACATCAATGGAGTGGGTCCGGGCCGCGCACGCATCACGGCCTGTCGTCGGCACCACCGCAAAACTGAGTTAGATGTATCTGTGAACCCCACGCAATTGCAAGCGAAAAGTCCGCGCAAGGGGATCGAGTGCGTGCGCGCGTCATACTCGATCGAGGCTCGGTTTGCAGGATTGCGGCAGCGGTCTCCATGGGGGTGGAGTCCTGCGGCGGTGGTGACTATAATCCGGTCGTCCATGTCTGTATCACCAGGGAGCAAGACGACCGTGCCTGTGCCCAGCAAGGGAGAAAAAGAAGCCGCCGTTCGCACGGCGATCATCAAATTCGAACAGGAATTCCTCGGCCGCGGCCCCGACGAGGTCCGCGTGTTCATTGTGCGGGACATGCTCGTCGTGCGACTGAAGGGGGTGCTCACGCCGGCTGAGCGACAACTGGCCAAAACGGCCGAAGGCGTCGATATGGTCAAGCGGCTGCGCCAAAACCTGATCGCCCAAGGCCGCGAACGACTCTGTGAACAGGTGGCGGATCTCATCGGCGCCAAAATCACCGCGTTGTTTACCGACATCGATACGGTGGTCGGCGAGCGCATCTTCGTCTTCACCTTGGAATCCGATCTCGAAGCCAATTTTCGGTGAAATGAGGAAGGGTTGGGGTCAGACAACACATGACGCGGCACACACTGGAGACCCTCACGTTCGATAATCGCTATGCGCGCCTGCCCGAGGTGTTCTACGCCAAGGTGAATCCGACGCCGTTTCGCGCCGCGCCGTTTCTGATCAGCGCGAACCCCGCGGCGATGGAATTAATCGACCTCGACTCGCGTGAAGCGGCGCGACCGGAATTTGCCGGCGTCTTCGGCGGCAGCCTGCTGGTGCCGGGGATGGAGCCGCTGGCGATGTTGTATTCGGGCCATCAGTTCGGCGTCTACGTCCCTCAGCTTGGTGATGGGCGGGCCATTCTGTTGGGAGAAATCGTCAACGGGCGAGGAGAGCGTTGGGACCTGCACTTGAAAGGCGCGGGGATGACCCCCTTTTCTCGCGACGGGGACGGACGCTCAGTGCTTCGCTCGGCCATTCGTGAATATCTCTGCTGCGAAGCCATGCACGGGCTCGGCATCCCGACCACGCGCGCCTTGTGTCTCGTCGGCAGCGACGACAAGGTCTATCGCCAACAGGTCGAAACCGGCGCCACCATCGTCCGCATGGCGCCTTCGCATGTCCGGTTCGGTACCTTCGAAATTTTCTATTACCGCAAGCAGCATGAACACCTGCAGCGATTGGCTGATTACGTGATCGAGATGCATTTCCCCGATCTTGCGCTGGCCGCCGACAAATATGTTCGCTTTTTTGCTGCAGTGGTCGAGCGCACAGCGAAACTCATCGCGCAGTGGCAGGCGGTCGGCTGGTCCCACGGCGTCTTGAACACCGACAACATGTCGATCCTGGGACTGACGCTTGATTACGGCCCCTATGGCTTCATGGACGACTACGACCCGGGTTTCATCTGCAACCACTCTGACTACAATGGACGGTATGCGTTCAATCAACAGCCGTACATCGGCCTGTGGAACCTGAGCTGTCTTGCCCAAACCCTGTTGCCGCTCGCGCCTAAGGAAGAGTTGAAAGCGGTACTCGATAGGTATCAGGTGACGGTCGATCGGTATTATCGGGATCTCATGCGAAAGAAACTCGGCCTGCGGGAGGATCGGGGGGAAGATGAGGCGCTTCTCCAAGAATTGAAGTCGCTCATGGTCGGCAGCCGGGTGGACTACACGATTTTCTGGCGCGAGCTCGGCACCTTCTCATCCGACCCTGCGGCCAAGAACGAGCGGTTGCGGGAGCATTTCTTAAACCTGGATCGCTTCGACGCCTGGGCGGGGCAGTATCGCGAACGACTACGAAGCGAAGACAGTCGGGATGACGAGCGCCAAGCCGGCATGAATCGCGTCAACCCCAAGTATGTCCTCCGTAACTACCTCGCCCAAGGCGCCATCGAGAAGGCTCAGCAGAAAGACTATGCAGAGATCGATCGGTTGCTGAATCTGCTACGAGATCCGTATACAGACCATCCCGGCATGAATTCCTACGCAGCGGCGCCGCCGAATTGGGGCAAACATCTCAGTGTGAGCTGCTCGTCCTAACGATTCACCCTCCTCAGCTGTCCTCACAAATCGGTCCCACGGTATCCGATTGGATACGGCCCTGTATCCTCGCCGATACGACATGTTCTCATCCTACGGGGATACACCCTGCTGTTCCAGCCATCTACGTAGTTGGCACAGGAAATGCTGCCCTACGTAATGTCAATGAGGGCACCCTCAGCCTTGAGCCACTGAAGCAAAGGATTGCGCATGGCCTTCAAGGGAGACGATTCCACTCTATCTCTAGCCACAACGGTCACCCTCGCCCTGGCTGTAGCGGCCATGGTGTTCGTCAAGGAGCCGCTCAAGAGCTCCAGGCCCACGGGCAGCGGCATCGATCGAAATGGGGCGACCATCGAGCTCAAGGCCCCTGCCAGACTGTGGGAGGATCCATTCGCAGCGGTTCAGAAGGATCTTGAGGCCAGAAAACGAGACGGGCTCGTAGTCATTGGGAAGGGCAATGTGAGTCTTTCCGACGCGGGTCACTCTACGGCCAAGTCACTCACGGGAGAGGTCAGGATTCAATCGCGGACGAACGAGGACGAGGGCGATGGATTGGACGTCCTGAAGGAAATGATCCAGAAATCCACCGGACGAGGCGAACAGGTGACAGCGCTGATCGTGATGACCAGGGGGGGCGCCTATGTGGATGACAGTGAGTCGCGCATCCGCGATCGGTATGCCGTCGAAGCCGCGTTGGAAGTCGGATGTTTCAAAGCGGCGGAAGGGCAATTCTTGTCATACTTCATAGGGCAATTCGAATCGGGCCGGGGCCGCCGTGTCTTTGCCGTTCCCTATGAATGGTACCGGCGTAGCAAGATCGCCGCATGTCAACGGCCGAGCGTTGTTGAAGGCGAGGCACAGGATCAACAGGTACTCGTGCTGTGGGTGGCGGCCGATGAGTTTGGCCCATCGATCCTGCAACGCATCGGCGAGTTACTGTCGAAGGTTCAGGACAATAGTACCGTGACGGCAAAAATCATCGGTCCACGCAGTTCGTCAGAATTTCGGCAGATACTCAAAGAAATCGAAGAAAAGGGGCAACCCCGGCAGGAACGTGCCGGCGTAAAGGCGGCGTCTTTCTCCTGGGAAAATACTGGTGGCCGTATTGAGATCTATTCCCCCTGGGCCACGGCCATGCCCGGACTGCTCGCTTACAGGTTAAAGAGCCCCACGCAGAGCGGAGGTGTTGAATGTCGATCCTACCTGGCATGCAGCCGCATGTTTAACCGGTTGTTGTCCGATGCGGGCCTGGAACTTCGATACCACATCGACAGCGACGAGGCGCTCTTCGAATCTCTGTTTCACGAACTGAATCGCAGACAAGTGACGGTCGGCGAGGATTCGATCGTCCTGATCGGAGAATGGGATTCGTTCTATGCCCGGGCTCTTCCCCTCACGTTTAGTGCCGTGGCTTGTAAGTATATTGCCAACCGCAACATTGAGAAAGCCCACCCTCCATCGGACGACCTTACGAGGCAGTTGGTAGGGAAATGCGCAACGACGGAAGACGGCATCGATCAGATGAAGGCCGGAGTGGTTTTGCCTCAAGCCTTGCACATCAGGCAATACAGCTACTTGAGCGGACTGGACGGAGAAGTGCTTGAGGACCGAGCGAGCAAGCTCATGCCGAAGAAGGTGGACAAGGAGAAGGACGACGGCGGTAAGGAAAAACTCCGCGATATTGCCTCTTATGAAAAGCCTGAAGGGTCCTCGCAGCTTGATTATATTCGGAGACTCGTCGCACGCATCAAATCCGAAGAGCAGGACAAGAAGGTCAAGGCAATCGGAATTCTGGGGTCAGACATGTACGATGCGCTTCTCATTCTTCAGGCTGTGCGCGAGCAATTTCCCACCGTCCAGTTTTTCACGACCGATTTGGACGCGCGTTATTTTGATGAAAGTGAACGAAAGTGGGCTCGCAATGTCCTTGTCGTTTCGCACTTCGGCTTGCAGGTGGCGCCTGAACTTCAACAGAGCATCCCACCGTTTCGAACGAGTTATCAAACCTCTGCGTTCTTCGCCGTCTTGACCGCGATCGGCCATGTGGCTTCTCCCGCATTCCGGGAAGGCAAACCCTCTTCCTATACCTTGAAGCGCGGCCAGGGGAAAGACATTGACTATAGTGTCGTGATACTGCCGCGCCTGTTCGAAATCGGACGACGCGGAGCCGTTGACATAAGCGTGGACGCGGTTGCCGAGGGCCTGAGCAACATTCATCCGGCGCGAAGCGATGTGGACCTTCGCACCGGAAGAGTCAGCCTTCCGCCGAGAATTGAATCACTCTGGATCGTCGGGGTGGTCTTGGGGTGTTTGGCTCTTTGGGGGTACGGACGGTACTGGAATTGGCTCACCGTACGGAATGAGCCAGATAGCCGTGTGCAAGCTCTCCAGCGTGCAGTGCGGCTGGCCTGGGTGCCGCTGGTAGTGGTTGGGGCGGTGCTCCTATGGTGCCAGATCCGGCAGTTCAACTACGCCGCAGATGAGCCCTTTTCCTGGTTCGACGGGGTCAGCATCTGGCCCACGGAGGCGTTGCGATTATTCGCGACCCTCCTATCCATGTTCTTTTTATTCAAGGCTTGGGCGGACCTGGCCGCGAACACCACAGATCTCAGCGCGAAATTTTTCCCGCCGGGAGAGTCGATCGAGAGAGAGGCCGAGTGGCGGGGAAGTTTGAAAAAGTTCTGGGGCGACCTGGACTGGATGTTTCACGGCTCCAAGCGAGACCGGCCAGGTGAGGCGAGAACGCTCTGGACTCGTTACTGCCGAGCCCACACGTGCCCTCAACGGGCCGCCAGGGTCGTGCTCTGGCTGCTTCTGTATCTGCTGCTGATCCTTCCAGTGTGGAGGTTCATGAACGACGGCGAATGGCGGTTGTATGTCCCCTGCCGTGGAACATTCAGTTGCCGCGCCGACGCGATCCTGACGTCTCTCAGCGTGGTTTCGCTGATCATTCTGAATCTTGCCGTCCTGGACGCCGTGATTCTCTGCACCAAGTGGATCCAGGAAATGCCGTTAACCGTCGGGCTCAATCCCATGAAGCAGGTTCGTCTCATTGTCGAGCGGACGAGAATCGTCAATCGCCGGATCCTCTACCCCTTCTTGTCGTTATTTCTTCTCATCGCCGCACGGAGTCACTACTTCGACAATTGGGACTTCCCGCCTGTGCTGATTCTGGTCCTTACAGTCAACAGCCTGGTGGCTCTCGCCAGTGCCAGCATGTTATATCTGGCCGCCATGCAGGCCAAGCGGAGAATCCTTGAGCCTCTTCAAGAACATCTCGACCGTGCCTCTCCCTCGGCTGACCAACTGGCCTCCACGGCCAATGTCGGCTCGTCGAATGAAGCGCTCCGCCAGATCATCGGTGAGATCGATGCCGTGCAGCAGGGGGCCTTTGTGCCCTTCTACCAGCAGCCGGTGGTTCAGGCCACCCTTGTCGCCGTCCTCGCCTTCCTGCAATACTGGTATCTGGGTCAGTAGTCTGACCATCTCCCCCGCCGTGGACGCGATCGGACGATTCCCTCTACAATCACGCGTTGATGTTGGAGAAATGATTCCATGCGGCTTGAAAAACTGGGCGGTCTCACGGTTCGCCTGACCGGCGGCACCGATGGTAAGGGCGGTGGCAACGGTCCATGGGTGTTGCTGCTCCATGGATTCGGCGCGTTGGGCGATGACCTGGTCCCGCTCAGCGAATACGTAGACGCGCCTGCAGGCACCAGGTTTCTCTTTCCCGAAGCGCCGATCCAGATTCCCATGGGGTTCGGTGATTCGCGCGCCTGGTGGATGATCGATATGGCCCGCATCCAGGCCGATCGGGCGGCAGGCAAGGTCCGCGACATGTCCGGCGAAATCCCCCGCGGGCTCCCGGAAGCGCGTGAGCGAGTGAAGGCCTTGCTGGAGGATGTGCACAAGAAACTGGGGGCTGATCCTGCCCGGACCTTGCTGGGAGGGTTTTCACAAGGCGCGATGTTGTCCTGCGATGCATTGCTCCATAGCACGCAGCCCTACGCCGGGCTCATTCAACTGTCGAGTACGCTGGTGGCCAAGCAGGAATGGGCGCCGCTGCTGGCGAAACGGAAGGGTCTGCCGCTCTATCAGAGTCATGGCACGCAGGATCCGATTCTTCCGTTCACCATGGCCGAGCGATTGCGGGATGAATTCCATCAGGCGGGCCTGGTCGTTGATTGGCAGCCGTTTCGGGGAGGGCATGAAATTCCCGAGCCGGTCTTACGCAAGCTGGGCAGCTTTCTTGTGAAGACGGTACGGTAGACGCATGATGAAGGCCTTTACGCTGAACGCTGCCGACGGCGCAGTCCTTCGTGGTGATCGCCACATCGGCACCGACCGCCAAATTCTCTTTATCACCGGATTTCTCTCCAAGCGCTGGGGCAATAAGAGCAAGGCACTGGCGCAATGGTGCCAGGACCGGGGCTGGGGTTTTGGTTGCTTCGATTTTCGCGGGTGGGGAGATTCGGAAGGACAATGGGGCGACTATCGATTGCTGCATTGGCTGGAAGATGCGGAAGCCGTGACGAATCTGCTGGCGGATGGTCCGCCGGTAACCATTGTCGGAAACTCCCTTGGAGGCTGGTTGGCCTGGCTCGTCGCGCAGGAGCAGCCAGTCGTCGAAGAGCTCATTCTGATCGCGCCGGCCTTTAACATGATGGACCTGAGGGCGGCGCAAATCTCCGCTGAGAGGCGCGAACAGTGGCAATCAGCCGGTGCCATGCCCTGGGATGATGAACCTTTGCACAAAGAGGCGCCGATTCCCTGGCATTGGGTCGAAGACAGCCAGGCGTTGTGGCGTCGTCGCTTCACCATGCCGCGTTGCGTCAAAACGACCATTCTGCACGGCCTGCAGGATACGGTGATCAAGCCGGAAGGCAGTTGGACGTTCGTGCAGCATGTGCTGTCGCAAGATCCGGAGTTCCCCATCGAATTGTTGCTGAAAACTGGCGATCATCGGCTGAGTAGTCCGGAGCATTTGGAAACGTTCCGGCGGCTCGTGGTGAAGGAGTAACCATGCTGGTCTTAATCCATAAAGAATGCGGCGGCCCGGCGTTGGAGGAATTTCCTGTCGGGGAAGTGTGCGCGGTTCCGGTCGATCGATTTCCGTTTTCCTGCTTCAGCTGTCTGGAGGAAATCATCGATGAATCGGAAGTGCGGCTCGCAGAGGATTTGGGCATCTGAATGACCGAAGGCTTCTTTGCTGACTCCTATGGTAAGGAAGAAAGGGTCGTTCCATTCTCCCGTCTGCTCGGCTTTGCTGAAAAGGTGAGAGCTGAACTGTCAGACCGGGAACTTTTTGCTACACTTTGGGGTGAGAATGTGAACTGAGTGTTGGCACCGGAGGTATAAGCAGATTCGACTGCACCGTGGCCTTGGAACTAACCATCTGAACCGAACAATACTTATACGACGTGCCTCGACTCACATTGAGGCTGATACAACAACTTGAGGTAGGTTAGTAGTGGCGTAGTGGATGCTATTCAAAATTACTTGATTCAATAAGTGAAGACCTACTCTTCTCGACACACGAATCCTCTATCCGCACGGTAACATTTGCCTGGCAATGGCGCATCTGTGCCTACTTTTCCTTCTTGGTTTTGCACCTTACGTTTCTTCGTTTGATCGGGCACTTTCTCGACAGCGGTTATGATATTTCCTCCTGAGGCTGGACTTTGATTCGCTTCTTCAGGGCAATTGGGGGAGACGTTGTACAGCAGGGGGTCCGTTTTCCACATGGCACCCGTTGCACCCCAATCAATGACCAACATTGAGATGAGGCCCCAATCTATGAGGATTCCTAGTAGGGACACTGAATCGAAACTCGTCTGGGTTTGAGCTATGCCGTCAGCACACCCCTTTTTTCTGGCGAAGATAGTATGGGTGGTGTTTCGCTTAACAGTGATCGCTCCAGAGCCTTTTCCTAGATACATACTGTCTATATAGAGCTTCGCTTCGGGATCTCCACTGACAACTGTGACTTGATCGTTGGTGCCATGAAACATGGCGGCGCAACCAGTGAGTTGAATTACTAAAAGAATAACCAGCATCTTTGTTAGGGGGCGCATGGCGTTCATCTGCTCTCCTTGCTCCATCATCGTTCTGTGGGTGCCCTTCAATAGACCTGAAACTTGGCCGATTCCCACCAAACGAAGTGTATCTAAAAACAACATAACGTCAAATTGTGATCAAGGAGTGTGGCGGGGCAAATATGTGATGCGGCTGAAAGGTGAACTGAAATGGGCAAAGGTGATTTTGCGAAAATGCAATGGTCCGAAATTGGAAGCACCCGGCGCCTCTGAAAACGCCGAGGGGTTGGAGTCAGAGACAGCTTACAGAGAGGCTTCTCAGTATGGCTAAAACGGTCGTCCAGTAAGGTCACGGCGAGCGAAGAGGCGAATGCGAATCATACTCTCCGCCGTACATTGAGTTTCGGAGCGATGCGAGAACGAATCCGGCGACCTGTTTCAACATCCTGCCAGGCATCTGGGAGCGCCGGAAGATCGTCGAGACAGGTTCTTGCCTCAGCGCCGCTTCAGTGGAAATCCACGGCACATCCAGGGTAAGGTGTCCGGCAGCTCATTGCACAGAAAAGAGGCATCGTTGTCATCATCACAGCAACATAATAGCGGGCCGGATTCCGACGGGCCGGAAGTCCCCGAACCGTCCCATGCCGAACGGACGAAGACCCTGGTCTATCTCCAGCAGACGGGCGGGCTTTCGACCATCTCGCGGAAACAACCAGGCTGGCCCTTCGGGTCCGTCATGCCCTATGGCCTCGACGACCAGGGGCAGCCGAGTTTTCTCATCAGCACCATGGCGATGCACACGCAAAACCTACTGGGCGATCCGCGGGCCAGCCTGCTCGTTACCCCGCCGGAGAGTCAGCGGGATCCGCTGGGTGCGGCAAGAGTGACCTTGATGGGAGCGGTCACGAAGGTGCCCAAGGACCAAGTTGCTCCCGTGCGCGAGCGCTATCTCACACGTCATGCGAACGCGTCGTACTGGGTGGACTTCGACGACTTCGCTTTTTTTCGTATGGCGCTGGCGGACATTTATTTTGTCGGCGGGTTCGGATCGATGGGATGGGTGGCACCAGCCGATTACATGGCGGCGTCTGTCGATCCACTAGCAGAGACCGCTGCGGACCTCATTCGCGAGATGAATACGGCGCAACAGGAGACGCTTCTGCTGTTGGCACGAGAATGCGGCCAGCTGGATGCCGAGCAGGCGAGCATCACGACGATGGATCGGTTGGGATTTCATCTGCGGGTACAAACACCTGACCGGATGCAAGGCGGACGATTTGCCTTCTCGGCCCCTGTTCGCAATGCTGGAGAAGCTCGCGCCGGGCTTGCCGATCTGGCCGCGAAGGCAAGGGCAGGAACTCCGGTGCTGCACTCCCTGTAATTACCAGCGAGTGCGAATCGGGTATTGGGTCATCAAGGGGTCGGGCGTGAGTAGCAGGCAATCATGTTCTATCGCTTGGCAGATCAGCATGCGATCAAAGGGGTCTCGATGTAACTTGGGAAGCTTGTGCAGATGCAACACCGCGCGTTCATGAAGTGAAAGCATCGCAATCCCATGTCGCTCCCGTTGCTCCACCAGAAATCGATCGATCGGGTTTGGCAACGACAATCGTCCTAGCCCCTGTTTCACGGACAGCTCCCATACCGACACGACGCTCAGTAGGATCTCGTTGTCCGGGTCGGTAAAAAGTTCACGGGCCGTTGGCGATAGTTCTTTGGCATCCGAGATAATCCACAGAAAGGTACAGCTATCGAGCAGGCACTTCACTCGTGCGTTCCCTCAAACGCCTGCAGGAGTGCGTCCGGCAGCGGTTCGAAGAAACTGCGCGGGATGGTAAAGCGCCCTTTCGCTAGCCCGATAGGCCGAGCATGGGTGAGAGGTTCTGGCAGCGCCGTGATTTCGGCAATGGGGTGATTGCGTTTGCACAACAGAATCCGCTCCCCCGCCTTAAGCTTGGCCAAATATTTGGAGAGATGTGTCTTGGCCTCATGCACATTGAGCTTAATCATGGTCAAAGACTAAACTAACTTCTGAATCATGTCAAGAAACTTTCATCCAGTGAAGAACCGCAACCATGTGAAGTCTTGAAGCTCTTCATGTTTTAACAGCATGACCCCAGCCGTTGCCGTTGACCGAGCGAGACGCTACCGTCCATCACTGCCTCTGAGAATTTCTTGACGCAACGTTTCCGAATGCGGATTCTTCACCTCGCGGCGGATGACGATATCAGTCGGGCTGACGGGCTTACCGTAGTAGGCTCGGCTCCACTCATCCCGGCTGATCAAGGCCGCTCCTTCCAACGACACTCCCGCAAACAGGCCCTTGGCCCGCACGAACGACAACAGGTCTGCACTGAGGTTGGGCGTTGTCGCACCGGAGACACCTGCGCCGACCGGTCCAACAGCGACCGATCCATCCGCCCCGAGTTTGAAATTACCCAGCAGCAGTGAATCCACTCCGCGTTGCGTCAGGACCAGCAACACGACTTCCGACATCTGCGCGCCGAACTGAAAGCCGAAGCTGGCCGCTCCCATCGTGAAAAAGGCCGGCTCGCTCCATTCGCCGGTCTTTTCATCCTTGGCAACGAAGACGCCACTGCCGCCGGCTGCGCCATAGATCAAGGCGCCCTTCATATATTGCGGCACGATGAAAAGACCCTTGGCCTCTTGGATGTGGTCGCGAAACCAGGTCATGTTGGAATCGGCGAGAAAGTTCGAAAGGGTCATGCGCGACTGGTCCACCAGGTCGCGCTGCTCTCGATCATCCGCAAGGACGGATGTGACACCCATCCAGGCGAGCAGCGGCAGAAGCAGGGCCAGAATGAGGCGGCAGGATCTTCGCTGAATCCGTGCGTTTGGCATCACGAGCAGGACACCCTCGCGCGGTTGTGAATAACGCCGCGCTTTGTTATGGTCATCGATTACACGATCGAACAGACGGTTCACACTCTACTGAGGATGGCTATGGCGACGAACGATAAGCAAGTGATTTTTTCACTGGTCGGGGTGGGCAAGGTCTATCCGCCCAAGAAACAAGTCCTCCGCGATATCTACCTGGGTTTTTATTACGGTGCCAAGATCGGTGTGCTGGGATTGAACGGGTCCGGCAAAAGCTCGCTGCTGAAAATCATCGCCGGGACCGATCCCAACTATGTCGGCGAGATCACCCGCTCGAAGGGCTACAGCGTCGGCTTACTTGAACAGGAGCCGCAGCTCGACCCGAACAAGACCGTCAAGGAAGTCGTGGAAGAAGGCAAAAAAGAACTGGTCGCCTTGCTGCACGAATACGAAGCGGTCAGCAACAGCATGGGCGACGCGAGCCCGGATGAGATGGAAAAACTCATCGACAAGCAGGCGCAATTGCAAGAGAAGATCGAGGCGGCGAATGGCTGGGAACTCGAAAGCGAGTTGGAGATCGCCATGGATGCGTTGCGGTGTCCGCCTGCCGATCAAAAAGTGAGCGTCCTCTCAGGGGGCGAAAAACGCCGCGTGGCCCTCTGCCGCCTCATGATTCAAGAGCCGGACATTCTGCTGCTCGACGAGCCGACCAACCATCTCGATGCCGAATCGGTGCAATGGTTGGAACAACATCTTCAGCAGTACAAAGGCACCGTCATTGCCGTCACCCACGACCGGTACTTTCTCGACAACGTCGCGGGCTGGATTCTGGAACTGGATCGCGGGCACGGCATTCCGTTTCAGGGCAACTACACCTCCTGGCTGGAGCAGAAACAGGATCGGCTGGAGAAGGAAGAGAAGGCCGAATCGAAACGCAAGAAGACGCTGGAGCACGAGTTGGAATGGATCCGGATGTCACCGAAGGCTCGGCAATCGAAGGGCAAGGCGCGCCTCAACCGGTATGAGGAACTGGTCAATCAAAAGCAGGATCAGCTGGCGGCCGACCTGGAGATCTATATTCCACCGGGACCGCGCCTGGGCGACGTCGTTGTGGAGGCCAAGGGGATCAGTAAGGCGTTCGGCGACAATGTGTTGTATGAAAATGTGGAATTCAGCCTGCCGAAAGGCGGCATCGTGGGAGTGGTGGGTCCCAACGGGGCGGGCAAGACGACCATGTTCCGCATGATCATCGGCAAGGAGAAGCCGGATACGGGCACCATTCGCATCGGTGAAACGGTCAAGTTAGGGTATGTGGACCAGGACCGATCCCTTGACCCCAACAAAACCGTCTACGAAATCATCTCCGACGGGCAGGACACAATCATGCTGGGTAAGGCCGAGGTCAATGCCCGCGGCTACTGCGCGCGCTTCAATTTCGCCGGAACCGACCAGCAGAAAAAAGTGAAAGACCTGTCGGGTGGAGAACGCAATCGTGTGCACCTGGCTCGGATGCTGAAAGAAGGCGCGAACCTGATCATCCTCGACGAGCCGACCAACGACCTCGACGTCAACACGCTTCGTGCTTTGGAGGAAGGGTTGGAAGGGTTTGCCGGCTGCGCCGTCATCAGCAGCCACGACCGCTGGTTCCTGGACCGCGTCGCCACGCACATCATGGCCTTCGAAGGCGATAGCAAAGTCGTCTGGTACGAGGGCAACTACAGCGAATACGAAGCGGATCGGAAGCGACGGCTCGGCAAAGAAGCCGATCAGCCGCACCGGATTCGGTATCGTAAGCTGACCAGGAATTAGCAGGCTGTTGAAAAGGGCTTCCAGCAGCGTTCTCAGTCGCACGCCTCCCTGCGACGTACCCGGAAGGTACGCCTCAGTCGGCGTGCTTCCTGCGGCCTTGCTGGAAAACTCTTTTGAACAGCCTGCAATGGTTCTTAGCTTCTCACTATTCTTGCCTCTTGCCGGAGAAGCATCCGTTTTTCAGACTCAGCCGTATATTCACGCATGAGTATGGTACCGGGACGTTTCCTCGGCTGTTGCCTCGCGATGTTGCTGCTGACCTCGGTCTCGTGCGCGACGGCCGATCCTCCTCGGGCTCTCCCTCCTCACTCTTCTGCTACAGCGACCAGGGCGACCCTCCAGTTAGGCCAAAAAGAATTGGCGGATGGCCGGTTCGTCGGACTGGCATTTTCCGGCGGAGGCAGCCGCGCGGCTGTCTTCGGGGCCGCCGTCATGAAGGAACTTGACCGGATCGGTCTGTTGTCACAGGTCGATGTGCTGTCGGCCGTCTCCGGTGGCGCGCTGCCTGCGGCATCCTATGCGTTGGAAGGGTACCGGGACTTCCGTTTTCAACAAGGGTTCGTCGAGCAGATCGGCCGCGATATTCAAGGCGCGGTCGCGGGGCCGTGGTATGCGGCTCCACACAATCTGATCCGGTATGCCTTTCGAGACACCGTACCAGCCGAACCGGTCATCCGCGCCCTGGACGAACAACTGTTTCACGGCGCCACCTTCGCTGACCTCAATCCCTCGCGACCCATCTTATTGATGAACGCCACAGATGCCCTGACCGGTGATCCCCTGGTCATTGCCGAGGAACGGTTTGCGTCGCTGGGTATTCCCTTGGCGCCGTTCAGTATGGCCAGGGCCGTCTACATGTCGGCGGCCTACCCCGGCGTGCTGGAACCCTTCAGGCTGACAGATAGCCGTGCGGGCACGAACGGCGCGCTTGCCAATCCGGTGCTGGCCTATGATGGAGGCGCGGCTGACAATCTGGGGATTCGGACGCTTATGCACGTGGTCGAGGGCGCCTTAATCAACCGTTCCATGACGGATCTGTTTCCGCAGGGCTGCCTGATCGTCTCCATCGATGCGACGGGTCGCCAGAGGAATGAGACACACACGCCACTCTCTGCCGCTGCGGCCCTGCTGCGGGGCCATCGCCGGAATGTCTTGGAGCTATCCGGAATTCCTGCCTCCCTGCAGGATGTGTCACAGTTCGGCACCTTCCGGGTGGGGCAAGACGCGGTCGGAGGAACCTGTCGATTCTGGCATGTCGCACTGCGCCAATTGCCGGATACGGATCCCTTGGGCGAGCACGTCACGCATATCAAAACGAACCTGGGCTTATCGGCCGAAGACCAGGCTGCGTTGATTACAGCGGCAGGCCGACTCGTAGCGAAGGGCCGCGAAGAGATGAACGGAATGGCCGGGTGGGCGGGTTTCCTGGACACGAAGCCGGCGCTGTTCTCGCATCCATGACCAAGCCGACCGACAGGCATCGCATCTTTGTCACCGGCGGCACGGGCTACCTCGGGGCGCGGCTTATCCCGTTGCTCCTTGAACGAGGGCATGACGTGACGGCGTTGGTTCGCGACACTTCTGTGAAGAAGGTTTCAGCTGGTTGCCGGATTGTGGTTGGTGATCCCTTAAAGACCGAGACGTTCGCGGAATCTGTGCGGGGACACGATACACTCATCCAGTTGGTGGGTGTGCCCAAGCCATCACCATGGAAGGGGGCGCAGTTTCGTGCGATCGATGGGCCCTCAGCCATGGCGGCGATTCGAGCCGCCGCCGCGACTGGTGTGGATCACTTCGTCTACGTCAGTGTCGCCCATCCCGCGCCAATTATGCGTGACTACATCGCTGTGCGTTGTGACGGGGAAGAGGCCATCAGGCGAGCCGGATTGGTCGCCACCATCCTCAGGCCGTGGTACATTCTCGGCCCCGGGCATTGGTGGCCACTGGCGCTGGTGCCGGTCTATCGTCTGATGGAACGAGTGTCCGCAACGAGAGAGGCCGCTATGCGCTTGGGATTGATCACGATTCGAGACATGCTCGCGGCCCTGCTGTGGTCTATCGAGCACCCTCCCGTGAAGACTAGGATCATCGACGTGCCGGAGATCCGGCGTCTGGGGCTGAGCGAAGCATGAAGCCTATCGCGCTTATCACCGGTGCTTCCGGCCTGATCGGTGGCTATCTCGTCAGGAGCGCGTCGCGCTGGGTGCCTGACTGGGATGTGCGTGCCGTGACCAGGAACGAGGTCGATCTCACCGATCGCGCACGGGTACAACGGCTCTGGGATCGTCACCGGCCGGACCTCGTCATCCACTGCGCGGCGTTGAGCCGCACCGGTCTGTGTGAGCAGGATCCCGCGCAGGCTAGGCTGATCAATGTCGAGGCAACCCGGCTCCTGGCCGGCCTCGCACGAGACGTGCCGTTCATCTTCCTTTCCACCGACCAAGTGTTTGATGGCGCGAAGGGGCAGTATGTCGAAACCGATGCCATTCATCCGCTCAACGTCTATGGGCACACGAAGGCCGAGGCGGAGCAGGTCGTTTTCGAGAATCCGGCCCATGCCGTCGTGCGTATCGCATTGACAGCGGGCACGTCACCGACGCGCGACCGGAGTTTCGTCGAAGATATGGTGCGGTCGGCGGCGAAGGGGGCGAAGCTCACATTGTTTACAGACGAGTTTCGCTGTCCGATGCCGGCTGGTGCTTTGGTGCGGGCGCTCTGGGAGTTCGGCGTACAGCGCCGCCCGGGCCTGTATCACCTGGGGGGCCATGAACGGCTCTCTCGCTGGGAGATCGGGGAGCTGGTGGCGGCGCGATTCCCGGAATTACGGTCGTCGATCCGGCCTGGTTCGGTTGCCGACTATCATGGCCCGCCGCGTCCGCCGGATCTCTCCATGCGCAGTGAGAAGATCCAGGCACTCCTGTCGTTCCCCCTGCCGGGATTTCGCCAATGGCTGACGGAGAATCCGTCGGAGAGCGGCGATCTTTGGGATTATCCCGCTGCTCGGTAGACTCTTGCGAATCAGTGCGGCAGCGAACGAACGTAGGCCAGCACGCTCTTGATGTCGCGCTCGGAGAGAAGCCCTTTCCACGACGGCATGTTCGGTTTGCCTTCGTGAATGGTGGCGAGCAACGCCCTGTCTGATTGCTTCCTGGTCGCGGGCGCGGTCAGATTGGCCGGGTCCGGTCCGAGTAGTTTGTACCCATCCCCTTTTCCTTCCGGACCATGGCACCCGGCGCAGTGTCTGGCGAACAGCCGTTTCCCTTTTGCAAGAGGATCGGTCTTCCGCGTCGCGTCACTACTCGCATCCGACTGATTCAGGACTGCGCCGGCAAGTGTCAGGACGACCACCAGTGTCGTGACGAATATTCTGGTCATGTTGGTTCCTTCGGTCAGCGGGGCCACATCTGCATAGTCGGCCATCATACGCGTGTGGCGAGGGCAATGCCATTCGATCTTCTCCGCCGTGTGTTGCGGTGGCCGCCGTAGTAGAATCATCCGGCCACGTACGATACGCGCTGTGCCTTCGCAGTTCACGTCGAGTACTGATCGCATGATGGCGACAGACCCACTGTCACTTCTCATGACCGCCTGGGCCGCTTCGGCGCTCTTGATGGTCGCGCTCTGGTTGCTCGAGCGCCGCCTGCATAATCTTGCTCTGGCCGATGTGGGCTGGTGTTATGGGTTAGCCTTGGTCGTGCTGTGGTACAGCACTGTTGTGCCAGGCGAACCGGCGAGGCGCTTGGTGGTGTGTGTGATGATCGTGCTCTACGCGGCCCGCCTGGGCACGCATATACTCATCGATCGGTTGTGGCATAAATCGGAAGACGGCCGCTACCGCACTCTGCGCGTGCAATGGGGCGAGCAGGGGCCGCTCCGCCGGTTCTGGTACTTTCAACTGCAGGCCGCGGCCATTGTCTGGTTCTCGCTTCCTCCGCTGGTCGTCATGCAGAATCCCCATCCGCCATTTCATCTTCTGGAGCTACCGGGTGTACTGCTCTGGGCAGTCGCCGTGACAGGGGAGGCAGTGGCCGATTGGCAGTTGGCATCCTTTCGGCGTCAGCCCTGGAACCGGGACCGCGTGTGCCGGGAGGGACTGTGGTACTACTCGCGCCACCCCAATTACTTTTTTGAATGGCTGCACTGGTGGAGTTACGTGGTGATGGGATTGGCGAGTCCGTTGGGCAATTGGGGGGTGACGCTGATTGGCCCGCTAACGATGGGCTGGGCGCTCCTGAAAGTCACCGGCATTCCCTGGACTGAAACACAGACGATGACGAGCCGGGGTGAGGAGTATGCTACCTATCGCCGCACCACGAATGCGTTTTTTCCCTGGTTCCCGCGCCGGCCCTAACAGGACGGCAGAAACGTCCCCAGCGGCGTTCCCGCTTATGGTTTGGCGAGTTCGGCGAGCCGTGCTCGCGCCGTCTTGGCGGCGGGGCTGTCGGGATACTGGCGGACGATGTTCTCGTACAGCTCTCTGGCGTGGACCAGGTTGGTTTGGCGCTCCTCGAACTGAGCGGTTTCCAACCATTGTGTCGCCTGATCCGGCCCGCAGGCCGATGCGCTCATGAGCAGGACGAGAAAGGTCCAGGTTAGTACGGCATTCATGCGACGGTCCTTTCCTTCATCGGTCGCGCGGCGTGGTCATCGCAGCGACTGCCACGTCGGTAGTGGTTTTGAGTGAGGTGTCCAGACAAGCTGCATCATTGCGAACCGGACTCTTCCCGGATGCCATACCGTGGAGAGGTAATCGCTTCGCTGCGGCAACGGGGACAGCGGCTTGGTCGCGTGAGCCTGGTTCGATCGCGGAAGCTGTACGTACAGTCCTGACAGTGCGACGGTTCCAACAGAAAGGTGCGTGACGCGTCGCGCGCAAGCGTTTTGACAATGTGGGTCAGATGATCTTCCACCTGGCGCTCCGGCATGCCGACAAGTTGCGCCAACTGGTGAGACGATAACAACGTGCCGGTTAGCAGCGTCATCATTCGCTGCCGGGGTGTCTGCTGTGGAGTGATCATGCCGTACTGATTGTAGGTGAACCGCCTGCCGATGAAAAGGCAGGCATGGATGACCGCGATCTTGTTATACTACGCGAAACTGCCTGTGCATTCGGCGCAGAGAAAGACGCCGCTATGAGTGGATCGCAGTGGGACGAGCTGGCCGAATTGGCCTTGTCTCGTGTGTGCGCGGCCGGGGTCGAGTATGCGGATATCCGCCTGCTTGATACGACGACGCGGACCATCAGCGGGGAAGACCGGCGCATCGCGCAGATCCGCGAGTCCACCGATCGAGGCTTTGGCATCCGCGTGCTGCACCGCGGCGCCTGGGGGTTTGCCGCCAGTTCCATCATTTCACTCGAAGAAATTCCTCGTGTCGCCGATCTGGCCGTTGAAATTGCCAAAGGTTCGGCGTCTCTCGCCATCACGAAAGTCCACCTGGCCCCCGAGCCGGTGCATCGAGATCGCATCGTCACACCCTGCCGCCTGGACCCCTTCGCGGTTCCGTTGGAAGAACAAACCGAACTGCTTCTGAGCACGATGGATCTCATCCAGCGGCATCCCGGTGTGGTGAGAAGTCACGCCAGCCTCTGGGCTCAACGCGACCGCAAACTATTCGTCTCAACTGAAGGCTCGCATCTCGAGTTCAACCTGCTGGCGATGCAGGGGGACTGTACGGCAACGGCCGTCCACAACGGACGGTTTGCGAGCCGATCCTTCAACACTCCCCATTTGCGCACGGGTTATGAACTCGTGCGAGACGCCGACTGGGCTCGTGAAGGGGCGCGCATCGCGGAACAGGCGGTGGAGAAAGTGCGAGCTCCGGCGATCGATGCGGGACGGTACGACCTGGTGCTCGATCCCGAGCATCTGTCCTTGACGATGCATGAGTCCTGCGGGCATCCGAGCGAACTGGATCGCGCACTCGGGTATGAAGCCAACTATGCCGGCACCAGTTTTCTCACTCCCGACAAACGCGGCACGTACCGGTATGGCTCAGCGCACGTGAATCTGGTGGCTGACAACACCGAGCCGGGGACGCTGGCGGCGACCGGATATGACGACGACGGTGTCAGTTGCCAGAAGTGGGACATCGTGCGAGACGGCATCTTCGTCGGGTACTGCACCAATCGAGAGGTGGCGCCAAGAATCAAGGAAGAGCGATCACGCGGATCGAACCGGGCCGATAGCTGGGGATCCGTGCCCATGGTGCGGATTGCGAACATCGGTCTTGAGGCGGGAACATCCACGCTGGATGACCTGCTGGCCGACGTGAAACGGGGCATTTATATCGAAGGCCACGGGTCCTATAGTATCGACCAGCGGCGGTATAATTTTCAGTTCGGCGGCGATGCCTTCTGGCTGATTGAAAATGGCCGGCGGACGCACATGGTGCGGGATGTCATCTATCACGGCATCACCCCGGAATTCTGGGGCCGCTGCGACGGTGTCGCCGATGCCACCCATCGTCGGCGGTATGGCTTCATCACCTGCGGCAAAGGGCAGCCCGGCCAGTCGGGCTGGATGACGCACGCTGCATCCCACGCCCGCTTCCGGCGCGTGGATGTGATCAGCGGGCACACGAAGGCGGATGCATGACGTCATCGATCACGCCCTCATGGCCGAAACTCACGAGCCGCCAGGAGTTTGAGTTCCTGGCCGACCTCGTGATGAGTCACTCCACCGGCGATCACACCTTTTTCTCATTGCGCGACAGTCATGGCGGCACCACGCGGTTCGCCAACAATCAGATCATTCAGAACGTCAATCTGCGGCGGGGCAGCCTCTCGATCACCGTGGCCTTCGGGCGTCAGCACGGCACCGCCAGCACCACGGATTTTACCGCCGGGGCGGTTCGGGAAACTCTCAAGCAGGCCGAATCGCTCGCGCGTCTCTCGCCCGACGATCCGGAATACCTTCCGCCGGTGAACGCGCAAACCTATCTATCCCTGCCCACGTCCCGTCCCGAAACGAGTGCTGCCGGCCCGGCCAGACGGCTCGACTATGCACGCGAAGCGATCGGGCAATGCAAAATGGAAAATCTCAACGCCGCCGGCACCGTGTCCTCCAGCACGGCGGCTGTGGGGTTGGCCGCAGAGACAGGATTGCGCGCCTATGAGGAACGCACCGAAGGACGGTTCAGTCTCACCGTGCAAGCCGGCGACGCCACCGGGTGGTCGGCTGCCGCCCATCGATCCATCGACCGTCTGCATGTGCAGGAGCGCACCTTGGCCGCCATTATCAAGGCTAAGCGGGGGGCGGATGAGCCGCAGGAGTTGCCGCCGGGCCGGTACACGGTCATCCTGGAACCGGCTGCCGTTGCGGGACTGCTCAGCTGGATGATTTGGATGTTGGATGCCAAATCTTTTTATAAGGGGACCAGCCCCTTCAGTGGAAAGTTGGGCTCACGAATCATCGATCGCCGTCTGTCCCTGTTGAATCACCCGGCCCACGCGGATCTATTGGGAAACGGCTTTACGCATGAAGGGTTGCCGGTGATCGAATCCGGCTGGATCGAGTCGGGTGTCCTCACGCAGCTCCTACATGATCGGTATACGGCTCGCGAGCACCAGATCGACCCCCTCACGACATTGGAGTCGCCCCATTTATCAGGCGAACGTCCTATCGGCACCAGGGTGGACGACCTCATTCGCACGACACAACGAGGCATCCTCGTGACGAACTTCTGGTACATCCGTCCCGTGAATCCGTCTGATCTGACGCTGACCGGCATGACCAGGGATGGCACATTCCTCATAGAAAACGGGGAGATCACCTCGGCCGTGCGAAATTTTCGCTTCCACGAGAGCCCGTTGCGCGCCTTTAATCAGGTGGAAGCGTATACCACTCCGGCTGAGGCGGTGACGTCCGAAACGGGAAAAGCGCTGGTGCCTGCCATGCGAATCCACGATTTTCACTTCTCGAGTGTGACCAAATTTTAGACTGGCCTGGTGCCCGGCCCCGGTCTCAGTCCAGGCCTTACGGGCGGTCGGGGGGACAAAAATCCCTCCCCGGCCATTGACTCGGCCTATCGGAAAGAGTAATGAATTGAAGAAAGTTCGCCGATAAGGTTCGGAAGACTCGATATTGTATGAAGCGGAAACAGCAGCGTTTGGCGGAAAAGCCGATTCATCTTCTGACGCTCGCTCCTGACAAGGGTGAGAAAGGGGCGGTGAACCCGTTTGCGCCATCGCCATTGCGTGCCGCGATCGGCAAGGTGTTCGTCAAGCTGGAAGATATGACCGAGCGGTTCGAGGATTGGTGCCAGTACGGCAGCTCCGAAGACCGGACGGAACAGCCATTGGGGCAGCGGGTCTCGAACTGGCTGGGTGCTCCTGTCGCGCGGCATATCGAGCATCAAGTTCAAGCGGAACATGGGTTGGTGCCGGCCCGCCGATGGGATGGTGCCGTTGGTGACCTCATTTTCCGGTTGCGCGATCGTGCGGGGTTTGTGCAGCGTGCCTTGACTGCCCAAGCCCGCGAGCTCAAGGACTGGGTCATCCAACATACTCAATCCACTCAGGCGGAACTCCATGATTTACGCGAGCAGGTGGCCACGCAACAGGTGCAGATGGAAGATCTGTCGGCGCAGCTGCAAGACCTGCGCGCCCTGGTGAAGTCTCAGCAGCAGGTTTTGATGTACATGGGCAAGGACATGGAGATGGCGCCGCCTGCCGAGATGGAGCTGTCTCTTGTATCTCCGCGATCGATTCCCTATCGTGAACGGGAAAAGAAATCGTCGCGCGATCGCCGGGACTCATCTAACGAAGCCTCGCAGATTCCCTACCTCAACGCCTGATTCCTGCCGATCGAGCAGGACGATACAACGACCGTCAGCTTGGTTCTCGCATTGTTCAGTACCTCAACGTACCCTGCATTCATGCTCTTCCAACCCCTCTTGCTGCTCCGACTAGCAACTTCTCGACGGGGCTGCTAATTTGTGCCGTTCTGTAGGTGGCGGCGCAGGTTGACGGCATCGCCTGTCTCGCATACGAAGGAACGAGCAGGAGCGGGGAATATGAGAAAAGCGCGGTACGTGAGCGGGGCGGTATACGGCTTGGTGATCGCAGGTCTCGCGCTGCCTGTGTCCGGTGTAATTGCCCGGTCGGAGGTGCCGCTGTTCGAGAACCTCGGTGTGCTGCGACATGAGATCACCACCCGGTCGGACCTTGCGCAGAAATATTTCGACCAGGGATTGAGACTGGTCTATGCCTTCAATCATGAGGAGGCGATCGCGGCCTTCACCGAGGCGTCTCGTCTCGATCCCGATGCGCCCATGCCCTATTGGGGTGTGGCCCTGAGCCTGGGACCGAATATCAATGCGGGGATGGATTCCAAAGCAGAATCGCGAGCTGTAGAGGCTGTGCAGAAAGCCACCGCACGGCTGGCGCAGGCGGCTCCCAAAGAGCGGGCCTACGTCGAGGCGCTTGCCGCGCGATATTCAGTCAAGAAGACGGCGACTCGCAAGGGCAAGGACGAGGCCTATGCCAAGGCGATGCGACGTCTGGCCCATGAGTATCCGGAGGACGCGGATGCAGCGACCATATTTGCCGAGGCCTTGATGGTGCTTCGCCCCTGGGACTATTGGCGGTCCGATGGCCGTCCGCAGCCCGGGACCGAGGAGATCGTGACGATCTTGGAAGCCGTGCTGCAGCATCACCCTGATCACCCCGGGGCGTGTCACTACTACATTCACGCTGTCGAAGCGTCCCCCGACCCCCAACGAGGCCTGCCCTGCGCCATGCGCCTGCCGTCGCTCATGCCAGGTGCCGGGCATCTGGTTCATATGCCGGCGCACATTTACATGCGGGTGGGGCGCTATCGGGACGCCTCGGAACGGAATGCCAACGCGGCGACCGTGGATCAGGAGTATTTGCTTCACCACCCCCTTGAGGGCAACTACGCATCGGGATACTATGCGCACAACCTTCATTTTCTGAATGCGTCGTTGATAATGGAGGGGCGAAGCGCGGAAGCCCTGCAGGCGGCGCGGGATCTCTTGAGCAAGATTTCGGTAGACGAAATCCTCAAAGAGCCCTCGCTCGAATGGTATGCGCCCACGCTCCTGCTCACGATGGCCCGGTTCGGTCAATGGGGCGAACTGATCAGACAACCGCCGCCTCCAAAAGCACTGCGGTATACCACTGGCCTCTGGCATTACGTGCGCGGTCTGGCCTTTGCGGCGACGACGAGGTTCGGCAGCGCGGAGGGTGAGCTCTCGAATCTTCGAAAGTCATTGAAGGGACTAGCCAGGGCCAAGACCGCTGAAGCCAAGATCAGCCGCACGCTTTTGAAGATTGCCGAGCGGGTGCTCGCAGGAGAAATCGCGGCACGTAAAGGGGACTTCGACGCCGGGATACAGGCCTTGCGCGAGGCTCTCCAATTGGAATCCACGGTGCCGTACAGCGAACCGCCATTCTGGTTTCAGCCGGTTCGCCACAATCTGGGAGCGGTGTTGCTCTTGGCGGGCCGTCCGGGCGACGCAGAGTCCGTGTATCGCGAGGACCTGCGCCTCAATCCCGAGAACGGCTGGGCTCTGCACGGATTAGTGCACAGTCTGCAGGCTCAGCGAAAAGATGCTGCGCAGGAGAGTGCGCGGTTGCATTCCGCCTGGGCGCAGGCCGACGTCTCACTGTCCGGGTCTCGCTTCTAGGATTGGCTGACTGGCGGCTACGAGGGTGCATCATGCTGCCGAATAAAGGACACGACATGTTGAAGACGGATTATGTGTTTCAGGCCACCGAGGAAGCTCGCGAATTGCAGCGCTTGCAGATGCTAGAACGCATCTTCGACGCCGGCACGCAACGCCGCATGTTGGCGACCGGCCTCACGACCGGCTGGCACTGTCTGGAAGTAGGGGCGGGTGCCGGTTCCATTGTGCGCTGGTTGGAACAACGTGTCGGGCCATCGGGCAAGGTGGTGGCGCTCGATACGAATCCGCGATTCTTGCGGGGCAGCAGCACGTCGACCATCGATATTCTCCAAGGGGATATCTGCGACACGGATCTTCCGCTCGCCATGTTTGATCTGGTGCATGCGCGGTACGTCATGATTCATATCGCCGATTATCAGAAGGCGTTTGAGCGGATGCTGCGCTGTGTCAAGCCGGGTGGGTGGGTCGTGATCGAAGAGCCTGATTTTGAGGCGGCCCGCGCCGTCACTGCGGCGGATGATGCCAGAGCGTCTTTCGCCCGCGTCAGCGCCGCGATCGAGCGCATGTTCACGTCGCTTGGGATGGACCATGCGCTGGGGGCGAAGTTGCCGGCTATATTTCAACGGCAGGATTTGAGTCATTTGAGGGTGGAGCATGAAGGCCATTTGTCGCCGGGCGGCGGAGCGATTGCGCAGCTGATGAAACTTTCCGCCGAACAATTGCGGGAAAAATATGTGGCCACCGGCCTGGTGACGGAAGCGGACATCGAGCAGTATTGCCGGCTCGCCGACGATCCGGATTCCTGGGCCATTTATTATGCGACAGTAGCGGTGACTGGCTGGTGGCAGCCGCAGTGCGGCGGGAGCACGCAAGGATAGGCATGCGATACATTGTCGGAGTCATGGGGCCGGCCAAGGCCAGGAAAAAAGATGTCGATAACGCCCGAGTGCTGGGTGAATTGATCGCACGACGGGAGTGGGTGGTGTTGACGGGCGGACGCGACGTCGGCGTCATGGACGCGGCCTGTCAGGGCGCGAAGAAAGTCCCCGGCAGTTTGACGATCGGTGTGTTGCCGACAGCTCGCGAGCGCGTCTCGAAGTATGTCGATCTGGCCATCATTACGGAAATGGGCAATGCACGGAACAACGTCAACGTCATGTCCAGCAACGTGGTCGTCGTGTGCGGGCTGATGGGCGCAGGGACAGTGTCGGAAGTCGCGTTGGCGTTAAAGGCAGGGAAGCCGGTCATTTTGGTCGGGGCCACACCGACCGAAGAGAAATTCTTCAAAAAGCTGGGCGGACGCCTGATCGCTTCGGTGGAAAGTCCAGAGGAAGCCATCACCCTGATGATGAAGCAGTTCGAGCAGCAGCAGCCGGACTTGGTCCAAGGCGCGCGCTCCTGGGGCGTCTGACAAGCTGTTGAAAAATCCCGCCAGCGGCGTTCTCGCGTCGCTCCGAGGCTCGACGTACCGCAAGGGTACGCCTCGCCCCCTCGCATTGCTGCGGCCTTGCTGGACGGGCTTTTTGAACAGCTTGTCAGCGGTTATGCTCCTGGGAACTCGAAGGCGTTGAAACAAACCGCTGGTGGCATTCACACGCATGACGCACGGTATTCGAAGCGTCGTGAACCTCCGAGGTGCAACGTACCGCAGATGGGAAAGAAATCTGTCCCGGCAGGGTCGGGGTGGGTGGTTAGAATGTTGCCTCGTGCGTTCGCATTGCTGTCGCCTTGCTGGAAAGGCTGTTTGATCCACCTGCGCCTCACCGGCAGTACGTTGAAATCTGTTACTGGGCAGAGGGAGAGCCGGACACTGTGCCTGTGTCCAGGAGCACGCCGGAGTTATCGAAGGGCAAGCGTCCTTCCTTGGTGTGCACGACGCCGGTCAGGTGGTAGGTCAGTGACTGATCTCCGGAGAACGACAGCAATTGTCTGACGACCTGTAACGTGGAGGTGCTCGTCTCGACGGAGGTGACAGCGTCGCTCAAGCGCGGCACGACCAATGCTTTGTTCCCCAGCCCGCGCGCGAGCCGGTTTCCATTCAGATCCAGACGAAAGTCGATGCCGGTCACGGCCAGGTCGAAATCGTTGGGATTGCGGATACGAAGATCGACCTGAAGTCGCTGCTCAAACGCGCTGGCCTCCAGCGGGGTCACATTCGTGACCAGCACTTCCGGTGGCTCCCCGTTCATCATCCAGGAGGCGCAACCGGAAAAGATCAGCAGAATCAATAATCCAGCCGGTGCACGTCGTCGGTTCATCCTGCCTATCATACACACCCATCCAATTGATTGCGACGCGCGTAAAGAGTTGAAGAGGCCCTGAGCTCTCTGGATCGCCGCAGTCCCGCTGCTCTGGTAAGATGATTGAAAGTCGCTCAGGTTCGAGAGGAGGCGTCCCATGATGTTCATCACAGGTCGGAGGGTCGGTGTTTTGTGGGTCTTGCCGATGCTGTTGGCCGGATTGCTGGTCTCGCAAAGCGAGGCGGCTGATCCGGCGACGGGTGCCAAAGCCTATTTCGCCGGAGGCTGTTTCTGGTGCATGGAGGAAGTGTTCGAGAAGGTTCCCGGCGTCACCTCCGTCGTCAGCGGATATATGGGCGGGCGAGTTGAGAACCCCAGTTATGAGCAGGTGTCTGCAGGGGGGACGGGGCATGCCGAGTCTGTGGAAGTGGTCTATGACCCGGCCAAGGTGAGTTACACGACGTTGCTCGATGCCTTTTGGCATAACGTGGATCCGGTGACGCCAAACGCACAATTTTGCGATCACGGCAGTCAGTACCGGGCGGTGATTTTCTATCAAGGGGAAGAACAGAAACGCCTCGCGGAGGAGTCGAAGCGGGCGATCGAACAATCCCAGCGGCTGACGCACCCGATCGTGACCGAACTGACCAAGGCCGCGCCATTCTATCCGGCCGAAGAATACCACCAGGATTTTTATAAGAAGAATCCGATCCGGTATAAGTTCTATAAATTTAACTGCGGTCGCGCGCAGCGGCTCGAAGAAGTCTGGGGTGCACCGTGACGGATCAGGCCTCGTCCCGGAAGGAGATCGCACGTCTGCTGAGGGAGTGCCGTACCATTGCTGTGGTCGGACTATCATCGAATCCGGCCCGCCCCTCCTATCGTGTCGCCTGCTACATGCAGCAGCGAGGCAAGGTTGTGATCCCGGTGAATCCGCGCGAGACCGACGTATTAGGTGAACAGGCCTACCCCTCGTTATCCGCGGTGCCCGGTGCAATCGATCTTGTGAATGTCTTTCGACGATCCGAGGAGGCTGGCGCCGTGGTCGATGAAGCGATACGTATGAGGGCGAAAGCCGTGTGGCTCCAGGAGGGAGTGGTCGACGAGGCGGCCGCCCTGCGGGCGCGACAGGCCGGACTACAGGTGGTGATGGATCGCTGTTGGCTCAAAGAATATGTTCGATGCGTCGGCGGATAACCCATTCGAGCCGAGGCCCATCTCACGATGAGAAGAGCCCGGTACCGACGGTCACGCGAGAGTTCCGGTTGATCCTGCCTGCTGCCTGCACATTCCCTTCGGGCACGCGTCAGTTTCCCTCATTTTCTTGAGCATTCCGCCGCTCCATGGAATAGTGACGTGACGGTGCGCTCAACCCGTCCTGCACCGTTCACCACGCCATTCATCGATGGAGGTTCCAGCCATGATGCGTTTGCTCGCGGATTGTCGCTCTGTGATGCTTATCCTGCCTGTGATGGTTGGCGTGACCGGCTGTGCCGGATCCACGCTGCAGGCACATTCCCCCCAGGAAGACCTCGGGATGGGGATCGTCTCAGGAACCTTGGGCGCGCAAAGCCGATCAGCCGTCTCCGCCGGCGAGCAATCCACCGCATCGGTGGTCGGCCAGGTGCAAGCCGTCGAGGGCGGCGCCTACCTCGTCCGGGATGTCCGTGGGCAGGAACATCGCATTCCGCATGACGAGAACACCAGAATCGATCGACCGGCCCATGTGGGCGATCGCATTCAATCCTGGTTCGATCGCCATGGGCGCGCCGTGCTGATTCGGAGCCTGGATGAGGATGGCCGCTAGGGCCGCCAGGTTTCGCCCGATCCCTCCCTATGCAGCAGCCTGAATGGAATACTCGCTGGAGTCGAGTGGCCCGTGCGCTCTTCCCGTTGGCGGTGGCGGGGTGCCTCATTGCCCTGATGCCTCCTGCCAGCCGGGTCGCCTTCGATCCGGTCATGAAGGATGTGGTGGGCAGGCCCTCAGCCGAACCTATTGCCTCGCTCATTGCGACCTACGCCGAGCAATATGCCCTTGACCCTGCTCTCCTGCAGGCGATCATCAAGGTCGAGTCGAATTTTAATGCGGATGCCGTGTCCTCGAAGGGCGCGATCGGTCTCATGCAGCTGATGCCGCTGACGGCGGCGGCGTTCCATGTGCTCGACCCGTTCGATCCGAAGGACAACATCCGTGCAGGAGCGGCCCTGCTCCGTGGACTGTTGGACCGGTTCGGCGGAGATCTGTCGTTGGCGCTGGCAGCCTATCATCTCGGTGAAGCGCGCGTCCGGCAGGCCATCGGCGCACCGGCGCTGCCCGCGACCCAGCTGTATGTCGGTCGCGTGCTCGGCCACTATGATCGGTTTCGTGCCGGAACCAGCCGGCTTCCCCCGCGTGTGACGGCGCGCCGGGATGAACGTCGCCCGCTCTGGTCCCTGCAACAGCTTCCGGAATGAACCATGGTGGATCGCGAAGCCGCCGATTCCGCGTTACTCTTCGACCGGGCCACTCGTCGGTTGCATTTTCTGTGGGAACGGGGTAGGGACATCTGCCTGACGAGGCAGGATTCACGAGCCGCATCAATCAACACGTGGCATAGACATTGAGGGTGTGATGAAGAAGAGTGATCGTACAGCCCGATTGGCCCAATCCGATATTCGTGCCATGACCCTGGCCTGCGCCAAGGTCAACGGCATCAATATGTCTCAAGGGGTGTGCGACACCCCTGTTCCTCCGGTGGTCGTGCAGGGGGCGCAACAAGCGATGGCGCAAGGGCACAATATTTACGCCCGGTTTGACGGTATCGCGGAGTTGCGGCAGGCGATCGCGGACAAGTTGACCGCGTTCAATCGAATCACCGCAGATCCGGAGACCGATATTACCGTGAGTGCCGGCGCGACCGGATCGTTCCAAGCCACCTGCATGGCGCTCCTCAATCCCGGCGATGAAGTGATTCTCTTTGAACCGTTTTATGCCTACCATGTCCAGGCGATCCTGGCCGTCGAGGGGGTGCCTCGGTATGTGTCGATGCGGCCGCCGGATTGGACCATGGATGTGAAAAGCTTGGAACAGGCCGTGACATCCAAGACCAAGGCCATCGTGGTCAATACGCCGGGGAATCCATCCGGCAAGGTGTTCACGCGGCGTGAACTGGAGCAGATCGCCGAGATCGCCTGCCGCCGCGACCTGCTGGTGATCACCGACGAAATCTATGAGTACTTTGTGTTCGACGGGCGGGAACACGTGAGCATGGCCTCATTGCCCGGCATGGCCGAACGCACCATTACCATCGGCGGCTATTCAAAAGCCTTCAGCATCACCGGCTGGCGCATCGGCTACAGTGTGGCGGAGGCGTCGTGGGCGAAGGCCATCGGCGCGATGAGTGATGTGTTGTATGTCTGCGCCCCGACGCCGTTACAGTATGGCGTGGCAGCCGGCATCCGTGCACTCGGTCCGTCTTATTACAAAGAACTGGCCCAGGACCATCAACACAAGCGCGATCGTTTCTGTGGGGCTCTGGCGAAAGCAGGCTTGCCTCCAGCCGTGCCGCAAGGAGCCTACTACGTCTTAGCGGACGTATCCCGCCTTCCGGGAAACACCAGTCGGGAGCGCGCGATGTATTTGCTGGACAAGACCGGCGTGGCGGGCGTGCCGGGCGAAGCCTTTTTCGAAGGAACCGAGGGCCGTCGCTTTATGCGGTTTTGTATGGCGAAGACCGACGCCGATCTCGAGCGAGCCAGTCAGGCGATCGAACGATTGACCTCATGAGCTCAGTGACAGAGTCCGCATCCTTAGCGGGCCTGCCAGGATGCAGTTCTCGTCATCGTGCCCCACGTCGCCTTTTTCCCGCAGATCCATCGATACAAGCCGATTAATTTCCACACGGAATTCAACTGGCGGAATCCGAAATTCTCCAGGATGGCCGCCAGCAGCAGTTTCAGCACGTCGCGCTGACCCGGGTAGACGTGGAACGACATTTCTTCCAGTAACAGCGCGCTCACCGAGAGCAACACGCCCAGACCGATCGCCGCGACGAGCAGGATCAGCCACGCCTGTATCGAGACGAATCCCATGACAAAGCTGAGGATCAGGAAGCAGTAGCCGAACACCTCAATCGCCGGACCGATCCACTCAAAGACGGCCATAAACGGGAACGCCAGCCATCCGATCGTCCCGCCTTTCGGATGACACATCAGATCCAGGTTTTTGGTCAGGCTTTCACAGAGTCCGCGCTGCCAGCGAATGCGCTGATTCTTCAGCGTGCGCAGATCTTCCGGCGCTTCGGTCCAGCAGACGGAATCGGGCACGAACGTAATACGATAGGGTTTCTCGCCTAGCCGTAGATGGCGATGCAGGCGCACGACCAGTTCCATGTCTTCCCCGATCGTATCCGATCGATAGCCCCCCACGGTGACCACAGCTTCTTTCCGGAAGATGCCGAATGCGCCGGAAATGATCAGCATCGCATTCATGGGCGACCAGCCCAGCCGCCCGAAGAGGAAGGCGCGGAGGTATTCCACGATTTGGAATAACGCCAGAAGATTGGTGGGCAATCCGATTTTGGTCAGGAAGCCGTTTTCGACGCGGCAGCCGTTCGCGATGCGCACGGTCCCTCCGCTGGCCACCGTGCGATGATCGTCCAGAAACGGTTGCACGGCTCGCCGCAGGCTATCCGGCTGCAGGATGGAATCCGCATCGATGCAGCAGAACAGCGGATAGAGCGACAGATTGATGCCCGCATTCAGCGAATCGGCCTTGCCCCCGTTCTCTTTGTCGATGACGCGCAGGTTGGCATGAAGCGAGGAATGGTAAATCGCCCGGATTTCCGCCGTCGGCAGCTGCGTATGACAGGCTTCGGGAAACGGAAACAGATCAAATTCTTTGCGGAGGACATCGATCGTGGCATCCTTTGATCCATCGTTGATGACGACGATTTCATATTCCGAATAGCTGAGTTGCAGCAGTGACCGAATGGAGCCCGCGATGGTGGCGGCCTCGTTATAGGCGGGGACCAGGATGCTGATCTGCGGTTCGAAGCCGGTGTAACTGTGCGGCAGGCTTTCGAGCACCCGTTCCTGCAGGTATTGCCGCAGGTGCATGATGGCGATGAGGTCCAGCATCAAGTATCCGGCGGTCAGGCCGAGAAAGTAGAGCAGGAAGAGCCACTCAGAAATTGAAATGAGCCGGTCTAACCACATCGATCAATGCGTCTCCGCCAACGGGGATGTCGTTCGAGACAGGAGTTCGAGGCACTCCGTCGGTGCCGCATGCGCAGGGGCCGCGAGGCGGTGTGTCTTCGTGATTCTGTTGTTCGGGGCTGCAGTCGGTTCCATGGTCTGGTTGTCTGTGGCGCAGGGGGAGGACATTCTTCTGTCTTCGCCGATTCCATCCACGGTGTATGAGATCGAACTGACCTATGCCGGGAAGGGGATTGATCCAACCGTGGCATTCAGCGGGCCTGCGCCGGCTGCGGCCCCTCTTCCTTATCGACCGTTTTTACCCATTCTTGAACTGCGTGTGGGTTTGGGAGCAGCCCATGTCTTTGGTCCCTGCCAGGGGCAGACGGTCCGCAGCGACTCGAGTCTTGAGGTGAAATGGACTGCCGACCATGCGACGCGGTGTGGCCAGCGTATCGAACTGCGTCCTGGGGGAAAGCCGCTAGACCTCCTGTCCTACCAGATACTGAGGCTTCGTGGACGAGCAACCGGCCAGGTGGTGGTGGGCGTAGAAGATGTGGCCGGTCATGGGCGCGAGCACAATCACTCGCTGGCGACCGTCACCGGGGCGTTCGATCTCACGATTTCGCTCAAGGAGATCGGTCGCGGGGTAGACCTTCGATATTTGACCGCTCTCGTCCTGTCGTCTGAAGGAGAAGGTGGACAGATCCAGTTTGATCGGGTGGAGGTGTCGCACAGTGAAGCGGTCCAGAAGCGACCTGTCGGCACCGGCTTTTGGGTGTGGAACTACCGCGCGGCGATACAGGAGTCGCAGACGCTTGTGGCCACTTGTCGCGAGCAAGCCTGTTCGAGGGTGCTGATCCAAATGCCGTCACTCAATGATGATGAGGGGGTCTGGCGCGAGTATGCGCGGCTCTTGAGTCTGGTGCAGGAGGCCGGCGTTGACGCGCTGGCGTTGGACGGGTACCCCGAAGCCATTCAGGAACCTCATCTCCTGGCCGATAAGATACGGAGACTGCTTCAGCTCGTGCGGCCCGGTGCGTTGTCCGGCGTACAGCTCGATATTGAGCCCTATCTCCTGCCGGGATTTCTCGACGATGACGCGCAGCTCCGGCGCTATCTCGGCACGATTGAGACACTACACGAGGCCATTCAAGGCCGCGCCACACTGTCGATGGTGATTCCTTTCTGGCTCGCCACGCCCACCGTCGGCGGTCGGCCATTGGCCTATGCCGTGATGGATCGGGCCGATGAAGTGGCGGTGATGAGTTATCGCACCGACCTCGATGAGGTGCAGGACATCGCCGAAGACATCCTGCGGTATGGCGATGTCATCGGGAAGCCGGTGTGGCTGGCTGTTGAGACGACTCTGTTGCCGCTTGAACAGCATGTCGTGCTGCGACGCGACCCGCGGCCCGATCGCGCCGAGGTGTTCCTGGATCGCGAGCACAGCCGTCTGCGATGGAAGCCGATCTCCGAGGCGGATGCGTCAATAGGCTCTGGAGAATGGTTCCGCATCCATCGGCGATTTACCGTCAGGCCTGAACGTCTGACGTTTGCCGGACGTTCCCGTGTCGAGGTGTCTAGGGCGATCCGCCAGATACTCGACGGCACGCCGCATCCCAGTTTTGCCGGAGTGATTATTCACGACCTCGATGGGTTCCGGGCCCTCCCCGAATAGGATCGCACATGCCGGGAGAACAGGATCGTCACGGATGAACGGTCCCCTCACATGGATGACTCGAAGGACCTCCGTCGCCGGTCTGCTGGCGGGGCTGGTGCTCGCCGCGGGCTGGTTCTCTGCGCCCGCCACCATGATCGCCGCGATGGCGCCGGACTCCTCTCCGCGCCAGATTCTGCAACAAGCCAGAGCCTGGGAGGAGGAGAAGCGCTACGAGGAGGCCCTTGCGGCCTACCTGCAATACCTCCTGGCCAAACCGGACCATGACGAGGTGCGTGCGTCGGTGGCCAAGCTGCTGTCCTGGCAGGGCCACTGGGATGAGGCCGCTGCCGGCTATCGCGATCTCCTGACCCGCCACCCGCTCGATCACGACTTCCGGGTCGGTCTCGCCCAAGTCCTTTCATGGCAAAAGCAATATGATCAGGCACGAGCAGAGTACGAGCGGGTGCTCCAGGACGAACCGGACCATGTCGAGGCACTCACCGGGCTGGCCAATGTGCTGTTGTGGAGCGGCCACCAGGAACAGGCCGTGCCATACTATGAACGTGTCGTGGCGGCGACCGGTGATGCAGAGGTGGCAGCGCATCTGCAGGCATTGAAGGCGGCCTCCGCTTCAGAGGGGCTTTCCGTCCGTCCGTCCGGTACGGCTTCTCCGCAGGGGGACGAGCGGGTCACATCGGACTTCCCGGAGGCGTTGGAGCGCGGGCGCCGGTTAGAAACGATGCGCCAGTATGCCGATGCGGTGGCCGTGTATCGCGAGGAACTGCAGCGGGCGCCCGCGAATGATGAGGTGCGCGCGGCACTGGCACGGACTCTCTCCTGGCAAGGCGCTCACTCGGAAGCCACTGCGCTGTATCGAGAGGTTCTGGCGCGTCATCCCCAGGACCAGGAGATTCGCGTGGCGCTGGGACAGGTTCTGTCCTGGCAACAGCAATTCGAGGAAGCCGGCCGTCTGTACCGGGAAGCCTTGCAAGCCGAACCGACTCTGGTCGAGGCGCAGCGCGGCCTCGCGGATCTTGCGTATTGGCAGGGGCATCGTGCAGAAGCGGTCCAGCGTTATGAAGCGTTGCTTGCCAAAACCCACGATCCCGAGATTGAAACGCAACTAAAGACCATCCGATCGGAATTGCGCGCGACCGCACCGCTTGTTGCGGAGCAGGCTACTCCAACGCCCGTTGTCCCTGAGTCGGATGTCCGTGCTATCGCGGCCGCGATGGAGCAGGCCACGAGATTCGAGGTGGCTAAACGGTATCCCGAAGCGGAAGGCGTCTATCGCGAAGCACTGCGACAACATCCCGACAATGACGACATCCGCACGGCGCTGGCCCGCGTGCTTTCCTGGCAGGGGACTCATGCGGAAGCGACGACCCTCTATCGAGAAGTGCTGGCACGCCACCCTGACGATCAGGACATACGTCTTGCGCTGGCGCAAGTGTTGTCGTGGCAGAAACAGTTCGATGAGGCGGAGCGGTTGTACGGGGAAGTCGTGCAGGCCGACCCCGGGCAGATCGACGCTCGCCGTGGCCTCGCCGAAGTGGCCCATTGGCGTGGCGACCGGTCCGAGGCGTTGCAGCGCTACGAAGCCCTGTTGGCCGAGACGCACGACCCGGCTCTTGAGCAACAGATCAACGCGGTGAAATCAGAATTACTCGTGTCGCCGCGCGCCGCCGTCGGGCAAGGATTGACCGGGCTGCGTCTTCCTTACCGAGACTATGCCAAGATCGGCTATGCCCACTATACCTATACGAAGAATCAGCCGGACGAACGTGATCTGTTGTTTGAGCTCGCCAAACCGCTCGGCAATCAAACGCTGGTGCTCCGCATAGAACCGATCAATCGGTTTGGATTTCACGACACACCGATCTCAGCGGAGCTCTATAGCCCCCTGTGGTCGAGAGCCTGGGGATATATCGCGGGACAAGCCACGGTGAATCCGCACTTTTCACCGAATTATTCATTTGTCGGCGAAGTGGCGCAAGGCCTTGGGGGGTTGCACGCCGCACTGGCGCCCTTTGAGGTGTCCTTCGGCTACCGGCGGTTGAATTACAAGCAGGACGATATCGATCTTCTGATGCCGGGGCTCACCATCTTTCTTCCGTTCAATCTGTGGCTGACGGAAAAGATCTATCTGATTCCGAATACGGGAGCGGTCACCCTGGCCTCGCAGTTGACCTGGCGGCCGTCCGATCGGCTGCAGTTCTTCGCGTCCGGTTCATTCGGCACGTCAGGCGAACGCATCGTGGCGCAACAAGACTTCACTCGTGTCGGAAGTCGCACGATTCAAGCGGGCGTCACGTTTCCGATTAACGAACGATTCTCTGTCGAAACCTCCGGATACTACGAAGACCGGGGCTTTCTCTATGTCCGACGAGGCGGGAACTTCAACCTCATCTATCATTGGTAGGCGTATGCAACGGTCCACTCTCGTCCGCGTGTCGGGTATTGCCCTGCTGTTTGTCTCTCTGGTGATCGGCATTCGAATTCTCGTGGGCTCTTCCTCTTTTCAGCACATGGAAGTTCCGGAGAAGGACTTTCACCGTTTCCCGGGGGTGTCTGGGCCCGCCAAGGCGACGGTGATGCCTGATCATGTGCCGACAACGTGGAGGACGTATGAACAGGGCTCGACCAGCCGGTTGGCGATTCTGCTCACCGATCCCGACTCATCATGGCTGGGGTTGGCCCATGGACTCAAATCCATCGGCGTTCCTTTTCGTATCACTCGTGATGTCCATGAGGCCCTGGCGCATCAAGTGGTGCTGGTCTACCCGATGATTTCTGGAAAGGTTCTGGGGCCGGAGGCACTGCAAGCGCTGGCGGAATTTCCGAAGACAGGCGGGACACTGATCGGCGTGCAAGTGCTGGGCGGCGGATTGAACCAGGTCTTCGGGTTTCGTGATGCCGTGGCATCGCGCCAGCGTTATGACGTGACCTTGACCCCGGCCGCTCCTTTACTGGCGGACCTGACGGATCCTCGCGAGCGACAGCTGCGGGTCGGGATCCGTGGCAAGGGCATCGAGGTGATGGGGACCTACGGCTACACGGAAGCATCGGCTCCGCTCGCACGCTTCGAAGATGGAACCGCCGCCATCACGCAAGCCGCTCATGGACGTGGCCGGGCCTATGCCATCGGACTCGATCTCGGATTCCTCCTGTTGAAGGGATACAACAATCGCGGTGAGGAGCTCGTCAAGACGTTCGACAATGAGTTCGATCCGACGCTCGATGTCTGGCTGCGGCTCCTCAAATCGATGTATCGCACGGCGCAGGAAGAGGCGGTGACCCTGGGGACGGTGCCCTTCGGCAAGTCCTTGTCGGTCATGATGACGCACGATGTCGATTTTACACAGTCCATTAAAAATGCGGTCGAGTATGCCGCGTATGAGAAAAGCCAGGGCGTGGTCGGCACGTATTTCATTCAGGTGAAATACATTCGCGATTATAACGATGATATCTTCTTTAACGACGAGGGTGTCCGGTATGTGAAGCAATTAGCGGATCTGGGCATGGAACTGGGGAGCCATACAATCGCCCATTCACGGGTGTTCAATCAGTTTCCCCTGGGGACCGGACGGGAAGCCTATCCGTCCTATGCCCCCTTCGTGAAAGATCGGACGACGGCCTACAATGTGAGTATCCTGGGTGAATTGCGAGTGAGCAAGTTTCTCATCGATCACTTTTCCGGCCAGTCGATCATCTCATTCCGGCCCGGCGAATTGTCCAATCCCTTCGCGCTGCCGCAAGCCCTGCTGGCGACCGGCTATCGGTACAGTTCGACGGCCACGGCGAATAATTCGCTGACCCATTTGCCCTATCAGTTGACCTACGATCGTCTGACCGACAGTGAGGTCGAGGTGTTTGAA
>VOPT01000021.1 GCA_009594865.1 Nitrospira sp. | reverse complement strand
CTTCCGATCATCGAGACTCAAGCCGGCGACGTGTCGGCCTATATTCCGACGAACGTCATCTCGATCACTGACGGTCAGATTTATCTCGGAAGCGATTTGTTCTATTCCGGTATTCGTCCGGCGATTAACGTTGGTCTGTCCGTGTCCCGCGTCGGCGGCTCCGCGCAGATCAAGACCATGAAACAGGTCGCCGGTACGCTCCGCCTCGATCTCGCCCAATATCGCGAAATGGCCGCTTTCTCCCAGTTCGGCAGCGAACTGGACAAGGCGACCCAGATGCAGCTTGCTCGCGGTGTGCGTATGGTGGAGTTGCTCAAACAAGGGCAATACAAGCCGATGCCGGTCGCAGACCAGGTCTTGTCGATTTACGCGGGCGTCAATGGATTCCTGGACGATGTGCCCGTGGACAAGGTCCTCCAATTCGAGGCAGATCTGCTCCACTATGTCGCGCAGAACCACCAGGACATGCGAAAAGATATCGCCACGGTCGGGAAAATCGACGACAAGGTGGGCGGCAAGCTCAAAGAAATCATTACGACGTTTAAGCAGAAAATGGGCTATGGAGGAAAGTAAGATATCGTGATGGCGTGATCGGGGAGTGACCAGTTCTCTCTTCGCTGACTCGTCCAATCGCATCTGTCTGCTTCCGTAAAATATGCCGAGCTTACAATCTCTCAGGCGGAAAATTGCCGCCTTCAAAAACACGCAGAAGATCACGAAGGCCATGAAAATGGTCGCGGCCGCAAAGCTCAAACGCTCGCAGGATCGTATCCTTGCCGCCCGTCCGTACGCACACAAAATGCGAGGCGTGCTCAGCAATCTGAGCCAGCGCGTCAATCGCACTTCCCATCCGTTGCTGCAGAAGCGCGAGGGTAAGAAAATCGAAATCCTTGTCGTCACGAGCGATCGCGGTCTCTGCGGCGGCTTCAACGGCAATATCGTCCGAAAGAGCGCGGAGTTTGTCCGGCAATGCGAGGCGCAAGGGTTGTCGGTCAATCTCAGTCTGATCGGACGCAAGGGCCGTGATTATTTCCGACGCCGGTCATTGCCGATCAGACAGGAGTGGACCGGGATTTTCGATAAATTGAGCTTTGAGCATGCCATCGACATCGGTGGTGACCTGACCGAAAATTTCGTCAAGGGGACGTTTGACGAACTCTACATTGTCTACAACGAGTTTAAGTCTGCTATTCAACAGCGTGTGATTGTCGAAAAACTGTTCCCCATCGATACCGCCACGGAATTTGGTGCGCCACAAGCCGCCGAGGGCTCGTCCCTCGGGGGCAGCTATCTCTACGAGCCTGATGAAGGCGAGCTTCTGAGCGCTCTGGTCCCAAAGCACTTTCAAATTCAGACGTACCGCATTTTGCTGGAATCGGCGGCCGCAGAACATGGCGCACGCATGGCGGCCATGGATGGCGCAACTCGCAATGCCGGACAACTGATCAAGAAAGTGACCCTGTATTACAACAAGACTCGCCAAGCGGCCATCACCAAAGAACTCATGGACATCGTGGGTGGAGCAGAGGCCCTGAAATAAATCTGGACTGAGGAATGCTGCACGACGGTAAGCTGCCGGCTGCATCAGTGACGACAAGAGGAGCGTTATGAGCACAGGAAAAGTCATTCAAGTCATCGGCCCCGTGGTCGACGTGGAGTTTCCTCCGGGTCAACTGCCGAACATCTACAACGCGCTCAAGGTGATCCAGGAAGAGAACAAGGCGGCGGGCAAGCCCGCAGTGCGAATCACTCTCGAAGTCGCCTCTCACCTTGGCGAAAACCGAGTGCGCGGTATCGCGATGTCGACCACGGATGGTCTCACACGCGGGATGGACGTCACCGACACCGGAGCGCCGATCGCAGTTCCCGTGGGCCGCGAAACTCTCGGTCGCTTGATCAATGTGCTCGGCGAACCAGTTGACGAAAAGGGTCCCATCAAGACAAACAAGACCTATCCCATTCACCGTCCGGCCCCGAGGCTCGAAGATCAAGATACGAAGACCGAAGTGCTGGAAACCGGCATCAAGGTGGTCGATTTGTTGGAGCCGTACAGCAAAGGCGGAAAAGTCGGGCTGTTCGGTGGAGCCGGCGTCGGCAAGACCGTCATCATCATGGAGCTGATCAATAACATCGCACTCCACCATGGTGGATTCTCGGTGTTTGCCGGTGTCGGTGAGCGTACTCGGGAAGGAAACGACCTCTGGCACGAAATGCAAGAATCAAAGGTCATCGATCCTGATGACCACACCAAGTCGAAAGCCGCCTTGGTGTACGGACAGATGAATGAACCACCGGGAGCGCGTCTCCGTGTGGCGTTGACCGGACTGGCCGTGGCAGAATTTTTCCGCGACGAAGAAAATCAGGACGTGTTGTTGTTCGTGGATAACATCTTCCGATTCACCCAAGCCGGTTCCGAAGTGTCCGCCTTGCTCGGTCGTATGCCGTCTGCGGTGGGTTATCAGCCGAACTTGTCCACTGAAATGGGCGCCCTTCAAGAACGTATTACCTCGACGAAAAAAGGGTCCATCACATCGGTGCAAGCGATTTACGTGCCTGCCGACGACTTGACCGATCCAGCGCCAGCGACGGCCTTCGCGCACTTGGACGCTACCACGGTGTTGTCCAGACAGCTGGCCGAGTTGGGCATTTACCCTGCGGTCGACCCGCTTGACTCCACGTCACGTATTCTCGACCCGCAAGTCATCGGCGAAGAGCATTACAAAGTGGCGCGCGGTGTGCAATCCGTGCTGCAGCGGTATAAGGATTTGCAAGACATCATCGCCATTCTCGGAATGGACGAACTGTCCGAAGACGACAAGATGGTCGTGGCGCGCGCGCGAAAGATTCAACGGTTCCTGTCGCAGCCGTTCCACGTGGCCGAAGCCTTCACCGGCGCTCCCGGGAAATATGTGAAGCTGAAGGATACCGTGCGGAGCTTCAAGGAGATCCTGGAAGGAAAATACGATCACCTTCCGGAACAGGCCTTCTACATGGTCGGTCCGATCGAAGAAGCGGTGGCGAAGGCGGAAAAGATGGGAGTGAAGGTCTAGCAGCCAGGTGCCCAAGTGCTCGCAGACCGCGCACGACAGGGCATCCTGACAGCTAACCCTTTCGTTAGAGAGCAGGAAAAGGACAATGGCAGGAAAGATTCTCTTAGAAGTCGTGACGCCGGAAAAGTTGCTCCTGAGCCAGGAGGTCGATGAGGTTATCGCTCCAGGCAGTGAAGGGGAATTCGGCGTCTTGCCTGGCCATTGTCATCTGCTGTCGAGCCTGCGCATCGGAGAGCTTCGATACAAGTCGCAAGAGGTGTGGCACTACATGTCCATTCTCTGGGGCTATGCGGAAGTCACGCCGGTGAAGGTCACTGTGATGGCCGAGATTGCCGAAAAGGCTGAAGATATCGACATCGGTCGCGCGCAGCAGGCCGTCGAAAAGGCCGAGCAACGTCTCCAGGCCGGCGGTCTTCCCTCCGAAGTGAGAGAGGCAGAAATCAGCCTTGAAAAGGCCCGCCTCCGAAAAAAGATTGCCGACCGTGCGCGAAAAACAGGGCACGCCTAAGTTCCTGCCTGGAACTTCGCATCGTTTTCTCTCTGCAGGTCTTCCTTCTCCAGCTCGTCAGGGCGTTAACGTACCGCGCTTCCGATCATCTCGCTATTTCTTCCTTCTCCTCTTCCTATTGGTATGCTCCGGCTGTACCGGCCCCATACTGACGAGCCGGGATGTGCAGCAGACTTCGGGCTGGCTTATTCGCCTCGACTCATTCCACTCGTCAGCGGTATCTCGCGTGGTCTATGATCACCCGGTTTCGTGGCAGGCCGATGATCTGTCCGCGATCCTGACAAGGCTCTATCTTGAGGAGCGGCTTGGAATGATGGATACAGCGAAGCCCGCCAAGCCCGTCTTTTCGCTGGAAGAAATGACTCTGATCCAGCCCGTGATCCGACGAGCCTTCCAGGAGGCTGGCGCTAGGGAATGGATCGCGTTTCTGTTTGCTGAGCCGCAGGGTGCTGAAGCGAGAGTTACTTCAGGCGCTCTCTTCGTCGAACGCCAGAAGTTACATGTCGTGGTGGCGAATCACCATACGGTTGTCGCTCAAACTTCGGAAGAATTGGCGAGAGTGCGAGCGAATCCCTTGTACTCCATCCAAGGCAGTGGCGGAGTCGTTGCCTTTGAGCCGCCACGGTTTGGACTCGGCGCAAAAGCCAACTGGTCTGGCGGCCACAGGGCTTCCGCCAGCGAACTCATCCTTGACCATAGGGCATTCCTCTCCTATCTCACTCACGCGACATCGCGGGAGACGCCCATCCGCGCTCTGCCACCGTCTGGAGAACAGGGCCAAGTGGAGAGCCAAAGATTTTCTGATGGCAGGTCCGACCAAGGGGCATCGAACGAGACGACGGTGGATCGACTGCAGGGAGAAATTGCACGGCTCAAACAACAGTTGGCGGAAAAGGAGCTGGAGATCGATCGGCTGAAGGCCGAATTACTGCGCTCCTATCCAAAGCCGTAATGCTTTCGTCCCAGCGATGGTGCGACCTTATCGCCTTCATTGCATTCGTCCCCGACGCTGCCGTAGCCTAGCAAGCGATGCAGACGGAATTTCTGATTTCTTCCGGCGAACAGCCGAAGCGCCTGGACCTTTTCCTCGTTAGCCGTGAGCCCAAACTCTCTCGCGCCGCGGTGCAACGGATGATTTTAGCCGGCCAGGTGCGCGTCAACCATCAATCGGCCAAGTCGAGTCGAAAAATAAAACCGGGCGATGTGGTCAACCTCGACAAACCCGGGCCGGCTCCCTTAGTGATTGATGGCGAACCGGCGCCCCTCGATATTCTGTTCGAGGATGCCGCCTGCCTGGTACTCAATAAGCCTGCAGGCGTTGCGGCCCATCCAGGCCCCGGCCATTGGGACGACACGCTCCTGAACGCCCTCCTCGATCATGTCGTGCGGACGGGAGCTGTCGCCATACCGGGACTCGTCCATCGGTTGGATAAAGATACCTCTGGCGTCATGGTCGTGGCCAAAACAAAGGATGCGCATGGCCGGCTCGCCGTGCAATTCGAACAACATTCAATCACCCGACAATACGAGGCATTGGTTCGGGGTATCCCGGAACCAATCCAAGGCTGTATCGCACTCGCGATCGGTCCAGATAGAGGTACGTTCACACGCACCTCTGTTCGCACCGACTATCCCAAAGCCGCACTGACGGAGTATCGCGTAGAGCAGGCGTTCGGCGGTGTGGCCTCCCATCTGGCACTCAGCCCCCGGACCGGTAGGACCCATCAGCTACGCGCCCATCTTGAGGCGATCGGGCATCCTATACTGGGTGATCCGGTCTATGGAGCCGGCAATACCGGTCCTCTGGATGGACGTCCGGTGCCGCGGGTGATGCTCCATGCGCAGAAGCTGGGATTCCGACATCCCGTGACAGATGTCTATTGTGAATTTGCGGCGAAGTCGCCGGCCGATTTTCGGTCACTGCATGAGGCGCTTCATTTCGCCACGGTGAGACAGGAACGCTGACAGAAAAAGAAGAGGCGGTGAATGGTGTCATCTTCCTGCGCTCCGCAGGAGGCACGCGTCCAGGCTTTGGAGCCTAGATGGAGAGGCCGGAAATATCTCGATGCAAATATTGCCGTTGTACGAGGAAGAAGGGAAAACGTCCGAAGGCCAAATGACACCCCACCAGATAACATCCTTGCTGCGTGCCGAGGGGAAGTGAGGTGGTCCACCTGACCTCAAACAAGCTGATTCCCTGTTGCGATTGCAGTGCCGGATTCTGAAGGCGGAGAACCTGCCCAGTGTGTGGTTGTTGATCGAGTAACAACAAGACGCCACTGGAACTGACATTCAACGAGTGAGCCTTGCCGAAAATCATCGGAATGTCACGGCGCTGTTCCCTGTCCAGTTCGTACAGGCAGGGAGTCCTGACGGCGAATCGCGCATCGAGCCGGCGTTCCCGGACGGCCTCCGTCAGTGGAGCATCCGCATGGTTGTCCACAATCAACGGCTCGACCGACCGCGCGGCTTCACTTGAGACCCGTAGCGACTTGAGGATTCTGTGGATAAAATTTGAGGCCATCGGTTGGTTCTTCTCGCTAGAGGGTGCGATGCGAATTCCTTCGTATAAGAAAGCAATTCAAGTGCCTTACAATCGGACTGTGTTCGTCGCGCTAATAGCCTGATTTTTTGTCGGGGTCATGTTCACGAATGAATCGGGAATCAATCTTTGTACGTCATGGTCGTGTCACATATGCCGCTCGGCTGACAAAGATGAACGGCCTGCTCATTCGTGAGTGCCGCGACGCGCGGACCATTGACCGGAACGAACTTGTGGATGGATTGTGGATGACATGTGCGCGACTTGTGAACCACGGTGGATATCTTTGCACCTTGTTTTTCGCGCCCGCCCTATGGCAGCTTACGCACGCGCCTATGTCGGTCACAGGTCAGGCAGTCACCACGTGAATAGAGTGAGCACGACTCCGGTCGACATTGTCGTCACCGGGGGAGAATCGTCCAAACGGATCGACGTCTTTCTTGCCAATCGTGACCCGACATTTTCCCGCTCGGCCTTGCAGCGGTTGATCAGCGAGGGCCGCATTCAAATCAATGGTCAACCAGTCCGGCCGAGTCAGAAAATCAGGCCGGGCGATCGAATCAGGCTGGAGGTGCCGCGCCCAGAGCCTCTAGACCTGAGTCCTGAGCCGATCCCGCTTGAAATTCTCCATGAAGACTCCGACCTCTTGGTCCTGAATAAGCAGGCCGGCCTCGTCGTGCATCCTGCACCGGGGAATTGGTCGGGGACGATGGTGAATGCCTTGTTGCATCACTTTGCCACCTCGGGGGTCACTCCTTCTCACATCGGCGGAAAAGAGCGACCGGGCCTTGTTCACCGGCTCGATAAGGAAACGTCGGGGGTGATGGTGATTGCCAAGACTGATCAGGCGCACCGTGCGCTGGCGGCTCAGTTCAAATCACACACGATTACCCGCGTCTATGAAGCGTTGATTTGGGGGGTGCCGAAGAAAGGGCATGGCCTCATCGAGCTGGCCATCGGGCGCGACACGAAGGAGCGCAAGAAGTTTTCCGCACGGACCACCAATCCGAAGGCCTCGGCAACCGACTACCAGGTAGAGGAGCGATACGGAAAGGTGGCCGCACAGGTCCGGTTGTCCCCCAGGACCGGGCGCACCCATCAGTTGCGAGTCCACCTCACGTCCATCGATCATCCCATCCTGGGCGATAAAACATATGGGGGAGCAAAAGTCATGACAGTGGCAGGCATCCCGATACCCCGGGTCATGCTACATGCCCGCACGCTGGGATTCACACATCCCACGGGCGGGGAGTATCATCAGTTTGATGTGCCCTTTCCTCCTGACATGGAGCAGGTGCAGGATCTCCTGCGCGCGGCCACGATACAGGGGATGCCTATCGAACACTGATGTGAGTCAACAAGAGAGAAGGCCGACCCATTCAAGTCGGCCAGGGTGAGGAGACGCGAACGATGGAAACCAGTGCCGTGCTCGATCGCATCGGAGAGCTGATTGCGCAGCTCAAGGGGTATGCTGCCAAGTTACCGACGGTCGTGCATCTCGCATCCGTGCCGACCGGGGTTAAGCCTAAACCGGAGGCTGTAGAAGCATATGAGCAGGCGCTCTTGCGATTTCGCGAGCAGAGCGGTCGCTCGCCGTTCAAGGGATTGCAGGAGTATTTGCTTGAATCGTTGGAAGCCTTCGAAGTCGGGAATGTGTTGGGCTCGGTACAGCCGCTGATGGCCGTGCTTGATCAGGTGGAGCGGATGCAACGAGACAAGGAAATCAAAGTCAGCCCGGCGGAGGACAAGCGGATGGGAGAATACCGTGCGGCACTCATTAAGATTCTGCCGGGCAATCAGCCCGAGTTGGAGGGCGCCGGACGGGGCATGTAGCCATGCAATCAGCGGTGCTGCGTGGGGGATGGCTGAATGAATCGCCAACCTCGAATTCAGCACTCAGAGAGCAGGGCTGGTCGAGTGGTTAGTGTCCCATTTTCGGGCCCGCAGCGTTGGCCCCGGCAGTGACCAGCTGAAAGCGGACAGTCGACTCGCAGTGCGGACATTTCGTTCGCACTGTCTCTTCATCGATCACGTCATAGTGATCCTGCTTGAGCCACATCAGTTGAAAACACTTCGGACAGCTTCTTACTTGCGTTCCCATGGTCTTCCTTTTACACTACGATTAACCGATTGCCCCGTTCGGAGGGATTAATTTAGTACAAGATGCCTCCTGCTCTCAAGACCGGCCCACGACCCATCGCATTTTCCGATCGCAACGATTTTGACGCGACCCAACTGATTCATTTGTACCGGCAGGCTCCCTGGGCCAAGCACCGCGAACTGGAGCAGGCGCAAGCTATGCTGGCGAAGACCGATCTGGTCATTTCAGCGTGGGACGGACCGCGATTGGTCGGCTTCGGTCGGGTGCTAACCGACTATGTCTTTCGCGCTTCCATCTGGGATGTGATCGTCGATCGCGACTATCAGGGGCAACAGATCGGCACTGAAATCGTACGGCGCATTCTCGATCACCCTACGCTGCAGCAGGTGGAACTGTTCTGGTTGTGTACGCGGATGCCAGGATTCTACGAACGTCTTGGATTCAGCGCCAAAGAACAGACCGGCATGGTCTGGTCGCGCAAGCAGGCGGAGCCTCAGGCCTGACGGACGATTCGACTCCATCCTTTCCCTTCGCTCCATTCCTTACAGAGAGACAGCGACTCGTGATCGTACGGGATGGCCTTGCGGCATAGACCGGCGCCTAGGGCTATTCTGCCTGAATACGATGCAGCCGCTTCGGTGAACAACAGACGGCCAGGAAGAAAAGACTCGTGGCCAAGAGAACGATCGATGGCCCTGACGGCAGGTCGAATGCGTAGGACAGCAACACGCCCGTGACGGCACAGAAGATGCCAATGAGCACGGAATACAGCGTCATCTGCGTGAGGCTGTGGGTGAGCTGGTAGGCGGTGGATGCCGGGATGAGAATCATGGCGAACACGAGAATCGCGCCGACCGTTTTTAAGGCAATCACGACGGTCAACGCCACTAGTGTGAGGAGAAGGTAGAAAATCTGCCGCGCGGGCACACCCGACGCCGCGGCCATTTCCTGATCGAAGGCGATGAAGTAGAGTTCTTTCGACAGCAGAAGAATCGTTCCCAACACCACGATGCTCAGTCCGCCGATGGTCAGGAGTTCTTCCGTCGTGACGGACAGCACGCTGCCGAAGAGATAGCCGTAGACCTCCGGATTATATGTCTTCATGAGACCCAGAAACAAAATGGCCAGAGCCATGGTGGCGGTGTAGAGGATGCCGATGGACACATCCAACTTCATGCGGCCTTTTTCCTCGACCCAGCCCGTGATCCACACCGTGGCAAGACCGAACACGATAGCAAGGCTGAGGGGAGGCAGGCCGAGCAGATAGGCCAGCGTGACGCCGGCAAATGCAGCATGGGCCGTGCCGGCGCCGGCAAACGCCAGGCCTCGCAACACGACAAACACGCCGATCACGGAACAGACCGCGCCCACCAGCGCGGCGGCCAGCAGGGAGCGTTGCATAAAATCGTAGGCGAGTAGCTCTAACATGGTTTCACGGAGTCGGGATGCACGGAGCATGAACGGGTCGGGTTCTGTAATTCAGGCTGCATCATTCACTCAGCCAGGTGTCAGTGGTGATGATGGTAGTCTTCCACGATGATGAGGTCTTTATCGGTGATGACCAACTCTTTGCCATAGACCTGGCTGAGAATTTCCGGCTTCAGGACGTCCTGGGGAGGACCCGCCGCGAATAATCTGGTTTTCAATAAGACCAATCGATCCACCCGTGAGCGAATCATATTGATATCGTGGGTAATCATGAGAATCGTCAGTTTGAGTTCGTGATGCAGCTGTTCAATTAATTCCACCACGCTATGTTGGGCGGTGAGGTCCAGCCCGGTGGTGGGCTCATCCAGGAGCAGAATGCGCGGTTGCTGCGCCAAGGCCCGCGCGATGAACACGCGTTGCTGTTGGCCGCCGGACAAGGCGCCCAGTGCGGAATCCCGGTGATGGTCCATGCCGACTTGCGCGAGTGCCTGGCGGGCGATGTCGCGATCCTTTCCGGAGGGCCGTCGAAACAGGCCAAGCGCGCCATATCGTCCCATCATCACCGCTTCCAGCACGGTCACGGGGAAGTTGCGATCAAGCATGCCCTTTTGGGGAAGATACCCGATCAAGGCTCGATGGTGGCAGCGCAGTTCTTCGCAGGCACAGTCGAGGACGCGGAGCGTGCCGCTTACCGGAGCCATCAAGCCGAGCACAGCGCGGCACAGCGTCGTTTTCCCGGATCCGTTCGGGCCGATCACCCCGACGAATTCCGATTCGGGAATGGACAGAGAGATGTCTTCCAAGGCCACGGTGCCGGGAAAACCAAAAGTCGCATGGTCAAAACGGATAATCGGATGGGTCATGCGTGGCGTTCGATGGAGCTGCTGGTTGTCGTCGATGTCCGGGTCGAGGCGGCGGTTATGTCTGTTCAAGCGCGTGAGCCAATTGGAGCACATTATAGCGGAGCATGTCGAGGTAGGTCTCGGTTCCCGGAAGGCCGCCCGGCAAGGTGGTCAGGACGGCGATGTGCGCGCCGGTTTCCCGGGCCAGCAGTTGTGGAACTTTCTGATTCAGTTGAACCTCGGAAATAATGACCCGGATATGGCCACGTTTGATGGCGTCGATCAGCGCATGCAGATGCCGTGCAGAAGGTTCTCCTCCAGGCTGAGTGAGAATCGTGCCGGCGATCTGCAGATCGTAGCGCCGGGCAAAATAGGGCCACGCCGGGTGATGGACGATGACGGCCCGGTTCGGCACCTTTTTGAGTCGCTCCAGCGACTCTTCCTGAACACGCAGCAGGGCTCGCAGATAGTCCGCCGTGTTGCTGCGATATTCTGCTGTATGGGATGGGTCGGCCTCCGCCAGGGCCTTGGAAATATGCTGTACCATCGTGGCGGCCGCGGACGGATCCAGCCACACGTGAGGATTGCCGCCCGCATGGTGGTGGGTGTGCGCATCGGCGGTTGATTCGGGATGATCCGGGATCAGTTCAATGTCTTTGGAGGTCGTGACCACCTGCAAGGAGGCGTTGCCCGCATTCTTGACCAGCGAGGCGACCCACACTTCGAGTCCCGCGCCGACCTCGAACAAGAGAGAGGCTTTCCGGACGGCCACCAGGTCACTGGGCTTGGGCGAGTAGGTATGCTCGCTCTCATACCCGGTCATGAGCGAGACGACATGGACGTGCGATCCGCCGATCTGTTGCACCCAATCTTTGAGGACCGGGAGCGTCACCACGACGTTGAGCGGGTCGGCCGCCGATGCTGTGCGGACCGCTCCGGAAGGGTTCCACAGCATTGTGACAAGCATGAAAAGGATCAGAACCATTGGGCGAGACATCCGGCGGACGGTAACACCCGATGTACCCAAAGTCAACGCGATGGCGCACGTGGACCGAGTCGTCTCTGCAGCGTACCGCTTGACCCGTCGGGTGGTTTCGATTAGCGTAGCGCACCGAATGCCAGGGCGACACCTGGTGCCGTGCTGAATGGAGGGCGGGATGAAGGTTGTCGGCCTTATGTCCGGGACATCGGCGGATGGGATAGACGCGGCGCTGGTGAGTATCGTCCGGCGTGCGGGCAGGCCAAAGATTACGCCCATCGCCTTTACCTCCGTGCCTTATCCTCGGGCCTTGCAGCAACGAGTGGTCGATCTGTCGCTGCACGGGGACGTGGCGGAGATCTGCCACATGAATACGTACCTGGGAGAATTGTTTGCCAAGGCGGCGCTCAAGGTTATTCGCGCGGCGAAACATCAGCCGGCCGATATTCATGCCATTGGATCACATGGCCAGACGATTCACCACTTGCCGAAGGGGAGGCGCGAGGCGGGCGTGGGCCTGATCCGGTCGACCTTGCAAATTGGCGAGCCGGCAGTGATTGCAGAGCGTACGGGCATTACCACCGTGGCCAATTTCCGCCCGCGTGACATGGCGGCTGGCGGTGAAGGTGCCCCGCTGGTTCCCTATGCCCATGCGGTCGCCTTCAGCCATGCGCGTCGGGGGCGTCTGGTGGTGAATATCGGCGGGATCAGCAATGTGACCTATCTTCCGCCCGGAGGCAGGATGGCCGATGTGCGGGCGTTTGATACAGGCCCCGGCAACATGGTGCTCGATGCGATCGTACAGGACGCGACACACGGCACCCGCGCGTATGATGCCGGGGGCAGATGGGCGCGACGGGGCACGATACATCGGCCGTTGCTCACCGAGCTGATGGGCCATCCGTTCGTGACGCGGCGTCCCCCGAAGTCTACGGGGCGGGAAGAGTTTGGTGCGCCTTTCGTGCGTACGTTGCGCGACAAGCAGAAACGCGCACGGTTGTCGATCGAAGATCTGCTAGCGACTTGCGCGGCCTGGACGGCGGAAACGATCGGTTCGTCTCGTCGGTGGGTTTCCGGCAAGATCGATGACGTGATCGTCGGGGGGGGCGGCGTCTCCAACCGAGCCATCATGGAGTCGCTCCGGACGGTGTTTGCGCCTGCCTCCGTGCTGACGTTTGATGACTGCGGTTGGAGCAGCAAAGCGTTTGAGGCGACGGCCTTCGCGTTGCTTGCACATGATTTCTTGCACGGGTACTGCACGAATGTCCCGCAGGTGACGGGCGCTCGGCGGCCTGTGTTACTCGGTTCCGTGGTTCCGGGTAGGGCGGGTCGGCAGAGCAGGGATCTGCCTCTGCCCCGTTAATTGAATGGCATGAACATGGACGTCTTGTATCCTATCCTCGGTATCGGCGCGCTGGTCTTTCTGGGAACTCTGGCTTGGGAGACATTCGGGCGGCGACGTGCGCCGGCCGGCAACCTGCTGTCCGGAATGACCTTTGCCCCCAAGCCTCTGCTGACAGACCAAGAAGTGCAGCTCTATAACCTTCTGCGCCTTGCGGTCGAAGATCGCTATCTCCTGTTCACTCAAATTCCACTCTGGAGCGTGTTGGATTTGCGTGTCCCTTCCGGGATGCCGCCGGCGGAGACGCTGCGGGAGCTGGCGCTCACACGCGCCACCTTTGTGTTAGTGCATCCCGGCAGTCGGCTGGTGGAGAAGGTGGTGCAGGTGGAGCGACCGGCATCGGAGGCGGACGCAGACGGGCCGCCGGACTCTCTCTTCGACAGTGCATTGCGCGCCGCCGGCGTGCAACTCGTACGACTGAGTCCGTTCCATGCGTATACAGTGCCTGGTCTCGTGACGGTGTTGGATCTCGCCGATCCGGACTAAGGGCGGCTCGGTCCAAGGCTTCGATGCTGGACCGAACGCGGCCACCTGGTCAGTTCGACCCAGCCGCGATTGGTTCGCCCTTCGCGGCAGCGGCGTCGATGGCCTTACGCGCGACCTCTGCCTCCGGGCTGTCAGGATATTGCCCAGTGACCCGCTCATACATCATTTGGGCTTTTTCGAGATCGCCCTGTTTCGTGTAGATCTGTCCGATTTTGAGGGTCGAAGCGGCGAGTTTCTGGCTCATCGGATAATCTGCAATGAGCTTAAAGAATGATCCCAGGGCCTCCTCGTTCCGTCCCATACGGTACTGGCATTCACCCATCCAATATTGCGCGTTGGCCGACAATGAGGAGTGTCCGTGGAGTTCGAGGAAGAAGCGAAATCCGGCGAGTGCCGCGGGGTAGTCTTTATGGCGGAACTCGTCCATCACGCGGTCGTACAGGCGGCGTGAGGCGTCCGGTGTCTGGGGCGACGCCGCGAACAGATCGGGCGCACTCGCCACCATGCCGAACAATACCATTGCAGCCCCGATACCTCGCATCTTTTCACGGGTGAGTTGAAGCATGGTCATAACAGCCCCTCTTTGTTCCGTAGTGGCAGAGTCCGGATCCGATTCATTGTTGTGGCCGTCGATATGAAAGAACCGCACCAGACGGAGGCGATAGACGAACCTGTTGTGAAATTGTAGGGTTGGCATATTCGGGGTGGGGATGAGTCGCGGGATTCCTGTGCCGAAAGCACACAGGATTGTACGGAAAAGGGCCGTGCGCGACGGAGAAGGCAGGCAGGTTGACAGAAGGCATATTTTCGTTTGTTGTCGGTTAGCGCTCCATGTTCTGGTGATCAGCGTGGCCGATATAAGTTCGTAGAGGATTGAAGCGGGCGTATGGATACATCTCAGGAGTCTGGTTCATTGGGCGCAGGCAGGGCCCCTCTCATCGAACCGCCACCGAATCCTAAAGGCGGCAAGACGTTGATTGTCGATGCCCGGGACCCCGCTGCGTACATTCGTCCCAGTGCGGCACTGAAAGATGCGGGTGAAGATGACCAGGTATTTATCCGCCCCGGTGTATATGAAGATAAGGTGTTTGTTGCGGACAAGCCGGTGCGCCTCGTCGGCGCGGGCCGAGACCATGTGCAGATATACAGTCGTCGCGGCGGGCCGCTCTATCTGCAACGAGTGCCCCATGGCATGATTTCCGGGATCACCTTCCGGTATGTCGGCAGCGATCAACATTCCGCCATGAATGTGTTGGATTCGGTGTGCACCATTACGCAGTGCCGGGCCATGGAAGGGATCCTGTCAGGAGTGGTGATCTATGGTCCCGAGGCGAGACCGACGTTTATCGATAATGAAGTCTGCTCCAATCGGGAATCCGGCATCTTTGTGTTTGCCGGCGCGCAACCGCGAGTGGCGCAGAATGTCTGTTACGGGAACCATCACTTTGGTTTGGCGGTGCGAGATCCGGGAAGTCATCCGGAGTGCGTTCGGAATGTCTGTCATAGCAACATGCTGAGCGGGATACTCTTGTTCCATCATGCAGAGGCCCTGCTGCTGGACAATGTGTGCCGCGACAATCAACATTGGGGATTGGTGATGACGCCGGACACGCATCCGGTCCCGTCCCAGGAAGAGTTAGTGGCGGCGAACGTTTTCCTGCCTAATCCCCGAGGGTCTCTTGTGGTGACGGAGCAGCCGCTGGCGGATATCGGACGGTAGCGGCGTGCTGTCGAGCGCTGGTGGAGTGAGCCGGGCTGATGGACTGTGACGGGAAGCCGCCTGTTTACGGGAGCGGAGCGGGGACGTCGGATGGAGCATGTCCGGCCGGCGAATGGAAGTGGAACCGGCCTCCGCCTTGCTGTTTGGCGGCGTACATGGCTTTGTCGGCGTGCCTGAGCAGTTCGTCTTGGTCTTCATCATCCGAGGGGTAGAGGGTAATGCCGATACTTACGCCGATCGAGATACGATGCGGCCCGATGTGAAATGGCGTGCCAATCGATTCTACGATTCGCTTCGCGACCACCAGCACATCTTCTTCGCCTGAGATCCCTTCGAGGATGGCGGTGAATTCATCGCCGCCCAGTCGAGCGACGGTATCAACCTGTCGCACACATTCCATCAATCGTGTGGCCACCTCTTTCAGTAACTGATCGCCGATGTCGTGGCCGAGCGTATCGTTGACGGCTTTGAAGCGGTCCAGGTCGAGCAGCATCACCGCCAGGGGTTGATCCTTCCGCTTGCTGCGAGCCATGGCGTGGACCAAGCGATCGCGAAACAGGGCCCGGTTGATCAGGCCGGTCAGCGGATCATGCTGTGCAAAGTACGTCAGCCGCTCCTGGGCCTTCTTACGTTCAATGGCATAGAGAATCGATCGCGCCAGAAACTCCGTCCCGCCTTCCCCCTTGACCAGATAGTCTTGCGCGCCGTGCTGCAGCGCCTGTAGCGCGAGCGGGTGGTCATCGTGTCCGCTCAAGACAACGACCGGCACATCAGGACTGGTCGCCAAGACCTGTGTGACGGTGGCCAGGCCATGCGTGTCGGGGAGGGAAAGATCGAGAAGGACGACATCGAACCGGTCTCGGCTCAACCGGGTAAGTCCATCCGCCAGGACGGAGGCATGGGTGATCTCAAAACGGTCCAGCGACCATTCGGCAAGGAGATCCTGCGTCAACTGTGCGTCGACGACATTATCTTCAACGAGAAGAAGTTTGATCATAGGGCCGCGCTCACGTTCCAATCATGGCTGGATTCCACGGACCGGCGTGAAGATCGTCGCAGTGAAAAGACCTTCGCACACCGATCAGCCATGAGTGCCTGCAGGGTCCTACGTCTCATGCGTGAGTGGCAAGCCTCGTGTGGAGTCGGTGCGAGCATGTCTCCCGACTCACGATTTCCTGAATGGGAAGGACCGGCTTGAACGGGATTCTAGCATGTCGATTCGAACCTTCAAACAAGAGCCTGCTTCCTCGCGTGATCATTGTTTTCACGCAACGATTCGTGACGCGATGATATGCCCGATCGGTCCCACCGGCATACCAGCAACCGCACAGGTCACCGCTAACCGACAACAACGAGCTGATCGCCAAATTACGGCCAACGGATGGCCCCAAATTGGCTTGTCTCAAACTCCTTCGTGCGCAGTCGCAATCGGCCTTCAGATCCCTTTCTCTAACCTCTTGATGATATTGACTGTGAGCAGTTTTGTGCGGGCCGGGGAGGTGGCATGAATTCTGCGGAAGAAGGCCTGGTTCGCAACGCGGTTCCCTGCGCACAGAGACTGCGGGGAAGGGGAGGGACCTATGGCCCACAAACAATCCGCTCGGAACGAGGAGCTTTTTCAACGCGTACCTCCTCTTGCATATCGGCTTGATGGAGAGGCGCAGGCATCCGTCTCCTGGGCGCTTCCCTTGGTGATCGTCGGTGTGTTGGTGGTGGGAGATTCCGCCTCCGGGGAAAGTGACATGTACGGAGATGTGGGATCGAACGGCGTATTCGAAATGACGAATGTCTTCACAGGCGGCCGCTTTCGTCCGGCGGATTTGCAGCGGAGCCGGTTCGCGCATCGAGCATCTGTCGAGGAAGTAGAAGAGGCTGTCGAGCGCTATGCCTGGCAGTTCCACCTGCATCCCGCCCTGCTGCTCGCAGTGATTAAGGCAGAGTCGGATTTTAATCCCACCGTCATTTCGCGAGCCGGAGCGGTGGGGCTTATGCAGTTGATTCCCGAAACGGCCATTCGTCATGGGGTGCACAACTTGTATGATACCGGCGACAACATTCGCGGTGGCGCGCGTCATCTGCGGTATTTGCTGGATCGGTTCAACGGCAATATACGGCTGGCTGTCGCGGCCTACAATGCCGGTGAACGACGGGTGGAACGGTATCACGCCATTCCGCCTTATCCTGAAACTCGCGACTATGTCCGGAAAGTGATGATGTATTACAAGAGCTTCCTGGGAAATTACCAGGCGACTCCCGGAACAGCCGTGATGCTGGCCATACATCATAAGCGTGTGCAGTTGCAGCCCATGTCGGGTCCCGTCGATCTTCGCAACGCCCGGCCGGCTGCGAAACGATAACGAGAGCAGAGACAGATTCAGCGTGTACGGTTCCTGTCCCCGAGCAGTTCATTCGACGGAACAGGCCGAACCGTACGGTCGGCCTTGGGCCGTTCTGCTACGATCCACGGACAGCCTTCAGGCCACGTTGGGACCTGAAACGGTTGATGCGCGGGTATCGCCGAGCGGCTCGCACATCTTCTTGTCTGCAAGGTTCAACCTGTTGAGAGTCCCTCCAGTCATCGGATACGCGAGGCTAAGTATATTCCGCAGTCCATGTATCGAGTGGTGTTGGATGGAGGGGAGGGGGTGTGAAATCTGTATTGCTTCCTCTGGAGTAAACCAGTATATACTTATATCCACTGTCAGAATTGTGGAAGACCTTCTCGCCGACATCGGGTTTTGCCTAGGCAGGACAAGAACTTTCCTCGGCTACAATAGGCGAGAAGCCATCCGTTGTGACGTCACTTCTCCAGCATCGGCCACTGCTCCGCAATTCTCCAGCACTCTCTGGCGATGTGTCACGCAACCGTATCGTGTGGATTCGGCGCCTTCGCCTCATGTGTCGCAGTTAGTGGCCACAGCCGAAAACAGGGCCTGATGTAACCTTGCACAGGCGGTTCATCCGAGACGGCCCGTTTTTGAGGAGCCATTCTTGCCTGACACCTCATTTTCAGAGCCCCGCAATGAACCGTCCAGCCATGGACGTTCGTCGATTCGAAGCCAGCTGATCTCCGCACTGGCATGGCCGATGAAAACACTCGTGCGGCGACTTATGGGAGACGAGTGCTACCAGCAGGCGCAAGTGACCTTGCTGCACGAACTCGGCGGTGTGGGGCTCGACTGGAGATGGGGAAACTCTCTCCGGCGCGTTCATCCGATTCGACGTGATTTCGCTTGGCAGTCAGGGCGCCCCATCGATCGTTCTTATACAGAAGACTGTTTTCTGCTCGCACACCGGGCGGATATTCGCGGCCGCGCGTTGGAAATCGGCGACGATCGCTATACCCGGAAATTCGGCGGCGAGAGAGTCATCATCTCCGATATTCTCCATGTGAATCCGGGCATGGGTGGCAGCACGATCCAGGCGGATCTCGCGGATGCCAAACACATTCCGTCCAACCGCTACGATTGCGCTATTCTGACGTTCACCCTGCAGTTTATTTTTGATGTTCCCGCGGCGCTCGCAACACTCGAGCGCATCTTGTGCCCCGGAGGAGTGTTATTGGTGATCGTGCCCGGGATCAGTCAGATTGCCCGTTACGATATGGATAATTGGGGCGAGTTTTGGCGGTTCACGTCGCTGTCCGCCCGTCGGCTTTTTGAGCAAGTGTTTCAGGCGGAGGACATTACGGTTACGACATACGGCAACGTGCTGGCCTCCCTGGCCAGTCTGCATGGGCTTCACTCCACAGAGCTCACCACCGCCGAGTTAGACCATTGGGATCGTGACTATGAACTCGTCATCGGCATACGCGCGGTAAAGCGTCCGGACCATCGCACGGTGGCGTAGCGCTGCGGCGTCTTCACGCGAGGGCTGAGTGAAGCCCAGGCGCGCAAGCTCGAGGTGCACCGTCGGCTGACATCCTCTCTGTCATGACGAATCACCGCGTCGGAGAAGGACGCCCAAATTAAACAAAATACTGGCTGGATTTGAAGTGTTGGAAATTCTCTTTCCGTACCAAGCTTTCAGGTCATATTACCCGTACCCCAGAGACCGGCATATCCGTCAAGTGATGCCTGGTTCACACCCTATCGAGCATTCCGAGCAGTAGATCACTACTGAAATCCTCATCCGCGAGATGCCCTGCTTGAAGACAGGATGAGACGGCCTTTCTCTACCTTCTGTGCGATATCGATTTTTCTGGCCAATTAGATCTGGGCGGCAGCGACCGTGGACGAAGTCATGCAGGCAGCGGTGATGTTCAAAGAGCTTTTGTCGAATGACGAGCGACAGCCCACATGAATGCCTGGCTGGTGAGCCCTTATCATTCAGGCAGTGATGGCCTGGGCGGTGCGGCGCCGTGCGAACCTATGTCAGGGCAGAGTGTTTACTCAGCCATCTTTACGGGGAAGAACGCTCCTTGATCACTTCTCCTGGCAGATCCTCCAGGAGGCATATCGGGAGGAGCAGAGAGCATTCCTCCCGATAATGCAGCTCTCAATTACTTCATTTCTTGGCGCGAAGCTGGGGCAGAACTGACAGCTGTCGGAATGGGGTGCAGCGTAACGTGATAATTCGTGTTGGCGACATACCCCCAGTCTCCCGTGATGGCATCGACCAGCAATGGGATCGGTCCTAGGAGAAGTCCAGGAAGGAAATCCTGAACGAGGTGGGAAGTTCTAACGCCGCGCTGAATAGCGATAGTTTGCGATTGATACCCTTGCTTGGACACTTGAGTCGATTGAGGGATGCTGTATCCTCCAGGTACCGTGGCACTCATCGGTGTGCTGCCAGTGATGCTACCAAGGGGCACATCGGCGTCGTCCGGTTGTGTCGTCACGCTAATCTGTTGATCGATGTTTGCCATCGTCGCGCATCCGCCCATCAAGGCAAGTGTGGCAAATGACTGAATTTCTGCTGATGTAACAAAACAACGATGTGCTTACAGGGTCTAGGGAGTAAACCAGTAGTCCCAACATTCATCACGGGCTTCCCCGAAGAAATCTGGTCCTGATGGTGACGCCGTATCACTACAGCGACCCGATGCTCTGAATCCTATCTGGCAGGATGAAGTGAGCTAACCAATTGATTTGAGGACGTAGGTCGTTGTAGGCACGTGTGCGAGATCGCCCGTCGCACACGAGTGCCGAGGCCGAGCCTGACATTGCTGTAGGTGTTTAAAGGAGAAGCGAGAAAGTTGGTTGCGGGGGCCGGATTTGAACCGACGACCTTTGGGTTATGAGCCCAACGAGCTACCAGGCTGCTCCACCCCGCGACCGGATACTAACAGGCGTGTGAAACGAGAGTCAAGGAAGCCGCGACGAGAATTGCATTCGCGAGGGGAGAATGATAAAGCCTGAGCATGCGTATCGTATTCATGGGAACACCCAACTTCGCCGTGCCCTCGCTGGAGGCATTGCTGAAATCCGATGACCAGGTCGTCGGCGTCGTGACGCAGCCGGATCGCCCGAAGGGGCGTGGGCAAGAGGTCATTCCTTCTCCCGTGAAAGCTGTCTGCCAGCGCGAGGGCATTCCTGTGCTCCAGCCTCTGAAGATGAAGGACCCGGCTTTTCTGGACGCGTTGCGCGTGTGGAAGCCCGATATTATTGCCGTCACCGCCTTCGGCCGCATCCTGCCTCCGGTCATTCTTGCCTTGCCGCCGCGAGGATGTATCAATGTGCATGGGTCGCTTTTGCCGAAGTATCGCGGGGCTGGTCCTGTGCAATGGGCTATTATTCGAGGTGAACGGGAAACCGGCATTACCACCATGTTTATGGCTGAAGGCATGGATACCGGCGACATGCTGCTGCGCGAGACCGTGGAGATCCGTCCCGATGATACGGCCGGCACACTCGCCCCTCGACTCGCCGATGTTGGCGGGCGGTTGCTGGTGGAGACCCTGCGTCGCCTGAAGGCGGGGACGTTGACGCCGGAACGACAGGATGATTCGCAGGCGACCATGGCGCCGTTGCTCAAGAAGGAAGATGGCCTCATCGACTGGACGCTATCGGCCCAAGAGATCGCCCACCGTGTGCGGGGACTTTCGCCTTGGCCAGGCGCGTATACGTATGTAAACGGTGAGCGCTGGACTCTCTGTCGCGTTTCGGTCGGCGAGGAATCTCCGCAAGCAGCAGCCGGCACCGTCACGAAGGTGACGAAAGACCGCATCGATGTGGCGACCGGGGCCGGAACCATTCAGATTCTCGACATCCAACCATCCAATAGCCGCCGGATGACGGTGGCGCAATACCTGGCAGGCCATCGTATGACTGAAGGCATCAGTCTTCACGCTGTCCCGCCGCCACAAGCGTGACCAGAGCGGGCACGCGCATTCCATTCACGATTTCCAGCCATGTTCACGTTGACTGTCCATGGGAACTGATCCGCAACCAGCGTCATCCGGCCACGCCGTATCCCCGGGACGGCATGCCGCGGTCAAGGCGTTATTAGCAATCGACGAGGCCGGCTCGTTGGCCGACGACTTATTCGATCAGGTTTCTGCCAAGGCCGGGCTCGATCTCCGCGATCGAGCCTTCATGGTGGAGCTCGTGCGCGGTGTGTTGCGGTATCGCGCTACTCTGGATTGGCGTCTAGGCCTCTTGTCCGATCGGCGTATCGCCAAGCTTCCCACTCTCGTGCAAATCATGTTGCGCTTGGGCGCGTATCAAGTGCTGTATTTGGATCGAGTGCCCGCCTCAGCTGCAGTGAATGAATCCGTGCAGATGACGAAACAGCTGCGCCGTCGATTGGGAAGGGATTGGAGCGGATACGTCAATGCGGTGCTGCGTGCCATGGTGCGAACGTCGTCTCCGGAATGGCCGGATCTCGCGAAGGATCCCATCGAGGCTCTGGCGGTCCGGTACTCATGCCCGACGTGGCTCGTGGAGCGTTGGTGTCGACAGTGGGGACCCGACCGAGCCGAAGTCTTGTGTCGGGCCTCGGTTGAAATTCCTCTGCTGACACTTCGCGTGAACCGGCTACGAACCACTAGAGCGGCACTCCTGGCCGACTTGCGTGCGGCCCAGGTGGAGGCCGTGCCCACATCGATCAGCGAGGCCGGCGTTCAACTCGGTCGCACTGGTGCCGTCGCAGATCTGCCTGGATACGCGGCAGGACATTTTTACGTCGAGGATGAGGCGGGACAGCTCGTGCCGTTATTGTTGGATGCGCAGCCCGGCCACCGTGTGCTGGATGCCTGCGCGGCTCCCGGCGGCAAGGCGACACATATCGCCGCGCTCATGGAGAATCGCGGCGAAATCATCGCCGTGGATCGGGCTGCTTCCCGACTGGATCTCGTGATGGAGAATTGTCGCCGCCTCGGTGTGAGGATCGTCACACCGATCGTGGGTGATATGCGTCGACTGATGGAGGCTGAGGCCGGGCTGAGAGAACCAGTGATTGCTCCCTCGCTGCCTGATGTGTGGTCGCGCCCATTCGATCGGATTTTGCTCGACGCGCCCTGCAGCGGCCTCGGCGTGCTGCGGAGGCATCCCGAAGCCAAGTGGTACAAGATGCCGGACAGCATCGTGCACCATCGTCAGGTGCAGCTGGAGCTGCTCGCCGCGACGAGTCGTCTCTTGCGGCCTGGTGGAGTGTTGGTCTATAGTACGTGCTCGATTGAACCGGAAGAAACCGAGTCAGTTATCAACGAGTTCTGTCAGTCTCATCGTGAATTTCAGCGCGACTCGATCGCACCCTGGTTGCCCCCAGCCGGTCTGCCGTTCCTGACCCCACGAGGGGATCTGTCTACGATGGCCAATAGGAATCACATGGATGCGTTTTTTGCCGCCCGCCTCCGGAGGGTCGCGTGATAGCCGGCAGGACCGTGTGTATCGCGCCGTCTATTCTATCGGCAGATTTTGCACGCCTGGCCGAAGAAGTCGCCAAAGTCGAAGAGGCTGGTGCCGATTGGCTGCATGTCGATGTGATGGATGGTCACTTCGTGCCGAACCTGACGATCGGGCCTCCGGTCGTTGAAGCCTTGAGAAAAGTGACCAGCCTGCCGTTGGACGTGCATTTGATGATGACCAACCCGGATGCGTTCATCGCGGAGTTCGCCGAAGCCGGTGCGAACTATCTCACCGTTCATGTGGAGACGTGTCCGCATCTGCATCGGACGGTGCAGTTGATCAAGGACCACGGCGTGAAGGCCGGGGTGACGTTGAATCCCGCTACGCCTGCGGCCACCTTGTCGGAAATCGTTCACGATGCGGATCTGATCCTCATCATGTCCGTGAATCCGGGTTTCGGCGGGCAAAAATTTATTCCCTCGTCGTTGCACAAGATTGCCGAGGTCAGGGCGCTGATCGATCGCACTCAGAGCAAGGCTCTCCTGGAGGTGGACGGGGGCGTGAAACCGGACAACGCGGACTCCATTCTTGCGGCTGGGGCTGATGTGTTGGTCGCAGGGTCAGCGGTATTTTCGGATCACGATTATGCCGCCGCCATTACGGCGCTCAGAGCCGGTCGTGTCGCACCGCCACGCAGCAGCAGAACTATAGCCGTTCAGTGATAGAAGAGGCATCGGACCGCACCGTCATTCATGGATAATCTTCATCCCCTCGAAAGCAAAGTGCTGCTGGCATTGGCTCCGCAGCCTAGCTCGCCCTCCACGCTCGATCAACTTGCGGACTCTACCGGGCTGGAATCCTCGCAGTTAAGTATGGCCGTCGAATGGCTCTTGGCCAAATCCTTGATTGCCGTACATGCCGAAACGGTGGCCTATATCGCCTCGCTGACGCCGATCGGTGAGGTGTTTTTTGAGAAATACGCCCCGATTGAACGCGTGCTGTCGGCGGCACGGGAAGCCGGGCAGACTGGAAAACGTCTGACGATTCAGGACATTCAGGCCAAGGAAGCGCTTGAGCCGTCGGATGTCAGCAAAGCGGTCGGAACCCTCAAGAAAGAAGGCGCCATCCTCATCGTGCAAGGTGGCTGCATTGAAAGTACCGGCCGGAATAGTCCCACGGCAGAGGCGATGCGCGCGCTGTTGCAGGAATTGCGGAGCGGACAACGAGAATTGCAAACCTTTGCCGAACCGCTTCGGGCCGTGCTTCAACAGCATGCGGTCAAACGTGGGAACGCACGGGAGCCTTTCCGTGTCGATGAACGCGTGACGCGATCGTTTCTGCTGACGCCTTCCGGTCAGGAAGTGGCTGATCAACTGTCGCGTGACGGCGTGGCGGAGGAAGTCTCGCAGTTAACGCCGGACCTCCTCAAGGAGGGGGCGTGGCGGACCAAGCGGTTCCGCAAGTATACGATCAGTTTGCGGGCTCCGCGCATCGCGGCAGGGAAACGCCATCCCTATCGAGAGTTTCTCGATCTGGTCAAGCTCAAACTGGTCAGCATGGGCTTCCAGGAAATGCGCGGGACCCTCGTGGAGACTGAGTTCTGGAATATGGACGCGTTGTTCATGCCGCAGTTTCACCCGGCTCGCGACATTCATGATGTGTACTTTGTGAAGAATCCCACCCATGCCCGTGACATCGCCGAGCCGTATCTGACGAATGTCACGCAAGTTCATGAAAAGGGAGCCGGGGCAGGGTCCACTGGTTGGGGCTATCACTTCGATGCGGAGCGCGCGAAGCGGTTGGTGTTGCGGAGCCAGGGAACGGCGGTCTCTGCACGCAGGCTGGCGACGAGCCCATCGGTGCCGGGAAAATACTTCTCCATTGCGCGCTGCTTTCGTTACGACCAGGTGGATGCGACCCATGCGACAGATTTTTTTCAGGTCGAAGGGATTGTGCTGGGGGCGGATATCAACTTTCGCACATTGTTGGGATTGTTGAATCTGTTCGCCCGCGAAGTAGCGCAGGCCAAGGAAGTAAAATTTCTCCCGGCCTATTTCCCGTTTACCGAACCATCGGTTGAAATGCACGTGCGTCACCCGAAGCTCGGCTGGATGGAATTGGGCGGTGCGGGATTGTTCCGGCCTGAGGTCACGACGCCGCTCGGCGTCTCGGTGCCGGTCATTGCCTGGGGTCTCGGATTGGATCGCATGGCGATGGTGGCGTTGGGCATTCATGACATCCGCGACCTCTTCTCGGCGGATTTAGAATTCATTCGGACCATGCGGGGAAGTTTTTAGGACCATCACATCATGCCCACCATTTCCCTCCAACGAGACGATCTCGAAGCCCTCATCGCCGGACCGGACGCCGCGCCGTCGCGTATTCCGCTCGATCAGCTCGAACAGTGGCTGATGTTGGTGAAGGGCGAGTTGAAGGGGCACAACGCCGAAACGGGCGAACTTCGGATCGAACTGCAAGACAGCAATCGTCCTGATTTGTGGTGTTGCGAGGGGATTGCCCGGCAGATCCGGATCAAGCAACGGGGCTCGTCTATTGCGTATCCGTTTTTCAAAAAACAGAAACGTGTGGCCGGGAAGCTGGTCGTGGCACCGGGGCTGGACCAGGTGCGTCCCTATGTCGCCGCCTGTACGGCGATCGGCTATCGCGTGACGGCATCCGGTTTGGCACAGCTGATCCAGACGCAGGAGAAGCTGGCCGATATTTTCGGGCGCAAGCGCCGCACGGTGTCCATTGGCCTCTATCGCCTCGCGCCGATTGTCTTTCCCGTGTCGTACGATTTGGTCAAGTCGGATGACGTGCGATTCACGCCGTTGGGTATGGAAACGGTGATGACGCTGCGCGAGATCTTGATGGTCCATCCCAAAGGCGTGGAGTATGGCGGAATCGTCAGCGGCCACGATCGATTGCCGATTCTGCGCGATGCCAAAGGGCAAGTCTTGTCGTTTCCTCCGATCATCAACAGTCGGGAAATCGGTGAGGTGCAGGTGGGCGATAATGAATTATTCGTCGAAGTGACCGGAACCGATGTGCATATGGTGGCGCTTACCTTGAATATATTTGCTGCCAACCTTGCCGATCGAGGGGCGATGATTGCGCCGGTCGAGATTCAGTCGCCGGTGAAAACCGCTTTCGGCAAACGCTGGCACACCCCGATCGATTTCGGCGCGCCGCGGACGATTCCGCTCAAGGCCATCGAAACCGCGCTGGGAGAAGCGTTGGGTAGCAAAGAAGTCACCACGGCGCTCAAGTCCTATGGCTACACGGTCAAATCGGCCGGACCCAAGGTCGCTGTACAGTTGCCGCCGTATCGCAACGACCTGCTGCACACCGTCGATGTGGTGGAGGATGTGGCGATCAGTCAGGGTTATGCCAGGTTTGCTCCGGTCATGCCGTCGCAGTTTACGGTGGGGGGGCTGTCACGGTTGGAGCAGATGGCCGACCGGGTCCGTCATCTCATGGTGGGAATGGAATTCCAGGAAATCATTTCCAACATCATGGGGTCTCACCAGGATTTTTGCACGCGCATGCGCTTGGATGGCACTGAGTGGGCGAAGGTCGTAGAAGTGGATAATGTGATGTCGCTCAGCTATTCCTGCCTGAGGCAATGGATTACCCCGTCGTTGTTACAGGTGGAGACGAATTCAAGCCGGGCGTTTTATCCGCATCGGATGTTCGAGGTCGGTGAAGTGGCTGTGCCGGATGTTGGTGCCGATGTCGGATCACGGACGATCACGATGTTGGGGGCGGTCATTGCCCATGCCGGCGCGCACTTCTCGGAGATTCATTCCTGCCTTGACTTACTGCTCTATTACTTGGACCGTTCGTTTACGCTTGAACCGGTCCCCCACCCCTCGTTCCTTGAGGGCAGGGCGGGACGGATCATGCTGGATGGGCGAGCGATCGGATTACTCGGAGAGTTGCATCCAGAGGTGTTGGAGCAGTGGCAGATTGGAGTGCCGGCAGTCGCGTTGGAGTTGGAAATCGATCGATTGCTGGATGAAGTGTGACGGGAAAATCCGTTCGCTCAGGATCTTCCCGTCACGAAGCATGAGGCGTACGTGTTAGCTCGCGGCAGTGGCGAGCTGCTGCTTGGCAAGCCCGACAAGTTTCTCGAATCCCGCCACATCCCGGATCGCCATATCGGACAGCACTTTCCGATCCAATAAGATATTCGCCTTCTTCAGGGCATTCATGAAACGGCTATACGCGATGCCATGCAAGCGGGTCGCGGCGCTGATGCGCGCGATCCAGAGCTGACGGAAATCGCGCTTCCGCTGCTTTCGCCCTGAGTACGCGTAAGCTTGACCCTTATCGACCGATTCAGTTGCTGTTCTGAACAGCCGGCTTTTGGCGCCATACTGGCCTTTCGCCAGTTTCAGGCGCTTCTTTCGCCGCTGTCGTGTTTTCGGACCACCTTTTGTACGAGGCATGGGACGCTACTCCTTTCAGATCCTGTTCACGGCACAATCATCGTTACTGCGGAAGCAACTTGTTCAACGCGGGCGTCGAGGCGGAGGAGACATCCGTGGCCCCCTTCAGGTTCCGCTTGCGGTCGCGCGGCTTACCGGTCAGCAAATGCCGACCCCCGGCCTTTCGCCGAACCAATTTGCCGGTTCCTGTGCGTTTGAACCGCTTCTTTGCGCCGCTGTGGGTTTTCATCTTCATCTTCATGCTCTCATTCCTTCCTTGTGTGCGTCGCGCACACTATTTGGGAGCCAAAATCATGATCAGGCTCCGCCCTTCCATCCTCGGCGCAAACTCGACGGTTCCCGCTTCCATGCACTGCTGAATCACACTCGTCATCATCGTGCGACCCATTTCCTGATTGGCCATCTCACGCCCTCGATACGTGAGCGTCACCTTGGTCTTATTCCCATCGGCCAGAAATTCTTTGATCTGGCGGATCTTGATCTCGAGATCATGTTTGTCGGTGCGCGGTCTTAGTTTGATCTCTTTCACCTGCGTGGATTTCTGGTGCCGCCGGCTCTGGTGATCCTTTTTGCTGAGCTCGAACTTATACTTCCCATAGTCCATGATACGGCAAACCGGAGGCTGGGACGTCGGGGCCACCTCAACGAGATCGTAGCCCCCTTCCTGTGCCTTATTGAATGCCTCTACGGTCGGCAGTATTCCTAATTGCTCGCCGTCAGGACCGATGACTCGAACTTCACGAATCCTGATTTCCCGGTTGACACGTAATTTAGGGACGATAGGTCACCTCGTTTGTGAGTGGGTTGCAGTGTCGAGCAATGCGTTGTTGGTATCTGTGCGGATGAGTTCCAGGAATTGTTCAACCGGCATGGTTCCATGGTTCGCCCCGCTGCGGCCGCGAACCGCCACCATGCCGCTCTGTACTTCCTTGTCCCCGACAACCAGCATGTAAGGGATCTTGTTCTTTTCCGCTTCCCGGATCTTGAATCCGATCTTCTCATTGCGGAGATCCGCCTCAACTCGGTAGCCGTGGCTCTTGAGGGTCGAGACGATTTTGGCCGCGAATTCCTGCTGATGATCGGTGATCGTCAGGACGACCGCTTGAACCGGAGCCAGCCACGTCGGGAAAGCGCCGGCATAGTGCTCGATCAAAATACCGAAGAAGCGCTCAATCGATCCCATGAGCGCGCGATGAATCATAATAGGCTGGTGGTGTTTTCCGTCTTCGCCGGTGTAGGCCAGCTTGAAGCGCTCCGGATTGTTGAAATCGACCTGAACCGTCGAACATTGCCAGGAGCGACCCAGCACGTCTTTGATCTTGATGTCGATTTTCGGGCCGTAGAACACGCCTTCGCCGGGATCCACCTGATACGCCACGTTCCGGCTCTTCAGCGCTGCCTCCAAGGCATTCGTCGCGATGGTCCAGTTCTCGTCCGAGCCGACTGATTTCTCGGGCCGGGTTGAGAGATAAATTTCAAATTCCGTAAAACCGAAGGTGCCGAGGACAAAAAACGTAAAGTCCAGCACGCGGCTGACTTCGGCTTCGATCTGATCCGGGCGGCAGAACAAATGGGCGTCATCTTGAGTGAAGCCGCGGACCCGCAGCAGCCCATGGAGCACGCCGGTTCGTTCGTAACGATACACGGTGCCCAATTCGCCGTACCGGATCGGCAAATCCCGATAGCTGCGCAAGTGGGATTTGTAGATCATGATATGGAAGGGGCAGTTCATCGGCTTGAGCTGATATTCGCTGCCTTCCAGTTTCATCGAGGCAAACATGTTTTCGCGGTAGTAGTCGACGTGACCGCTCGTTTTCCATAGGTCGAGCCTGGCGACATGCGGTGAATAGACCAGGTCGTATCCGTCCTTAATGTGTTGCTCTCGCCAGAAATTCTCGATGAGCAGCCGGATCAACGAGCCTTTGGGGTGCCAAAGGACTAGACCGGGACCGATTTCGTCTTGAATCGTGATGAGATCGAGTTCTTTCCCAAGCTTGCGATGGTCGCGGCGCTTGATCTCTTCGAGTTTCGCCAGATGGGCATCAAGTTCTTTTTTCGTAGGGAACGAGGTGCCGTAGACCCGCTGGAGCATGGGGTTGCGCTCGTCGCCGCGCCAATAGGCTCCGCCGGTCGAGAGCAGCTTGAAGGCACCCACGTAGCTGGTGCTGGGAAGGTGTGGACCGCGACAGAGATCGACGAATTCGCCCTGGCGGTAGAGGGAAATAGGGGAATTGTCTTCGAAGCTATTGATTAATTCGACCTTGTAGGCTTCTCCGCGGTCGTGGAAAAATTTGATCGCGTCTTCTTTGGACAATTCACTGCGACTGACGGGCAGGCCACGCTTGGTGATCTCGATGGCGCGGGCTTCGATCTTTTCCAGGTCTTCCGGGGTGAACGGCCGGTCGAAGGCGAAATCGTAATAGAAGCCGTCTTCGAGCGCCGGACCAATCGTGAGTTGTGCGCTCGGGAACACTTCCTTCACGGCCTGAGCCATAATGTGAGTGCTGCTATGGCGATACACCTCGCGCCCCTCGGCCGACTCAAAGGTCAAGGGTTCGATGGTCGCGTCGTGGTCTAATGCATGGAACAAGTCCACGGGGGCGCCATTGACTTTGGCGGCCAGAATTTTTCCGTCGAGCCGGCCGCCCTGCGGATTCAAGGCGTCGCGGACGGTGCATCCTGTTGGTACTTGTTTTCGAGTTCCGTCAGGAAGGGTGATGTGAATGAGCTGTGAGGCCACTCCGGTCAATCCTGCAAAAAAATACAGCGTCGTGCCGACCACCCCACTGCCGGTAATCGGATCACGAACTTCGTGAACGAACGAAAATGGTAGGCGCGGACGGTCTTGAACCGTCGACCTCTACCGTGTCAAGGTAGCGCTCTCCCCCTGAGCTACGCGCCTATCGATCGGCGATGCTAATACAGGCTTACCAAAGGTGTCAAGGAAACGCGATGGCAAGACAGGCTTTTCTCTGAGTCGCCCCATGCCATCGCCTCTTGTCCCCCTGGGCGGTCCTGGTCCGCCGACTCGCTATTTGACTGCCGCCTTCAGTTCCTTGCCGGCCGAGAACTTCGGAATGCGGGCGGCGGGAATTTTCAATGCTTCGCCGGTTCGCGGGTTGCGTCCCATCCTGGCCTTGCGCTTGGAGATCGTGAAGGTGCCGAAATTGACCAGCGTCACGCGTTTCCCCTTCTTGAGCGATGTGGTGACTGCGCCGGTGAAAGCTTCGAGCGCAACCGTTGCGGCGACCTTGGTGATGCCGGCACTGTTTGCCATTTTGGCAATCAATTCTTCCTTGGTCATTGCGTCCCTCCGTTGGTGGTTGGCGACCTGTGGATGTGTGATGCATGGGCGTGCCTGTGACGCCTGTGATGAGGTGCGACTCGGCCGAAGGCGCTCTAGCTCGCCCTGGCGCGTTTGACGGGGATGTCCAGATCGAGAATCTTTTTTCTCAGCGTATTGCGATTTAGGCCAAGGAGTTCGGCGGCTTGGATCTGGTTGCCTTTGGTTTCCCGCAAAGTCAGCAGAATCAACGGGCGTTCGACTGCGGCGATCAGCATCGGGTGGAGATTTTTCCCGGAGCCGTTCCGCATGCCTTTGACGAAATCACCGACCTTGTGTTCGAGGTAGGAATCCAAGCACAACGTTTGCCCTTTGCCGTTGGACTGAGGCGCATCCGCCTTTGGCGCCTTGGACGTCTGCAGCGCAGATGCCGTGCGTTTCAGGACGCCACGAGATCCCACTAGAAGCAGCGTCCGTGAAGAATCGATCCCGGTCAGCAATTTGCTAAGGTCGGCGCCGGCGGCCAGCTTCGATTCGATAATGACGGCGTCATAGTCGCGCTTCGCCAGGTCCTTTTGCAGCGATGGGCCTTCACGGCCAACGGTAATCGCCTGCTCACCGAAAAGGTCCTTGTAGTGCGACTGGATCTCGCTGTCGGTGCTGAGTAAAAGAATATTAAATGTTGATGAATGCAGCGTCATGAAAGGTACCGAGGAAGAAGAGGGCGGGATTATTGCTCAGGCCCCGGATGATGTCAATGACGAAAAATCTGCGGCAATGTCGATGCGTCCTGACTGGGACAGCGCGGTGAATGGCGTGGGTGGAAGAAGTCGTGAAGTCGTGTCATTCGCAACGGCGGGCAAGCCCTTCCGGTGAAGCCGATGCGTCTCTTCGGCGAGCCGCATGAGTGATTGCTCAATGAATATGGGGGCGGCAAATCCTCTGCGAGAACCATCAACAGAGAGGCCGGACTTGACAGCAAAGCGGGGCGCAATGTATAGAGATTCATGAATCCCCATCGGAATAGTCGCAAATGAAGGTTAGCCTGAGAGCCACCTATGGGATCATTGCCGCCGTGGATCTCGCGCTGCACCACGCCGAGCATCCGGTGTGCGCAAAATCGATTGCCAAGCGCCAGGCAATCCCGGCTCGCTTTCTGGAGCAGGTGCTGCATGCGATGAAGAAAGCGGGTGTCGTCACGAGTCAGCGCGGAGCGCAGGGCGGGTACGTGTTAAGTCGAAAGCCCTCGGAGCTTTCTGTCGCGGACATTCTCGATGCCTTGGAAGGCCCGCTGCTCACGACGAATGGAGCTGCCGCCCCGAGACAGACGTCGTCGCGGGCATCCAAGCAGGAGGCCCTGCTCGCGCATCTGTGGGATCGTGTCAAACGGGCGGAATTGAGTGTGTTATCCGAAGTCACCGTCGAGGAGTTGGCCAAACGTCAGCGGGCCCTCGACGAACAACATACATTGATGTATCACATCTGAAGTCCCGCATGAGGCGCCGGCACATTACTTCCGAACCGACGAGGTCGTTATGATCAGTTCTCATACAGAGGCTCTGCGTCCAGCAGTGAAGACCGAGCCCATTCCCCCGCATATTGTGGAAGAAATCGAGACGTTTGAAGCCGAGGCTCAGCGCGTGTTGGCTGGCGATCTCTCGACCGACATCTTCAAGCCCTTCCGGCTGCAGTACGGCATTTACGGCCAGCGCCAGCCTGGCGTGCAGATGTTCCGGATCAAAATTCCCTTCGGTGGGCTCACGGCGAATCAGTTGCGACGAGTGGCCGAACTGGCCGATCAGTTCGCCACCGGCGTGGGCCATGTGACGACACGGCAGGACATTCAGCTGCATTTCGTGGAGCTCAAGCACGTGCCCGAGATGATGCGTCAACTGGCCTCAGTGGGGTTGACCACGCGTGAAGCCTGCGCCAACACGGTACGTAATGTGACGGCGTGCCATTTGGCAGGGGTCTGCCAGGGCGAAGTGTTTGATGTGACGCCCTACGCCAAAACGGTTGCCTATCATCTCCTGCGGAATCCGTTGAACCAGAGCCTCCCGCGAAAATTCAAGATCGCGCTCTCAGGCTGCCGGCAGGATTGCGCCCTCACACCCATTCATGACATCGGTTTGTTAGCGGCCAAGCGCGCGGATGGAACCATTGGATTCCGGATGGTGGCGGGCGGTGGCTTGGGATCGACGCCGCGCATGGCGCAAGTGCTGCGAGAATTTACCCCGATGGACGAATTGCTGCCGACCATCGAAGCCGTCATCAAGGTGTTCGATACGCTTGGCAATCGCAAGAATCGGAACAAGGCTCGTATGAAGTTTGTCATCGAGAAACTCGGTTTCGACGAATTCAAACGCCGCTGGGAAGCGGCGTACGCAGCCATGGGATATGCGGTGCCGACACACGAACCGATCACATTGCTGGAGTATGCCGATACGCCGCCCTTGTTGATGCCGACGAAAGCGCCGGGTAGCACCAATGGACACGGGAATGGCAATGGGAATGCGGCCGCCTCGCGCAATGGGGCCGAATCAGCGTTCGAGGCTTGGAAGCGGACCAATGTCGTGCCTCAACGACAGGCGGGATTTGCCGCGGCGGCCATTAAGTTGCCGATGGGGGATTTGACGGGTGAACAGATGTGGGTGGTGGCCGATTTGGCCGAACGGTATTCGAATGGAAACATCCGGACCACCATCAATCAGAACATGATCATTCGGTGGATTCCTGAGGACCGTCTCGCTGCGTTTCATGGGGAGCTGGTAGCGCAGAGCCTGGGCGATCCCGGAGCCGAACTCGTGGAGGACATCATTGCCTGTCCGGGGACTGATACCTGCGGATTGGGGATCACCTCATCAAAGGGCATGGCCCGCGCGCTGGCCGAGGTTTTTCCTGCCGGCCAGGTGCCGGAAGATCTGCGTGACGTCAGCGTCAAAATCAGCGGCTGCCATAACTCCTGCGCCCAACACCATATTGCGACGATTGGATTACATGGAGTTGGTAAGCGGCTCGGCGAGCATACGGCGCCGCATTACGAATTGCACCTGGGCGGGCACGTGGATGGCACGCCCAAGATCGGGCAACTCGCCGTGAAGTTGCCGGCGAAAAGTGTTCCGGCGGCAGTGCGCCATTTGGTCGACGTGTATCGTCGGGACCGGAAAACGGGGGAGAGTCTGCAAACCTTCATCGGTCGGGTGGGGAAAAATGTCCTCAAGGACGAACTCATTCCCTATACGATTGTTCCGTCGTACGACCAGGATCCGACCTATTACTACGACTGGGAAGGCGAGGCCGAATTTGTGTTGGAGGACCTGGGGCCCGGCGAATGCGCAGGCGGAGCCTTGGAAATGATCGATGACCGCATGTTGGAGGCCGATCAGGAACTCTATCAGGCGAAACTGCTGGTGGAGAAACATCAATACGCACTTTCCGTGAATAAGTCCTATCGTGCCGTGTTGGCGGCGGCCAAAGGATTGTTGGTCACCGAAGGGATCGATCCGGCGACCGATGCCGAGACCTTCCAAGAGTTCGACATGCGCGTGGCAAGCAAAGGCACCGTCCCGGGTTCCTATAAGAATCTCGGCGCCCAGGTTGGTGATTTGGGATCAAAGGCCGCCACCGCCGAGGCGGCGAATGACAAGATGGCATTTGCCAAGCGGTTTCTGTCGGTGTGCCGGGCAGCCACTGAGCAAATGGGCAAGGATTTGAAATTGGCGCAGGTGAAAGAAGAGGTGGTTCCGACCCCCGCTCCTGCTGCAGCTCCACCGGCGCCTGCGCCTGTGGCGGCGACTCAGGCGCCGGTCTATGACCTCCGCGGTGTTGCCTGTCCGATGAATTATGTGAAGACCAAATTGAAACTGGAAATGATGGACAACGGCGAGCAGCTTGAAGTCTGGCTGGATGCCGGCGAACCGATCCGTAACGTGCCGATGAGTTTACGGAACGATGGGCACAAGATTCTCGAGGAAGGCCCATTGGAGCCCGAGGCCAAACATTTCAAAATTCTCGTAGAAAAAGTCGAGGGGTAAGAAGGGTGAACGAAACACAGAAGCCCGCCGAACGACCCTCTGACGCAGAGCTCAAGGCGCTGAGCGATTCATTCGAAGCCCAACAGCCGTGGGATGTGCTGAAGTATGCCCTGAAGACGTATGAGGGACGGATCGTGCTCGCCTGCAGCTTCGGGGCGGAAGATGTCGCGTTGGTCGATATGGTGCATCGGATCGATCCGGAGGCGCCGCTGTTCTATCTCGACACCGATTTTCTGTTTGCCGAAACGTTCGACGTGCGGGACCGCATTGTGGCGCGATATGGGCTGAAACCGGCGCAGGTGATTCAGATGAAATCGCTCTTGACGCCGGAGCAGCAGGCTGCCCAACATGGAGCGGCCTTATGGGCCAGCAAGCCCGATCAGTGCTGTGAGCTGAGAAAAATCGAGCCCTTGACCCGTATTCTCGGTCGGTACGGTGCGTGGATCACCGGAATCAGACGGGATCAGGCTCCAACCCGCGCCAACGCCGGCCTTATTGAGTGGGACAAGAAATTCAATCTGGTCAAAGTAAATCCTCTGGCCAAGTGGAGTAGTGAGCAGGTGTGGACCTATATCCAGCTCCATGAGGTGCCCTACAACATCTTGCATGACCGCAACTATCCCAGTATCGGTTGCACGCATTGCACCGCGCCCGTCCTTCCGGGGGACGATCCGCGTTCCGGTCGGTGGAAAAATTTCGGCAAGACCGAATGCGGACTGCACAAATAACATCATCGTCACCCTGACACCAGACAAGGTTACACCCATCACATGCAACATCTGCTCGCCAAAGTCGCCAAAGGTCAAAAAACGTCTAAGGATCTCACGTGGGAAGAAGCCAAGCAGGCCATGCGCCTGATGATCGAAGGCACCGCCACGCAGGCGCAGATCGGAGCGTTTTTGACGGCCATGCGTTTCAAGTCCGAGTCGGTCACAGAATTGGCCGCCTTCACCGCCACGGCCAGGCAGTATGTTCCCCCGGTGCCGGTTCGTTCCGGACTCGGAGTCGTGGATGTGCCCGTCTATGCAGGAAAGCGGGAAACCTTTCACGCCATTGTGCCCGCCGCGATGATTGCGGCAGCGGCCGGCGCGGTCGTGTTGCTTCACGGAGTAGATGGGCCGGCCGATCGGCGCGGCGTGTCCTCAGTCCTCAAGCTCCTCGGTATTCCGACTGATCAGACGGCCAAGCTCGTCGGTCCTGAGTTGGAAAAGAAAGGGTTCGCCTATCTGGATCTGGCGCTCTACCACCCGCCGGTGAGCCGGTTTCTTGAAATGCGGCAGGAATTGGGCGTGCGCAATTTCTTCCATCCGGTGGCCAGAATGCTCAATCCGGCCCGGGCTACGTCGCAGGTCATCGGCTTGTCGCATCCGCCCTATTTTGAAAAAACGATTGAGGCCTTGCGGATGCTGAGTTGCCCGCGCGCGCTGGTGATCCGCGGCGTCGAAGGAGATCCGGAGCTGTCGATCGGCAACTCAACCCGCCTGTTGGAACTCAAAGACGAACGCATCACACCTTTTACCTTTCAACCCAAAGACGCCGGGCTGGCCATGGCGACCTTCCGCGAGATGGCGGGATTCCCTGTAGAGCAGCGTGAACGGGAAGCCGATTTGATCAGGCGATTGGTCGCCAATGAGATTCAGGGCGGGCAACGAGACTGGGTCCTGCTGAATGCCGCCATGTTGCTCTATGCGGCCGGGAAGGGGACGTCGATCACGGGGAACCTGGCGGCAGCCCGCAGCGCGCTGGAGTCCGGTCGAGCGAAGGCTAAATTGGCAGAACTGATTGCGGGAGCAGGGGCGGAAGCAGGAGCGGCGCCGAAAGTCGGCCTGTCCGCCTGAATATAAGAGTGTGAATCATGAAACATTTACGTCAACTTGAAGACCAAAGCGTCTACATTCTTCGCGAAGCCTATAAGCACTTCAATCACCTCGCCATGCTGTGGTCGATGGGCAAGGATTCGACCGTGTTGCTGTGGCTGGCTCGCAAGGCCTTTTTCGGGCATGTACCCTTTCCCTTGCTGCACGTGGATACGAGTTACAAGATTCCGGCGATGATCGAATACCGTGACCGGATTGCGCGCGAATGGCGACTCAATCTGGTGGTGGGCCAGAATAAGGAAGCCTTGGCCGCGGGGATGAATCACACGTTGGGGCGGGATATCTGCTGTACGGCGTTGAAGACGAACGCCATGAAGAATCTCGTTGAGGAGAAGGGCTATACGGGCATCATTCTCGGTGTGCGTGCCGACGAGGACAGCACCAGGGCGAAGGAGCGATACTTTTCTCCGCGTGACAAACACGGCGATTGGGATTTCCGCGATCAGCCGCCTGAGTTGTGGGATCAGTTCAAGACGACCTTCCCCCCGGGGACGCACATCCGGATTCATCCGCTGCTCGATTGGACCGAGATCAATATCTGGGAATACATCAAGCACGAGAACATTCCCTTCATGGATCTGTATCTCGACAGGGGGGATGGCACACGCTACCGGAGCCTCGGCTGCGCACCCTGTACCATGCCCATCAAGTCGACCGCGAAAACGGTTGACGAGATCATTGTCGAGCTTCGCAAGAGCACAGTGGCGGAACGGGCCGGCCGCGCGCAGGATGCGGGGCGCGGGATGGAGATGCTGCGTAAGAAGGGCTACATGTAGGTCCAACTTTCTCAGTCACATGCCTGTCTGGTATCGGACGAAATTGGAAAACGAGAGTTCCACCGCACGAGTAATGATATGACACAGCACGATCAGACCAAGCCGCAGGAAAGCCTCAATATCGTCATTGTGGGCCATGTCGATCACGGGAAATCCACCCTGGTGGGAAGACTCTATGCCGACACCGGCTCATTGCCCGAAGGAAAGTTGGAAAAGGTGCAGGCCATCTGCCGCCAACAGGGCAAGGAGTTCGAATACGCCTTTCTGTTCGATGCATTTTTGGAGGAACAGGAACAGGGAATTACGATCGATACGGCGCGCACGTTTTTTATCTGGAACGGGCGGCAATACATCATCATTGACGCGCCGGGGCATAAAGAATTTCTCAAGAATATGATCTCGGGCGCCGCCCGGGCCGAAGCCGCTCTCTTATTGATCGACGCCCTGGAGGGTGTGCGTGAACAATCGAAGAAACATGGATACCTGCTGTCCCTGTTGGGCGTGACGCAATTTGCTGTCGTCGTCAACAAGATGGATCTGGTTGGTTATCGGCAGGATGTGTTCGACGGGATCGAGAAGGAATATCGGGAGTTTCTCGGGCAGTTCAGGGCGGTGCCGCAGCAGATGATTCCGGTCAGCGCGAAGATGGGCGACAACATCGCCGTCCGCAGCAGCCATATGAACTGGTATCAAGGCCCCACCGTGCTCGAAACGCTGGCGCTCTTCAAGAAGGAGCAGGTCCGGTCGGAGCAGCCACTCCGCTTTCCGCTCCAGGATGTCTACAAGTTCGATGCACGAAGAATTCTCGCCGGACGTATTACGGCGGGACGTTTGAAGGTCGGCGATCAGCTGGTGTTTTCTCCCTCAAACAAAACCGCGGTGGTGCAATCCATCGAAGGGTTCAATGTGGATCCGTCTCCGAGCGAGGCGCAGGCAGGGCAATCGGTCGGCATTACACTTGATGAGCAGATTTTTGTGGAACGTGGAGAAATTGCGTCGCATCGAGATTCGGTTCCCCTGGTTTCGACAGCGGTCCGGGTCAATCTGTTCTGGATGGGACGGCGGCCTCTTGAGAAGGGCCGGAAGTATGTGTTGCGTCTAGCCACGAGGGAAGTGGCCTGCGAGGTGGCAGTCATCCATCGCATTATCGACACCGCCGACTTGGCGCAGTTGCAGGAGAGCCAATCGGTGGCCAGGAATCAGGTGGCTGAGTTGACCCTGCGGGTGAAATCTCCGCTCGCCTTTGACCTTTCGTCTTCGTTCGAATCGACTGGCCGTTTCGTGTTGGTGGACGAATATGACATTTCCGGAGGCGGCATCATCACCGAATTGGTGCACGATGAACAGGAAGGTCTGCGCGAAGAGGCCCGGCAGCGGGAATATGCCTGGCTCACGGGCGACGTCCGGCCTGAAGACCGGGCGCTACAGTATGGGCACCGCGCGGCCATTGTGCTCTTCACCGGTTCTGCCCAGACGGGCAAGACGTTTCTGGCGCGGCGGGTGGAAGCCTTGTTGGTCGCCGATAGCCGGCATGCCTATTTGTTGGAAGGCGAAAATCTGCTGCAGGGTTTAGATGCGGATTTGTCGGCCGCGGATCCGTCATTTGCGTCCGAGCGGGTTCGTCGATATGGCGAAGTCGCCAGGTTGTTGATCGACACCGGCCTGATTGTGGTCTCGACCAGCAAGACATTTGGCATCAATTATCAGCGCATGGCGGAGATGATACGGACCTTGGTGCAACCGGCGCCGGTGATTGCCGTGCATATGAGCAGGGCCGGGGAGGAGCCGCCTCCGAATACCGACTTGCATTTTGCCGGGCCGCAGGATTTCGATGCCGCTGCCCGTCAAATCCTTGAGGAATTGAAGAAGCGAGGCGTCCTCATCCAGCCGTCGGGGACCAAGTCCAACATTCAGTATTCGATCTGAGCAAGGCGTCTGGAAGCGGTTTGACTCCACCGAAATCCCTGTGGTAGCGTCGTTCATCAACAATTTCGAGGGTTTTTCATGACCATGGCTGCCGGGAAGGATCTCAAATCGATCCTGACAAAACTCCAGTATTCTGACGACGCCAAAGTCGTGCAGCAAATCACTGCGCAGATGAAGCAGGTGCAGGCTCGAATGGCCGGCATCAAGCAGAAGCTGGTCGTGATGAGCGGCAAAGGCGGAGTCGGGAAGAGCATGACGACCGTCAATCTCGCCTTGGCATTTGCCCGCCAAGGGGCGAAGGTTGGCTTGCTCGACGTTGATTTGAACGGTCCCTGCGTCCCGCGCATGATGGGTTTGCACGGTCAGTCCCTGACCATGACGCCGAAGGGGGCTCAACCTCCAGTCGGGCCGCTTGGGATCAAAGTCGCGTCGATGGATTTTTTTCTGGGTGATGCGTCGCCCGTCCGGTGGAAGGGCCCCATGGACTTAAGTCCGGTCTGGCTGGGCCTGATGGAAATGAACGTGATTCGTGAGTTCCTCGCCGACGTGGTCTGGGGCGAGCTGGACTACCTGTTGGCGGACTTGCCTCCTGGCGCGGCTGCGGACAAGCCGCCGGTCATCGCCGGGTTTATTCCCGATCTGGCCGGGGCGATCGTGGTGACGACGCCCTCCGAAGTCGCGTCCGATGTGGTGCAGAAATCAGTGACCTACGCCAGGGATATGGGGATCCGGGTGTTGGGGATCGTAGAGAATATGAGCGAATACCGGTGCCCGTCCTGTGGCGCCGAAAATGAGCTGTTTGAGGGGAATACCGAGGCGATGTGCGAGGTGCTGGACTTGCCCTTGCTGGGTCGCATTCCCTTTGACCGCACCCTCGCGAAAACGTTCGACAAGGGGCAGCCGCTCCTTGATCCCGACTATCCGACGATCCGGAAATATCAGGAGATCGTTGGGCGGATTCAATCGTTGCTGGATTATAAAAAAGTCCTGGCGGAAAAGCTGTAGGCGGACCGGCCTGGAAGGGGGATCCTATGAAGTTCGTTTGCCTGAACTGCGAGACCTACATGACGTTTCAAAAGGTCGAAAAACCCGGTGAGGGCTCACTCGGTGTGTTCTTCGGCTGTCCATCCTGCGAAGCCAAGTTTTCGATGGTGACCAATCCCGGCGAAACACAAATGGTCGCCTCGCTGGGCGTCAAGCTGGGTGGCCGCACGGAAACCGCAGAACCATTTGAGATGACTCGCGGAACCCTCAAGGATGAAGCGCAGGCCGGCGCCGGGCAGATGGCAGCCTATCTGAATGAGAAAATTCAAGGTGGACAGCCGGCAACGGCGGCACCGAAGGCCAGTGCTCCAGCCGCTGGTGGCGAGAAGACCTCGGGTGGATGCCCATTCTCAGCGATGGTCGCGGAGATGGGGCTGACGTCAGGCGGCAAGCCTCAGAACGGCACCGGCGCTAGCGAATTTACCTGGACGGCGGATGCCAAGGAAAAGTTGGAGCGGTTGCCCTCTTTCGTCAAGCCGATGGTGCAAAGCAGCGTCGAGGCCTATGCGCGCAAGCATGGGTATAAGAACATCACGCTTCAAGTCATGGATGATTCCAAGAACGACTCCCCCAACGGCATCGCGTGGACGAAGGATGCCGAACAGCGTATGGATAATATCCCTGACTTTATTCGTCCCATGGCTCGCCGGGAAATCGAGCGGATCGCCAAGGAACGAGGCCTGGTCGAGATTACTGCCCAGGTTATGGACGAAGCCAAAGAGAAGTTCATGAAGTTCATGTAGCAGACGAATGCATGCGTGAGACGAGTGCTCGGCCCGTCCGGAAGCCCGGATGGGCCGTTCGATTCCCGCCGGTTTTCCTCTCTCGACCGAATTATTGTCTGAGATTTCTAAGGCCTTCGTGTGCGCTGCTCGTCCTCTCTTGCTTCGCAATCTTCACCTGGGTTGCACCTTCTCCCGTCGCAGAGTCTGCTGATCACGGTCACTCCACTCATTCCACTTCCGCCGAGAATCACGGACCCCACCACGCACCGTCGTCGTCGGGGCCTCAGTGGGAAGGGTCGCGTGAAGGCATTGCCTATTCCGAATTCAATCATCACCTGGCCGGCGTGTTTCTCCTCCTGATCGGACTGAGCGAATTGCGCCAGGCGCTGGGATGGCCGGTCTTGGCCTGGACGCGCTTTTTACTTCCAGGGGCATTGGGTGTGGCCGGCGTGTTTCTCCTTATTTGGAGTGATCATGATTCCTGGCCGATCGGGTCGATGACATTTGCAGAGACGTTTCTTGGAAGCGATCCGGAGGTGTTGCAGCATAAGACTTACGGCGTCCTGGCTCTAGCCGTGGGGACCATCGAATTTCTGCGCCGCCTTGGCAAGTTCGCCAACGCGGTGTGGACCGTGCCTCTTCCGATATTCGCGGTCCTGGGAGGGCTCATGTTGTTCGCACATTCCCATGGTGATCATCCCGCCGCCGACAAAATCGCACTGCACCACGTCCTGATGGGAACCATGGCGATTACAGCAGGGTCGTCAAAGTTGATTTCCGGCTGGCGCCAGAGGCAACTCGCGACGGAACGATCGTATTGGGAACTCGTCTGGGCAAGCCTCGTCCTCGTGATCGGGGTGCAGCTCCTGTTCTACTCCGAATAAGGCGGTCCTGTTCAGCAAGAGCGCAGCCACCGGCCTCGCGTTGACACCCTTGTCGGGACTATGTTAGCTGTACATTTTTCAATTCCGGTTTTGCGCGTTCATGTCTCTGATGCATAGCAGGGGCGGTGCACGCGAAGAGGAGTCGCCATGGGTGGCCACAGTCATTGGGCAACAATCAAGCGGCACAAATCGGCGGTCGATGCCAAGCGCGGCAAGGTCTTCACGCGGATTATCCGTGAGTTGACGATTGCGGCGCGATCCGGCGGGGACCCCGATGGAAACCCACGCCTGCGATTGGCTATTGCCAAGGCCAAAGAAGCCAATATGCCCGGCGATACCATGAAAAAGGCCATTCAGCGGGGTACCGGCGAATTGCCTGGCGTGACATACGAAGAGTTCACGCTTGAGGGGTACGGCCCCGGTGGCACGGCCGTTTTGATGGAAATTACCTCGGATAACCGGAATCGCACAGTTGCCGAAATTCGCAGCTTGCTCACAAAAAATGGCGGCAATATGGCGGAGGCCGGAGCGGTCGCCTGGCAATTCCATAAGAAAGGCGTGCTGGTCGTCGAGAAGGGGAAGGTCGAGGAAGATGCGCTGCTCACCATAGCCCTCGAAGCCGGAGCGGAAGACGTGAAGGTCAGCGATAAGGCGTTCGAAGTGCTGACCAGCCCGCAGGACTTTGAGGCCGTGAAGAAAGCGCTGAACGACGCCAAAATCGAGTATACGCTTGCTGAATTAAACTTCATTCCCCAGAATACGATTGCGTTGGAGGAAAAGGCCGCGGAACACATGCTGAAGCTCATGGAAATTCTGGACGAGCATGACGATGTGCAGAAGGTTCATGCGAACTTCGATATCTCCGACGAGGTCATGGAGAAAGTTGCCGCTGCCACCGCCTAATCCGGGAGTTTCGGCACTGAGTATCGACGAACACGCAGTCTATTCATCCATCACTCCGCCGCACTCGTTTCTACTGATCAAATGATCGCCTTACTGACAGGCCTCGTGGCCTTCAAGGCGCCCTCGCAAGTCACGCTCGATGTCCATGGCGTGGGTTATGAGGTCCTGGTTCCTCTCAGTACCTATTATTCGTTGCCCAATCAGCATGAGCCGGTGACGCTCAGCATCCATACGCATGTGCGCGAGGATGCGATCCAGTTGTTCGGATTTCTCACCGCGGCCGAGAAGGAAGCGTTTCTGTTGTTGACCGGCATTTCAGGAATCGGGCCGAAATTGGGGCTCAGCGTGCTCTCCACGCTGTCCGTGCGAGACCTGTACACGGCGATTCAGGCGGCAGATATCGAAAAATTGGGAACGGTTCCGGGGATCGGCAAAAAGTCGGCGGCGAGAATTGCACTGGAGCTTAAGGACAAGGTGGCTCGGTTGCATCCGTCCGGCGAACCAGCCGGAGCTGGCCCTGGACGATCCGCCAATCCGCTGTACGGGGATGCCTTGTCGGCGTTAGTGAATCTCGGCTATCGGCAACCGGATGTGAAAGAGGCGTTGAAGCGGGTGGAGGAAGCCGGTGCGATGACGCAGGGGTTAGAGCAGGTGATTCGAGAGGCCCTCAAAGACCTGGCCAAGGGGTGACACATGCCAATGACTGAGCGTGCACAAACGAGAAGCAGGCGGCGAGCCATCGTGACCGGGCTCGCCGTAGTGGCGATCTTGCTCTGTGTCTCGATAACGGAACAAGTCTTCGCCGCCGAGGGCATGGAAGAGCCGAAAAGTATCCGCAAGACCTGCGGGGTATGCCCGGAAGGATACGCCACCACCGGAAGGACCAATGCCCCGGAGCTCTGCAAAGATGGCGACCCGGTGTTGGTCCAGTGCGTACCCTTAGGCGGCAACATGCTTTCGGTCTGTGGATCTTGCCCGGATGGATATAATGAAGTCGGTCGCTCGAATGTTCCTTCGCGTTGCGGGTCCGTCGATGGCGGGCTGGTGTCACAATGTCAATCGCGGCAGATGGGGGCCAGTATGCCCGATCCAAGCCAGGGCGGCGTCAAGTGCCCGCCTGATTGCGGCAGCACGGCGGCTCCGGGGCAGGGCGCGTCTCCGCCGCCACCGAAATTCAGACCCGCACCCGAGTCCAAATAACTGAAGAGCATATCCTCTAGGAATTCGTCATGTCTGACCGCACCGTGAGCAACCAACTGACCGACGACGAGCGCGGGCTCGAGGCGGCGCTGCGCCCGCAGAGTTTGCGGGAGTACGTCGGGCAACCGCGGATGAAGGAATCGCTGGAGATTTGCATCGAAGCGGCCAAGCGCCGCGGCGAAGCCTTGGACCATGCGATCTTTTACGGTCCACCAGGCCTGGGCAAGACGACGATCGCCCACATCATTGCTAGGGAAATGGGATCGGCCATCCGCTCGACCTCCGGGCTCGTCTTGAGCCACGCGGGTGATCTTGCCGCGATTCTGACCAATCTGCAGGAACGGGATGTCTTGTTTATCGATGAAATTCACCGGTTACCGGCGTCGGTGGAAGAGGCCCTCTATCCGGCGATGGAGGACTATCAGCTCGATCTGGTCGTCGGACAGGGCGCTTCGACAAGAACCGTGAAACTCGAATTGCCTCGGTTTACCCTGGTTGGAGCCACGACTAGAGCGGGGGCTTTGACCTCCCCTCTGCGAGATCGGTTCGGATTAGTGCACCGGCTGGAGTTTTATTCCTCTGTGGAACTGACGTCGATCGTCACGCGTTCAGCAGGGTTGCTGAGTATTCCCATCGACGAAGCCGGTGCGGCTGAGATTGCTCGCCGGGCCCGGGGAACGCCCCGCATCGTCAATCGATTGATTAAGCGCATCCGGGACTATGCCCAAATCAAGGCCGGGGGGCGTATCACTCAACCGGTCGCCCAGGATGCTTTGGCGTGGTTGGCGGTCGACGCGGCTGGACTGGATGAGATGGACCGTCGTGTGCTTCTCACCGTGATCGAAAAGTTTAACGGTGGGCCCGTCGGGGTTGATTCGTTGGCCGCCGCGGTGCAGGAGGATAAGGGCACGCTGGAAGATGTCTATGAACCTTATTTGATCCAGGCGGGCTTTCTAGAACGCACTGGTCGCGGCCGTCAGGCGACCAGATCGGCCTACGAGCATTTCAAGAAACAGAAAGACCTGCTCCCGTTGTCCGGTGAGGCGGATTCGCTCACAACTCCTTGAATCCCCAGACCTATCCTTGCAATGCCCGCAGTGGCTCCTGTAGGATACCCACTTGTCCAAGCGCAATCCATTGGCTTGGACTCGTTTCGCGGAGCGTCGTTCGAAAAGACGCCTGCCGCGAGGAGGAAATCCCCCCGTCATGTCTGATGACTTGCAAGTCCATCGCGAACAAATCGATCGGCTCGACGATCAGATTTTGCGCCTCCTGAACGAGCGCTCGAAATCGGTCATTGAGATCGGCCGGCTGAAGAAGCTCAAAGACGCAGACGCGAATCTGCACACGCCTGGACGCGAAGCGGCGATTTTCGATCGTCTCAGCAAACAAAATACCGGCCCCTTTCCCACCGAGGCCATCCGAGCGGTATACCGGGAAATCATGTCGGCGTCGTTATCCCTGGAAGGGCCGCAAAAGGTCGCCTACCTTGGACCGAGGGCCACATTTACCCATATGGCCTGCATGCAAAAATTCGGCGCCTCTGCCCACTATATCCCCGTCAACAGCATTAAGGATGTCTTCAGTGAAGTGGAGCGGGGACGCGCCCATTTCGGTGTGGTGCCGATCGAGAACACGACGGAAGGCGTGGTGAATCACACTCTCGACATGTTCGTCGACTCTAACCTGTTGATCTACGGCGAAGTGCTGCAGGAAGTTGCGCACCATCTCATGTCAAAAAGCGGAATCGCGGCAGACATCAAGCGCATCTATTCGCATCCCCACGCCATTGCGCAATGCCGAAATTGGCTGGAGACCAATCTGCCCCACGTACCGGTGTCGGAGGTGGCGAGTACCGCGCGGGCTGCGGAAATGTCGGTGGATGATCCTTCGGCCGCCGCGATCGCGTCGGAACTGGCGTCCCAGCTCTATGGCTTAAAGGTGGTAACAGCCAGAATCGAAGACAACATCAATAACTTCACGCGGTTTCTCGTGTTGTCACAGAAGGCGCCGGAGCGGACGGGCCGTGACAAAACCTCGCTCATGTTGTCGGTCAAGGACAAGGTCGGCGCCCTGTACGACTTATTGCGACCCTTTGCCTCCCATGGCTTGAACATGACGAAGATCGAGTCGCGTCCCTCGCGTCGCAAAGCCTGGGAATACATTTTCTTTGTCGATATCGAGGGCCATATCGACGAGGAGCGGGTCAAGAAAGCGGCGGAAGAGGTCAAGAGCCGCTGTCTGTTCATGAAGATTCTCGGGTCGTATCCCGCCTACTCCTAGAGGTCCGAGTGACACCATGCCATTGAAGGTGCATCCCGATATCGCCTCCCTCGTGCCGTACGTGCCTGGAAAACCCATCGAAGAGCTACAACGAGAGTTGGGCTTGCCGCGCGCGGTGAAGCTGGCCTCCAACGAAAATCCGATCGGGCCCTCGCCGAAGGCCATGGCCGTGCTCGCCGAGACGGTTCCGACTCTGCATCGGTATCCAGATGGCGGAGCGTTCCGCCTGCGAGGAGCCCTGGCCGAACGTTGGAAGGTCGCACCGGACCAGGTCATACTCGGAAACGGCTCCGATGAAATCCTCGGACTCCTCGCCCGAACCTTCCTCTCGCCGGGAGACGAGGCCGTGATGGCGGAACACACCTTCGTGATTTATAAAATGGAAGTGAAGGCGGCGCACGGGGTAGCGGTTGAAGTGCCGCAGAAGAATTGGCATCACGATTTGCCGGCCATGGCCGCCGCCATCACCGATAAGACGCGGTTGCTCTTTGTGTGCAACCCCAACAACCCGACGGGCACCATGGCCACCAAAGCGGAGGTAGCGGCGCTCATGGAGCGGGTGCCGGACCATGTCGTGGTTGTATTTGATGAGGCCTATTACGAATATGTGCGGCATCCGGAATTTCCTGAGTCGCTCGGGTATGTCACGGCCGGACGTCCTGTCATCGTCTTGCGAACCTTCTCCAAGATTTATGGATTAGCGGGCTTGCGCATCGGGTATGGGATCACCACTCCTGAAATCACCAATTACTTGAATCGAATCCGTCCCCCTTTCAACGCCAACAGCATGGCGCAACGTGCCGCATTGGCGGCGCTGGACGACGACGCGCATGTGACCGCAAGCCGCTCTCTCAATCACGTGGAAATGGACAAAGTGCGTGCCGGCCTGCGCCGGCTGGGGTTCGAGGCCTTGCCCAGTGAAACGAATTTTCTCTATTTCGATGTCGGAAGAAGCGGGCGCGCAGTCTTTGACGCGCTGTTGGCCAAGGGCATCATTGTGCGTCATATCGAAGGCCGCATGTTGCGGGTGACCATCGGCCTCCCGGAAGAAAACCAATTGTTCCTGAGCGCGCTGGAAGACGTCACACGCGCGTCGCAATAAGGAAAGCGAGACGAGACCATGATTATTGTCTTGAAGCCTGACGCTTCGGAGCGGGAAGTCGATCACATCACCGACCGGCTTCGGGAATTGGGGTTGAAGTCGCACATCTCGGCCGGGCAGGAACGGACTATTATCGGCGTGATCGGCGACGACCGGATCTTGCACAATCAGCCGTTGACCGCCTTGCCCGGTGTGGAAAGTGTGTTGCCGATTCTGGCTCCATGGAAGCTCGTCAGTCGCGAGTTTAAGAAAGAAAATACAATCATCGACGTCAACGGCGTCAAGATCGGCGACAAGAAAATTACGATCATGGCCGGTCCCTGCGCGGTCGAACGGTTGGAATTGACCGTAGGGATCGCCCACGAAGTCAAATCGGCCGGCGCGACGGTTTTGCGAGGCGGGGCGTATAAGCCGCGAACCTCGCCCTATTCCTTCCAGGGATTGGGACGCGAAGGGCTGGATTATCTGGTGGAGGCCAAGAAGCAGACCGGCCTGCCGGTCGTGAGCGAGATTCTCGATACCCGTGATATCGAACTCTTCCTGGAGAAGGCCGACATCATTCAAATCGGCGCCCGTAACATGCAGAACTTCGAGCTCCTCAAGGAAGTCGGCGCCTACGATAAGCCGGTGTTGTTGAAGCGCGGTCTCTCAGCTACCATCAAGGAGTTTCTGCTCTCTGCGGAGTACATCATGTCCCGCGGCAACCGCAACGTCATGTTGTGCGAGCGCGGGATCCGCACCTTTGAAACGCAGTATCGGAACACGCTGGATCTCGCGGCCATCCCGACGCTCAAGGATCTGTCGCATCTTCCCGTCATCGTCGATCCGAGTCATGCCACCGGTAAGTGGGATTTGGTGGCGCCGATGTCCAAAGCGGCGATCGCTGCCGGAGCCGATGGTCTGTTGATCGAAGTGCATTCCAATCCCGAATGTGCCCTGTGTGACGGAGAGGAATCCATCCGGCCGTCGAAATTCAAAGAACTGATGGGAGATTTGCGCAAGATCGCCGCCGCCGTCGATCGCACCTTGTAATGAAGAGGCGAGACGCTGACCTGGGCATATCTTGAGAACCCGGCAAGTATCCAATGACGACACCACATTTTAAACAAGTGGCCATTATCGGGGTCGGCCTCATCGGCGGCTCCCTGGGGATGATCCTGCGCCGTCAGAAGCTGGCGGATTCCGTCGTCGGCATCGGGCGCCGCGTGGAGAACCTGAAAACGGCGGTTGAGGTCGGCGCCATCGATCGGTACGTGTCTGATCCTCGCGAAGGCGTCGAAGGTGCAGACTTCGTCTTGCTGGCCACGCCGGTGGATACCTATGAGCGGCACCTGCAGGAGTGGGCCGGCTGTCTCAAGCCCGATACGATCGTCAGCGATGTCGGCAGCGTGAAGGGGGAGTTGGTCACCCGGGCCGAGGCTCTGCTGCCGTCAGGGGTAAAATTTGTCGGCGCCCACCCCATTGCCGGCAAGGAAAAGACCGGGGTAGCCGCCGGATCGGAGACGCTCTTTTCCGGTGCCCGCTGCATTCTGACGCCCACCGCCTACACAGATCCCGAGGCACTGAAAATTGTTCGTAGAATCTGGGAACTCGCGGGTTCGATCGTGCTCGAGATGGATCCGTTCCTCCACGACAAGATCCTCGGCGCCGTCAGTCACTTGCCACACGTGGCAGCCTTTGCGTTGATGACGGCCTTGGCGGATGTGCGCGACCATGGCGTGCCGGAACTGGATCTGGCCGGTCATTCCGGCGGCGGATTGCGCGACACCACCAGGATCGCCGCCAGTTCTCCGGAGATGTGGCGAGACATTTTTCTCTGGAATCGGGACAACGTTGTGTCGTTGATCGAGACCTATGAACGGCATCTCGGTGAGTTGAAACGGTTGATTGCCGCCGGTGATGCGGCTGGGATCGAAAAACAATTGGACAAGGCCAAGCACGAACGCGAACAACTCATTCCCCGGACGCCAGGGAAGGCCTAAGCTGCGATGGCTTCGTTAACGATCACGCCAGGCCGCCCGTTGAAGGGCACCATCACGGTGCCGGGCGATAAGTCCGTCACGCATCGGGCCATCATCCTCACGGCGTTGGCCGAAGGAACGAGCACCGTGACGGAGTATTGCCGCGGCGAAGATTGCTTGAATACCATGCGCGCCTTCCAGTCGCTGGGAGTGCGAATCGAGGAGACGCCGGAATCGTTGACGGTCTACGGCAAAGGCATGTGGGGATTGACGGAACCGTTCGGCCCCATCGATTGCGGCAATTCAGGGACCGGAATCCGTTTGATGGCCGGGCTGTTGGCGGGGCAGGATTTTTTTACGATCCTCACCGGAGATGAATCGATCAGACGACGTCCTATGGGGCGGGTGGTGAAGCCGCTGCGCGCGATGGGCGCAACTATTGCCGGGCGGAAGGGCGGGGAACTTGCGCCCTTGGCCATTACGGGGACCAGACTCAAGGGCATGTCCTATGTCTCGCCCGTTGCAAGCGCTCAGATCAAATCGTCCTTGCTCTTCGCAGCCCTGTATGCGGATGGCCTCACGACCATCTCCGAGCCCCGGCTCTCGCGAGATCACACCGAACGCATGCTGGCCTATTTCGAGATTCCATTTGAGCGGGACGGATGCACGGTCCGGATCGAAGGGCGTCCTGCTGTCCGTTGGAGTGGCAAACCGGTGGTGGTGCCCGGTGATCTCTCGGCTGCGGCATTTTTCCTGGTCGGATCTTCCATTGTCCCGGATTCCGATGTCACGATTCGTAATGTGGGGATGAATCCGACGCGAACCGGCCTGATCGACATCTTGCGCCAGATGGGCGCGCATGTCGAGATGCTGAATCCGCGCGAGGAGGCGGGGGAGCCCGTCGCGGATTTGCGGGTACTCTCCAGGCCGCTTCATGGCGTACGCATCGGGCCCGATCAGATTCCTCAGACCATCGATGAATTTCCTATTCTCTGCGTGGCAGCAGCCGTGGCGGAGGGTGAGACCGTGATCATCGGCGCTGAAGAACTGCGGGTAAAAGAAAGCGACCGGATCGCCACCATGGCAACAGAGTTGCGCGCGATGGGAGCGCGCATCGAAGAGCGGCCAGACGGGATGGTCATCCAAGGGCTCGGACGCAATGGTGCCAATGGCGCCCTGACCGGCGCCATCTGCGAGAGTCATGGCGATCATCGTGTGGCCATGTCTGTCGCCATCGGCGGGTTAACCGCCGCTCAGGCGACGCAGATTCTCCATACGGATTGTATCGAGACCTCATTCCCAAATTTTGATCATAAGCTCTTGGAACTATTGACTGATTCTGGGAAACGGCTATAGTGCGAGGACGGCGTGGGTGAAATCGATGTCGCCAACCGCGGCAAACGTGGCTTGATCATCGCGATTGATGGTCCAGCCGGTGTAGGGAAGAGTACGGTGGCGCGACTGTTGGCGTTGCGGCTTGGCTACTTGTATCTGGATACCGGTGCCTTGTATCGCGCCATTGCGTGGAAGGTTCATAATACGGGGCTCAGCCCTGACGATCACCAGGCCATCGCCGCGTTGCTCCCTAAAACGACACTGCAGATGGCCTGTGGACCGGAACAATCCCACGTGCTGCTGAACGGGCGCGATATTACCGGGGAGCTGCGAACCCCGGAAGTGACGGCATTGGCCTCGATGGTGTCCGCCATCCCGGCCGTTCGTGAATGGCTGTTGCCCGTGCAACGGCAAATCGGTGCCGAAGGGTGCGTCGTGGCGGAAGGGCGCGACATCGGGACCAGGGTGTTCCCGGAAGCCGACGTGAAGTTTTTTCTCGAGGCCGATGCAGAAGTCCGAGCCACCCGACGGCATCGCGAACTGGTGGCGGCGGGGCACTCGGTTCAATTTGATCAGACCAAGCGCGACCTCACCGGGCGTGATGATCGTGACCGTTCCCGCGCGGTGGCGCCGTTGATTCCCGCACCCGATGCGGAGCGGCTCGACACGTCGAGCATGCCGGTGGAGGAGGTCGTCTCGCATATGATGGCTGTGGTTGCGGCACGATTGTGAGCTCCGCACTGTACGGCCTCTTGTGGGTCCTCTCGCGCAGTATCGGCTGGATCTGTTTCCGGTATCGCACCATCGGCCGGGTGCCGCGACAGGGCGGACTGTTGATCGCGTCGAACCACGCCAGCTATTTGGATATTCCGCTGCTGGGCTGCGGCATTCCCCGGCGGGTCTGGTACATGGGGCGGCATGACCTGTTTCCGATCCCGCTGCTCAACGGCCTGCTGCAAGCGTTGGGGTGGATTCCATTACGGATCGGCCGCCTCGATCGGGACGCCTTCAGTAAAGCGGTTGCCTTGATCAACGAGGAAAAGGCGGTGGCCATTTTCCCCGAAGGCGGGCGGACGATGACCGGTGCGTTGAAACCTGGGAAGCCGGGGATCGGGGTGATCGTGTCGCAAACGGGATGTCGCGTGGTGCCGGCGCATATCGGCGGGACGTTTGAAGTGCTGCCCCCCGGGGCCAAGTGGCCGAGATTTCGCCGTGTGACGGTGACCTACGGAGACCCGTTGGACTTCTCAGCAGACGCCGCGCAGCTGGAAGGCAAAGTGTTTTATCAACATGTCAGTCGTACGGTGATGGCCAAGATTGCGGAGCTCGGACAGGTGCCGAACCCCGGAGACGGGAAGGCCCAGGCCGGACCGTCGCATGATCTAGAAGCCAGATCGACAGCCAAGTCTTGCAACGCTGAGTAAGACTCGGTTTTTTTCACGATCAGCACCCGGCATAGGCCGGAGGACGGACCTTTCATGAGTACTGCCACCCCACAAAGCGAACCCAAGCTCGACCGCGATGCCTTAGCGGCGATGTATGAGGAAACCTTCCGGAATTTTGAGGAAGGCACCATCACCGAGGGCATGGTCGTCGCGATCGGCAAGGACAAAGTCGTCGTCGATATCGGCTACAAGTCCGAAGGGATGATTCCCGCCGACCAGTTCTCGCAGGAAGAATTGGGGCAATTGAAAGTGGGCGATCGCCTGCAGGTGTATCTCGAGGAATGCGAAGACGCGGACGGCAATCTGGTGCTCTCCAAAGAAAAAGCCGACAAGATGAAAATCTGGGAGGAATTGGAGAAGCTACACAAGGAAGAAAAAAGCATCGAAGGCAAGATAATTTCCCGTATCAAGGGCGGCATGATGGTCGATATCGGCGTCAAGGCGTTCTTGCCCGGTTCCCAGATCGATCTGCATCCCGTCCGCGATCTGGACGGGTTGGTCGGCAAGACCTTCCCGCTGAAGATCATCAAGATCAACCATCGCCGCGGCAATGTGGTGGTTTCCCGGCGCGTCCTGCTGGAGGAAACCCGCGACCGACGTCGCCAGACGACCTTGTCCACGTTGAAGGAAGGCCAGTTGATTCAAGGTACGGTCAAGAACATCACCGATTACGGTGCGTTCATCGATCTGGGTGGGATCGATGGCTTGTTGCACATCACCGATATGTCGTGGGGCCGTGTGGGACATCCGTCCGAGTTGTTCCAGGTCAGCGACAAGGTCGAAGTTACCGTGCTCAAGTACGATCGGGAAACCGGCCGTATCTCGCTGGGCCTCAAGCAGAAGTCGGCGGATCCCTGGACCGGTGTGGCGGCGAAGTACCCGGTGGGGACACGCGTGCGCGGTCGGGTGGTGAGCTTGACCGATTACGGCGCGTTCGTCGAACTGGAGCCGGGCGTGGAAGGGTTGGTCCACGTGTCCGAGATGTCGTGGACGCACGAAGTGCGGCACCCATCGCGTGTGGTGTCGGTGGGTGATCAGGTGGAAGCAGCCGTCTTGAATATCGATCCGGGAAGCCGCAAGATTTCCTTGGGCATGAAGCAGACGGCGCCGAATCCCTGGGACATGATCGAAGCCAAATATCCGGCCGGTACGCGGATCGAAGGCAAGGTGAAGAGCCTGACCGACTTCGGCGCGTTCGTGGGATTGGAAGAAGGTATCGATGGCTTAATTCACATTTCCGACATGTCCTGGACGAAGCATATCAAGCATCCGTCGGAGCTCTTCAAGAAGGGCCAGAAGGTAGATGCCGTCGTGATTCGCATCGACAAGGAGAAGGAACGGCTCTCGCTGGGCTACAAGCAATTGTCCCGCGATCCATGGGAAGAGCAGATTCCCAACAAGTACCGGGTCGGCGATAGCATTACCGGCAAGGTCAGCAAGATCGCTGATTTCGGACTCTTTATCGAATTGGACGGGGACGTAGAAGGCTTGATCCACATCAGCGAAGTGGGTCTGGACGCCAACGTTCGCATGGAAGAAAAGTTCAAGCCGGGTGATGACGTCACGGCGAAGATCATCAAGGTGGATCGCGACGAGCGGAAGATTGCGCTCAGCCTCCGCGATCATCAGCTGGATTCCGACCGCCGCCAGGTGGATGAATTCCATGCTTCGCAGGGCGGAATCGATCAAACCCTGGGACGCGCGGCCAAGCAAAGCCGGAAGCGGAACCAGAACGATTCCGAAGCCTAAACGTCGGGAGACTGAATGGGCCCACACACAGACACGGCGGGGAAACCACAGCGGAGTCTACTGCGCCGTATCCTCTGGGCCATCGTGATTGTGGGAGGAGCGTTGATTTTCTTGAACGCGCTCCTCCCCGACCTCGATTTCTCAACCCAGGATCGAGTGGCCCTCATTCGCATCGAGGGCGTGATCCTGGATGCGCAAGCGACCATCAGCGAATTGAAGCACTACAGCGAGAATCCGCTGGTGAAGGCGATCGTGTTGCGTATCGACAGTCCTGGCGGAGGGGTCGTGCCGTCTCAGGAAATTCACGATGCCGTCAAACGGGTGAAAAACAAAAGTAATAAAGCCATCATCGCGTCCATGGGCACTGTGGCTGCGTCAGGCGGCTATTACATTGCGGCAGCCACCGACCGGATCATTGCCAATCCGGGTAGCCTGACGGGGAGTATCGGCGTCATTATGGAAATGGCGAACTTCGAAGGCCTGATGAAAAAAGTCGGCGTCGAGGGCGTGGTCATCAAGAGCGGGCGCTTCAAAGATGTCGGATCGCCCGTGCGCAAGATGAGCGACGAAGAGCGCAAGCTATTGCAGTCTGTGATGGATGACGTCCATCAGCAGTTTATTCAAGCCGTAGCCGATGGGCGATCGCTGGAAGTATCCGAGGTGGAACCCTTGGCCGATGGCCGGATTTATACCGGTCGTCAGGCGAAAGAGGCGCGGTTGATCGACGAGCTGGGCGATCTCGACGACGCGATCCATATCGCAGCGGACATCGCCGGCATGGAAGGCGAACCGAAAGTCGTCGAGCCGCGCAAACGGTTTTCATTCCGGGACATCATCGAATCACGTTGGTCGTCGGTGTTTCCGAAGTTGGAGTTCGATACCGGCGTCAAACTGAAATACCTGATGGCGTTCTGATCGGTCGAGGCTTGATGAGTATGGCAACGCAGCAATTCACCTGTACGTAAGCCCCACCCACGAGGAGAGGGACGATGACCAAAGCGCAGATTATCGAGCGGGTATCGGAGCAGGTCACCACGTTGACGAAGCGGCAGGCGGAAATCGTCGTCAATACGATTTTCGATTGTATCCGGGACTCCCTGCGAAACGGCAACAAGACGGAGATTCGGGGGTTCGGAAGCTTCCGGCTTCGTGCGCGGCGTATGAAGGAAGGGCGTAACCCGAAGACCGGCGCGACAGTTGCGGTGCCGGCTAAACGTGTGCCATTCTTCAAGGCAGGCAAGGAATTGAAGGAATTACTCAATAAGTAACAGGAGTGATACCGTGGCAGAGTCGTCCAATATAGCAGCCCCTGAAGTGCGGTGGAGTGACGGTGCGCTCAAGCGCATGGAGCGCGCGCCCATGTTTTTGCGGGGAATGGTCCGCCGCCTGGCCGAGAAGAAGGCGCGTGAGTTGGGCTATGCCGAAATCACCGAAGAGATCCTCGAGCAGTTCAAAGGTCAGATGATGGGGACCATGGGTGGTGAAGGCGGAATGGCCGAGGCGGCTGATCAAATGGCCAAAGGGCAGCTCCCCTGGACCGCTGCCGCCAAGGAGCGCCTCGCTGCCGTACCGGAATTCATGCGGGGGATGATCAAGCAAATCGCCGATGAGATCGCTCGCAAGGGCGGCCACATGGAAGTCAATGTCGATCTGTTCGACAAGGTCGAAGCCTTGGGTGAGATCCGCGAACGGGAGGCGACTCCGCTGGAGTGGACCGAAGGGGCCTTAGCGCTCTTGCAACAGAAGATCAAAGAATCTCCGCCGATCGCCATGGACTTCGTGAGCGACATGATCCGGCATGATACCGAGGAGATGGCGCGAGAGAAGGGCTTGACCAGAATTGACGAACAGACTGCTGTGCAGTTGTGGGAAGCCCCACAGGAACGCGTGGCCTGGAGCGACGAGGCCTGGAAGCGCCTGCAAACCTCGCCCGATTTTGTGCGCAGCGGCATCCGCAAAGCGGCCGAACGCAGGGCTCGCAAGTTGGGGTTGAAAGAAGTCGACTCGGAGCACCTCACCACGTTCCGCAATCAGGCCATGATGAAAGCCGTGAAGCGAATCCGGTCATTCGGCTACAACGAGCTGACGTTCGATGCCTTCGACACCGCACTCCAAAAAACCAAGCGGTTGCAGGGGAACGATCAGGCGGAAAAACGGCTGCAGGAAATTCGTTCCCATTTCAGTGATCCCGAAGTGAAGAAGCCGGAAGGCGGCACCTTGGGGGCCGACCTGATGGGGCGATTTAGAAAGTTTCTCAAGGGCGAAGGCTCTCTGTAACAGTCTCCGGAGCCGCCTGGGCTGAATGAGGCCGGGCGGCTCTCTTTTCTCCATTCCTTCCACCGCTCTCGCATTTCTCCCAGGCACGCTGTTCATTGTGCAGGGGGATTGCTCATGCGCGCATGGCAGGAGGATGCACGTCTACAGCATCTCTTTTCGGGCGGTCGTGACGAATGATCTAAGACCGTGCCGGAATCGCGCTGGCGCCTGGAAACGTGAATAGTCTATTCTGGCGCGTATCAGGTTGTCGATGTTGATGAGAGGGCTGGCGTTGAACGGAGACTCCACCCACAAGCCGAACGCCTGTGGGTGGGATCACCAAACTGAAGGAAATAGACGAGGACTGGTCGCTTAGTGTGCCGCGACGCCGGCTGCTTGGGGCCAGAATTTATGACGAATCTGGGGCAGCGGTTCGTTATCAAAATTCGGAATGTCGTAGAGGCAACGGTCGATGGTCGAAACCTCGTCTTCCGTTAATTCCAATGCGACTTGCTTCTTCCAGAATTGGTCGAGCGCCAGATAGTCGTTCGACGTCGGCTTTTCGGCCAAAAGAGCCTGCATATGTTTGAACCCTTCTGTATCGACTCCAGGCACACGGCCGTTGTTGCGATCAATACACCATTTCAGGACTTCTGCGACGCCATACATCGACAACGGAATCGTAACTTTCTTGCTCATGGGCACCTCCTCCACACTTGGGACGCATTGTAGCCTAAGGCTTTCCAAGTTTTCAAAGGGGCGAAAGGCCTACGCAGCTGCGACCATTCGGGAGCCGAAGGCCAAGCGCCAACCGACGACCCTGACGCCGAGACTTCGTTGCGAAGCAGAAAAGGGCTCTGTATACTCCGCTCAGCGCAGAAGGATTGGGAGCGGCGAAGCATGGACTTGGCCGGAATGTCATGCCTTTTTCATCGGGATGGCGATGACCATCGACACCTGTGCCAACAAGAGTCGGGCGATCGGTCGAGTCGGTTTGGCTCTCATAGCCGGCTTGCCCCTTTTCTTCGCTTGCTCCAAAACGGACCCCTACGTCCCGCCGGATCCCTTCTATTATTTTGAAAGTTATGCGGTCGGCAAGAACCCGACGACCGTGACGACGGCCGACTTCAATCGGGATCAAATCACCGATCTCATCACCACCAACATATCCAGTAACTCCATTTCGCTGCTCTTCGGCAATGGTGATGGAACCTTTCGCGATCAGGTGCAGGTGAAGGTATGCCAGGAGCCGCGCTCGCTCGCGCTCAACGATTTTAACCATGATGACCAGCTCGACGTGGCACTGGCCTGTTCGGGCGGAGATCAGGTCTCCATCCTGTTCGGGCGAGGCAACGGGAAGTTCGATGAAGGGCCGCAGTATCCGGTGCATCGCACGCCCGTCTCCATCTCCAGCCAGGACGTCAACGGCGACGGGCATCCGGATTTAGCCGTGGCCTTACGCAACGATAAGGTGAAGATTTTTCTTGGGAGCGCCAACGGAGAATTTCGGCCCGGCGTGCAATATGAATATGGGGATACCCCCACGTCCGTGGCGCTCAAAGATCTCAATCAGGACGGCAAGCCGGATTTAGTGGTGACGAACGGCGGGCCGATGTTGAGTGCCGTCTCCGTATGGATCGGCAATGGCGATGGAACCTTCCTTAATCCAAAAGATTACAAAACCGGCCGGCGGCCGTTGGGCGTGAGTTTCGCCGACTTTAATAGCGACCATCTGCCCGATCTCCTGGTCATCAACGGCGAAGGGGATAGCTTCACGACCTTTCTCGGCAACGGGAACGGCACCTTTCAGCCGGGCAAGGACTCCGGCGCCGATGCCAGCCCCAATTTCGGTGTGGCCCATGATTTCGACGGCGACCACATCGACGATGTAGCGGTCGTCAATTTACAGTCCACCGACCTCTCCATTTTGTTCGGGCGTGGCGACGGCACCTTTCACTATCCGCCGCGCAATTACCGCACGAAGAACGGTCCCTTTGCCGTCGCAAGTTATCGGGTCTCGGCGGACAACGAGGAGGAGCCGGGGCTCGTGACGGCCGATAACGGCGCCGCCAGCGTGTCGGTCTTTTTGCATCACGGCAGGAAAGGGCAACTCCCGCCAACCACCAAAACGGAATAACGACCGATTCAGATTTCCGCCGCGACAACCGAAGAGGAGACAGGCAGTTTGCTTGACACCTCGATAGGGCTCGGATAGAGTTCGAAAAGGTCGCCGGACTATGGTCCGCGCCAATTTCAGCGATCAGACCACGGGGGCTCGTGCGATCGTTTTTGTGGTGGTTTAGCATGGGCTGCCTGACGACGCTGGCAGTCTTAATGGTTCAAGGCGGGGTGCGCGATCTGGTATCGGGGGCCAACCCCACGGGAAGTTCCGGCGCGATCCTTTCCTTCAGTACCACGATCTTCGGGGGTGGGTTGTTGGCCGGCTGCCTCGCCCTTATCCTCAATCGTCTCCGCTAAACAAGTGACGACGTTGGTATCGGTCTGAGATGCGCGGAGACGTCTACGCAATCATGTCGAAGGGGCAATGGTCGGGCGATGCACTGCCTGAAATGCAAAGGATTTATGATGGTGGAGCGGCACTACACGCTCATGAATCGTCGGCTGTATGCGCGCTGCCTGAACTGCGGGTTCTGGATCGATCTGGCCGATCTGCTCCGGTTTTTTCACAAAGTGATTTCCAGCAGTGTGCGTGGCACGAAGGTTCGAGAAACCTATACCCTGTGACCGTCAGAACTCCTCTGCTCGTCACAAGAAAGCATAGACATTCCGCATGAATCGTTCACATCGGATGTTGCCGGTGGCTGTCATGGTCGTTCCGTTCCTCCTCGCCGCGCTGTGGACCGGCCAAGCCCGGGCGATCGACAACGATGTGGATGACGAGGTCATTACCGTCCCGTACGATCCCAGGCCCGTCCCATCGGCCAAGCAAGCACATCACAGCCTTCGATGGCGGCACGTGCCGGCGCACAGCATTCTCCTGAAGGAATTGAAGACGGGCACGACGCTCTATCAGTTTGAAAGCGAAAAGCGGCTGTCCCCGGCGAGTCTCACGAAGATCATGTCGGCGTTAGTGATCCTGGAATATGGCCACCTGGATGATGAAGTGACCGTGAGTCCCAAGGCCGCTCGCGCCCATAAAACGCACCTGCGCCTGCGAACGGGACAAATTTTCCGCCTGGAAGATTTGCTGAAGGCGATGCTGATTGTCTCTGCGAACGATGCCTGCCTGGCGGCCAGCGAACATGTCGGCGGCGACGAGGCCCGCTTTGTCGATCTCATGAATGCCAAGGCGGCGGCGTTGGAGTTACACAATACCCATTTCAGCAATGCGTGCGGATTTGATGCGCCGGAACATTATTCCACGGCGGAAGATCTGGCCAAGCTCAGCGAGATTGCCCTGCATCACCCCGTGTTCAAAGAGCTCGTCCGCGAAGAACGCGAAATCATCATGCCGATCAACGAGCATCGCGCGTACGTCTTGCGCACGACCAATCGGCTGCTGGGCCGGATTCCCGGGGTGCAAGGGGTGAAGACGGGCTTTACCTCGAAGGCCGGCCGCTGTCTGATTGCGAAAGTCTCCCAGGATGGCAGCGATCTGCTGCTCGTGATCCTCAATTCCAAGCGTCGCTGGAATACGGCGACCAGCCTCATCAATTACGGCCTGCGCCTGAGCGACAGCCGGGCAGCCCTGGCCCGATAACTTCCCGTCAGCGTGAATGGTGGCACGTGATCTGTGCCGGTCTCGTGGTGAGCGAGGCTGGCACGAGTGTGTGTTGTTGAGAGCGAAAGAGCGCGAGGGGGATGGAACTGGAACAGGCAAAACGTACGGAACGTTCGAGATGGTCGGAGCGGAACTCTGTCGTCTGATGGTTTAGTGCGGGAGTGAAAACTCCACGTTGACGTCCTTGCCGAGATAATTCACCTGAAAGCCCTGCTTGTCGTAGGCCAGCAGGGCGCCCATCACATTCTCGTCGCCATAATCTTCCTTGCCCAGAATCTTGCGCACATCGTCCGGGCTTTCGCTGTTGAGGACATTGCGGAAGATGCCGCGCGTTTTAAATGCAAAACGATTATTGATGAAGATGAGATCGACTTTGCCGTCCTGTACCCGTACGCCCGCCATGGGTCCGGTCGGTTTACGCTGATCGAGCAAGAAAATGAAGGTGGCCTCTTGTTCCGCCTTGATACCGGGGATCTTTTCGTTCACCAGTCCGTCGAGAGCTTTGGCTTCATCATCGCCCAGCTTGATCCCGAACAGGGACACATCCTGGCTTGCAATCACCTTCGGGTCGCTCACGTCGTTCTTGCTGAGTTCATAGGGTTCGGCAATGGCGATGGCAGCGAGGCACAGGGACCCCAGCATAGTCATCAAGGCTGTGAACGTCCGCGTACGCTGCATCATGAATGCCTCCATAAAGCCCATGCTGAAAACCTAAGACCGGGTTGCGATGACCGGCCACAGGAAAGAGGGCAGGGTCACGCAACAGGGCATTCTATCCAAGCGGCCATCTGACTTTCAAGGTCGCGGCTGTGCTTATTGCGGGTGTGGAGAAGTCTGGGCTCGTGCATCTGCCGCGCTATCGCTGTGAGGCGTCAGGCGGCTGTCCGCTTGTAGCGCTTGTTTCGAGAAGATCCGGTCGACCCCGATTGCAGATCACGCATCGTGGTTTTGCAGAGCGCGGCAAATGCGTCGGCCGCTTGCCCGCGATGGCGTTTCGTGAGATAGGCGAGCCCGACGGTGTGGCAGGGCGTGGGATCGTACAGATCGATGATCTGGAGCTCTGATGCCGGCAGCCGGGATTTGACGTAGAGCTCAGGTAAGATCGTGGCCCCGGTGCCCTCCGCCACGGCCTGGAGAATGCCTTCCGGCGATGTCATTTCCAGAACCACCTGCGGGTGAACACCGGCTTTCGCACATTCCGATTCGACCATTTTTCGCAGGCAATAATCAGCCGGCATCAGGACCAGCGGCAGCGGCGCGAGGTCCTGCATGCGCGCGCGGCGCTTCCCGATCTTCATGCCGGCGGGGGCGATGAGGGCGAGCCGCTCTTCAAACAACGGGATGGTGGTGACATGCGTATGGGTCAGCGGGAGCAGACAAATGCCGATATCGAGGCGATTGGTCAGCAGACCCTGGACGATCTCGGAAGAGGGTTGCGCGTGTACCTGAAGATGAATGTCGGGGAAACGCTGTTTGAATCGAGAAACCAACGGCGCAATCAGATAGGAATTGACCGTCGATAGCGTGCCAACCACCAATCGGCCGCGTTTCGCGCCGAGCAATTCGTGAACCACCTGCGCCGCCTGCTCCACTTCACGCAAGGCGCGCTCTGCATGCACCTGAAAGAGTTCGCCTGCCTGCGTCAGCACGACCTTTCTCCCGAGACGGTCGAACAGCCGCGTGCCCAACTCCTTTTCAAGCCCGCCGATCTGAATCGACAACGATGGCTGGGATACATGCACATGCTCCGCGGCGCGGCTGAAATTTTGGTGCGTTGCCACGGCCATAAAATATTCCAATTGTCGCAGTTCCACACAGGCTCCCTGCCGCTATAGTCATAGACTATAGATTCGATGAAAACAATATATTAGACGAATACATCTTAGGTCTCCTATGGTGAGCCGTCAACTGGAATGTCGCCGCACAGGGCACTGCGCTCCTGCTGGCGGCGAGGCCAGGCAACCGGCCATTCATCAATAAGGGAGGTGGGCGATGGTGTCGAAGTACGGGATGGGAGCGATGCTCGTGGGGGCTGTGGCACTGTGCGGCGGATGCGCTGAAACGGGTGGAGTGAGCCAGGCTCCACGCCCTGAAGTCACGGCGACCATGACGAAGTCGTTATATGACCGCTTGGGCGGCAAGCAGGCGATTACGGCGGTAGTCGACCAATTTGTCGCCAATGTCGCAGCGGATGGACGAATCAACAACCGGTTTGCGACTACCGACATCCCGAAGTTGAAGGGGCATCTCGTTGATCAGGTCTGCCAGGCAACAGGCGGGCCGTGTCAATATCAGGGGCGGGATATGAAGGGTACTCACCTGGGCATGCAGATCAGCTCAGCAGATTTCGGGGCGTTGGTCCAGGACCTGGTGGCGGCGCTCGACACGTTTAAGGTGCCTGCGGGGGAGAAGGGGGAGCTCCTGGCGTTGCTCGGACCGATGAAGAAAGACATCGTCGAGTTACCGTAAGCAGGTAGCTGCGGGGGCCGGCATGATGGCCGGTCCTCGTCCGACGGCGTGAACGGAATTAGGCTTGGCGGCCCAGGTCAACGAGGGCGGTTGCGAGTCGGCGAAGGCGCTGGAAATAGCCCAGGCTGTCATCCGACAGCTCTTCGAGAAGACCATCCAGATCGGCCACACAATCCTCAAGGATCGCGAGACGGTGGCTGTCCATCTCCGGTTGCCCGTCGAGATAAAAGACCGCGCATCCGCCGATCACGGTATCCAACGTCATCAACTGCCCTTCATTCGGGCTGGAAAATTGAGGCCAGCCGTCGCGGCTGTGTTCTTCCCAAAGAGCAACGATGGATTGACGGCTCATAGGCTGGTACCGGCCACGGTGAAGCGGGGAGTGAAACGTTATCCGTGCAGCAACCCTAACGCATGCAGGAGCAGGACGGCAAGCGTGCAGAGCCACAGACCGAAAAATCGGTAGTCCACTGCCTCGCGTGTGAAGCACCAACTCAAGAGGGGCGTGCGCCAGGCCGCCGGCCCCCATATCAGGAAGCCGCTCTTGATGACCATGGCACCGCCGGTCATCCACCAGAGGGGTTGATAGGGCAGCGGCGTCGTCCACAGCAGCAGCATGATGCCCAGGCCGATTCCAATCGCTTGCCAGCGGAGCAGGTGCGGAGTCTCGTCGAGGGATTCCTTCAGCCGTCGGATGACCAGCAGAGGGGCGCTCAACAGGGCAAGCCCGTCGGCCATCCACATGCCCGCAATCGCCGCGAGGATGTATCGGGTCATCGTGTGAACCGCAGGTTCGCCTTCATCGTGACTTAGGGATAAAGCCCGCGTTGGAGATGGGCCTGGGCCACTTTGTCGATGCCCGACATGAGAGCCGCCATTCGCATCGTCGTCCGCCGTTCGAGCGAAAAGTGCAGGGTTCTGTGGAAGGCGCTCGTGATGATGTCTTGTAACCGGTCTTGAATGTCCTTGGCTTTCCAGAAGAAGCGCTGCACGTCCTGCACCCATTCAAAATACGAGACGATGACGCCGCCCGAGTTCGCCAGAATATCGGGAATGATGAAGATCCCCTTATCGGTCAGAATGCGATCAGCCTCCAGCGTCGTGGGCCCATTTGCGCCTTCTGCCAGAATTCGGCAGCGTAATTTCGCCGCGTTGGCGTCGGTGATTTGTTCGGACAGGGCGGCAGGAACCAGCACGGTACAGTCCAGCTGGAGCAGTTCGTCATTCGTGATGGGTTCGCCCAACGTGATGTCGCGTAGCGGCTCATGGTTCTCGCGGTAGCGACGCAGCAACTCAGGAATGTCGAGGCCTTTGGAGTTGTAGAGCCCGCCGCTCACGTCGCTCACGGCAATCACCCGCGCGCCGGCCTGCTGCATGATGCGGGCCGTATGCGAGCCGACGTTGCCGAAGCCCTGAATCGCGACCGTGGCTTTTGCGACATCCAGTTTCAAGTGTTGGAGCGCTTCCAGAGTCACATAGACCACACCACGACCGGTCGCTTCTTCCCGCCCCAGGCTGCCGCCGATGGACAACGGTTTTCCCGTGACCACGCCTTGCACCGCATAGCCGACCTGCTGGCTATACGTGTCCATGATCCAGGCCATCACCTGTTGGTCGGTCCCGACGTCAGGCGCGGGCACGTCCTTGTCCGGGCCGATGAGGGGGAAAATTTCCGCCGCGTATCGCCTGGTGAGGCGTTGGAGTTCCGCGCGGCTCAATTGCTTAGGATCCACCCGCACGCCGCCTTTGGCGCCGCCGTAGGGCAGGTCGGCCAGGGCGCATTTCCACGTCATCCACATGGAGAGGGCGGCGACTTCACCGAGATTCACATCCGGATGGTACCGGATGCCGCCTTTTGAAGGACCCCGGGCCGTATCGTGCTGGACACGGTATCCCGTGAACACTTCAACGCGGCCATCATCCATGCGTACCGGTATGCTGACGATCAACGAACGCTGTGGCAGTTTCAGCCGCTCGCGCAGGTTGGTATCCAGCTGCATCGCTTCGGCCGCTTCATTAAATTGTGCGACAGCGAAACGGAAGGTGTGGGTATTCAGCTCAGTCATCAGGGAGCTCCTTCGAGGGTGGATGGCGCATGACATGAATGGATGAAGGGGAAACATCGCTCGCCGGTGATTCCATCCTGGCCGCGAACCGTGCAAGAGCCACGGTCTCCGTCCAGGTGAGATGAAACTGAGCGGCGAACTGTGCGGCGATCTGTTGCTGCACGACTTGGAGATCGGGCGTGGTGTTCATGAGTGCCGCCATCGATGTGACGCGGCAACCGGAAATGCCGCAAGGAACGATGTGAGAAAAAGGTTCCAGGTCAGGGCAGACATTCAACGCGAAGCCATGCGAGGTGACGCCTTGGGAAATACGCACGCCGATGGACGCGATTTTAGACGGGCGGTCGCCGCCGACCCATACACCCGGCAGGCCCTCACGCCGATGGGCGGCGATGCCCCACTCGGCCAGCGTCCCGATCAATACCGCTTCCAGCCGGCGGACATAGGCTTTCGGGCCCGCACAATAATCGGTCAGTCGGAGAATGGGATACCCCACCAACTGCCCCGGCCCGTGATAGGTAATCGATCCGCCACGCTCCGTCCGGATGACGGGAATGCCGGTTTCCCGGGAGAGCTGATCTGCTCCCGGCCAATGCCGGTCCTGCGTGGTGCGTCCCAGCGTATAGACGGAAGGATGCTCAATGAGCAGGAGCAGATCGCGGCAGCGGTCGGCGGCTCGTTCGGTGCGGCAGGCGCGTTGTAGGGTCCAGGCTTCGTCATAGGGCATCGTCTTGCCGGAGACCAACGTCGCAGGTCGTGAGGCATCGTTTCGTTCCAGGGCTTCGGTGCCTGTAAACGGCGCGGCAGCGGCATCATGGGTGAGATGATCGAGGCTCATTGGGTTACGGCCTTGGCAGGCCAGGTCGTGAAATGATGATCGTAGACGTTCCGGCTTTGCCCTGCGTGGCGACTTGGAACGCCATCTGCCCGTTGGCATGCTCGATGGCATGCCAGAAGTCTCCCATATTGTAGAGCGGACGGTTATCAATGGCTGTCACCACATCCCCGGATTGCAATCCGGCTTGTCCGGCGACTTTGGCCTGGTCCACCTGCAGGGCGAGGATGCCTCGGTCGCTCTCCAGATCAAAACTCGCCGCCACGCTTGGCGTGATCGTCAGCGGAATCAGTCCCAAGTCCGGCCGTTCGACGGCTCCCCGGGCCATCATCGATGCGATAGGCGAGGTCATGGCTTCGATGGCGATGGCATAACTGATAGCTTGCGCCGACGGGGCAATGGCGACATTGATCCCGACGACCTGGCCGAAGCGATCGACCAAGGGGCCGCCGCTGTTTCCCGGGTTGATGGCGGCATCCGTTTGCACCAAATCGTACAGGGTTTCCCCTTCCGGCGTCAGAACGGAACGGTCCAGCGCACTGATCACGCCAACGGTCACGGTGGAGCCTCCCTTCAACGCCAGCGGGTTGCCGATGGCAATGACGGTTTCTCCAATCTCGAGGGTAGTGCGCTGGCTGAATTCAGCAGGCACCAGATCGGGCGCCGTAATTCTGATGAGGGCGAGGTCCAGGAGAAAGTCGCGGGCGACAACACGACCGGGCGTCAGCCGGCCCGTGGATAATCCGACTACGACGCTGGTCACGCCCTGAACCAGGTGATTGTTAGTCAGGATGTCGCCGTTGGTGTCGAGAATGATGCCGGAGCCGGAACCGGAGGGCGTGCCATGCTGCGAACCCCCTGGCGGGATTCCGCGTGTCAGCACGGTCACCACCGACGGCCGCACTTTCGACACAACGGCGGGCACCGAAAGTTCGGTCAATGGTGCGGCACCGGCTTCATGGCGCCCCATTCCGAATGTTGTCAGCGTGAGACTACACAGGAAGATGGAGAGAACAGGCCAGATCGATCGAGAAAGCAGACCGCGTGTAGGTGGTGCACCGGAACTGTGGGAGCCTGTCACCATGGAAAGTCGATCCTCCGCCGACGCATTCTCTCACACTCGCACGTACGGCGAAAGCGCGCGCAAAACAACACGGGCGAGGCCGAGGCCTCGCCCGTGTTGCGCTCCCGTAGCGTCATACCGTTGCTACTTCAGCGCAGCAAACATTTCCTTGACCATGGGGGTCTTGAGCTTCTTCAACGCTTTGGCCTCGATCTGTCGAATTCGTTCGCGCGTAACCGACAAATGTTGCCCCACCTGCTCGAGGGTCCGTGCCTGGTCTTCGCCGATGCCGAATCGTAACCGGATGACCGTTTGCTCTCTGGGCGTTAAGGTCCCGAGAATGCGGTCCATCTCGCGCGTGAGCTCCGTGCGATTCACGTGAGCATCCGGCGGCACTGCCTGCTGGTCCGGCAGAAGTTCGCCGAGTTCCGTTCCGCCGTCACCCACCTGATGTTCCAGCGCCACCGGTTCTTGAAACGCCTGCATCGTTTCATGCAGACGATCTGGCCGCATCCGCATCATCGAGGCGACTTCTTCCAGGCGCGGCTGGCGACCTAATTGCTGCACGAGCCGGCGCGACGCCCGGAGGATGCGATTCGATGCTTCCGTCTGATGCACGGGAATCCTGATGGTGCGCGATTGATCCGCCAGGGATCGGGTAATGCCTTGCCGGATCCACCAGGTTGCATAGGTGCTGAATTTAAACCCCTTGCGATGCTGGTAACGCTCGGCGGCTTTCATCAGGCCGATATTGCCTTCTTGCACCAAGTCCAGCAAGGTGAGGCCTCGCCCCGTGTAGTGCTTCGCGACATTGACGACCAGCCGAAGGTTGCAGCGCACCAACTCGTCTTTCGCCGTTTCAAGAGTGACACGCGAACTGCGCAGGGTAGCCAGGCAGGCCTCCAGCTCTTTTCGTACTGCTGCCGGGACTTTGGCTCCGGCTGTGCTGTCTAAAAGCAGGTGTTCCAGTGCGTGATCTGCTTGGTTGAGCGCCGTGGCGGACAGGCCGCTGAGGCGTCGTACGGTTTGTAAGGTCTGAATGTGTTCGGCCGCCGCCTCAGCACGTTTCAGCTCCGTACAGGCTTTGACTGCCTGCAAAAGCGACTGGCGAATCTGGCGCGTGCCGAGGTCGAGTTGCTTGGCCAGTTCAATTTCTTCTTCCCGTTCCAGCAGCCCCCGTTCGCCGAATGAACGAAAATATAACGATTCCAAAAGAAATGGGGACGACGCTGAACGCAACGGTTTTTCAGGCGCCGCTTCTTCGGTCTCCGCCTCGGGTTGATCGCCCTGCGCGATGCTGTCCAGGAGCGTACTGGCTTCCGCATCATCGGCGTCCGGGTCGACTTCCACGGTCACCGTCGGATCTGTATCGTCTTGAATCGCGATCACATGTTTCATCATGTATCACCCCTCTTCCCCGTCCAGGGGATGGTTGGCCACGGAAACTCTTGAGGACGATCCCCTCTCCTGTGTAGGAGACCAGAGCAGCAAAAAGGATTCGTCGCTTCATCCCGCTCTCCGGCTGTCCTTGCTCATACTACGAGGACATGCAGCCGTTCAGATTTCTTTCCCTTCTGAGATAGGGATGCTCGCGGAACTGTCAAGGGATCGGTGGCGTGTGAGGCGCTGGTTCATCGGCGGTTCGGTTGAAAACGCGTCGGCCATCTCCTAGAATGCCGACCTATGTCACAACTACAAAACGGGGAACGCGTTCATCTGGTCGATAAGAAGGGCCGGCAGTACGCCCTGACCTTGAAGGCCGGAGATATCTATCACTTCAGCGGCGAGACGATTGGGCACGACGAGTTGATCGGCAAGCCCGACGGGTCGATCGTGACCCTGTCGAAAGGTAAGCGATTTCTCGCTTTGCGGCCGACCTTCGGCGAGTATGTCCTCAAAATGCCCCGCGGGGCGCAGGTGTTGTATCCCAAGGACCTGTCGTTGATTCCCATGTGGGCGGATGTGTATCCGGGCGCGCGGGTCTTCGAGGCAGGAACCGGCTCTGGAGCGCTCACGATGGCCTTGTTACGCGCCGTGGGTCCCACCGGGCTGGTCGTGACCTATGAGGCGCGGGATGACTTCGCACGCACCGCCTTGACGAATATCGAACGCTACATGGGGCCGGTGTCCACCTTGATGCCCATGCGAAAGAACGCTTATGAGGGGATTGATCTCCTCGAGGACGGCCGTCCGTTCGATCGCCTCGTGCTGGACCTGCCCGAACCCTGGCAGGTCGTGCCGCATGCGGCGAAGGTCTTACGCTCCGGCGGCATTTATTTGAGCTTTGTGCCGACTATCCCGCAAGTGATGCAAACCGTTGATGCGCTGGAACGCACCTCGGTCTTCGGCAATATCGAAACCTTTGAAACCCTGCTGCGGACCTGGTCGATCCAAGGGCGCAGTGTCCGCCCCGACCATCGCATGGTGGCGCACTCGGGGTTTTTGACTGTGGCCAGGAAAGTCGAAGAGGGCTGGTGGTCGCGTCCCAACAAGACCGTCGAGACGGAAGCGGCGGCCGAGAAAGAGGATGAGGAGCAGGAGGGGGAGGACGCAACGGCATGAATCGGTTACAGGGAAAAGTGGCCATCATTACCGGTGGCAATGCAGGAATCGGTGAAGCCATCGCCAAATTATTCGCGGATGAAGGGGCGCATGTCGTCGTCACCGGTCGTCGCAAGGAAGAACTCGACCGTGTCGTGAAGGGCATCGGGGTCAACGGGGGGCGAGCGCTGGCCGTTGTCGGGTCCGTCACGGATGAGGCCCATGTGCAGGACGTGGTGGCGCAGACCACCCGCACGTTCGGCAAAGTGCACATTCTGGTGAACAATGCCGGCATCGGCGACTTCGGCAAGCGGCTGCACGAGACAGACGATGCGACTTGGGCCAAAGTGTTGGACATCAATTTAACGGGCGTGTTCAGGATGACGCGGGCGGCGATCCCGGAATTGATCAAGGCCGGCGGCGGGTCGATCGTGAATATTTCCACCGTGGCCAGCCTGATTGGCATTCGCGGGCTGTCGGCCTATGCCGCATCCAAAGGTGGCTTGGATGCGTTGACCCGATCCTTGGCCGTCGATTATGCGTCAGACAACATCCGGTGCAATGCGGTGAACCCGGGGTTGGTCGATACGCCGATGGCGGCGCCACTCATGGCGGATCCGGCCAGCCTGGAACCCATCATGTCGCAGTACGCCATTCGTCGCCCGGGGAAGCCCGAGGAAGTCGCCAAGATGGTCTTGTATCTGGCCTCCGACGAATCGAGTTGGGTCACCGGCGGCACCTTCCCGATCGATGGCGGCATGACCATCAGCAAGGGATAGTCGGCAGTTTCCCGCGCCGGGCAGGGCGTGGGCATCATGGTGCACGAAGCAGGAACCTCGCGTATGGACATTACACCTCACACTCAATGGTGCGGCATCATCGGGAATCCGGTCGAGCATTCGCTGTCGCCGGCGATTCACAATGCCGCTTTTCAGAAAATGGGCCTGGATCTGGTGTATCTGGCCTTTCGCGTAGAAGCCCTCGGCGACGCCTTGAAAGGCATACGGGCCTTGGGGAATGCGCGGGGATTCAGCGTGACGATTCCACACAAGGTGGCGGCCATTCCGTTCCTTGATGAGGTGGAACCTACGGCCAAGCACATCGGCGCGATTAACACGATCGTGGCCGAAGAGGGAAAACTCAAAGGCTACAACACGGATGCGTCGGGGGCGCTGCGGGCCTTGAAGGAAGGGGGCGCGCTGCTCGATGGGCATCGGGTGTTGATTCTCGGCTCCGGCGGGGCCGCTCGCGCCATTGCGTTTGCATTGGCCACCGGGACGGGCCTCGCGGGGATGACTATTCTCGGGATCGAAGACGCGGAGCGGCAGAAGCTGGTGAAGGATCTGCGCGACAAGACGGGCGTGTCCGTCGAAGACGGACCGCTGACTCTGGACATGTTGCGTAATTGGGTTCCACATGTCCGCACGTTGATTCACTGTACGCCGGTCGGCATGTCGCCCAAGATTGATGAGTCCTGTGTGCCCGCCAATCTGTTCAGGCCGGAGCTCACGGTAATGGACATCGTCTACAACCCCCGCGAAACCAAGCTGCTCCAGGAAGCAAAGGCCGGCGGGTGTCGGACCATTTCAGGGTTGGAGATGTTTCTGAATCAAGCCGTGCTGCAATTTGAGTTATGGACGAAGCAGCCGGCTCCTGTCGATATTATGCGGCATGTATTGGAGTCGCGGTTTGTCTAACGAATCAGCCCTTCTCTGCTCGCAAGTCCGAGTGGCGACCGCAACTTTTCCGGCCTGGAACCCCCGATGAATCTGGTACTAATCGGGTATCGTGGAACCGGCAAGAGCACGGTGGGCAAAGTGCTCGCCCGCAAGCTCGGCCGCACGGTTGTCTCGACGGATGCTGAGATCGTGAAACGCGCCAACCTCCCTGTGCCTGAAATCGTCAAGCAATACGGCTGGGATCATTTTCGGGATCTGGAGTCGGCCGTCTGCCGGGATTTTGCCGCCCGAGACGGGTTGATCATCGATACCGGCGGCGGCGCCATTCTCCGGCCGGAGAATGTGGCGGTGTTGCAAAAGAACGGCATGTTGGTCTGGCTGACCGCGACCGTGGACACCATCACACGCCGGATCGGCGGCGATTCACAGCGGCCGTCGCTGACAGGGACCAAATCCTTCACCGAAGAGATTCGTGACGTGTTGACCGAACGGACGCCCAAGTATCAGGCCGCCGCCGCCCATGTGGTTTCGACGGACGGCGTCTCCACGGCCGAGGTGGCTGAACGCATTCTTAGGCTGATACCACAAGAGCCGGGCCAATGAGCCCGCTGAGTCCGGAGGTAAAACAGCAGGGGCTCTTGGGCATTTCTTGACTTCCCCTCAGTAACATGGTTTTAATCCCCGCGCGCGCCCGTAGCTCAATTGGATAGAGCATCGGACTTCGGATCCGAGGGTTGGGGGTTCAAGTCCCTCCGGGCGCACCATAGAATCAACAAGTTGTATCTCTTCCTCAGGTTCTTCCTCTTCCTCGGTCACGGTTTTGGTCACGGTTCCACTCAGACTGCCTCGATTCACGGCTTCTCGAAGATGTCCTGGGGCTAGGTGCGCGTACCGCATAGTCGTCTCAATGTCACGGTGCCCGAGGATCTCTTTCACCGATACGAGATCGACGCCTGCCATGACACGGCGGCTGGCTGCGGTGTGTCGGAGTGAATGCCAACAGGCACCGGTGATCCCCGCTCGCCTCAGGCCCGGTTCAAAGGAACGCCGAAGGAAAGCCCGGCTGTCCATGGGGTGGGCCACGTCCTTTAATCCTGGGAATACCCAAGCCGACCGGAGAAACGAGTCAAATGACCTCAGAATGGTCTTGGCTCCTTCGCTTAAGGGCACATGCCGGGTTTTGCCTCCCTTTGGCATAGGCAGGGTCAAGACCTCGTTTTCCAGATCAATCTGGTTCCAGCGGAGCGAGAACTGCTCGCCGCGTCTCAACCCGGTCTCGACGGCGAAGGCGACTAACTTCCAGTCATCCGGAGGCATTACGCCCTTCAGTCGGTCAAGTTCTTCACTCGTCAGGAACCGCGTTCTGTTGGATTCAGGAAAGAATTTAAGGCTGGAGACCGGGTTCTTGGTCAGCTTGTCATCTTTGACGGCTAGCATCAGCACATGGCGAAGGAAGGCAAAATGTCTGTTGATCGTGGCATCCGCCCACAGCCGTTGCGGTTCCTTCGTATTCACCTTCATCTTGGCGCGCATTCTGGCTTGAATCCGTCGAAGATCATCGACCGTAATCTGGGTGACTAGGCGACTCCCAATAAGTAGGGACCAGCGCCGCCCGTACAGTACTTCGCCAGCTTTGTTTCGGTTCACAGTTCCTTCGAGGTAGCGTTTGATCCAAGCCCGGAGCGTGATGTCTTTTCGAGGGGCGAATTTTTCTGGGAAATAGGTCCCTTCCCGAATATCGGCCTTCAGCCGTCCATACAATGCCTTGGCCTGTGATTTGGTATCACAGCGGTGCCAGCGCTCCCGCCCGTTGTCATACAGACGTACCCACCAGCCCTTGCGGCCCTTCCTCTGGGTAATCCCTCTATCCTTTCCCGCTTTTCTTGCCACGGCGGCTCTCCTTTCGCTCTCCGGTCTTCTGAGCCTCGCGCCACTTTCTCGCCGCGACGCGGTTTTGACAGCGGGGCTGACAGTACAGCTGGTCGCGTCTGATCGCGAAAAAGATCGTGGCGCATTCCGGACAACGCCGGATGTAGTCCCCCGTGTGGGCCAGGAGGTGGACAAACCGGTATTCAAACTCCTTCGCCTTGCGTTTCGCACTCACGATGACCGTCCCGGCCTCGTCAGAGCCCTCACCCGGCGACACCACGACCAGCGTCATCTGCGGAAACGTGAACTCGGTGTAGCCTTCGTGCCAATAGAGCTCCAAGTGCTCCAGGACGGCAGCCTGAATGTCCAGGGCTTCTTTGCGACTGGGTATCGTCTGATAGTTCTTCGCGTGAGGCACGCCTTCCACGCTCCAGCCACTCTCCGGGGCCACCATCCCGCCATAGCGCTCCCCCGTCTCATCCACAAAGGCTGCGACCTCAAACGCTACCAGCGTCCATTCCGTGGGCGTCAAAGCCTCCAGATCGGTCTGTAAAAACCGGAGCACCCACCCCACGGCGCCATCCGGCATCGTCTGGATCCGCTCCATCGCCTTCTCATACTCAACTTGGAAGTCCTGTTCCGCGTGCCCCTGTGCGCTCATGCCTTCGGCTCCTTTTTAACGCCGACCCCTCCTGAGTTTCTTGATCCCAACACCACCGAAAAATGTGTCGTGCGAAAGGGCCGATTTCACCGGAATGTGTTTGGCAAGTGTACCTCCGGATTGCTAATGGGTGTCAAGAAGAATCACGGCTCAACAATATCAGCCGTGATCATTTTTGAACCATTCTTTAAGGAGGTGCCCGATGGTCCCGAGTACAAAATTGATCACCATTCGAGAAGCCGCGAACCGGTTAGGGCTCAAGGAAAGCACGATCAGGAAATACATCCTGAAACGGCAAATTGCCTATGTGAAGCCATCCGTGCGCGCCGTGCGGATTCCCATTGAGGAATTGGAACGGATTCTGGCTGCCGGCCTGAGGCCGGTGATTCCTATAGCAGAAGGTGCCCGATGAGCCGCTGGAAGGAGTTCCGACGGGAGCCGGTCGCCGGGGAATGGACCAGGAAGCAGAAACGAGGCTATCACCGGGTCCGGTCGCTGCTGTGGTTCTGGGAGTGCCACCAGTTCCAAGTCCTCTGGGTGACGCTCTCCACGGCAGAAGGCGGGGATGCGGAGAAGCTGACCTATCATCACAAGCAACTGCGCCAACGGATTGAGCGCCAGCTGGGGTTTCAGGGGTTGGAGTATTACCAGGTCCGGACGGAAGAAGGGCATGGCGTCCTCCATATCTTCTGGGCCTGGCGTGTGCCGGACGGGGAACGCGCTCGCCGGTTTTGGATCTCGCAGGAATGGCTCTCGTCACAATGGCAAGCCCTCCATGGGGCTCCGGTGGTGTGGATCAAGGCCTATCAGCCCAGTCATCGTTCTCGAAACCGTCTGAGCCGTTACGTCATTAGCCAGTATGTCCAGGATCAATGTGGGTACGTGAATATGTGCTGGTCCTGGAAGCGGTCGCTTGGCTTTCCCATCAGCCGACTATGGGAAGAGATGCGGCATCAATGGTCCACCCGGAACGCGTATCGCCGGATCAGGGGCGAGATCGAAATCCCGCGCATTGTCTTTATCAAGACCTGGGAGGATCTGCTCTCGGGGCATCCCATTTGGTTCAGTGGCACCATTCTGCAACTGGTGTTGGGGAAGGGACTCGTCTATCAGGAGGTGTAAGGATGATCTGGCATCGATGCAGTCTCAAGCAGCCAAGCCTATTCGGTCCGGCCTGTTGCGGACGGGAAGCGACCACGTACGACCGGGCACGAAAGGCTTGGCTTTGTCCCGAACATACCAAGGAACGACTCTGCGAGTTCTGCCAATTCGAACGAGCGTGGGTGCGGTTTTGTTATAGGGAGCATGATGTCACATGCGAAATCTGGCTTTGTATCGACTGTGCGGGACTGACGGGGCGACGGTGAAACACTCTAATCAATTTCTCCCTGTCACCCGTCCACTATCCTTTACGGGTGAGAGGGAACGATGCTCCTTCCACGTTAAAGGTGGCGATGCGTCAGCTTGGCCGCCGTTCTGGTTCACCATTGATTACGAACACAGAGAACAGAACAGGGATACTGAAACCGTGCGGAGATTGGTCACGCAAAGATTCCGCCCAACGAGGCCGCCCGGCCGTTCCGGACCAATGGACCGGACGGCCGGGGGGATCGGGGGCGCAGCCCCCGCTTCACTTGATCTATATGGTCAAAGTAGTTCTAT
>VOPT01000035.1 GCA_009594865.1 Nitrospira sp. | reverse complement strand
GCACCCATCTTGCCTCGGATGAGGCGTGTTGGGGAAGAAGGCTGGGTCCATTTCATTAGCACACGGGGCGGTTTCTGAAGATTTTCGAGGCTTTCGAACCTCGTAAGTCTTTGATTTATTGTGGTGAGTCGGCTGGGATTCGAACCCAGGACCCTCGCCTTAAAAGGGCGATGCTCTACCAGCTGAGCTACCGACTCTCCCGAGATGGAACAACACATCGTCACGGGTGGACGTGACGGGAGGGGATCATACCACTGACGCGTCCCGTATCGCTACGGCGCACAGCGGTGACCTACAAAAAACACAGCGATTATCGTGAACGTGACACTCGCTTGCGGCGGCCTGCCGTGAGCGGATTATTGAGGATGATCGTTTCATCCCGCCGTGAACCGGTCGAGATCATATCGATTCTACACTCAGCCAGCTCTTCGATCCTCGTGAGATACCGCTTGGCTTCCGCCGGTAATTTCTTATAGGTGGTGACGCCCGTCGTGGGTGCGCTCCATCCACGGATGCGTTCATACACCGGCTCGCACTTGGTCAAGGCGAGCAGATCGGACGGCATGTCACGATGGAGCTTGCCGTTCACCCGGTAGCCCGTGCAGATTTTCAGCTCTTTCCGGCCGTCCAACACATCCAATTTCGTGACCGCGAGGGAAGAGAGCCCGTTGACCCTCGTTGCGTGCCGGACTACTACGCTGTCAAACCATCCGCAGCGGCGAGCGCGCCCAGTGGTAGCTCCAAATTCTTTTCCGCGCTCCTGGAGCCATCCGCCCACTTCATCGGATAATTCGGTCGGGAACGGACCACTGCCAACACGCGTCGTATAAGCCTTCGTAATGCCCATCACCGCATCAATTTTTGTCGGCCCCACCCCGGTCCCTGTACAGGCGCCACCGGCCGAAGAACTCGACGAGGTCACGTAGGGATACGTGCCGAAGTCCACATCCAAGTGCGTCCCCTGCGCGCCTTCGAACAGGACCGTCTTCCCGGCGTCGACGGCCTTGTTGACGACTAGCGTCGTATCGAGGATGTAGCTCTTCAATCGATCAGCATAAGCCATGTACTGCTGATAGACCTTTTCCAACTCGAAGCAGTCCACCTTGTGCAGCTGTTCGAGGAGCCAATTGATGTCGACGAGATTTTCTTCCAGCTTCTGCCTGAAAAGCGGGGGATTGAGCAGATCGCCCATGCGAATGCCGATCCGCGCCATTTTATCGCCGTAGGAAGGGCCGATACCTCGACCGGTGGTGCCGATGCGACGGACACCTTTAGACTGCTCCGATGCTTTATCGATGGCCTTATGGTAGGGCAAAATCAAATGCGCGCGATCGCTGACGGCGAAATTTTTTGCGATTTTGACGCCCTGGCCTTGCAGATGATCCATTTCTTCAATCAATGCTCCGGGATCTACCACGACGCCGTTACCGATGAGGCACCGGGTGCCGCGATATAAGATGCCGGAGGGGATGAGATGGAAAATAAACGTATCCCGCGCATTGATGACCGTATGGCCGGCATTGGATCCACCCTGGTATCGCACGACCATGTCGGCATCCTTAGCCAGGATATCGACAATTTTGCCTTTACCTTCGTCTCCCCATTGGGAGCCGATGATGACGAGATTCGCCATTGTTCGCTGCCTCTGCTCCTTCTTCCCGTCTGAACTCGAAAAAAAGGCTCTGACCTCGTACTGATCAGAGCCGGAAGGGCATCATGGTAGGATTCGGACTGCGGTTTGTCAAGCAGGGTTTTTGAGAATGAGCTTCCGCCCTTGATTGCGTCACCATCCAGTGTGCTTCCCAAGATAGACAGGCTGGGTATTCGTCCTCCCGGCGCCCCATTTTGCTAGAGGGCGGATGCTCCTGGACCTTCTCCGTCGCTTCCTTGCTCTCACAACAAGGCATGTACCGCGCCCTTTAAATTGCGCTTGCACAAACGGGCGCGTACATCGCCGCCTCTCCACCCTTTCTTGACTGACAAAATCCGCCCGTGCTAGATTGCGGAGTTACGTCTGCAGCAGCATTCGTTTTCTCGCTGCCTGTGCACATAAGATCCAAGCTTGCGTGGGGCTGTGGCGCAGTTGGGAGCGCGCGTGAATGGCATTCACGAGGTCGCCGGTTCAATCCCGGCCAGCTCCACCAAAACAAGCTTGTCCGACCAACACTCCGGATGTGTGCGGGGATATCCGAACTCTACGAGTCATACGCTTAGCCAGTCGCCGCTTCACACGCAGGCGCTGATATTTCGCAGCGGGTACCTCGCCGAACGTTTCACCTCAGACCCCGAATACTACTGATCCATGCTTCAGCTTGAATCTGTCCATAAACAATATTCCACGAAGGTGTTGCTCGAAGGGGCTACCGCACACCTGCGGCCTGGAGCGCGTGTCGGTCTCGTCGGTCCCAATGGTGCGGGGAAAACGACCCTCTTCCGGATGATTCTTGGCGAAGAATCCCCCGATAAAGGCACCATCCGCAAACGCCCACGACTCCGCGTCGGTTATCTCCCCCAGGAATTGGAAACCATTGTCGGGAAAACGGTGCTGGATGCCGCGCATCGCGACATCTACCCGGAACATGAAGCGGAACGTATTCTATCTGGCTTAGGCTTTACCGAAGCCGACTTCTCCCGGCCGATTGAGAACCTCTCCGGCGGATACCGTATGCGCGTTGCGCTGGCGCACCTCCTGCTCTCGAACCCCGACGTGCTCATGCTGGACGAGCCGACCAACCACTTGGACAAGCCCACTCAGCGGTGGTTCGAGCGGTTTCTCCTCGAATCCAACCTGACATTGTTAGTCATCAGTCACGACACCAAATTCCTTGATGGCATCGCCACACACATCTGGGAGCTCCGTGATCGGACCTTGCAGGAATATCGCGGAAACTATACGAAGTTCCAGGAGCTCCGGGCGGCCCGCGATGCACAGATTGAGGCGGCAGCGAATCGGCAGAGCAAAGAAGTGGCGCGCGTGCAGAGTTTTATCGACCGCTTCCGCTATCAGGCGAACAAAGCGAAGCAGGTGCAGTCACGTATCAAGCAATTGGATAAGGTCAAGCTGATCGAACGACAGCGCGATACCAAACGGGTGCGGTTCAAATTTCCGCTTCCCGCGGCCAGCGGCCGGCACGTGCTTGAGCTTAAGGGTGTGGCAAAGAGTTATGGCGAGAAAGTTATTTACCGCTCCCTGGATTTCACGGTGGAACGCGGTCAGCGGATCGCACTGGTGGGTGAAAACGGTGCCGGCAAAAGCACGCTGCTCAAGATGCTGGCCGGCGTCTTACCGTTCGAAAAGGGATCCCGTCATGTCGGCCACGGAGTCACCCTGCACTACTTTGCGCAACACCAGGCCGAATCCTTGAACCAGGATCACACGATTCTGGAATCTCTGGCCGAAGTCTCAGCGCAGGCGGAAACCAATTTTCTCCGCGGCATTGCCGGGGCCTTTCTCTTTACCGGCGACGATCAGAAGAAGCCCATCAAGGCGCTCAGCGGCGGCGAACGCAATCGCGTGGCCCTGGCTCGTATGCTGGTGGAACCGGCCAATACCCTTCTGCTCGACGAGCCGACCAACCACCTCGATCCTGCCTCAGTGGATATGCTGACGGATGCCATGACCGATTTCCCGGGGACGATCGTCTTCATTTCTCACGATCCGACCTTTCTTGCCCGCGTTGCGACCATGATCGTGGAAGTGGACGAAGGCCAGGCCAAGAATTATTTGGGCGACTACGAGTATTTTCTATGGAAGAAGGCGCAGGAATTCGAATCGATCAAGGAAAGCAGCGCCGAACTCGCCGGCGCCCAGAACGATAAATCGTCAGGTCCCACAAAGGCCATGGTGTCGCAGGTCCAGCAGAAATCCTCCGGCGGAGAGCGGCGAGATTTGAGCAAAACGCAGGCGCGGCTTGAAAAACAAGTGTCTCGCGCGGAGTCTGAGATCGCCTCGACGGAATCCAAGGTGAAGGCGAGAGAGTTAGAACTGGCGGATCCGGCGCTCTATCAGGAGCTCGGCCGCTGGAGCGAACTGCAGCGAGAGCAGGAAACGTGGAAGAAAGAGCTCGAACGGCTCACGGCACGCTGGGAATCGTTGTCGGAGGAATTGCAGGAGGTCCGGGGAAAACTGACGGCACTCGGTTAGTCCGTCGACTTCAGCGTCTCTTCCAAATAGTAGTACAACCAGCGGTTCTTTTCTTTCGTCACCAGATCATCCCACACCACGCCGAGCAACATCCCCTTCTCCCACGGTTTCGCCCAGGCCACCGTGGCGCTCAACTTTTCCTGCTGCTCAACACGATCGGGATCTAGAAACGCCAGCGAGACGGTGATCTTCGCGCCGATCGGCAAGGTTTCTTTGGAATGCAGTCCTGCGCCGATCTTGTTCACATTGTTCAGCACCGCCGTAAACCCCTTGGCCCCGTTCTGGGGTGAGACCAGGGCTGACCCGACCAGAGTCGCCCGGACATACTTCCGGCGTTCGCTGACACTTTCGGTTGGATTGGTTTGACGCGGCATAGCGACCTCGGTGCTAAGTATAACCGTATAACCAGCTTTGTCTAGTCCCTTTCTTCACCTTCGGGCATCCGTGGGCGGTAATATCGCGTCCCTTTGAGCGGTTCAGGGAGATGGCCTTGCTCGGATTTGGCCGCAGGGTCATCGTGCACATACCGGTACCCTTTGCCATACCCGACGTCTTTCATGAGTGAGGTCACGGCGTTGCGGAGGTGCAACGGCACACCCAGGTTGCCATGCTGCCGCGCATCACGAAGGGCCTCCTGCAGGCCCACATAGGAGGCATTGTCCTTTGGCCTCGAAGCTAGGTAGGTCGTGCCATGAGCCAACGTGATCTGGGCCTCCGGCAGTCCGACAAATTCCACCGCCTGCGCCACGGCATTGGCCAGGACCAGTGCCTGCGGTTCGGCATTACCGATGTCCTCAGAGGCGAAAATCACCATGCGGCGCGCGATGAAGCGAGGATTCTCTCCCCCCTCCAGCATCCGCGCGAGCCAATACAGTGCCCCATCCGGATCGGAGTCACGCAGACTCTTGATGTAGGCTGAAATCAAATTGTAATGCTCTTCGCCGCCTTTATCGTAACGAAGAGTCTTTTTGACCAGCGCGGATTCCAACACCTGTTCATCGATGATCCGTCGTCCATCCGGACCGACCGACGCCTGACCGGCGACAAATTCGAGCGTCGTCAAGAGACTTCTCGCATCCCCATTCCCGAATGCGATCAACCGCTCTCGTGCATCGGGCGCTATCGTGAGGCGAAGCAAGCCCAGCCCGCGCTCGGTATCAGCCACGGCGCGATCCAGAATCGAGCCCAGGGCATCGGTTGCTAGCGGATGGAGCACGATCACGAGGGAGCGTGAAAGCAAGGGGGCGATCAACTCAAACGACGGATTTTCGGTCGTCGCCCCGATCAATACCACCGTTCCCCGCTCGACATGGGGAAGAAACGCATCCTGCTGCGCCTTATTGAACCGATGAATTTCATCGACAAAGAGGATCGTCGCCATCCCCCTCGCTCGCCGTTGCTCCGCCGCTTTGATAATCTCACGCAGTTCCGGAATCCCTCCGGTGACCGCAGAGAACGGCACGAACTGCGATTTTGTATACTGGGCGACCAAGCCCGCCAGCGTCGTTTTGCCACAACCTGGAGGGCCCCAGAAGATTACGGAAGAGAGTCGATCCTGCTCGATCGCCGTTCTCAACGGACGCCCAGGCCCTACCACGTCGTCTTGACCGACGAGGTCATCGAAACGTTTCGGACGTAGGCGTTCAGCCAGGGGAACCTTCCCGGAAGGCGCTGCCGACCGGGCAGGTGGGGATGAAGCGAATAGATCGCCGGTAGAATCGTGAGCGGGCATCATTGCTCTCAGGTGCAAAGGCTTCAGCATTCTATACGTCGCCACGGAAATACCGCAAACTCGTGTGCTGGCACAACCCTCCTCTTGATTCTCGGCCTTGGCAATGCTACCACCCACCCAGCATCTTTTTTCTCAGGATGGACCGATGTTTTTTCAGACGCAGGGTATTCGATTAGCATATGACGACGAGGGCTCAGGCCTCCCCATCGTATTTTTGCACGCCTTCCCGTTGAATCGCTCAATGTGGGCACCCCAAGTCAGCGCGCTATCGACACAATTTAGAACCATCGCAATCGATCTTCGCGGACATGGCGAATCGGATGCCCCGCTTTGGTCTTTTTCGCTCGATCAATATGCCGACGACGTGGCCGCACTGCTCGACCATCTGAATATTCCGCAGGCGGTCTTGGTGGGACTCTCCATGGGAGGATACGTCAGCCTGGCATTTTCACGAACATACGGCAGTCGGCTGCTCGGACTGATGCTCGCCGATACTCGAGCACAGGCGGATACTCCGGATGGACGGACCGGCCGCTTTCATTTGGCACAAACCGCCTACACGCAAGGCACCGAAGCGGTCGCGAACACCATGTTGCCGAAGTTGCTCGGCGCCACGTCGCTGAAGAACAAACCCGAACTGGTGAATCGCATTCGCGGAACGATTCAACAGAACCCTGTAAGCGGGATTCTTGTCGATCTCATGGCGATGGCAGCACGCCCCGACTCCGTTGCCCACCTGTCGGCCATTTCCTGCCCGACGCTCGTCGTGCTCGGAGATGAAGACCATACGACGCCACTCGCCGACGCCCAAGTGATGGCCAGCCAGATACCGAATGCCCGGCTGGCCGTCATACCAGCCGCCGGACATCTGAGCAATTGCGAACAACCTGGGCTATTTAATGAGCTATTGCGGGGGTTCGTCGAGGGGTTGGGGTCACACGGCGGGAGATCCTAGCCTCCGTCTTTGACGCTGCTACCACGAATTAGCTTGAGAAATTCTTCCCGGGTCTGCTGTTGAGTACGGAACACCCCCAGCATGGAACTGCTCACGGCGACGGTGTTTTGCTTTTCGACCCCGCGCATCATCATGCAGAGATGCCGCGCTTCCATGACTACGGCGACACCATGGGCGTTGAGCTTTTTCTTGAGCGTTTCCGCAATTTGAAGCGTGAGACGTTCCTGCACCTGAAGGCGCCGGCTGAAGGCATCGACCACCCGAGGAATCTTGCTCAGGCCGACAACCTTCTTGTTCGGGAGATATCCCACATGGCACTTTCCGAAAAACGGCAATAAATGATGCTCGCACATGCTGAAGAAGTCGATATCCTTCACGATCACCATTTCATCGTACTCTATGGGAAAGAGGGCGCCATTGAGTAAGTGATCGATGTCCTGGCGATAGCCTTGGGTCATAAAGCGCATCGCTTTCGCGACACGTTTGGGCGTATTCAGCAGACCATTCCGACTCGGCTCTTCCCCCAACTCAAGTAATAGCTTCGTCATCAAGCTTTCGATCGGGTCGTCGGCGGTGGGCGTTGCAGTGACACGCGACCGTCTGGCGCGGGACCCGGAAACGACTTTAGCCATGCCTCACTCCATCTTCTCTCCGCACCTGCTTCGCGGAACCGGAATATTCGAAATAGTTATCTCGTGTCTCGATCACACCGACCTTCACGAGACGCCCCCCCGGAACTGCATTGACCAAGAGATCCCAAATCAGCAATACGAGATTCTCTCCGGTGGTCGTCTGTGTCGCAAACTCAGCATCCTTGTTCAAATCCTGATGATCGAAGCGTCGCACCACAATTCGCTGGACCACCTCATCAAGCTTGGACAGGTCAATCACTTGATGGGTCACGGGGTCCATTTCGCCCCTCACTGAAACGAATACCACGTAGTTATGCCCGTGTCCGTTGGGATTGTTGCACTTGCCGAACGTGGCCCAATTTTCGTCGGACGATAACTGATCGGTATGCAAACGATGAGCAGCGCAGAAACGGTAGCGACGCGTGATGGTGGCCTCAGACATCCGGACGACTCTCCAGGAAGATCATCAAAACGAACAAGCCGGGAGAGCTACCCGCTAGAGAGGGAGCCACTCCCGGCTTGATCCGTCACTCAACGAAACATGTGCGCTCCGGTTGGATCACAACCGGAAGGCTCTTATGCACTGAAGGAACTGCCGCAACCACAGGTGGTCTTGGCTTGCGGATTCTTAATCGAGAAGCCGGATCCTTGCAGGCTGTCGACATAGTCAACCTCCGCACCTTGCAGCAGCGGAGCACTTTGAGAATCCATGATGACCTTCACATCACCTTTTTCGATGACCGTATCGTCATCGGCCATTTTTGATTCGAAGGCCATGCCATACTGATACCCGTGGCACCCACCGCCACGAACATAAATTCTCAGACCGACCACATCTTTTTCTTCGGTCATCAATTCTTTTATCTTCTGCTCTGCCAATTGCGTAATCGTTACCATTCGTTGGTCCTCCTTCTGGTCTGCGTGTTCGGCACGTTATGTTACTTTACCATCTCGCGGGAACTTACGGAAGCCCGGCCCCTTTTTTCCCGAACTGGCTGGGAGACGCTGAGGCAGGTTGCACCCATTTGGTTTCTGGAACACGAACCACCACATCGCCTAATACCTTTGCCTGACAGCCAAGCCGATGCCACGGCTCAGAGAGAGCTTCACGATCCAGGAGATCCTGTTCGTCAAAATCAATTTCGGACAGGTTCTCCCCGCCCATCTGCACTTCGACCCGGCAGGTCGTACAGGACGCGTTCCCTCCACAGTCGTGATTAAGCGCAAAACCGAGGACTTTGGCCGCTTCCAGTAAAGTGAGGTTCGAATCCACCTCTCCACTGCGCCCATCCGGATGGAGAAAACTCACACGCGGCATGCGCCATCTCCTCTATGCCTTCGCGCCGGTCTCAGTCTGCGCCGGCTGAAACGGACAGCGGTGCATTCGAATATGTTCCTCGAATTCATGCTGGAATAACCGCAGGCTGCTTTGCACCAGCACTGCCGCACCGGTGATGAGGGTGCAATACCCCGTTCCCTTCACGAAACCGCACAGCTGCAGGAGGGAGTCCAAATCCTTTTGGCTACCCTCTCCTCGCTCAATCTTTTCGACCAACGTGGCCAGATTGATTGTACCCATTCGGCAAGGAGGACATTGTCCGCAACTTTCACCTTTGAAAAAATTCGAATACTTGAGGGTTGCCGCCACCATACAGGTGGCATCATCAATGACAATGGTCCCGGCCGAACCCAGCCCGGTCCCGGCCTTCTTGAGCGAATCAAAATCCATCGACAGATCCAGCTGATCAGCCGTCACCATCGAGAACGCAGGTCCTCCAGGAAACACCGCCTTGATCTTGCGACCGTTGGGAACGCCCCCGCCACAAGTTTCAATGAGATCCCTGATGGTCACGCCCATCGGCATTTCATACACACCAGGCCGATTGACGGAACCGCTGAGCGAGAAGAGCATGGTACCCGGACACTTCTCCGTCCCCACCTGCGTGAACCATGCCGCCCCATTTTTCAAAATCTGCGGGATGTTGCACAAGGTTTCGACGTTGTTCACCAACGTCGGCTTCCCGTACAAGCCGAAATCGGTGGGATAAAACGGCGGTTTCTGCCGCGGCATCGCTGGACGCCCTTGCATCGATTCCAACATCGCCGTCTCTTCTCCGGCGACATAACTGCCGTGACCGGAAAACACCTCCAGCTCCAGATCCACACCCGTGCCAAGAATATTTTTCCCCAACAGCCCCCGTTCTCGCGCCTGAGCAATGGCTTTTCTCAGATTCGCTTCTTCTTCTTCATACTCGTGGTTGACATAGATATAGGACGCCTTCGCATTGACCGTGCGGGAGGCGATCAGACAGCCTTCAATCAACTGATGCGGTATGTGTTTGAGGAGATGACGGTCTTTGAAGGTTCCCGGCTCATGCTCACCGGCATTGCACACAAAGTACCGCTCCGGCACGCGATGGTTGAGCACCTTGTCCCACTTGATGCCGGTTGGAAACCCTGCTCCGCCTCGCCCGCGCAGACCGGCCTTCTTGATCTCGCCGACCACATCAGCCGGCGTGAGCTCCTTCAGGCACTTTCGCCATGCATCGTAGCCGCCGGTCTTGAGGTAGGGGTCGATTTCCCAAGGCGCCCCATCAAGTTTCTGCAATACCCGTGGTTGAGGTAGGGTCACGTTGTTCCCTTTCGGGGGTTACACCCCCAGGTTAGCAGGTAGCTACTATACGGCTGCGCTTTGAGAGCCGTCAAGCCACGTTCGCCTGATTAGGCCTCAATCTCAATCAGTTAGGCCTGATGGACCTACAACAACTCAGCCCAAAGACTCGCCTCGAGGGGCTGATAACTCACATCACAGGTCAGAGCATGAAAAAGGGGACTGATCATCCGCTCGGATGACCAATCCCCCCTAACTCTGTCCACGCGTAACGTTACTTTAAATGGCTCCCTGCGCCCATGAAGAACAACATCGGGATAGACAGCAGGAAGTTGATCCGCGAAGCATAGAGAGCGGTTTTACCCCACTGAGCCATCTCCGGCGGCGCCGGCGTACCCTGTGCGGCAGCCGCGACCGCGGCAATCACCTTCTTCTGATTCGGCCAAATGATGCCGTGCACGTTTCCCATCATGATGATGCCAAGGAGCCCACCGATGCCGAGGGCCATAGCTCCCGTGCCCCCCTTTGAATAGAGGTAGCCATAGAGAACGATCCCCGCAAGCACGGTGACCGTGGCGCCATGGCGGAACCAGTTCAACGCCGCAGGCATCAGCTTCGGGATGACGATGTTCTTCGTCGGCCCATCCAAGCTCTTGAGAAAACCCGCATTGATCAGGTTAAAGAAATACAACAGTCCGATCCAGGTGATGCCCGCCAAAAAGTGGACCCAGCGGACGACCAGACCGAACCAATCGGCCTCGCCCGCTCCCACCCCGGTCATACCCAGATAGACGACTATCAATCCGACAGAAAGCGCAACCCCTGCGCCTAATGTCTGATACGGATCCTCGAGAAATTTCATACGTCCCCCAACTGTAACGGTTTACTGCCAACCACGTTCTCTACTGCAGGCTGCCGAGCCTTGTCAAGCAACCGGCCTTCCACGCGGTCTTGGTGCCCACCGCCTATGCCGTCAACAGACGATCAACCACGCCGCACAGGTCCCGCACCGCATCGGATGAAGCCTGTAAAGCCCCCCGCTCCTCGGCAGTCAGATCGTATTCCACAATGGATTCTCCACCCCCGCGGCCGAGCCTGACCGGCACGCCGACGATGACATCTTTGAGCCCGTACTCCCCCTCGCACAACATCGCGCAGGGAACCACACGCTTCTGATCCTTCATGATCGCCTCAACCATATCCACTGCAGCGGCTGACGGCGCATAAAAAGCGCTGCCGGTTTTCAGCAGCCCCACAATTTCGGCCCCGCCGTCCTGCGTGCGCTTAATCAACGCCGCGAGACGCTCAGATGACAACCGATCCGTGATGGGCTTGCCCGCCACAGTCGTTTGGCGAACCAACGGCACCATGGTATCGCCATGACCGCCCAACACCATCGCTTCCACATCCGTCCCCGGCACGTCGAGTGCCTCGGCGACAAAGGATCGGAGCCGCGCGGTATCCAACACGCCCGCCATCCCGAGCACACGAGATTTCGGCAGCCCGCTGACTTTTCGTGCCACATGCACCATGGCATCCAGTGGATTGGTCACCAGAATCAGAATGATGTTCGGTGAACGCGACACCAATTCCTGCACGACGGTCTTGACGATTTTGGCGTTCGTGCCGAGGAGTTCATCCCGGCTCATACCTGGCTTTCTTGGAATCCCCGACGTAATGACCGCAATGGACGACCCGGCCGTCTCATCATATCCATTCGTCCCGACCACGCGGGTGCTGTACCCGCAGACGGGGCCGGCCTGGGTGATATCCAACGCTTTCCCTTGTGGAATCCCCGGCACAATATCGACCAGCACGACATCATAGACATTCTTCTCGGCCAACCGCTGCGCGGCCGTTCCACCGACATTGCCCGCGCCCACTACTGTGATTTTTGGTCGTCCCATTATCCCCACCTCGTGAAGCGTGACACGTGAAGCTTTAAGCGCCAAGTCCCCTTCGCACCTGCCTCACACATTTCACGCCGGTTCGTGACCCGTCCAGCCGCCGACCTTAAAATTGATCGTGCAGACAAAATTATCACCGTCATAGAAATTCACTTTGATTTTCTTTTTCCCGTACTTCGCTGCCAGAAATTCTTCGGGCGCATCCACCAGTGCCTGATATCCGCCCGGAGGATAATCACCTAGCTCGTGAAACACCACGATCATGCCGGCCTTCACTTCCTCTAAAATCTTGGCGGTACACCGCGGATAGATTTCCCAAAACTTGGCGTCGATCGCTTCTCGCGTGGGCTCCGGACGCTCTTCGCCCGGCTTGAAGTCTCGATTGGCAAACTTGGCCTGCCGTCGCACATAGGGGTATTGATGCCCGGTAAACAGTTTATAGAGCCAGGGCGGCACGGTCGGTCGGGGAGGCTGCTCAATCATGGTTCGTATGCTCCAATGCGGAAAGGGCCCTGTGCGTGACTGGTCAGGCCGTCAGCCGATGGTAAATCCTCGGGAGCTTCTCCGGCAACCCCTCCACCCGATCAATCACCACATAGCGCACATCCCCGTACATCCGCCGCAGATAGGGATCCGCCTGCTTGTCGATCGTGATACAGACCGGTTCAATCCCGCTCGCCCGCGCTTCCCGCAGAGCCATGCGTGTATCTTCCAATGAATAGTCGTCCTTATATCCGTCATCCAACGGACGGCCGTCGCTGATCATGACCAACAATCGCGTTCTTGCCTGACGGGCGAGTAGTTTGGTCGTCGCATGCCGGATGGCCGCGCCATCGCGATTCTGCTGCAAGGGGACCATGCCCCCCAGCTTCGCGCCTGCCCGCCCAGTCACCAACTCGTCAAAATCTTTGACCACCACGAAATCAACCAGATGGCGCCCCTGCCCGGAATAGCCATAGACAGCAAATTGGTCCCCGATCGCAGAAAGCGCTTCGCACAACAGGACCAATCCCTGCTTTTCGATATCGATGATCCTTCGTCCCTGTTCAACCTGGCGGCTGGTGGACCCGCTGAGATCGACTAAAAACGCGGCGGCCACCTCGCGCTCCCGCTTCTCTCGCCTCACATAGATCCGTTCTGAGGGCTCAATTCCCGCTTGTAGATCGGTGAGACGGCGGATAACGGCATCCATATCCAGGTCTTCACCATCCAACTGGCCTGGAACACGCCGCAATCCGGGGGGACGCAGACTTTCAAAATAGCGGCGCAGGAGCGCGACCGGCCCACGCTGGGCCGCCAAGGTCTCTTCCACAAAATCCGACGACCCTTCGATCGCGTCCCGCTCGACCACACGGCACCAATTCATGCGATAGTCCTGAATGGCGGCATCCCATTCACGATAACGAACCGCCTTGACCGTTTCGGGCTTTTCATCTTCAGGCCGCGCCCCCTCGCCCTCGACCGCCAACATCTCTTCGACCAGCGAGGGCTGTCGCCGACCCGGCACTAACATTTCTTGAGACGTCTGCTGGGAACGCGCCGTACCGGCACCGGACGATCCGCCTGAATCACCAGCTAGACCAACTCCGCCTTCACTATCTCCTTGACCGGACGCCGGACTCTGTTCAGGCGCAGATTCAGTGCGATCTCGCACCAGATTGGGGTCCATCGCGCCACGATAGTCCCAGTTATCCATGGGACGATAGGTATCGGAAAGATCCTCCGAGGCCTTCGGCGCCGGAATGGACTGTTCGGGCGCGTCCGCCTCGTCTGAGTTTGGAATGGCCTCGCGACGGATGGCTAATAACTCGTCCATCGACACATACAGACGGTCGGCCAATCGTATGGCCTCTTCCGCAGTGGCCAACGGATGGAAGATGCTTTGACAGAGGCTCCAGAGGTGAGTGATCTCATGCTTGAGCGCGTCAGGAAGCGGAACGGAACCGGCCTCGACCGTGGAAAGGAGCAGGAGTTGATCGACGACCAATTCGCGCACCGTCATGCCATGGGCCAGACTTCGCACCTGCACCGCCTCTTTGGCGATCACGGCTAAATCCCGGCTCAGACCTGGGTATTCGCGACGCAGGAAATATTCGACCCGGGCATCTTCGACGAGCGCCCACAGATCGCGGATGAGCCCTGGCTGAGGATACCGCGCGAACATATCGCCCAGGGTACGGACTTCCTTCGAGGACTTGCGTCCATATCGTTGCGTCAGTTCCTCACTCAGGTCTTGCAACCGGGTGAGGGACACATCGAAAGTACCGAACTCCAGATGCCCCGCCTCGTGCGCGGCCATGACCATATAGAGACGGACATTCTCCTCATAGGTCGGGTGTCGCCTGACGAGCGACGGCAATCCGATGCTCCGCCCATCGTCACTGACCGTGGCACGTGCCATCGGCTGCGCTGATTCCAGCGAGTCGGGCAGATCGTAGATCCGCAAATCGCGGCCACAGAGGGCTTGAGCAAATAACTTGACCCTCCTGGCGATCTGTCGCAAGGGAACTCCGCTCATGGCCTGCGACAAGGCGCCCAATGCTTTTTCGGACTCCATGCCAAAGTATGCGCGGCCCCCTTCCACGTTGTACTCCAGCACGTCCATCCCGGAGGCAAACCAGGACTGAAACTTCTGTTGCGCCCCTTCACCTGATCCAACCAATGCGACTAATTCAGGGCAACGGCGAAGATAGGCCAAGGCCGTCTCGGCATCGCGCCCAGCCAGTATCAGGCCGTATTGCAGGACCTGCCTTCGCCATTCGTCAGTCGGAAGACCGCGGAGGATCGAAGGGGCTTCCGCCAGGAGCGCAATGCCCAACTCCGGCGACCGATCTGCCATCTGCGCGCCCACGCGAAGGACTTGGTGACGTGATGTCTGATCGGGAATATCCTCAAGGATGCCGGGACTCGTCCGGAAGAATTCCAGCGCTCCCAGATAGTCCGGCTTACCGAGGCTATTGTCGACAATCAGTGTCATCCCGAACTGCATCCAGTCTCTAACGGTATCGAGGGAGAGCACGCGCGCGACGGCAGGAATCTGACGGGTGTACTCCACCGCCAAGGCAAAATCGGTCTCTGACAACTCACAGGCCAGTTCCATCCACGTCGGCCAGTCGGTTGGGGACAGAACGGGCACCACTTCCGGCGCAACCCGAATAAATTCCACCGCCACATTGGCCTGACGGTCAGCCAACTCCAGACAGGCAGCCAATACTATGGCTCGCTGGGGGGGATCGAGCAGACCCAGTAGGAGGGGACTCTCTTTGAAAAATCGTAATGCCAACGCCCCCGAATCAGCCGCGATGGCGACTCCCAGATCGAGCCATGGCAACACCTCGGCCAGCAACCCCCGGCGCTGCAATTCCAACAGCGCCTCGATCGCCCCTCTGGCTGCTTTTGGCGCAGCGTCCGTGAGCTCCTCCAGCAACAGCCACACCCCTGCCGGCGCATCCGGTCTGTTGGCAGAGGCGACGATTGCGTCGACCAGCGCCGTAGCGGAGCCCGTCCCGAGTTGGTCGGCCAATCGCTCAATAAGTTGTAGGACGGAGTGCCCGGGTGTCATTCCTGTGATCCATTTTTGAGGGAAGTGGTGGATTGTAAAGGACACAATTTCGCTTGTAAACTGTGTCCTCGCTGCCGGGATTGCCTGGCCCCCATCGACTTTTACACTGTGCCGTTGTCACACGAGGAACGGAATGGCTGAACCGAGCAAAGAAAGTCTCGAGAAGATGTGGAAGTATGTCAAAGGCTTTGCCGAGAAGAGCGGCACGGCCATGCATCCGAATCCTGCCGTCACCAATGCCGTCGTGCTGGGCTTAGCCGCCCATGTTGATGAGCTGGGCAAACCGCTCTGCCCCTGTAATTTCTACCCGGACAAACAGGCCGAGGCCAAACTGCGTCGCTGGATGTGTGCCTGCGACGAAATGCAGATCTATAAATATTGCCATTGCCTGCTCTTTGTCCGGGAAGATGGCATGCCGATCACCGAGTACTTGCCGGAAGATCATGAAGGCCGCCAGTGTTATGGGCTGATTACCGATCCGACTCCCGAGAAGGGCCGGGCTCTCCGCCACAAAGCGTTGCCCATGGCGCCGAAGGCGACCGACGCCCCTGCCACTCCGGACGCCTCCACGCAATCGTGAACGAGGTTTCCTGCCATCCACTGGCTTGTCTTCGCTCCGGCCTGTCGGTTCTCGCCATGCTGAGCTGCTTCAGCCTTGCCGGTTGCCTCCACACAATGGATCCTCTGGATCCGAGGATCTTGCCGATCACGACCGCCCCGGCGCAACGATTGCACACCCATGTGTCGTTCCTGGCGAGTCCGACGCTGGCCGGCCGCCAGCCGGGCACGCCAGGCAATCGCCAGGCCGCGGATTACATCGAGGAACAGTTTCGCCTGGCCGGATTACAGCCACTCGCCTCGCTCGACGGCTATCGACAGACCATTTCGGCTCGCATGGGCGACAACATCATCGGCGTCATCCCGCCGGTCGCCCCTACCGGCACCACACGCTGGATTGTGGTCGGAGCCCATTATGATCATCTGGGATATCCCTTCCTGGGGGCCGACGATAATGCGTCCTCCGTCGCCATCCTGATCGAGACGGCCAGAAATCTCGCGGGACTCTCCCAATACGGCATCATGTTTGTCGGGTTCAACGGTGAGGAACTCCCTTATTTCGGCACGGCCGACATGGGATCCCAGTTTTTGTTTCACCACTTACCGCCGGAAATCGGCTCTACAGAGAATCTTCAAACCGCGATCATCATGGATTTGATGGGAGGCGTGCAGTGGCCCGCTCTCAAGGATGCCATTTTTGCCACCGGCGCGGAAAAAAGTCCTGACCTCTACCGACGAGTCATTCAAACCCAGGTTTCATCCCTCACGGTCTACTGCGGAGGCATCCATCTCGTGGAAGAAATTCCCGACCATGGTCACAAGGCCTTCAGCGATTACGACGTCTTCCGCAACCATCAGATCCCGTTCCTGTTTCTCTCCGCGGCGCGCTCGCCCCGTTACCATACGGCAGGCGACGTCGCCAGCACGCTTCACTACGAACGGATGGCTGCCACGGTCGAGTGGCTGCGCCAGCTGATCGCACTGATGGCGCAGGACGAGACGCGCTACTCGTATGATGTACACCGTGTCGAATTTGCCGATGAAGTGGCTTCGTTTCGCAACATTGTGGAGCAGGCGCTGCACGAGGAGACCCGCATTCCAGGCACATCACGCTGGTCGTTGAGAAAATTGGAGCAGGATCTTGAGTGGATGAGGGAGCTACGCGGTTCCGCTCCGACGCCGCAACAATTGGAGCGGCTTGAGCGGATTTCTATTCGTGTTCAATGTCTGATGGCCGACTATTCAGGCTGTTTTACATTTTGACCGACCGTACGCGGCGTGTCATCTCCGATCACACCGTTATTGCCACCCGTCGGTCTCGTAGCCCTTCTCTTTCACACAACGCTCGACGAATGCCGCATAGTCCTGCTGGGGATGCAACGGCTTATAGGTCCCAGCCAGCAGACCGAGGATGCCGCCGACGGCGCCGCCCGCTGCTGCGCCGATGGCGATCCCCGCAGGCCCGCCGACCAACCCGGCCGAGGCTCCCACCGCCGCCCCACCGATGACTCCCAGCACGGCTCCGGCGCCGGCATTCCCACTGCGATTCGTTCCATGCTGCAATCCGGCCCGCTCAGCTTTCACCGCGCAAACCGCCGCTTCATCCTGAGCTTGCTGCCGGCCGTGAAGTTGCAAATACGTGGTGGACTTGAAGATGGGTTCAGGCCCTGCACAGCCCGTCGCGGCCAGGACGATCAGAGACAGTGCGTATCGAGACATCTGTGATCCGATTGTTTTCAGACGAGACGACCGCTGCCATACCTCAGCATCCAACTCACCATGCATAACATCCTCGCATCGATAGAACCTCATACCTTCATGGGTGCGACCCCAGCGCGGCTTACTCGAGTTGGAGTTGTGCGCGCACCTGTGCGGCAGAACGCCCCCTTACCAAAACACGTTTCTGGCGGCTGCTCGCCCCGCTGAGGATCTCGACGGCGCTCAACGGCAGGTCGCAGGCACGAGCAAGGAACCGGCACAACTCCTCGTTCGCCGCACCATCCGACGGCGGCGCGGCCACACGAATTTTAATCGCACCACCGTGAAGCCCTGCGCATTGAGTCCGGGAGGCTTTCGGCTGAACATGAACGGAAATGACGGCGCCCTCGGGTGTGGTGCGAACGGCCTGCTCGACTGCGGGTCTGGATTCCCGCCCGGAATTGTGGGTGGTCACAACATTGTGGAGCACGCAGAGTCGGTGAGGCGCAAAGAACGAACGGCTAGAAAATCGCTTTCACGACCTCGACGATGCTGCGCAACATGTCCGGGTCATCCGTAATCGGCCTGGCGATTGCGACATCGCAGGCGCGATCCGGAGGCACGCCTTGCTTGATCAAGGTCGCCGCATAGATCAACAATCTGGTACTGACGCCTTCTTCAAGACCGTGATTTTTGAGGTTGCGGACCTTCTCGGCAATTTTGACCAGTCGGTGGGCAATCTCGGGACTGACACCGGCCTCGTGCGCCACGACCCGGCTCTCGATATCCGGCAACGGATAATCGAACTCGATGGCCATAAACCGCTGCTTGGTGCTTTGCTTCAGATCTTTGAGAATGCTTTGATAACCGGGGTTGTAAGAGATCACCAGCATGAAGTCGTCCACCGCCTCGATGACCTGGCCTTTTTTTTCAATCGGCAGCAGGCGCCGGTCATCGCTCAGAGGATGGATGATGACCGTGGTGTCTTTGCGGGCCTCGACGATTTCATCCAGATAGACAATCGCTCCCTGCTTCACACCCAGGGTCAGCGGACCATCCATCCATACCGTCTCCTGCCCCTTCAAGAGATAGCGGCCGACCAGATCGGAGGCGGTCAAATCCTCATGGCAAGCCACCGTAATCAGCGGACGCCCCAGGCGGTAAGCCATGTGCTGGACGAACCGGGTTTTCCCGCAACCCGTGGGTCCCTTGAGCATCACCGGCATGCGGCTTTGCGCCGCGATGGTAAAGAGCCCGACCTCACCTCGCACGTCGGCGTAAAACGGTTCGCGCGCGATCCGATACTGGTCGATGTCTTGTGCCTGCCCTTTTGGCGCCGTCGCTGCTCGCCCCTCGCTCATTCCGCCACTCCTGCCTGAAATTGAATAATCTGCATGGTGCGCCACGATAAACGGAAACCGGCAGAAAGTTCAAGCGATCGACAGTGGGCCTCGGACAAATTGCGCTGCTCAGCCGACCTTCGACCCATCCAACACTTCACGAACCTTTTGGGCCAGCGTCGTGGGCGTGAAAGGCTTTTGCAGAAAGGAGTGCTCCGTATCGATGCCGCCTTTGGAGAAAGCCGGATGATCGGGATAGCCGGACATATACAGCACTTTGACTTCCGGGCGGACCGTGGCAAGTTTTTCCGCCACTTCCGGGCCGCTCATTTGGGGCATGACCACGTCGGTGAGCAGCAAATGGATCGGACCGGCATGTTTGGCGCCGGTCAGCAACGCCTCGATGCCATGTCGAGCCTCCAACACCGTGTATCCGTGGAGGCGCAGTGTCTCATTGACCAAGCGCCGCACTCCCGGTTCATCCTCCACCAACAACACGGTCTCGCGCCCCCTCACCGAGTCACCGCCGACGGGGACCGATTCGGTTTCCTCACTGACCGCCTCGACGCGCGGGAAGAAGATTTTAAAGGTGGCCCCGCGGCCCGGCTTGCTCTCCACCTCGATGAACCCGCCGCTTTGTTTGACAATGCCGTAGACAGTGGACAATCCCAGTCCCGTCCCCTTGCCCTTTTCCTTGGTGGTAAAAAACGGCTCAAAGACGTGGGACTGCGTATCTTCGTCCATTCCATGGCCGGTATCGCGCACGATGAGCGCAATGTAGGAACCAGGCTCGGCACCCATCGGCGGGCGGTTGCGGCGCTGGCCGAATTGCACGTTGGCCGTCTCGACGGTCAACCGGCCACCGTCCGGCATGGCATCGCGGGCGTTGACGGCCAGATTCATGATGACCTGTTCGACCTGGCCGGGATCCGCCTTTAATTGCCCCAACCCCGGATCCAGCACAGTACAGAGCTCAACGATATCTTCGCCCAGGAGGCGCCGGAGCATACCTTCCATATTATGGATCACCGAATTCAGATCCAGCACCTTCGGGGCGATGAATTGCCGGCGACTGAAGGCCAACAACTGCCCGGTCAGACCGGATGCGCGATCCGCCGCTTTTTTGACCTCCTCCAGCTCCTTCCGGAACCCGTCGGTCGGTAACAGGCGGCTGAGCACCAGTTCACTGTATCCTCGAATCACCGTGAGCATGTTATTGAAATCGTGCGCCACGCCGCCAGCCAGTCGACCGACGGCTTCCATCTTTTGGGACTGCTGGAGCTGGGCTTCCGTGCGCCGCAACGCATCCTCTGCACGGGCTCGTTCGCCGAACTGTCCGATCTTGAGACCGACATCGGCGACCATCTTCAACAATTGCTCGTCAGGCTGCTTGATCTCGCGCCGGAAGAGTTCGATGACGCCCTCGACCTCCGTCCCCACTCGAACCGGGAATCCGAAAGCCCCATGCAGTCCGACGCGTGAGGCGGCACCGCCTCGAGGGAAATTCGCTTCCTGCACGACGTCCTTGATCCAGGTCGGCTCTCCCGCTTGCCAAATCCGCCCCGGAAGCCCCTTCCCGATGCCGAAAGTATGGCGCCAGGTGTCGAGCACAAATTCTTCGGCATTCAACCCCGGTGCCTGCCACACATCGAGACAACGCAATACGCTGCCCTGCCGGTCGAGTCGCCAGAAGATGCCCAGTTCCCATTCCAGGCTTTCGCAGATGGCCTGCAGAATTTTGGGACCGGCTTCTTCCAGGGTCCGCGATTCCGCCAACACGCGCGTGACGGCGTACTGCGAGGCCAGCTGGCGTTCGGTGCGTTTACGTGCGGTGATATCGCGAATGAAGGCGCTGAAAATGTAGGCGTCGCCCAGTCTGGCCGGAGAGATGGTAATTTCCACCGGGAATTCATGCCCGTCACGATGACTGCCCATCATCTCGATACGCCGATTGAGAAGGGCGCCTTGCCCCGTGTCGAGGAAATGCCGCAGCCCGCGCTCATGCCCCTCCCGGTCCCGAACCGGAATGATCGTCTCCGACACACGCCGGCCCAGCGCTTCCTCGCGTGCCCACCCGAAAATATTGACGGCCTGCGCATTCCAATCTGTGATGATGCCGCCTGCATCCATGGAGATGACGGCGTCCAGGGCCGTATCGACGATGACCCGGTTGCGTTCCTGGCTCTGCAACAGGGCCGCTTCCGCCGCGCGGGCCCATTCGCTCTCTTGCTGCGCTTGCCGATGCTGCTCCCGCAATCGTCCGGTGGCCCAGAGCAGCAGCCCCACCATGGGGACCCACACCACCACACCGGCAATGCCCAGTTTCCACATCATCGCCCGGATCGGCAACAGAATGACGTCGCGATCCATGCGCAACAGAATCGTCCACTGCAGGCCGGAGTATTCGCTGTAGCCCTTGGTTTGCGAATAGCCCGTCACCACCGGTACGTGCCGGCGCACGTGCATTTCCTCAACGTACCCGGCCTTGCCCGAGCCACTCAGCAACACCGAGGGCAACCCCATTTCGCGGAGATTGGTCCGTTCCTCACTGGGTGACGCGGAATCCACAAACACCACCCCTGCCTTGGTCAAAAACTGATACTCGAACTGACCGCCCGCACCGTCGGTCTGCTGAATTTCACGCACCGTCTCGATCAGCACATCCTCCAACATCGGCAGCCCGATGCGGGTTGTGATCGCACCGAGAAACTGTCCGTTCACATTGACAATGGGAGCCGTAAAGGCAATCGACTCGATCTTATGATTCGATTCGTGAATCTCGACTTCATCGACCTGCACCGTGCCGGTCTGCCGCACGCGTTCGAACCAGCCGCTCCGACTATAGTCCTGGCCGATGGCAGATGAATCCGTGGCCGCAATCATGCGTCCATGAGGATCCGTCACCCCCAGCCAGAGGTAGACCGGCGCGTAGGTCTCCTTCATCCACTGCAGATATTCGTTGATATATTTTTTATCGACAGACCGGTCGGTGAACGCGCGCGCCATCATGCGCACATCCGCATGACGCTCGAAGAGCAGGCGGTCGAGTTTGTCCGCAATCTCCGCCGAGGCGAGGGTGAGATTTTCTCCCGTGGCTTCAACCATCCGCACCTCGATCGAGCGCAGCATGACCACGCCGATTACCAGCGCCACAATCGTCATACCCACGATCAGCACAGGAAGCCACGGATAGGATCGGCGGGGGAAACCTGGAAGGGACGAGGCGGTCATCGTCGGCACTCCGTCACAACATAATTCGGCAGCAATCGCGCCGGATGATACCACTGCTTGGCTTTCGCCAGGCTCGGAAGACCGGAATCATCCATCGTATTGATCCAACATGCACCTTTGGCGAGCGCTTGGCGACAGAATTCACGAAACACGAACGCGCCGGCCCCCACCATATCCCGATCCGCCACTTCCAGCAAGACACAGAACACAGATTGATTGAGCCACAGCCCCATCGTATAGGCTCGAATGCGCCCCCCGACTCGCACCACTGCTCCAGTGAGGCCCAACTCCGTATGTGCCGACAACGCTGTCGCATGGGCTCCGACGGCATCATCCAACAGCGCATTGGCCCACTGATCCGATCCGGACCGCAGCTTCTGTTCTCTCCATTCACGAAACAGACTCACACACGCCGTCTGATCGCGCGCATCGTAGGGTTCCAGCACCCCGCCATGCTCGCGCATGAAGCGATTACAGGCTGCGCGAGGTGATCGGTACGCGTCTCCTGCAAGGTCGACGACATCCGCAGCAGCGTAGAGATAGTCCGGCTCTTTTTCACGCACCTCATATCCCAACGCACGCAATGCGGGCACGAAAGATCCCGGCACATTCTCCATCCGCGTGACGGACGAATCCCCATTCCACTCCCGCATCAGCCGAAAAGCGTCGGCCGTGGGCTGATCGATGGACCCTTCCCCCAAGGGAGGCAAGGCCAGGAATATCCCGTCGGGCGATTGGGCGAACAGGCACAGCTGCCCCTGCAGCTCTCCCCATGTGTAGGTCAACCGATGTTTCCAGATGTAATGGTAGGCGAACGACGCGGCGGCGAGCGGGGCCTCTTGCAATCCGGCGGTGACAGCCACTGCGGCTTCGATCCGGCCTCGATCCTGAATCGTCAGGGGGTGCCTGGTTATGCGCGCCTTTCCTTGCTGCACACGTTCGGTCACCCGTGCCAATGTACGCAAAGAGATGACATCATCCTGAAAGCGTCCGATGAGCCTGGGATACCGAACCAGCGTGTCCACCCGCTCATCCGCTTCAATCCATTGCGCCACCGCATCGATTGCCTGGTCCACCAGCGACGAGGGGGCCTCGCGCATATAGGGGCACTTCGTATCCCACCCGAGGAGAACATGGGTGCGCTCAGCATCCCACATCAAGGCAAACGGATAGAGTCGACAGTCCAGCGGGCGAACTTCATAGATCCGACAGTGCGAGGTCTCACTATCGAAGGCCGGGCAGACATATCCTTCACCAGCCGGATTCGGGACCAGATGAATTTGTGCGCCTTCGGTAGACGGAAACAGTTCCGGTGCCAGGCCGGCCGCGACCGCTGCCCAGATCTCATCGCCCGTGAAGAAGGGGCGCAAGAAGCTGTCCTTCTCGGGAAACCGGCAACACACCTCACACTGAAGACAAGACGTGCTCGGCACGATCTGCAGGAGAGACTGCCCTACCGGTCGTGAGGGACTCGCTGGGGGGATTGGAACGAGTGGACTCGTCATGCGCTGGCGCGCATTGTAACACTAACCTGCACGTGGTCCTACTATTCCACAGGCTTGCCGTTTCAAGGCCTGCTGAGCGGACCTAAGAGCTGACAACGAGCCTCTCTGACGCCTCGCCGACTTGTACCAGTGCAAGAGGCCATGGTACGATTTGCTCCACCTCGAATCCGACCGCGACTGCGAAGCATGCGACGGCGCTGCGAGCATCGAGGATATGGCATTGGCACTGGCACAACATTCACGTGAGCCGTTGAACTCCGACGAAGCCCGCCGACGTTGTCTCGCAATCCGTGATACGCTCGTTCACGCCGGCGTCTATGGCTCGGCCGACACGGAACAGGGCACAGCCACGGCCGGTTCCGGAGTGTCGCCGGTACGCTTCCGCCTCTCCCCGACGCCCTTTCCGCTCTCCTCGTCTGACGCGATATTTTTTCAGCACTTAGGGCATGATCTGCTGGCCTTTTACCGGGCATTGAATCGTCTCTATCAAGAAAGTACCCGCGGAACCCAGCCCGGCTGGGTTGCGGCCTATCTCGATCAGGGCAAACCGGAATCCCTGATCACCTTCAGCCGGATGAAGCGGTTTCGAAATCTCATACCCGGCATCATTCGGCCTGATGTCATTCCGACTGCCGATGGCATGGTGATCACGGAGCTCGATTCCGTTCCAGGCGGAATCGGCCTGACGGCTTGCATGACACGCGCCTACGATGACCAGCTCGGCCTCACCCCGTCATCCGCTTCTACACCATCCGAACGGTCTCCCCTGATTGCCGGCCGTGACGGCATGTTGCAAGGGTTCGCCGCAATGCTACGCGCTCAGCAGGGCGACCAGGACGGTTGTCTTGCGATTGTCGTGTCCGACGAGGCGAAAGAGTACCGCCCGGAGATGGAATGGATCGCCCAGCGCCTGCGGGACATCGGTTTCCAGGCATTTTGTGTCGAACCGCGGGCGGTTCGTTGCACCGATGAAGGGCTGTATCTCCAGGATGAGCAAGGCATGCGGACAATCGGATTGCTCTACCGTTTTTTTGAGCTGTTCGACTTGAAGAACATCCCGAAATCCGAGCTCATGATGTATGCTGCCAAGAAGGGACAGGTAGCCGTCACGCCGCCTTACAAGCCGGCCTTAGAGGAAAAGTTGGCATTCGGCCTGTTCCATCACCCTGAGCTGGCGCCATTCTGGGAGCAGACGTTGACCGCCGAGACGAGAACGAACTTGGGACGATTACTTCCTCGCACCTGGATTCTCGACCCCCAACCCGTACCTCCGACGGCCGTCATTCCGCATCTCCTCATCAGCGGGCGAGCCGTATCGGATTTTCGCCGCCTGGCCCACACGACTCAAAAGGAACGGCAGTTAGTGGTCAAACCCTCCGGATTCTCCGAGCTCGCCTGGGGCAGCCGGGGCGTCTCCATCGGGCATGACCTGCCGCAAATCGAATGGGCTGCTGCCCTGGAGCAAGCGCTGCAGTCCTTTTCGACGATCCCTTACGTGCTTCAAGAATTCCATAAGGGCCGTTTGTTCGAGGCGACCTATTGGGATGAACGAAGCGACAGCGTGGTGCCGATGTCCGGACGGGTTCGCTTGTCTCCCTATTATTTTGTTGCCGGCGACAAGGCCGAACTGGGGGGAATTCTTGCAACACTCTGTCCTGCGAATAAGAAGATCATTCACGGCATGGTCGACGCAATCATGGCGCCTTGTGCGATCGCGCCAAACGTTGCTGCCTAGGGGTGGGGTGATGGCGGGAATGCCCTCAATGATTCAGACTATGGATACTCACTCTTTTCCCCAATAGGAACTCATGGCTCTGACCTTCTATCATGTGCGATGGTGTCCCGATTGCGCGGTCGTTCGGGATCGCCTCAGTGAATTGAACCTGTCCTATGAGGACGTAGTCGTGCCGGACTTCCGGCCGATGCGCAAACAAGTCTTCGAGGTTTCCGGCCAATATTATGTTCCAGTCTTAAAAGACGGAGACACCGTGCTCTCGGAAACCCACGACATCCTGGCCCACCTAGACACCCATTACGACAAGGCGCAACCGTGAAGAGGTCGCCGACGCCCCTAGGGCGACCGCTGAAGATCACGGATCAGACGAGATGCCAGGAACAGGCGCCGGCCGATACGGCCGGGCCGGTTGGAACGGCATCAGCGAAAGGATAGACACGTGGAGGATTGGAAACGCATCCTGGCTCAAAGCGTGGTGAAGCCAAAAGACTTGGCCGAGCGGCTCGGTGTCGACCCCAAAGAAGTTGAGGACATCGTGGGTGACTACCCCATGCGCATTACGCCAACTGTGCTGGCCACCATCAAGGAAAAGGGTGACGCGATTTGGAAGCAGGTGGTGCCCGATCGCGCTGAAATGGCCGACGCCGATGCAGAGGATGATCCGCTCGAAGAAGACCTGATGAGCCCGGTGCCCCATCTGGTCCACCGGTATCCCGACCGTGTGCTGTTAATGGTCACCAATCAGTGCCCGATCTATTGCCGGTTTTGTACCCGAAAGCGGCTGGTCGGCAAACCGGGCTTCCTCAAAAAGGGAGAACTCGACCGGGCCATCGCCTATCTGCGTGAACATCAGGAAGTGCGGGATGTGATCCTATCCGGTGGTGATCCGCTGTTACTGCCCGATCACCTCTTGGAACGAATCCTCAAATCGCTCCGCACCATTCCCCATCTGGAATTGATCCGCATCGGGACGCGCGTACCGGGCAGCCTCCCCGAGCGGATTACGCCGAAACTCTGTGAGATCATCAAGAAATATCATCCCTTCTATATGAATCTGCACTTCAACCATCCGGATGAACTGACGCCGGAAGTGAAACGCGCGTGCGGCCTGTTGGCGGACGCCGGGGTTCCCCTGGGAGCACAGACTGTGTTACTGAAAGGGGTTAACGATGATCCCGAGGTCATGAAACGACTGATGCACCAGCTCCTGCTGGCGCGCGTCAAACCCTATTACCTGTATCAGGCAGACTTGACCAAGGGCACGAATCATTTCCGGACTTCAGTGGAGACAGGGCTGAAAATCATCAAGTCCTTGCAAGGTCACACCAGCGGGATGGCGGTTCCTCACTTTGTAATCGATGCCCCCGGCGGTGGCGGGAAAATTCCCCTGCTCCCTGGAGAATATCTCGTCAACCTCGATGAAGATGGTGCGGTGCTGAGAAACTACGAAAACAATACGTATCACTATCCTCAGCCTGGCTCCCCTCAAGGCCGCGAGTTGCCGATGGTAGGCGCTCACCCATCTTGGGCCGCTGCCGGCAACGGGTGTGACGGAGGGGGTGAGCACCTGTGAAACGTGCCGCGTCCGCGAAGGGCATTCTGCCGTACCAGCACATTACCCAACTGATCGCCCGTGGCGCCATCAAGTCCGACGCCCCGATCGAAGACCGGCAAATCCAGCCGGCCAGTCTGGACTTGCGACTGGGCAAAAAAGCCTACCGGCTGATCAGTAGCTTCCTGCCCGAGTTATCGGCCATCAGCAGCCGTCTCAATGTGCTCGACTTTTATCAGTCCGATCTCGTCATGTATGAGATGGACCTGACGCAAGGCGCCATTCTGGAGAAGGGCCATGTGTATCTGGTACCGCTCCTGGAGCATCTGGAACTGCCGGCCACGCTGCGCGCCCGTGCCAACCCGAAAAGCACCACAGGACGATTGGACGTCTTCACCCGTGTCGTGACCGACCTCAATGCCGGGTTTGATGAGATCCGGGCCGGCTATACAGGCCCCCTCTACCTGGAAGTGGTTCCCCGGTCATTCGCTATTAAAGTCCGCACCGGTGATTCGCTCAATCAAATCCGTTTCGTGCGGGGCGATGCGACGGTGTCGGACACCGCCCTCAAAAAATTGCACGACGCCGATCCGCTGCTCTTCCACAATGCGTCCTCCCCGAAGCCGCTCTCTCACAAAGACTTCCGGACAGACCGCGGGCTGTTCCTGCGGATCGACCTCACCGGCAGCGCACGCGAAGATACCGTCATCGGGTATCGGGCGAAAAAAAACAGCCATGTCATCGACCTGGCGAAGATCGGTCACTATGCAGCCCTGGATTTCTGGGAACCGCTCAAGCGGCACCGGCATGACAGCCTGCTGTTGGAGCCGGAAGAATTTTACATCCTCGCGTCGAAAGAGCGCATCCGCGTCCCGTCCGGGTATGCCGCCGAAATGGTGGCGTATGAAGCGGCCTGCGGCGAACTCCGCACGCACTATGCGGGGTTCTTCGACCCCGGCTTCGGCTATGGCGACGGGACGATGCGCGGCACGCAGGTCGTGCTGGAAGTCCGCCCGCACGACGTGCCCTTCCTGATTCATGACGGGCAAACCTTCTTCAAAGTAGTGTATGATCGAATGTTGACGGTCCCATCGCAAGTCTATGGGACGGCGCTCGGCTCGTCATACCAACGACAAGCCCTCACCCTCAGCAAACATTTTAAGGCCTGACCATGGCACCTCCCAGCGACCTCCCCGATCCCTCTACCCGTCCGTCCTGGCCGCCTCCGCATCGCCCGGACGATGAAAGCAACGCTGAACGCCAGGCGCACGTCTTCGGAATGATGATCGGCACGGCCTTGATGTTCATCGGCTTTTTGGACGTGTTTCTTTCCATCAGCGGCGGATTTGAGATTAACGTGGTCCCGCTCTTGATCTACTTCAGCGGCATCGCCGTCTGGTCTAACGCGGTCGTGGAAAATCCGACCGTCCGCTATTCGTTAATGGCAGGATCCGTGCTGATCAGTCTGGCCTTCTTCCATTACGGCGAAGTCTTGTTCTGGCATAAACAGGTGGTCTTCTGGTCCACTGTCGCCGTCGTCATGTACTTCATGTTCAAGGACCCCAAACCGACCGCGTAAATGGCCGGGGACGGCCCACACCACCACGCTGGTCCGCCAGCCAGGATGACTGTTGCCGTCATCATTCCGGTGCTGCACGAAGGCCGTTGCCTCGGGCAAACGCTCTCGCATACGCAGGCCTTGGGATTCGACGAGATGATCATCGTCGACGGCGGAAGTTCCGACGACACCTGCGCCATCGTGCAGTCGTTCGTAGAGAGCCTGGGGACACATTCCTCCCTTCCCCCGTTCGCGACCCGATCCGTGCGCTTCATGACCGCCCCGCGCGGTCGCGCCCGACAGCTCAATACCGGCGCGGGCGCGAGCGGATGTGATGTCCTGCTGTTTCTGCATGCCGACACACTGCTCCCGGCGAACGCTCGGCAGGCCCTCCTGACCGCGCTGGCTGAGGCCGCCTGCGTCGGTGGACGCTTCAATGTTCGTTTCGACTCCCCGCGCCTCCCGGCCCGCGTCATCAGCAGGCTGATGAACCTGCGCTCGCGCTGGAGCGGGATCGCCACTGGCGATCAGGCGATTTTTGTCCGGCGCGCGGTGTTTGAAAGCCTGGGAGGATTTGCCGACATTCCCCTGATGGAAGACATCGAGTTCACGCGGCGGCTCAAACGAGCCGGACCGCTGGCGTCCCTACCGGATGAGGTTGTGACCGCCTTCCGTCGATGGGAACAACAGGGTCCTCTTCGCACAATTCTGTTGATGTGGACCCTTCGCTTCCTGTACTGGATCGGGGTCAGCCCACATCGACTTCAACATTTTTACAGCATGGTGAGATGAATTCATGAGCCCCCAACCCTCGAACCGTACACAGACGGCGTCCGCAGCCCTGGTCATTTTCGCTAAAGCGCCGGTTCCGGGGCAGGTGAAAACCAGGCTCTGCCCGGCCTTGACCGAAGACGAAGCCGCCACGCTTCACGGCAGCTTTGTCCTCGATACTCTGGAACGCACCAAAGCCGCGGCCAGCACCTTCAAGCTCTCGTTCGATCGTGTACTGGCCTGCGCCCCCTCGAGCACGCACGTGTTTTTCCGCATCATGGAAGCGCGCCACGGGGTGACACTCCTTGATCAGGAAGGCGACGACCTGGGCGGTCGCATGCGACACACGTTCGATCAGCTTTTCGCTCGCGGCTACCGGCAAGTCTGCCTGGTGGGAACCGACGTCCCGTCACTGCCACTGGCGCACTATCGCGATGCCTTTGCAGCGCTCACCCGGCATGATCTCATCCTGGGGCCGGCCAACGACGGCGGGTACTACCTGATCGGCATGACCAGGCCTCACCCGGCTCTCTTTGAGCATATTCCCTGGTCGACGGACCAGGTCCTGGCGCTCACTCAACAAAAAGCGGCCGCGGAAGGACTGACAACTGCGCTCCTGCCTGCATGGAACGATGTCGACACCCTGGAAGATCTCCACGCCTTGATCGAGGATTGCGTGGCGGATAAGAAACGCTCGAAGAAGGAACGCGTCTATTCAACCAGAACGGCGGGAACGCTGGAGTTGCTCGCCAAGCGCCTGCGCGAACGCCTGGCGTAGAAGGAGGCCTATGCCGAACCAGGTTGCACTCATCACCGGCGGAGCCAAGGGAATCGGCCGCGCCATTGCCCTCGACCTTGCCGCGCAACACTGGTGCATCGCCCTATGTTACCGCACAAGCGCCACTGCCGCAGAAGAGACCAGCGCCGCCATCGTGGCGCGAGGCGGCCAAGCCCTTGCCCTACAATGCGACGTGTCCGATCCGGCGGCATCCAAACAGTTGGTGGCGCAGGTGGAGGCGCGTTGGGGCAGGATCGACGCGTTGATCAATGGCGCAGGCCCTTACCATCGCGTGAACCTCTTCGACGAAACGACAACAGGCTGGCGTGAAATGTTCGATGGGAATCTTCATCCGATTTTTTATCTCGGGCAAGCGGTGACACCCGGCATGAAAGCACGGAAGCAGGGACGGATCATCAATTTCAGCATGGCCAATGCCGACCAGATGGTGGCCCAGCCGGAAGTCACGGGGCATTACATTGCCAAGGCCGGCGTCTTGATCCTGACGCGCACCCTGGCAAAGCTGCTCGCGCCCTATGGCATTACGGTTAATGCAATCTCACCCGGCTTTATCGATTCAGGCAGTGCGCCCCCGGAAGAACTGGCAGGAGTAGTCAAACGGATTCCGGCGGGATATGTCGGCAGCGTGGACGATACAGTGGCCGCGGTGCGGTACTTACTCAGTGAGGAGGCGCGCTACGTCAACGGGGCAAATCTCCATCTGAGCGGCGGCTGGGGCATTTGACGTCTTCACCCTTACTTCGCGAGAAAAAGAATGGCAGCGATGAGCATCGCCATCGCATAGCTTTTAGGATCCTTCACCGCGAACACCACCGGGTCATCGTCCATTTGATTCCGGTAGGCTAGCATCCAAACCCGACTGATCCAGTACAACATCACGGGGCACACCAGCCACAGGACCTCTGCATGGGAGTACAGCACTAAGACCTCTTTGCTGCTGATATACAATGCCAACACCAACACCGCCAGCAATCCGCTTGCTGTGCCGATGCTAGAGATATGCTCCAGATCCGTCACCCAATATCCCCGTCCATGTAATTGGGTTCCTTCAGTCTGGCTCGCGAGACGCAACTCGGTAAACCGTTTGACCAGGGCAAGACTGAGAAAGAGAAACAGCGAAAACGTCAGCAACCAATGGGACGGAACGACGCCGGTCGCAGCTCCGCCACCATACACCCGCACCGTATAGAGCTGGGCCAGTACAATCACATCCAGCAGCACAAACTGCTTTAAGTAGAATGAATAGGCGGTGGTTAAGACGAAGTACCCGGCCAACACCATGAAAAACACCGAGGGAAGTGCGAAGGCCAAGAGTACGCCAGCCATCAGGCTACCGACAGCGAGGGAGAGTCCGACTGGAATCGAGAGGCTACCCGAGGCAAATGGACGGGATTTTTTTCGGGGATGCCGGCGATCAGAGGAAAGATCCAGGCAATCATTCAGAATGTAGACCGAGGACGCTGTGAGACTGAATGACAGAAACGCCAACACTGCATGAACCAGCAATGGACGATGGGTGAGTTGATGGGAGGCGACAACCGGAATAAACACCAGCACATTCTTGGCCCATTGATGCACGCGTAGGGCCTTAGCCACCTGCTTGAGCCAACTCGCCGGCTGACTGAAGATCCGACTGACCTGAGTCAGCGCCTGCGCACGCTTTGCCAAACCGGGAGATGCATTGACGACAATCGCTTCATTGGCTTGGGCCCAGACCGGCAAATCGGCAGTGGAGTTTCCTGCATAGGCAAACCGACGACTTCCATAACGCTCGACCAGGAGCGCCACCTTGCGCGCGCCCTTGAGATTGATCGAGGCATCGCTGCCGAAGACCTGCCCTTCAAACAAACCGAGGTGATCGTCTACGGCTTGCGCAAAACTCACATGACTGGCCGTGGCCAATACGAGCGTCCGCCCGCAGCGTCTCTCTTCAGTAAGAAATGCGATCAACTCCTCATGATAAGGCAATATGCTGGCGTCGAGCGTCACCCGACGGGCAATCTCGTGCTTAAAATGAGCCTTGCCTTTGAGCAACCAGAGCGGAAGGAAAAAGATTGAGAGCGGACTCTGCTTGAGAAGCACCAGCAGTGATTCCCATAGCAAATCGGTCTTGATGAGCGTTCCATCAAGATCAACACAAAGCGGGCCCTTGACTGAATATTCCTTGCTCATGAGAGGTAGAGGGATTCTATCGGCTAGCAGGCGGTCTCGCAAGAAATTACAGGAAGGCATCAAGTCAGGCGCCTCGTCCGATCACAGACAAGGCGCCCTGTTCGAAACAGGACCGGCGGAACGCCGGGAAGGAGTCATCAAGCGGGCTTACAGGCCGGAAACCTTACGACTGGGCACCGAAAGCCTTCTTCAGCAGTGGCATCACCTCGCCCTTCGCTTCCATCGGGTCCAGGATATCCGTATCGCCGTAAAACTGCCCGTCGATGAAGACCTTGGGCAAGGTCGGCCAATTCGTCAATTTGGTCAACGCCTCGCGCTTGGCCGGCTGAGAGAGGACATCGATGAGTTCATAGGGGTACCCGTACTTTTCAAAAAAATGCATCGTCTCCCGGGTAAACCCGCACATGGGCATGGTTTTGGTTCCCTTGCCGTAGATCAAAATTTTATTGGATTGAATTTCTCGCTGAATTTCTTCTTCAATCGGGTCAGCCATCTGTTCCCCCCTATTTTTTCACTTCATCCGGTGTCGTGGCCGTAATCTCCAGCGCATGAATGCGCCCGTCCTTCATCGGGGCGGCTAATGCCTGATACACCATGCGATGCCGGTCCAGGAGATTCTTATCGGCAAATCCCGTGGAGGTCACACGCACAATCAAATGGTCCTGCGTACCGGTCTTATCAATCACCGTGACAGCGGCATCGGGAAACACGTGACGGATATAGGTCGTTACGGCTTCGGCGGTAATCATCTGGGAACAGAATAACGCATCCGGGAAGCCGAAGGCAATGTGATGCTCTGAGAGTGAGTTCTGAACAGAGCCGAGTCGCTCCACAGATGGCAATTTATCCGCCGGCCCGTTAGACTACGCCGCGATACTTAGTCCATGGTATGCGCATACGCAGAAAGGAGAACGGTCATGCCTCAGACGATGTCTCGTCAGCCACGCCCGCTCGTACGAACGACCGTGTTCGTGTTGCTATTTGTGCTCGGATGCCAAGCCACGCTCTCGGTGAGAACGGCTTCGGCGGCCGGTTCCGGATCGGAAGCCATTCAAGGCCTGGGAAGTTACTTCCTGACCTTACCCTATGGCGGGATCAAGATGGCCGTCGCCGTACTCGGAGCCGTCGCCGGAGGAATGGGGTTCGTGTTTACCGGTGGAGACAAGGCGACGGCCGACAAAATCTGGGGGCCGGCGATCGGCGGGGAATATGTCGTGACACCGCAACATCTCAGAGGCGAGAAAGACCTTCACTTCTTCGGGAACCCGCCCGCTAAATAGTGTCTTAGCAGGGGCGGTGGGATACCCCCTCGCCTTCTTCACTTCCCTGCAGGTATTCCTCTACCACCGTGCATCCTCTGGATGGAGCACGTGCCGGTGGTGCATTTCACCAGGGCTGGTGGATCCCAACCACCTGCCCTGGTGCCTTCTTCGTCGCGTCACCGCTAACTATCTGAAATCTCGCCACTTCTCTAGGTGCGTCTCGAGGCACATCTGTTGCTGTACCGGATGAGCAAATGGATCACGACATTACACCTCGTCACACCACCAAGGAGGGCATCATGGGAGAATTCAAATCGGGCTTTTTCATGAGTGAAACCGCGTGCAATGGCCGTGTGCTCGTCGTGGATGACGAACCGGACATTCGCAAAGTCGTCCGGATGACCCTGCAGAAAGCCGGCTACGAGGTGATCGAAGCGGAGAACGGGGAAAAAGCCATCGAGGCGATCAATACCGGAGAAAACCGGCTGCTCCTGGATGTGCTCATCTGTGACATCCGCATGCCGAAGATCAACGGAGTTGAAGCCATCGCCTACTTTCAGCAGGAATGGCCGCGGGTCCCGATTATTGTGCTGACCGGTTTTCCCGACACGGACATGGCCACCTCCTTCCTGCGTAGTGGCGTCGTCGATTACCTGGTGAAACCGGTAGAAGGAGAAAAACTTCGCACCGCCGTGGCCAGGGCGATGGAGCAACGGGAGCTCGCCCAACTCTAGCGAGGGGCCGTGCCACATCCGTCTTCAACACTCCGTCGGGGAGGACCTGAGTCCTCCCCGACGGCGACGCACCCCAGAGATTATTGTTACTCCACCGGGAGTCAGGCATGCCATCCAAGAGCACAAAGATTGCCATCATCGGCGCAGGAAGAGGCGGCACGGCGCTGCTGGATCTCCTACATCAGATTCCCGACGTAGATATCGTCGGCATTGCGGACAAGGACCCCGCCGCGCCCGGCCTCCAACGAGCGAAGGAGTTGCATGTGCCGGTTGAGAAACAGGTGTACGATCTCATCCGGAACCATGGCGTCAACCTCATCATGGATGTGACGGGCGATCCATCCATGGCCCCCTTCATCCAAGCGATGAAACGTCCCGGCGCCGAAGTCTTGAGCGGGGCCACCACGCGGTTGTTATGGAAACTCGTCCAGCACCAATCAAAACTGGAAGCCGAACTGTTTCAGGCCGATAAACTGGCCGGATTGGGCTCCTTTGCGGCGGGGATCGCGCATGACATCAATAACCCGCTGCAGCTCATCCTCGGCCTTGCGGAAAATCTGACGGACGAGCAAGATCTGGCCGTCGTTCACGAACAGGCGCGCGACATCACCGAGGCGGTGAAACGCACCAGCGCCATCTGCCGCGACCTGACCCGCTACGCACGGCGCAACGGGACCGGTGAGGACGTGATGGTCAATCTGAACACGAAACTGGACGAAGCACTGAGAATCGCCCGCTATGCCGTGACACTGCAGGATGTCACGGTGGTGAAACGCTATGCCGAAGACGCCTCAGTCCTGGGAAACTCTGACGAGTTGCTCCATGTCTTTGTGAATTTGATTACGAACGCCGTGCAAGCCATTCAAACTCGCGGCACCTTGACTCTGCAGACAAACGTCAGTCCGGACGGACTGGTCAGCGCGTCAGTGAGTGATACGGGATGCGGGATTCCGAAGGAAGCCTTCTCGAAAATCTTTGAGCCGCTGTACACCACCAAGCCCCCGGGGAAAGGCACAGGACTGGGGCTGTACAATGTGATGTCAGTGATTTCGAAGATGGAAGGGCATATTTGCGTCGAAAGCGATGTCGGTGTCGGCACGACATTCCGGATCGAATTTCCACAGGTGCAACCGACTACATCATGCGCGCCCCTATGACGATCACCTGGCGCCCCTTCTCCAATCCGCTGGGATGGGGCCTGAAACGTAAGCTCATCGTCTCAATGCTGCTGGTCGGCGTGGTTCCCCTGCTACTCGGCCTCAGCATGGCCTTCCTGCAAGGCTCCAAAGAAATCCAAGTCGTCAGCGGGGAAAGCTTCGAGGCCCTGGCCACGGAAGCCGCCCGCAAGCTCGACTTGCTTGTCGCCGAGGAAGTCGCCAGAACGTCCCGCATCACCACACACCCGGACATCATTCGTCAACTGGAGCACCATCGGGATCTGCTGCAGACCGCCGACAAAACACTCTCCGCCGCGGCATTGACTCAACAACGAACGCAGTGGGCCGCGCGAGATCCGGTGGCGATCAAAGCGATCACTGAAAATCGCACGGCCCTCATGCTGCGCGGATTTTACGCGGGATCCCAACACGAGTCGGACCTGCTCTTGCCTCAGGTTGTACGCGCCGCCACAAAAAAACTCTTCATCACGGACGTGCAGGGCAACTTATTTGCCGCTCTGACCACGATTCCCAGCTTCTCGCATTCGGATAGTCCCTGGTGGACCGGCGCCTACAACAAGGGCGCCGGCCAGCTGTACATCGAAGACCTGCACTTCGATCAGCAGGCCAATACCTACGTATTCAGTATCTCCATTCCGATCATGGATAGTCTTCGCTATGAAGTTGTCGGTGTCCTGCATCGGGTGATTGATGCGAAGGAATTCTTTTCCCCGTCCACCCATCCGATTCGGTTCGGCCGCACCGGCCATGTGATGTTGATCGACAGCCGGGGCATCGTCATGAGCTGCCCCATTCTTCCGACCGGCGTTCAACTCTCAGACCCGTCGTTGATACCCGAGGTGACCGGGCGACAACCGGGCTGGGTCACGGCGCACAGCGACGGGCACGGTGGACAAGGGACTGCCATTATCGGATTCGCGACGCTTCCCGAAACCAGTCGCGCGACGAACGGCTCCTTGGAGAACGGCGCCTGGCATACCTTCGTATGGCAATCGTCCGACGAGCTCTTCTCACCGATCCGGCATCTGATGATCTGGATGCTGATCCTGGCATCGGTCGCCCTCTTCCTGCTCGCCACGCTGGGATATTTTGCCGCCAGCCGGATCGTGACGCCGGTCCGCCGCCTCCAGGAGGCAGCGCGCCTCATCGGCCGCGGGGAATTGCAGGAGCCGATTCAGATTCACACGGGTGATGAACTGGAAGACCTGGCGGAGGAATTCAACCGCATGCACACGCAACTGGAAGCCTCCTTTGCCGGACTGAATACGGAAGTCGAAGAAAAGACGCAGGAAGTGCAGTATCTGCAAAAGGCCACCGACCAGGTACTCGATGCCGTGCCGACGCCGATCGTCATGGTGGATCAGCAGGGCCTGGTCCAGTACATGAATAAGGCGTCGCGCGAAGCGGTCCAGGCGGAGAACTGGTCCTCGCGCCCGCTCTTCGACCTCCTGCCCATCGATGAAGAGCACCGCCAGGCGCTGCGGCGGGACCTACGATTGGTGGAAGACGGCATTGCGCTCACGCCTCCCGTTCACGACCGGAACCTGTTGCCCAAGCCGGCACGCGATCCGCTCAACCAGACCCTCGGCCCGATGCCGGCCGCATCCCGTCGAGAGCTCCGCATCGGCCCGCATCTGTATCAGTACGAGTGGTTCCCGCTGGAAAGCCGTAGCGGCGCGGGGAAACGATTCGGCCTCGTCCTCCGGGATACCACGGATGAAAGCCGCTTGCAGGATCAACTGATTCAAGCTGAAAAATCGGGCAGTCTCGACGTGCTGACCGCCGGCATCGGCCACGAGCTCAACAATCCGTTGTTCGGCATCCTCGGCCTCGGAGAAGCCATTCAGGAGGAATGCGACCTGGTCCGCGCCAAAGGCTACGCCCAAGACATCGTCGGCCATGGCCGGAAGATGGCGGCCATCATCCGCGACTTCACTGGGGTGGCCACACGCGAATCGAAGAGCCAACGGATCCCCGTCGATGTGACGGCTCAACTGGAACAGGCGCTGGCCATCGTGCAGACGTCCCACGAGTGCCTGGGCCTCAACGTCCAAAAACATTATGTCCCGGTGTCCCCCGTGACCGCACTACCCGACCAGCTTCGGTTGGCCTTTATCAATGTCCTGACCAACGCCATTCAGGCCATGAACGGGCAAGGCAATTTGTGGCTCACCACGGAAGAGCAGGACGATCTGATTACGATCAAGATTCGTGACAACGGACCCGGCATTCCCAAGCAGCATCTCGGGAAGGTCTTCGATCCGTTTTATACGACGAAGGGGCAGGGCGAAGGATCAGGGCTCGGGCTCACCGTCGCGCAACGGTTGATCAAAAAATTCGGCGGGGAAATACGGCTGGAGAGTCCTCCGGAAGGCCAAGGCACCACCTGCGTCATTGCGCTGCCGGCAGAGAAGGCAGCGGTACGAAAGGAGGAGCCATGTATCTCATCCTGACACGCGTTCGATCATGGATGGTATGGCCGGCGCTGTTTCTGGCCTGTGTTTCTGCCTATTCCTTGCAGGCGAAGGACCTCACGCCGCCGGCAGGCATCTCACCGGAACGGGTCGCGGACTTCGTCCATGCCGTCCTCGACGCCGACCGGACGATCTATACCAACCAGGTGGTCAACCGCATGCAGGCAAAAGGCATCGTTTCCGCCGTGGAACATTGGGAGCATGAAAACGCCCTCCCCCTGCCCGCGCAGTTCCTTCAACACTCGGGCAAGCTGGTCGCGGAATCCGGACGCGGCATTCGCTACCGCCTCATCAGCCTCTGGCCGATTTATCAACGCAACGCCCCGGCGACGGAATTGGAGCGCCGGGCGCTGGAAAGTTTTGCAGAGACGCCGGATCGGCCCTTCACCGGCATTGTCACCAGCGGCCGCAAACAATTTTTCCAAGCGATCTATTCGGATCGCGCGACGTCAGCATCCTGCGTCAAATGCCACAATAGTCATCCCTTAAGCCCCAAACGGGACTTCGCACTCAATGATGTGATCGGGGGGATGACGATTACGATCCCTCTCGACTGAGGGAAGCGGCGATCAGCGCAAGATCAGGACTTCGCGGGCGGCAGGGCGTTCGGCAGCTGGTATTCGTCACGGTAAATCTGCAGCGCGGTCAGGAACAGTCCAACGAGAATCGGCCCGAGAAACAGGCCGAGAATGCCGTAGGCCGCCAGCCCGCCGAGCACGCTGAACGTCAACAACAAGACAGGAATCTGCGCGCCCTGGCCGATGAACAACGGCTTCAGAATCTGATCGACGGTCGACACCACGCCGATGCCCCACGCCAACATCACCAAGCCTTTCCCCACCGTTCCCGACCACAGAAGATACCCGGCTACCGGCCCCCAGATGAGCGCAGTGCCGCCGAACGGCAACGGCGCCAGCAGAATGGTCAGGGCCATCAAGACCATCGGAAAGGGCACGCCCAATACCGCATACGCCGCCCCGGCGAGGAATCCCTGCGCGACCGCCGTCAGCACAATCCCCTTCACGACGGCACGAATCGTTTGGTCCAGGCGGACGAGAATCTTGTCCTTGTGCGAGGCCTCGAGCGGAATCAGTCCATACAGTGATGCGAGCCAGTGCCGACCGTCCTTGAAAAAAAAGAACAGGGTAAACACCATAACCAGAAAATCGGCCACCAACATGAACACGTCGCGAACGAGATCGCTCAATTCGCCCACGATAAATTTGCTGAACGTCTTGGCGCTCGACAAGACGAACTGCTCCAGGTCGCTTTCCTGGCCGGTGAATCGTTCCAACCACTCACGCGCCAGTCCGCCGCCGGGCAGTCCCGAGAGACGATCGGGAAGCTGTTGAACGCCTCCGGAAGCGATCCATTCCCGCACCGCGCGTTCGGCGGATCCGGCCTCTTTGACCAACATTACGCTGAGGACCACCAGCGGCACCACAACCAACGCCAGCGCGGCCAGCGTCAGGAGGACAGCGGAATGCGATTCCTTCCCGCCGAGCCAGGCCGTCAACCGGGCATGCAGGGGAAAGCAGAGATGCGCCAATATCACAGCCCAGAGGACCGGAAAGACGAAGGGGCGGAACATCAGGGCCATCTGATACAGCAAGGCCAGAAGGACGCCGAAGAAGCAGGCTGCAAAAATCTGTCGTCGATTCATGAAGAGATAAAGAAACCCGTGCCTGTGCCGTTGATAGCAGAACCTGCCCGTGATGTCACGCGCCGGTTTTGCGATCCCCGTGCCTGGAGGAAGGACCTATGGCTGGGCAGCGAGAAGAAGGGACGAGCTGGCAGGCGCGCCGGAACCGGCGGCCGAGGGATCGAAGGAGACGCCGTTCAGGCGTTCTCCCCGGCCATGGCGACCGCTTTGGGGCGCTGGGCGGCAATATCCCGCACGTTGCCGGGCAGCTTCTGCGCGTCATCGCCCCACGAGGTGACGCCCATATCCGACAGGCCCTGAAATTTCGCTCCGTCTTCCATGGAGAATGCCGGCGCATGCACCTCGCCGACGAGGAGGCCGGTCTTGAGCAATTGAATCCGCTCCGTGGCCCGCACGGTCGCTTTGATTTTTCCACTGCTGATGATGGTGCCGGCCGTGATGGTGCCCTGCACGACTCCGTCTTCGCCGATCACCACCGTCCCACTGGTCTGCAAATCCCCCTCCAGGCGGCCGTCGATGCGCACGGTGCCTTCCACATGGATTTCCCCTCTGAGCAACACCCCTTTGGCCAGCAAAGTGATATTGTCGTGTTCCACAAAACCAGGCTTCTTCATCATCTGGAGCTCCTTGTCGCAGGCCGTGTCGGATGAACCGGAGAACCACTTCAACATGAGCCGAGCCTACACCAGCTTTTCGATGACACCTAGAAAAAACCAAAACTCCGCTTCACGCGTTCCCAGATTCCACTCCCGTGCACTTCGCAATACACCGATGGCTCCGTGCCTTCGATAAACAGCTCCGCCACGCGATGCGGACATTTCGAGGTCGCCAACTGCGAGGACTGGGGATCGATGTCGCGCGTGATCACGGCCGGCGGCATGACGAAGTCGCGCGACGCGGCGGGCAGGATCTGACGGACAAATTCCACCCACATCGGCAATGCGGCTTGCGCGCCGGTCAGGTGCAACGCTTCCTCATCGTCGAATCCCACCCAGGCCCCGACCACCACATCCGGCGTGTACCCGATAAACCAGGCATCGCGATACCCATCCGTCGTGCCCGTCTTCCCGGCCACGATTCCACGCAGCCCCATCGACTTGGCCTTCGCCGCGGTTCCCCGCTCCACCACGCCCTTCAACAATGACGTCATGACATACGCCGCTTGCGGTGACACTGCCTGGTGCCTCGCCGGCGTGTGATGCCAGGCCGGATCTCCTTCCGGCGTCATCACCGCCTGCAGCGCCGTGGGAGCCATGCTGACGCCTTCATGAGCGAGAACGCCGAATGCCGAGGTCATCTCCAAAAGAGACACGCCGGAGGTGCCGAGCGCGATGGACAGATTGTCGGCCAGCGGACTCCGGATTCCCAGCTTCTCTGCCAGGTGGAGAATGCGTTTCGTGCCGACGAGCTGCGCGATCTTGACCGCGGGAATATTCAGCGACTGTTCCAACGCCGTTCGCAGCGACACCGTCCCGTGAAATTTATGGTCGTAATTCTGAGGCGTCCACCGGCCGGTGGCCGATTCAAACGTCACCGGTTCATCGACGATCGAGGTGGCCGCCGTCACCGGTTGCCCGCCGGTCAGTTCACGACGAGCCTCCATGGCGACGAGATACACCAGCGGCTTGAAGAGCGACCCTGGCTGGCGCTTCGCCTGTACCGCCCGATTGAACTGACTGATGCGGTAGTCCCGGCTGCCTACCATTGCGAGAATACCGCCGGTTTTCGGATCGATCGCCACCAGCGCGCCCTGCACTGCGGTAGGATGGCCTTTCAATGCCGGATAGGCCGTCTCCAGCTTGGTCAGTTCACTCTCCAGCGTCTGGGTAGCCAATCGCTGGAGCACAGGATCGAGCGTCGTATAGGCCCTCACCCCGTCCGGCAGCGGCGCGCCGGTTGCCTCTTCCACCTGCCGCAAGAGGTAGTCGACGAAAAACGGCGCATCCGCCAGCGTGTCCTGCGGCGGCATCACCTGAACCGGCGTGTTGACGGCTTGCGCCCACACCTCAGCGTTGATCAACCCCTGTTCGTGCAGCCGGCCCAGCACCACATCGCGACGCTGCTTGGCCAAGGCGGCATTTCTCAACGGCGAATAGGTATTCGGCCCCTTGATCATGCCCACTAACAAGGCCGCCTCTTCCAGGCTGAGCGTATCGACTCGTTTGCCGAAATACCGGTGGGCCGCTTCGCCGACGCCGTAGATCGATACGGAGCCGACCTGCCCGAGGTAAATCTCGTTGGCATAACTCTCGAGAATGGCCTGCTTCCGGTATTTCGCCTCCAACACCAAGGCGGCGATGGATTCCTTCAGCTTCCGTCCGAACGTCCGCTGCGGGGAATAAAACAGGTTCTTGGCCAACTGCTGCGTGATGGTACTACCGCCTTGAATGACCGTCCCCCGGGTCACATTCGTCCACACCGCCCGCCCCACGGCGATCGGGTCGATGCCCGGATGGCTGAAAAACCGCCGGTCTTCGATGGCGAGCAGGATATCGAGAAAGCGTGGAGAGAGGTCGTCGTACGAGACCCATTCCCGCACCTGCCGCGACGCGCCGCGTAAGCCACTGATCAGCTGCGGCTCGAGATAGGCGGGAAAGAGTTCGTCGCCTGTTTGAATCGACAAGACCCGTACCACCCGCCCCTGCTCCAATACCAAACGCGTCGGCATGGGCCGGAAGTGTAAATCAGAAAATTCGTGGAGATAGATATCGATCTCGCCTGGCCTGACGAGAAACTCTCCCGGTGTGCGCACCGCTGTGTCGACCGCCTGGTAGCCCAGCCGGTTCAGCCGCTCGATCAAGTGCGAGGAGACCACATCCAAGTCAGGTTTCAAGAGAAACGGCGCGCCATAGATGAGACGGGGAGGATGTTCATCTCCCGTGGGCAGCGCGAGGCTGGCGGAAAGGTACAGTCCATAGGCCAGGGCGCTCCCGACGACGAGGAGGAGCATACCTGTCACTGCCACAAGCGCGCGGAAAAGCCACCGCCTCACGGACACCACCAGCGGATCCTCATGTCGCCGAGCATACGCGATCCTGCGCAGAAAAACACATGCATCGCGACGCTCGCCCCTCCTCCGCGCTTCGTCCCGCTTGACAAAATACCGCGCCTGCTCTTAGATGAACCCATACCAGATCAACTGGCTACGATCTTGTACCTAGCACGGTTCATGCGAGGAATGACGGTGAGTACGATGGGCTTCGGCACTGCCCCTGTATTATTCAAAACCGACTTGCCGCCCGCGCGCCGGAACAGAGTCGCGGCACGTCGGAACGGTCGCACCGCCGCTCGACTACTCCTCGCCTGTAGTGCGCTACTGGCCGCCTGGCCAACCGTTGGTCCTGCGCCGGTGTTTGCCGGAAGTTTTCGCATCTACGACCATAGCGCCTCGGCGACCGGTCAAGCGTCCGCCTTCACGGCCCAAGCCGATGATGCTTCCGCCGGGTACTACAATCCTGCCGGCATGACTCAACTGCGAGGGGTGCAGCTCTCGGCCGGCACCACGCTCATCGCCGGCGGCTTTTCCTTTCAGAACACCGCAGGCACGCAGGCCCATGGAGACCTCCGCGGCAGTGTGGCGGTTCCGCCTCCGTCCAATTTGTATATCACAGCCAATCTCAAAGACCTGGGCATCGGCTCTTCCGAGAGTACCGCGGTGGGTCTGGCCGTCTTCAGCCCCTTCGGCACCTTGACGCGCTGGCCGGACAGCAGTCCCTTCTCGACGGCCACCACCAAGGCCGCCTTCGAGTTGATCGACATTCGTCCTTCCATCGCCTTCAGACCGCTCCCGGATCTCGCCATTGGGTTGGGCGCGGATGTGTATACGTTTTCCGGCGCCTTCGGCGAGGGACAGGTGGAACGACAATTTCGCTCGTCCGGCGCGTTCGGCATTCCAGTCGGCACCGGCATGGAGTTGAACGGACGTGACACGGCCGCCGGCTGGAATGCCAGCTTGTTGTATACCCCGCTGCGCAATGAAGATGGCAAACCGCTCGTCAATATCGGCCTGATCTATCGAAGCCAGGCCACGCTACACCTCGACGGCCAATTGCTGGCGGGCGGCACCCGCGTCGCAGACGCGCGGACCACCTTTGTCGTGCCGCAGGTCCTGACCGGAGGCATCGCTCTTTGGCCCGTTCGTAATAAAGAGCGTGAATGGAAAGTAGAGTTGGACGTGGACTATACCGGCTGGAAATCGGTCCGTAATTTGGATTCACGCCTCTCAAACGGCATCACGGTCGCCACTCCGGCCAACTGGATGAGCGGCTACACGGTCATGATCGGCACGGAACATAAGTGGCTCAACCCGCAACCACTCCCCGATTGGGACATTGCCCTGCGTGCCGGATACTGGCATTCACAGAAGGCGGTTCCCGATCAAACCTTCAACCCGGCGATCCCCGACGGCGACAACCATGCGGTGTCGACCGGCATCGGATTCACATGCCGGGACAACGGACGGTTTCTCGGAGTGATACCCTGCGGCGGAGCAAGCAAACTCAGCCCCAAGGGACTCGGCGTCGATCTCGCGTACCAGGCCATCCTGTACGAAACGAGAACTGTCGCCGGCAACGTGAATCCAACCGTGAATGGAACATACCGCACCACTTTACACGTCGGATCGATCAATCTCCGTGTGAATTTTTGATGCGCGCCTGGTCAACGATCGTGCTAGAGTACGCTATCCGACGGGGCGTGCGGAGCGTCGCCGCCTAACGGGTATCGCGTGCAGGACGCATCTGTTATCGAGCGGGGTCCTCCCATGGATCGCCCGGCCCACACCGACCCGGCCAAGGAACTCCAGTCACAACAAGTCTCTGTTCTGTATCGCAACATGCCCACTGGCGTGTTGGCGAGCGCCGTCAATGCCGCCATTCTTGCCGCAGTGGAATGGCCCGTGGTTCCCCACGCGCCACTCCTGGCCTGGGTGACCATCCTCTGGTTGGCGGCCGGTGCTCGGACGCTCCTGATCTACAACTATCGCCGGGCAACGCCAGCGGCATGGAGCAGCGCCGACTGGCACCGCTGGATGCTGGTAACGACCACCATGGCCGGCGTCGGCTGGGGGGGCAGCGTCTATTTTCTCACGCCGGAAATTCCGCTGCCCTACGAATTGGTGCAGCTGTTCGTGCTGGGCGGGATGACGGCCGGGGCGGTCTCGGTGCTGTCGGTCTCCTTTCCCCTGTTCCTGTGCTATGCCTTGCCCGTGACCCTTCCCATGCTGGGGCATCTCTTCTTCAGCGGCCATGACTTTCATCTGATCATGGGCGTGATGGGCACGCTGTTTCTCTTTGCCACGATCCACTCTTCCTGGACCTTTAACCACGTCCTGCTGTCCTCCATGCGGTTGCAGTTAGAAAAGCTCAACCTGGTGCAGTCACTCACCATGCGCACGGAAGCCGTGGAGCGGCTGAATCAAGACATCACCAAAGAAATCCATGATCGCCGCGCCATTGAGGAGCAATTGAGAACGGCTCAGAGCGATCTCGAACAGCGCATCGCGAAACGCACGGCAGACCTGGCTCAAGCCAATAGCCGGTTGCAAGACGAGGTACGGGAACATCGGCGGACGGAAGGGGCCCGGCTTTCGAGCGAAAAACGATTCAATTATCTCACCGACAATCTGAACCAGGGCGTCTGGTTCGCTCAAGCACACCCACCTCAAGTGCTCTACGTAAACCCGGCCTTCGAGCGAATCTGGGGACTGCCGGCCGTTCGGTTTTATGAAAACCCCAAACTCTGGCGCGATTGCGTACATCCGGACGACCAGCGGATGGTCACCGAGGTGTACGACGCGGAATTGACCCGTCCGACAGGACGCGACGTGCAATTGCTGTATCGCATCGTACGGCCCGACGGAAAAACCCGGTGGATTCACGATCGGATGGTGATTCATCGCACTGGCACCGGTGAGGTCGATAGTCTCAGCGGCATTACGGAAGATATTACGGATGCCCGCGAACTGGAAGACCAGCTGAGACAAGCCCAAAAAATGGAAGCGGTCGGGCGATTGGCCGGCGGGGTGGCACACGATTTTAACAACGTGATGACGGTCATCCTCGGGTACAGTGCCGTCCTGCTTCAGGAGCTAAGTCACGACTCCTCAGCCCGCTACTTCGTGCAGGAAATCCAGCGCGCCGGTGAACGCTGCGCGGCACTCACCGGCCAACTACTCGCCTTCAGCCGCAAGCAGATGCTCCACCCGGTCTCCTTAGATCTGCATCGGGTGATCCGCGACCTGATGGCGCTTCTAAAGAGTTTGATCGGCGAGCACGTCACAATCGTGTTACAGCTCGATCCCAGCCCGCGATGGGTCAAAGCCGACGCCGTGCAACTCGAACAGGTGTTGCTCAATCTGGCCGTCAACGCCCGCGACGCAATGCCGCATGGCGGCACCTTGACCATCGATACCTCTCAGGTGCTTCCGCACGAGGTGTGGGGGCCCGGACACGACTCGCGTACGACTCGAACCTATGTCCGGCTGCGTGTGCACGACACGGGAACCGGCATCGATCCGGCCACGAAGGCGAAAATCTTCGAGCCGTTTTTTACGACCAAACCGACCGGGCGGGGAACCGGCCTCGGCCTCTCCACGGTCTACGGCATCGTGCACCAGAGCGGAGGCACGATTTCCGTCGAGAGCGAGGTGGGGCAGGGCACCACGATGACGGTTTTTCTTCCGGAGGTCGTGCCGCCGAATATCGCGTTGCCGCCCGCATCGACCGAACCGGAACACAAAACCGGGACAGAGATCATTCTCCTCGTGGAAGATGAGCCTTCCGTCCGCCTGCTGACGCAGCATATTCTTCGCACGCATGGGTACACCGTGCACGAAGCAGAGGACGGGTTCCAGGCGATGGATCTCATCCGGCGCAATACCCTGCACATCGATTTATTGATTACCGACCTGGTGATGCCGGGCATGAACGGCAAGGAGCTGGCGACGCGGCTGCGAAGCCACTTTGGCGATTTGAAGGTACTCTACATGTCGGGGTACAGCGACAACCTGCCGGTGACAGGCGCCGAGAGCCAGGGGCAGACCACGTTTTTACAGAAGCCGTTCTCGCCTGAAGACTTGATCCGCCTCGTGCGCGAGATCCTGCATTCAGTGTCCCCCGCTTAAATGCGACTGATGCGTCCCGGTACGCGATCCCACCGGCAGACGGTGAGACTGATGACCACCTGGAGCGTCGGTGGTTACCGGAGGCGGAATCCACTGAGGCAGCAACGATCCGACCACCATGCCGCCTGCCGCCACCAAGGCGCCCACTAACTGCGGCGGCCAGACCTGATCCGGCGTGACCATGCACTCCAACGTCAGCCAGGTCGCGAGCCCGGCGACAATGGCGAGTATCGCGCCTTGCGCCGTCGCGCGCGCCCAGTACAGGCCCGCCAGGAGCGGGACAAAGGCCGCCACCAGCGTCACTTTATACGCACTTTCCACCATCTTAAAAATGCTGGCTTCCGAGTTGAGCGCGAACAGCAACACCAGCGAAGCGAACCCGACCAGCACCGACCGCATGACCGCGAGCAGGCCCCGATCGCCGATGGTCGGCACCAGGCTCTTGACGATATTTTCACTGAAGGCCACGGACGGCGCGAGCAACGTGGCCGATGAACAACTCATGATCGCGGACAACAAGGCGCCAAAGAAAACGATCTGCGCGGCGAGCGGCGTGTGTTGCACGATCAAGGTCGGAAGAATGAGCTGGGAGTCCCGCTCCAGCAGAATCGACACCTGCGCCGGATCGATCAGTGTCGCGGAATAAGCCAGAAACATCGGCACGAAGGCGAAGAAAAAATACAACGTGCCGCCGAGCACGGAACCCCGCACCGCGGTGCCCTCATCCTTGGCCGAGGTAATCCGCTGAAAGACATCCTGCTGCGGGATGGATCCGAACATCATGGTGACCCAGGCCCCCAGGAACGGAATCCACGTCTCGATCCGTGCGGGCGGGAAAAAATCCAATTTGCCCGCCGCCGCCGCATGAGTGACCACCGTCCCCACACCACCGGCCAGGCCGCTAATGACGGACCCGATGTAGAGCATGCCGCCCATAATGATGGTGATCTGCACGAAGTCGAGAATCGCCACGGAGAACATGCCGCCGAATGTGGTGTACGTCAACACGATGAGCGCACCCAGCACCATGCCGGCAGACTGGCTCATGGCTCCGTCCGTGACGACGTTGAACACCAGCCCCAACGCTTTAATCTGGGCCGAGACCCACCCCAGGTATGAGGCGACGATGCACAAGGTGCACAGGACTTCGACCCCGCGGTTATACCGCAACCGGTAAAAGTCTCCGATCGTGAGGAGGTTCAATCGGTAGAGCCGGCGGGCAAACCACAGACCGGCCAGAATCAAACAGAGGCTCGAGCCGAAGGGGTCGGCGACGACCGCCCGAAGCCCGTCTTTGACAAAGGTGGCGGAAATCCCAAGAACGGTCTCGGCCCCGAACCAGGTCGCAAACACCGTCGCCGTCACCACCGGGAAAGGAAGAGACCGGCCGGCGACGGCAAAATCCTTGGTGTTGTGGACACGAGTCGCCGCGTAGAGCCCGATCCCGACGGAGCCGGCAAGGTACAGAATCACGAAGGAGAGGAGCATGAGGCCATGTGCCTGTCGGTGAGACGACATCCGCCGGCGGCGGCAAGCGATGGGATTGTAGCGACAGCGCCTCGCTTGCGCAACGGCGAGAAGAAACTGCCTGAACCGAGTCCACGAATCCTATGAACGACAGCAGGGCGCAACCATCACCAACGGGAAGCGATGGCGACAAACGACCATTTCATTGACTTCCAACCGCACCATGATACGAATAGGCCATGCGTTACTCACTGTACTTTGTCTGGGTGGTGGCCGTCCTGTCCATCTGTATCCTGACGACGCTGGCTTCGTTTCCGGTCCTCACGAACGGAGAGCGTCATCCGGAGCCGCAGATCACGGCAGGACCGGAAAAATTGCGGACGATCAAGATTCACCGGCTGCGGTGTAATCCGTTCACCTCCGCCTGCCACCTCACCAAGCAGAAGTCCCAGCACTAAGGACTCCCCGGGCACCGTCCCTCCTGCTAGGAGAGGGGAATCCGTGCCTTGTTTGTCTCCAGCCACTGCGCAAATGTCTGCAATCCGCCATTGAGCGCCCGGGCGATCGCCGGTTCTCGGGCCGCGCAAAAGACGGCATTAAAGTCGCGCTTAAACTGAAACATATTGCCCAGATCGTCCGCCCCCGGAAATCCGAAGGTCCGGTAGACTTCCGGCGGCACCGCCTGGTACCGCACCTCGCGCCCGAGCGCCTTGCTCAAGGCGGCGGCCATTTGTGACCCGGTGAGATGCTCGCCCGCGATGCCGACCGTTTTGCCAAGATAGGCGTCCCGCTTTTTGAACATGCCCAAGGTACACTTCCCGATATCGTCCGCCGCAATCCCGGGCAACCGCGCCTCGCCCATGGGGAGAGTAAACGCGAGCGTGCCATCCGGACCTGGTTTCGGCCCCATGCCGAAGTAAATGAGGTTGTCCCAGTAAAACGATGTGAGCAGGAACGTCGTCGGCACAGCCAATTGCTTGAACAGCTGGTCCGCTTCCCCCTTGGCATCGAAGTGCGGCACCTTATATTTGCCCATCAACGTCGGCATCCGGTTATCGGAGAGCGGAACCCACCGACGCGTATCTTCGAGAGTCGACCAGACCACATGCCGCACCCCCGCCGCCTTGGCGGCCTTGGCCATGGCCTCCGCTTCGGCGTATTCCTTTTCGGGAGACAAATGCGCCCAGAAAAACGTGACACAAAACGCGCCGGTTGCGCCGGCAAATGCCCGCTTCAAACTCTCTCCGTCATGCACATCGGCAGCCACGACTTCTGCGCCAAGCCGGGCGAGTTCCTTGGCCTTGTCCGAATGGACGTCCCTGGTCAACGCGCGCACTGTGAAACCACTGGCAGGATCGGCCAATATCGCCCGGACCAACCCACCCCCTTGCATTCCGGTCGCCCCGACCACCGCAATCACCTGTTTCTCTGCCATATGTTCTTCTCCTTTGTGTCTCTCCTGCCTGTGAGACCGGCAGCGATTCTCGCCCCGTCTCTGTCAACCAAGGAGGCAGTCATTCGTTTCACGCTCTATGAGCCGGATCTGTTCTTCACCGGCAACGCCATGATAGGCTATGAGTAGCTAGCCAGGGAGGAGCGTCATGGTACGTCTTGCGACACACCGATTGGAATCCCCTCGGCAAAGGTTTACCGCTCTCGCAATAGGATTCAGCGCCCTGTTGTTCGCGCTGCCGGTGTTTGGCGCGGAATCGTCGGGCCCGTGGGAATGCAGCAACTACACGGGTGATGCCCACACTCGATGCCTGCAGGCCTTTATCGAAATTCAGCGGGAGAAAATATCCAAGCTGGAGGCGGAAGTCCAGCTTCAGCAAAGCACCGTCGGTCAGTTGAAAGACCAAGCCGACCGCCAACACGCCATGACGGCTGAGCTGCAGCGGCAGATGGCGCAACAATCCTCCGCTCCCTCAACCTATACCTACGTGTCTCCTGGAATTGCGCCGGGATTGTCGTACGGATACCCGTCGGTAGGATTCGGCCTGTACCTCGGACGCCCGTGGATGTACGGCGCTCCGTTTTACGCGCGCCCCTACGCCTGGGGACCGCGGTTCTATCGTCCCTATTATGGACGGTGGCATCGTCACTGGTAGGACTGCGCCGGACCTGCTCTCACTCAGCCGGCGAGCGCGTGACTGAAAGACGGTCTCTCGTCCGCCGGTTTGCTGCCTTCACCCCCTCGAAGCGGCCTGTTTTTCCACACAACTGCTGATGACGCCGCACCGGACTGTATGCTAAACCATACAGTCCGCATTGCAAACTTCTGCCTGGCCTTTCGTGGGGACCCGTGGGTCGCTTGCACCACAGCACCGGCGTGACCTGCGCCATCCTCCTTGTGATTTGCGGATGCTGGTCCGTCAGCGATGCTCGTCCCGTCGAGAAGCGGGCAAAGCCAGTCGCCACTGTTGTCGACGCGGAACAAACGATCCATACGGCCCTCACCGAAAGCACTCCTGCCAGAATCCAGGTGTTGCTCGACCGCGGAGCGAATATCGAAGCCCGCAATGCCCGAGGGGCCACGCCGCTCGTCACCGCGGCAACAAACGGCAACCTTGCGCTCGTCCTCTTGCTCCTGCATCAAGGCGCGGACGTGGAGGCACGAGATCGGGACGGCAATACCGCCTTGCATGAGGCCAGTCTCCAAAGCCATCTGGCCTGCGTCGACGCGCTCCTAACCGCAGGCGCGCGGACATCCATCCGGAACGAGCTCGGATTTACGGCACTTCACCAAGCCGTCAGGCGTTTCTGGGAAACGACGGGCGAATCACGCGCAGACCGCGTGGCGCGACAAACCGCCGTGATCGACCGGCTGATTCGTTCTGGAGCTGATCCCCAGATTCAGGACAGCGGCGGAAGGACGCCGGCGATCTTGGCCATGGAAAGCGCCAATGCTTCTCTGCGTCAAGCCTTCAGCAGGCCACCTGCTCGGGCCATACCGGCTACCGTCCCTCCCATACATCCCCAAGGCTCTGGTGAGGGATCACGAGATTCCACTCACGTCGTCGTCACAGCGCCTGCCGACATCGATTCGAGCGGACGGCGCAGTTCCACAGAAATACCCGCGTTCACCGTGCCTCTTGATCAGCCTGAACAAGCGCCGGGGCTCTCCCCTGGACACCCACAAGCCGAACGGTCAGATCCGGCAGCCGCTCCCCCTGCCGTGACACGTGAGAATCCCCCTGAAATATCGTCGCCGACCGGTTCACATCCCGAACAACCGGCAGTGGCCGCGTCAGCTTCACCTGACACGCAGCCGGTATCAACTCCGGAACCATCAGCTACGACGCCGCCATTGCCACCGAACCCTGAACGACAAGCCACCGCCCCGGCACCACCGGCAACCGTTCCTTCGAATTTGGGGACGCCCGCCGCAACCCTACAGGAGACGGCGCAGCGCGCCGTCTCTCCACCAATCCCGTTGGAGCAACCGTTCGACAGTGACTGCGCTCCACCGGCCGCCCCCTCGCCACCGGTTACGACCGAATATTCTCTCCACCCGATGAGACCAACACCCTTACCGCAAGATCCTCCTGAGCGCGTCACGGAACAGATGAAGCCTGAACGGCTGTTTGTACCGACCACGCTTGCCCAGGCTTCTTCCCCTGCTGAAACCGACCCCAGCAGCCCTGCCTCTGCGCCAACACCACCTTCCCAATCGGCAGGCGAGCGGGGGGTGCCCGTGGTCCGCAGGGAAGAACTCACATCCCCGGCCATGGTCTACAGCCGCACTGAATCACCGCCGGCAGAGGACCAGTCTGGCCCCTGGCTCTTTCAGAACATCGGATTCGGTCTGGGCTTGGGCTGGACTCACAATCTGGGCCCGCGGCGAGTGGAGTCCGTCTCCGTCACATCAAACCGCATCGTACGCATCGATGACGAACGCAACGACCTGGTGCGCGTCATGCCGGAGGTTCATCTCTGGATCGATCGATGGGACGAACAACGATGGAGTTGGGGGCCGTTTCTCGCCGTGGCGCCGGGATCCCGGATCATCGATGCCGTGGCAGGCGGCCTCATGGCGGGATACCGGCCGCATGCACGCGATCGGTACACTGTCAATTTCGGCATCGGCGGCACCTTGGATTTTGATACTCGCGTGCTGGGAGACGGCATCATTGCCAATGAACCGTTGCCTCCCCGGGAAACCAGCGCCCGCACAAAGCAGACGACCGGTGCCGGGCTCCTCGTGTTCTTTTCGGTCGGATGGGATCTTTCAGCACCTCGCCAAGCCCGGTAGCTCGACCGCCAATAAACCGGTGCTCCAGTGCCACATCCGTCGGCGCTCTCGCGATTGACGTCACTCGTTGAACCTAGCTAAGGTGAATCCTCAAGGAGAGTCCAGCCATGACCACACAGCCTCAGTTTCCAGACGAACAGACCGAAACAGGCGAATTCAAACGCCAGGAGGATGCATTTCGCCAATGGGTCACCGATGACGGGCGCTCCGGATTCCCTGCCGCAGCCGGGCGCTACCATCTCTATGTGTCCCTGGCCTGCCCCTGGGCGCATCGCACGATCATTGTCCGCGCACTCAAGCAGCTGGAGTCGGTCATCGGCATGACCGTGGTGGACCCCATTCGAGACGAACAGGGCTGGGCCTTTCGTACCGGGCCAGGCTATTCCATCGATCCGATCAATGGATTTCACTTCCTCAGCGAGGCCTATCGCCTGACCGATCCGGCCTACCGAAGCCGCGTCACCGTACCAGTTCTGTGGGATACCGTCACGAAGCGAATCGTGAGCAATTCTGATGACGATCTCATGCGGATGTGTAACGCGGAGTTCAATCGCTTCACCGCGAGCACGCTGGATCTCTGCCCTGCGGGGCTGCGCGCAGAGATCGATGCAATGAACACGTTCCTGTACGAGCAGGTAAACAACGGCGTGTACCGGGCCGGATTCGCGACGTCTCAGCGCGGCTACGAGCGGGCGGCTCGATCAGTCTTCGCGGCGCTCGACCAGCTGGATGCCAGGCTCAGCCAACGTCGCTATCTCTTCGGCGCACGATTCGTGGAGTCCGATTGGCGACTCTTCGTGACCCTGATCCGGTTCGACGCCGTGTATCACGGACATTTCAAATGCAATGTCCGCCGCATCATCGACTACCCGCATCTCTCCGGCTACCTCAAAGACCTCTATCAGGTGCCCGGCGTCGCAGAAACGGTCAATTTCGACCATATCAAGCGGCATTATTATGTCACGCACGACGACATCAACCCGACCCGCATCGTGCCCATCGGGCCGCAGCTCGATTTAGAAAGCCCTCACGGAAGAGACGCGCTCTCCTAACACGCACCTCCCGGCTCCATGCTGAAACAGACGGCATGTTTCCCCATCCTGGACGCCGGAGAGCACTTGCATCCGGCAGGGCCACACACGAGTCCGCGCGATCTTCGCCGGCTGCTCAAAACGACCTCCCGCTAGACCGCAGGCGAGTCAAAACCGGAGGCGTACCCGCAGGGGTACGTCGAGGATTTTGACGAGCCGAGAACGACGCGGGAGGTCGTTTTCAGCTGCCGGCCCAAGAATTATCTTGAGCCGCATACGCTCCCTGTCATATGGTGAGCTCAGTCATGCTGTTTCAGCAGAAAGGATCGTCTATGCGTCATGTGACCGGTGCCGTGTCCGCAGTTGTGCTTCTCATGTCCTCGCTCAGTTGGGCCGCCGCCCCCGAACCGGCCAACGATGAGCAGAAAACCTTGTATGCCCTGGGGGCAGCCATCAGTCAGTCTCTCATGCCCTTCACGTTGAACGAATCCGAACTCGAATTCGTCAAGGCCGGTCTGGCAGACGGCGTGTTGAAGCGGTCGCAGAAGGTGGACATGAATGTGTACGGGCCGAAGATTCAGCAACTGCAGCAGGTCCGCTCCAATGCCTTGGCCGATGTCGAGAAGAAAGCCGGTGCCGCATTCCTGACGAAGGCCGCAGCGGAACCGGGCGCCAAAAAGACAGAATCCGGCGCCATTGTGACCATGATCAAGGAAGGCAAAGGGGCGACCCCGAAGGCCACGGACACGGTCAAGGTCCATTACCATGGCACCCTGACCGATGGGACCGTTTTCGACAGCTCTGTGAAACGTGGCGAACCGGCCACCTTTCCGCTCAACCAGGTCATCAAATGCTGGACCGAAGCGGTGCAGTTGATCAAGGTCGGCGGCAAGAGCAAGCTGGTCTGCCCATCCGGCATTGCTTACGGCGACCGTGGGTCACCTCCCGTGATCAAGCCCGGAGCCACCCTGGTGTTTGAAGTCGAACTGCTGGATATCGTGAAGCAATAGCCCTACCGGCAGGACTTCTCTGGGGCTTATGCCTTAGAGAAGTCCTGCCAATGTATTTTTTTCCTTCCTTAAGTATTCTTCAGAAACTTCCGATAGGCATAGCAGGACCTTACATGTCGATGTGAGGCGATACCCGTGCCTTCTCCCCCGATCGCTTGACCGGCAACCGGAGGTGCTCCCTATTATGATCTTCCCTCAACCCCAGCTGTTACTTGTCGATGACTCTCCCCTCAATCTCAGAATCTTGCAGGAGTTTCTTCCCGCCATTCAATATCACTGCACCACCGCACAAGGCGGCCTGCAAGCCTGGGAGATGCTGGAAGCTGAGCCCGATCGTTTCCACGCCGTGCTGCTCGACCGCGTCATGCCCGGGATGGACGGGATGGAAGTCCTCCACAAGATGAAACACCATGATGTGCTCAAGCAGATTCCCGTCATCTTGCAGACTGCGGCCTCGACACACCAGCAAACGCTGGAAGGACTGCAGGCGGGCGCCTACTATTATCTGGCCAAACCGTTCGACCAAGCGACGCTTCAAGCCATTGTAGATGCAGCGGCCCGCGATCATTTCAGCTATCTGGACATTCGGCAGGATCTGCGCCGGACGACGACCATGCGCCTGTTGGAGTCGGGAATATTCCACTTCAGGACTCCTGACGAGGCCAGAAATCTGGCCATGCTGCTCGCGCATGCCTATCCCAACGCCGATCGGGTGGTCACCGGTATCCTGGAACTGACTTTGAATGCGATCGAACACGGCAACCTGAGTATCGGCTATAAGGAAAAGTCGCGCCTCATCGAGGAAGATACGTTGGAGGAGGAAATCGCCCATCGGTTGAGTTCACCCCCCTACTCCTCCCGTGTGGCCATGGCCCACTTTGCACGACAACCGCATGGGCTGTCGCTGCACATCACCGATCAAGGAAAGGGGTTCGACTGGAAGAAGTATATGGAATTCGATCCGGAGCGAGCCTTCGACACCCATGGACGCGGCATCGCCATGGCCAACAAGGTGAGCTTCGATTCCATCGAATACCGCGGGAACGGCAACCAGGTCATGACGCTGCTCCGCCTCGATCAGGCGGCGGCCATGGCGGGATAACGATGGCGTTCACGTCGGAATCGCTCTTGCCACCAGCACTACGGCTCAAGTCACGCTAACCGGAACGACGGCCAACGCCTGGCGAATCTCGAGCTGGGATACTGCGTACCAGCGATCCGCGCGTTTGCCCTCGATCGCCAACTCGACAACAGCCGAACGGGCATCCTCAGCAAGAATCGCCACATCCAGCGTATACGAACCGGCAGGAACGCCTGCCGGCACCACCACCCTATCCTCGGCCCGCGAGGGGCCCGGCAGCCACTGCTTCAGATCAGCCGAGCTGACCCACTGCGCCACGACTCGGTCCGTGCCGGAACGTAACCGATACGCCAGCGGCCAGGCGTGATAGATCGGCGCCACCCCTTTATTATCCCAGCGTGATTGAATGACGAAGGACTCGCCGGCTCCGCTCGTGGCCGGATGGGTCAGCTCGCGCAGCACAAATCGATACCCGATTTTCTTCAGGAACTCAGTGAAACGAGGCCGCCATGCGGCCGGGACCGGCTTCGACTTGGCATTCAACACCGAGACATGCCATTCCAACCCCTTCTCCAGAATCCGGTCGAGATCGAATCCCCGCTCGTGCCACTCATGGATATACCCGCAGACTTCCATCTGCACCGGCCCGCGCTTCCAGGCATCCGCCACCGCCGGCTCCTCTAATACCGGCGCGTAGGCGTGCTCCATATGGTTCCAGTCTGGGCTGAAATAGCCGTAGTCTCCGAAACAATCCGCCCGCCAGCCAGCCCCTCGCGACGTCGCATACTTGAGCTGCCCGCCGTGCAACATCACGAGCGGCGTGCCGGCAAAATATGTGAGATACCAGTCGGTGATGGCAAGCTGATTCGCCTCGGTCGGGAAATACGCTTTACATTGCGCCTCGACACCGCCGCAGCAAGCCGTATTCCATTCGCCCCAACAACCCACCGATCCGATATCGACATGATCGATGTCGAGTGATCGGCCATACCGGTCGCCGAAGGCACGAATGAGTCTCTCATGGTAGTCGAGGAAGATGGGATTGTTATAGTCGGGGAAAATGCCGTCCGATTCTTTGACGCTGCCCACTCCCTTATCGAGCAGCCATTGTGGAGTACCGGTCTTGTACTCGGAGACGATCCGGATGGCGAGCGTCTCACCCTTGGCCTTCGCCTGGGCGATGATCCCGTCCACTAATGCAAAATTATACTGGCCCTCCGCCGGTTCCAGCTCCGCCCAGGGCCAGCGGAAATAGGCTACGGTCGTATGTGGATATTCATCGGCCTTCGGCGGATGGCCGAAGCCGAAGTGGAAATCGGCAAATCCCATTCCGGGATTATCAAGCACGTCGTCGATTTCCCGAGGGTGCACCGTCACCACCGTGCCTGTAGACGTGGCGACGGCCCGGTCCGGCTCGCCACTCAGGGGAGACACGCATGCGGCCACACTAAGCCCCATCATGATCAGTAGCGCTTGCTTCCATCCCGCACCTTGCATGCTTGCTCCTTTCATCTCTCACGCTCCGGCGGCCCTGCGCCGAACGCTGAACACGGCCACTCCTCCCTCGGATGCATCTGACTGTAGGGTCACACCGTAAAGTATGGTAGGGTACGCGGCCAGATACAAGGAATGCGAGACATGCCGAACTGGTTTACAGCCCCTTCCCTCTCAGACTCCGTGGTGGTGACCGGCGCCTCATCGGGCATCGGAGCCGCATGCGCCCTCACGTTGGACACACTCGGGTACCGCGTCTTTGCTGGTGTTCGGAATCCCGTGGACGGCGAACGGCTACAGCGGCAAGCCGGTCCACGCCTGATGCCCATTCGTCTCGATGTCACCGATTCGGCCTCGATCGCAGCCGCCAGCCATACGGTCGCCGCCATGGTGGACGACCGGGGGCTCGCCGGCCTGGTGAACAATGCGGGCATCGGCGTAGCCGGTCCTATCGAACTGCTGCCCCTCGCCGATTGGCGGCGTCAGTTTGAGGTGAATGTATTCGGAGTGATTGCGGTCACCCAAACCTTTCTGCCGTTGATCCGCAAAGGCCACGGACGCATCATCAACATGGGCTCGATCGCCGGACGGGCCTCCATGCCGTTCATGGCCCCCTATGCGGCTTCCAAACATGCGCTGGAAGCGATCACCGATGCCCTCCGCCTCGAGCTGCAACCATGGGGCATCCGCGTCGCGCTGATTACGCCGGGCGCCATTGCCACGCCCATTTGGGGGAAGACCCGAAAAGAAACCGATACCTGGGATGCCACCTGGAGCCAGGACCTCAAGGACATGTACAAGGAGGGGTTCACCCGCATCAAGGACGCCGCCACGGCGGCAGGTGAACAGGCCCAACCGGCACGCGTTGTGGCGGCGGCCGTGGCGCATGCCCTGCAGTCCCGCTGGCCCAAGACACGGTACCTCGTCGGCTCCGACGCCGCGATTCGTTCGTGGCTGGCCCTGCTCCTTCCCGATCGCCTCAACGATTGGATTATCACCCGCATCGTGCAACTTCCGCCGCGACGCTGATCAAAGTCACCGGCGTGCAGTGCGCACCATATCGATCACCTGCCCCTGGCCGTCGAGATAAATCGCGACAGCCTCATTCGGGGTGAGCTGCTCGATCGCCGGCTGCAGCAGGGGACGCACGGGAAACGATTGAATGTCATCGATCTTCATCCTGAGCCGCATGCGGCCGTCACCGATCGTCACAAACGCGCCTTCCACACGACGCTGGGGTGCCGGCAGCGAGGATCCCACGCCGAAATCGCGAGGCTTCCCCAGCGACAACACATCGACGAGCAGATACGCGCGATCGACGGCGAAGTCAGCCGTTTCTCCGACCTCCAGCGCCGCGAGTTTTTCCATCGCCACAGACCGCGCGTAGAATCCCACATCGCGCCCGGTGTCGAGGCGAATCGTGACACGTTCTTTTTCTGGATTAAACACCTTGCCCAACGAGCCGCGAAACACTTTGGTCGGCGGCGTCTCGACCGGGCGCTGGTACGCGACGATGTCATCGCGGTCGTTCACCATGATCTCCACGGCCCCGCCGACTTGTAATCCACGGGCTTCGTCACCACCGGCTTCCAGCGACAAATAGCGGGGAGCCCGTTCCCCTGTATCCACTTCCACGCGATCGCCGGTGATGCTGCGGATCGTTCCTTTGAGAAGCCGGGCACTCGACAGAATGCCCGGCACCGGCTTCAATTCTTCAATGCTGAGTCCGGACATGAGCTTCGCCGAACTGCCGCATCCGGGCAGGCATAATCCCAGCATCACCCCAACCCAAACGCAATGTCTCAGGTGGAAGACTCTCATGCGGCTCCTGGTTATCACGGTTTCCGATGATAAAACAAATCGCCGCCCCGAGGCGAGCGCGCTCCGGACCAACGAGCCGCATGGACCAATCTATCCCCCTAGGCTTCCTGGGGCAGGTATGCTAGAAACGCTGCGGAGAAGCCACCTTCATCGCTGAACTCGATGCGTATCACCATTCCGTCCCTAGTGCGTGGTCTGGTCGGCCTCGGCACCGTTTTGAACCTGGCCGGCTGTCTCTCGCCGCCGACGCTGACACGCGCCGTCGTCTCCTACGATGAGGCCATCACGGACTCCATTTCCAAGCAACTCCTGCTGAATATCGCGCGCGCGCATCACCATCAACCCGTCCACTTTACAGGTGTCTCGAACGTCGCCGCCACCTTCGATTTCCGCGTCAATGCGGGAGCCACCCCGGCATTGACCGGCGAATCCGGCACCACCATCCTTCCGGTCTTCGGCGGCAGCGTGGCGGAAAACCCCACGATCAGCATTGCGCCGATAGACGGAGAAGAGTTCACGCGGCGCCTGCTGACGCCCTTTCAAGAAAGCAAATTCACGCTCCTGCTGCGGCAAGGCGGCGATATCGATCTCCTGCTTCGTCTGATGGCGAAAGAACTGCGCCTGAACGATCACGGGGAGGATGTCGCCTACCGGAACAACCCGACCGACAAGTCAGGCTATGAGATGTTCAGAAAGGTGGTCCTCCATATCTCCGCCATTCAGGATGCCAATCGTCTCTATGCGGAATCCATGCTGTTCGAACGCACCTGGACCATTCCAGCCGACTCCGTGACGGCGGAGGGCTTCAAAGCGTTGGAGCAGGACTATCTGGTCGCCTACGATCCGCAGCACAAGACCTACCGGTTGCGCAAACCGGTGTCCGGACGCATTCTCATTACGAACTACGACCCGAACACGCTTCCTCCCGAGGAACGTGTCCGGCTCCATGAGGAAGCGGAACGGCGCCCCATGAACGATGTGTCGTTCGACATTCGTCCGGGGCACTATGGAGGAGAGTGGCCGCTGAGGGGCGAATTCCGACTACGTAGCTTCAACACCATGCTGAATTTTCTGGCGCAAGCTGTGGAGGAAGAGCCGGAATATGCGGTCGAGAAAGACAGCCGCACACCGCCCTTTATGGACAATCCGGTCAGAACCATGGACCTTCTGGTACAAGATGCCAGCCCCTCCGAATCGGATCTAACCGTGCGATCTCATGACAAATATTATTCGGTCAACATCAGCGGCCCGCTCGCGCGGTGGAACCGTGAGGCCTTCAAGCTGCTGTACCAACTGTTCCAGATGACCGTCACGGAAGTGTCGCGCAGCGGCGTGCCCAGCATCACCATCGCGAAATAATCCCCTCCCGGACATCGCCTTCGATCACTTTCACGCATACGCACTTGAAACTCGCCATCCTCTCGATTAGGGTGAGGTCTGGTCTTACAGATGGCAGCACATCGCCTCGACTGCGAGCCGCCGGCCCGTCTGAATTCCGGTTGATACCCATGCATCATGACCACGCCTTCAGTCTCCTGCTCTGGCAGCGGGCGTTACTCCTTTTGAGCCTGTGGCTCGCCACGCCGGCCGCCGCGGACGAGGTCTATTTGCAGAACGGCGACCGGCTCACCGGCACGATCGTCAAGATGGAAGAAAATCTCCTGACGATTCAGACGGACTATGGCGGCGAGATCAAGGTCGATTGGAAAAAGGTACAGCGCCTCACGGCGACCAACCCCTTGAAAATCCTGGTGCCCGGCGAATCGCACGATGTGCTGCGGGATTTCCTCTACGGCACGCACGGGCAGCGCGAAGTGACGGAAGCGGGACCGGATAGCGCCACCCCGCTATCGGACATCACCGCCATCAACCTTGAGCCGTTCCGCGTGGCAGGCACCGTCACGGTGGGCGGGAACAATACCTCCGGCAACAGCAGTACCAAGGCCTTCAACAGCGCGGCTCGCTTCACGCTTTACGCACACCGGCAGCGGCTCCTGATGGAAGGGAAATACAACTACGGGCAGGCCAACGATCAAATCACCGCGCGAAACTCCCTCGCGAGCCTGAAACACAATTACTTTCTCAGCAAGCAGATCTTCATCGAAACATTCGGCATGCTGGAAAAAGATACACTGCAGGCCCTGCAACTTCGATCCACGATCGGAAGCGGCTTGGGTTACCAGTTCTTTGACACTCCCACCACGTCTCTTTCGTTATCGGCCGGTATCGCCCATGTGAACGAACATTTCACGAATAGCCCGAACACGCAGACGCCTTCGGGCCGCTGGAGCTTGCGTTGGGAGCATCACCTGTGGCCGGATCGGGTGAAGGTATTCCATCGGCACGAAGGATTTTGGGACATCAATGCCGGCAATGCCTTCCGGTTCAATGCCGACCAGGGACTCCGTATCACGGTCTACAAGAATCTCTTTTTTAATGTCGAGTACGATCTCCGGCTCAACACACAACCGGCGCCGGGACGTAAAAAGACCGATGAGGCGATGATTTTCGGCGTCGGGTACGAATTCCGCTAAGCGCATCCCCATCTACCGGCCGCTTCCCGCACCGAGACTTGCCGCAGCCGCACGGCCCGCCACCCGCCCGGTCGCCCAGGCCCATTGAAAATTGAATCCCCCGATCCGACCGTCGCAGTCGAGCACCTCTCCCACCAGATAGAAACCGGGCATCAGCTTCGATTCCATCGTACGGAAATTGACTTCTTCCAATGGAATCCCGCCCGCTGTCACTTCGGCAACATTCCAGCCCCGATCACGCACGACAGGAAAACGGAATCGCGTCAGTGCCGTAAGGAGACGATCGCGAATGGTACGCGGCAGCTGGGCGCAGACCTGCTGCGGATCACCTCCGGCGTGACGGCACAGTGCCTCGGCACACCGCTCCGGCAACGAGTCCGCAAGGAGCTTCAGCAATGACCGGCGCGGGTTATGGCTGGCCTGCGCAAGGAACCAGTCCCTCACCTGTTCCGCATTCCGGCCGGGCAGGAAATTGCCGTAGACTTCCGCTGTCTCACCGCGAGCCTTGGCCAGACACCAGAAGCGACTAGCGTCCATCACCACCGGCCCGCTGATGCCGAAATGCGTCCAGAGCAAACTGCCTGTCCGCCGGTCGACGGCTCGTCCCGCCACCAAGGTCTGAATCTCCACGTCCTGCGACAAGCCTGAGAGGTCCGCATGAAAACCGCGCTCATCTAGCATCAACGCCACCAATGCGGGAACGGTCGGTGTGACGTGATGCCCCAGACGCCGCGCCAATCCGTACCCTGAGCCATCGCTGCCGCTGCGCGGCAACGACTGCCCGCCGGTGGCCAGGATCACACGGCGCGCAGCGGTCTCGCCATGCTGATGGCGAATCACAAACCGGGGCAGATCTTCCGTGCCGGCCGGTTCGGATCCGTTCCGGTGTTCAATGCTCGCCACGCGATGCCCCGGTCGAAGGACCACGCCCAGTTCACGGCTCCGCGCCATGAGCGCATCGAGTACCGTCCGGGCTTTATCGGTCACCGGAAACAACTTACCGGTCTCCTCGCGCTTCAGCGCGACACCCAACGAAGCAAACCACGCGACGGTATCCTTTACCGGAAACGCCGCCAGCACATTGCGTACAAGGTGCCTGGTCCCGAAGAAATCGTCCGGCGTGACGACATCGTGCGTGACGTTGCAACGCCCTCCGCCTGAAACGAGAATTTTTGCCCCGATGCTCGTAGCCCCGTCCAACAATTCAACCCGGAGGGCTGATTCAAGCTCGGCCGCAAAAATCCCGGCCGCTAATCCAGCCGCCCCGGCCCCGATCACGCAAATATCCACCACTGGCGTTGTCATCTCCTCTTATCCTTCAACGTACCGATTGCTGCCGCCGCATGATGCCCGTTGCGAACCGGGACACGCAATCGTAAAACTCGGCATGGAAACCGGAGGCGCCACTATGCCAAGATCCGGGACCAATTTTTCTGGAGACGCGATACCCGCGACATCCCATGCGCCTATTCCGCTTGTCTCTGCTCCTTCCGCTGCTACTGTGCCTCTCTACCGGTTGCCTGTGGCCGGGATCGTCCCCATTGCCGGATACTCCCAAAGATGCGGTGATTTCTACGCAGGTCGAGGCGAAGCTCGCCGAAGATCAGCAGGGCGGACTCACCGGCATCATCGTGACCACTGAGGAGGGAACTGTCACCCTGACCGGCACGGTGCAGAAGGCCGAACGGAAGGCGAGAGCGGCTGAACTGGCGCGTCAGGTGAAAGGGGTGCGGCGCGTGAAGAACGATCTGGACATTCGCGCCGATCCTGCGCCGTGACGAGCCGCGGCCTCAGCCAGGACTTAGAACTCCCCCTCTTCTCCGCCAGTCACACCTTCTTCCACAAGCGAGAAGGCTTTTTGAGGCAGCGTAATCGCGTTGACCAAAATATCGAAGGCCAACTGCGCCGTCCCCTTCACGCCAGTCATCAGCGATTCCGCGGGGAGATAGCGCAACTGCGGCTTGTCCGCCGATCCCTTCAACTCGAACACGGCGGTATCAAACCCCTGTCGATCTCCAGACAGGAGGTGCCCGAACAGAGGAATACGTTTCAAGATCGCCGAGTAGGATCCGAGGGGGCTCGTCGCCAGCACCATGTCGAATTCATCCGCCAGCATGTCATAGCGACCCGTTCCGCTGATCTTGAGCACGGGGCTGTCGAGCAGAAATTCCTTCGTGTTGACCACGCCATTGTTGATAGACCCCGCGAGCTTGAGCCGATCGAAGGGCATCCCCTCTTGCTCGAGGTTCACCTGCCCCTGCAACACAGCCGGCAGGTTTAGCACAGACAGCAGGGTAGACAACACCGGGACGTGATGCATGCGCCCTTCTTCGATGAGGATTTGAACCGGCTGACGGCTCGTCAGCCCGGCAGGCAGAAGCACCCCCCGCTCGAATTTCGCGTGAACTTTTCCCGACGCCGTCAGCCACCCTGAGAGCGCGGGCTTCTCTTGAAAGGGTGACAGGACACGCTCGACCGGAATGCCGCTGGCGCGGAAGGTACCGCGAGCCTGTTCCATCTGACCATTCTTCGTCCGAAGCTTCACCTGCCCTGCGAGCTGGCCCTCGTTGGTATCACCACTGATGCGCTCAACAGTCAGCAGGCCATGGTCCCAGGTGATTTTTGTGGAGAGGTCGGTGAGGAGGAACTTCTTGTAATAGACATGATCGGCAAACAGAAACGCATGGAGGGTCGTGTCCGTCCAGAGATGGTTGGACGATCGCTGGCGCGCCGCCGATGAGCGCGGCCGAGACAGTTCAAAAGCGGCGAGGTCAATCTGAGACGACTCCACGACGAGGCGGGCCTTCGGGTGGTCGGCCCATTGCGCGATCGAGCCGGAGATCCGGAGATCGCTCGCGCCCACGTGAAACGCCATGCGGGGAATATGAATCCGGTCTCGATCGAAGTGCAATGTCACGAATGCGTCGCGGATCGGTTCATCAACGTCCTCCACCTTGATCGTGCCGTCATCGAATCTGATCTGGCCTGATGTGCGCCAGGACGCACGATCGGTCATCCGGCCTTCCATATCGAGGGTGGCCTCCAATGTGCCGGCTCGAACAGGTCCCAGCACAATGCCTTTCGGAAGTCTCGCGACGGCGATCCGGCCCGACGACACATGGGCTGAAAATTCCCGTTCCCCGTCCAACTCAATCGTCCCTGATGCCGTCACGGTAACCGGTGGAAACTTGATACCGACATGTCGGATCACCAGACGATGATCCCGGGAGAACTGCCCTTCAAAATCGATGGCGGCGGGCGCCTGCAGCGGCTTGGTCACCCAATTCCGCACACGAACCCCGGCCTGCGCGAGATCGATGCTCCCTTTGATTCGCGGGTGTCCAATTGCACCCGTCATGGCCGCATGCAGGCGAATCGTGCCGTCCATCTCGGGGACCAATTCTTCCCCCGCCTGTTGCGTCCACCAGGATTGCAGCTCCGACGCTTCCATGCTCATCGCCAGCGTCACATTGGAATAGGCTTTACCGTCAGCCATCGTGACGGAACCGTGGGTCTGGAATGCCGCCGGCCCGAGCCACCCATCAAGATGCTCAATCGCCACCACGGTCGGCGTGACGGTGACGTGCGCCTCCACCTGCCGCACCGGCATCGGCAAACTCGCACTGCGCCCCCCGCCCCGCTGCAGCCGGAGATCGGCATCCACCAGCGCGAGCGGTTGGCCGCTGAGCGGTCGTCCCCTCACATGGGCAACCATTTCGACATCCCCGGTTGGTTGCTCCACTCCGGTCACCAGATCGCGCAACAAGGGAAAGTCATCCAGACGACGGACCGTCTCCACCAAGCCAGCTACCGGTGCCGTGCCTGTGATGTTCACATCGATATGCGGATCCGTCGCCCACTGCGTGATCAGCAAATCCCGACCTGCCAGGCGAACGGGCCCGCACTGGGCGCGCACCTCCGTCATACGCAGGTGATCGGCGTCGAACGCTATACTGACAGTCAGCGCCTCGACGGGAGGGTATTGTGAACTGAGCGTGAATCGACCATTTCGAATCGCCAGCAAGCCGTTGATGCGTGGTCGTGCTCCCGTGACGATGTCTCCGGCGATCGACAGGGACTGAAGCGTGATCAATCCCTCCACGGCGTGGTCCACGAACTGTGCCCGTAACTCAGCAGGCATCCATGTGGAGGGCACTTCATTTAAGAGCCGGGCGGCCGTCACCGGAGGGGCAGACAGAGTGGATGAAAATCGTGCCTGTGCCGTCCCGATGCCCAGAATGGCCCCGGTTCCCTGCAAGGAGACATCTGCCAACTCGGCCCTCACATCGTCGGCAAGCAGATCATATCCCGCCGCACCTGGCTTCCAACGCAGGTGCACCATCAATTGTGCGGGCTGCGAGAAGCCATCGGTGATCCGGCCGTCCCCCATCCAGGAGGACAACGCTTGGCGCACGTTCAGTTGATGAAGCCGCAGATCCCCTTCTGCCTGCATGCCTTCTTCTTCGCCGCTTTGCGTAACTGAACCGTCCCAGAGAAACGTCGCGCGCCCGCCTGCCTGCGGAAGCTCTCCCGAAAGATGCAGCTTCGCACGGCGGCCCAACATGTCACTCGATAACGCAGCCTCCGTCAGGATGATGTTCAGAGAAGTGGCGGGGGTAGCCGATGCATCGACCAGCGTGATCATTCCCTGAACCACAAAGAGATTTCTCACGACCTGCAACAACGCAAACGGCGCAGGTGATTCTGAAGCAGCGGCGGGGGAATGTTCGTTACCGAGAGCCCAATTCCCATTCGGCGACCGGCGAAGGGTCACGCGAGGCCGGTCGATGACCAGATCCTTGGCGACCATGCGCCCATCCAGAAGCGGCAGCCACTGCAGCGCCAGCTCCAGCCGCTCCGCGAGCACCAGCGGCGTCGTGGATGCGGCCCCGTAGAGCCGTGGCTCCGTCAACGTCAGCCTGGGCGAGGGAAAGATCTGCACATGCGATTGCCCGGTTGAGAGTCGAAAGCCCGTCCGCTCCTCAAACTCCTGAAGTACGGCCGCCATACTCGCAGGACGATTCAGGAGCCAGGGCAGCGCAAACAGCGCACCGACACAGCAGATCGCCAGTCCCAGCAGTATGAGCAGGAGTAGCCGGCCTGTCCCTCTTCGCGGCGGCGTGTCGATGGTCGGATTCATACCGGGCATAGCCATGCTTCCACTGTACGCAGCGGGATGAGTTGGACACAAGTCATGGAAGCCGAATGAGGGAGAAGCACAGCTCTACAAAGGTCCCGATGGCTGGAGGCTGCTGCGCGCGCTCGTGCGACCCACCCGCCGTCTTCCTCTTCCACTGGAGTTGTTCTGCAAGGACACTGGCTGGTCCGGACGACCAGCGCCTGCTGATCGAGCGGGATTGACCGTGAAGGCCGTGATGCGGTGGGGCCTTACCTCTGTGATCGGGACTACAGATTACGACGACGCCAGCAACCGTTCGAGCAAGACGAGACCGGCAGGCCATTCTCCAAGCTCGCTCTCGGCATTGATGTGACCGATCGCACCGGCCTCGGCGAACGTGCTGCCCCATACGGCCGCGCATCGCTTGGCGTAATCCACCGATCCGAAGGGGTCGTTGCTGCTGGCAACGACGAGACTGGGAAAGGGTAGTCTGCCAGATGGTACCGCCTCAAACCCTCGCGCCGTGGCTGGAAACGCAGCGGCCTGCGGATCGGGCGGGGCCACCAAGAGGGCCGCTCGCAGTGGCACCGAGGCTCGTTGCGCCCAGTGCGCAACCAACAGGCAACCCATGCTGTGGGCGATGAGCACAGGTGGAGCGGGAAAGCCGGCGACGGCCGACTCCAATACGGGGAGCCACTCCGCCAACACAGGACGGTCCCAATCGCGCTGCTGCACACGCTGCCAGCTGGGATGGTGCCGCTCCCACAGGGTTTGCCAATGCTGTGCACCCGAGTTGCCGATGCCCGGCACGATCAAGGCCATCACCCTGTCGAGGGTCGTCTTAGGACTTGGCACGTTCCGCACGCTCCGCGAGCCAGGCCAGAGCCCCGGCACCGGCGGTGCGGCCACTGGCAAAACAGGCGGTGAGCAGATACCCGCCCGTCGGCGCTTCCCAATCCACCATTTCTCCCGCGCAGAACACGCCCGGCAGCGCTTTGAGCATCAGCCGCTTGTCGAGCGCTTCGCAGGTCACCCCGCCCGCGGAGCTGATCGCCTCCTGTAACGGCCGTGCAGCCTTCAACGTCAGCGGCAATGATTTGATCGCCGAGGCCAGGCGCGTCGGGTCGGTAAAATCCTCCTTCGAGACGAATTCTCGCAGCAACCCGGCCTTCACCCCGTCGATGTTCGCGCGCCGCTGCAAATGCGTGGCCATCGTCTTTTTTCCGCGAGGCTGCGAAAGATCTTTGATGAGTCGTGGCAGTTCACGGTCCGGCGCAAGATCCAACCGCAACGTGCCTCGTCCCGTGGCCTCGATCTCATCGCGGAGAAAGGGGGCCACGGCATAAATGACACCCCCTTCGACACCGGTGTCAGTGATCACGAATTCTCCCATACGACGCATCACGGCGCCGGTCGGAGATTTCGCCACCACACCGACCGTTTTCACCGGATGTCCCGCGAACTTCGTTCGAAAGTGCTCCGTCCATCCGACATCAAACCCGCAGTTTGCGGGACGCAACGGAGCAATCGCAATCGAACGCGCGGCAAGCACCGGCACCCAGGCGCCATCCGAGCCGAGTTGCGGCCAACTGCCCCCGCCTAGCGCCAGGATCACGGCATCCGCTCGTACGGCCGCCGCGCCGTGTGGCGTCTCGAATCGAAGCGCTTTGTGTTCATCCCATCCACACCAGCGATGCCGTACCTGGATGGTCAGACCAGCCTGACGCAAACGCCGCAACCAGGCACGCAACAACGGGGCGGCTTTCATATCCATGGGGAACACACGGCCGGATGAGCCGACGTAGGTCTCGATCCCGAGGCCACGTGCCCAAGCACGAAGGGCATCCGAACCAAACTCGGCCAACCAAGGAGCCACCTGCGCTCGGCGGTCGCCATACCGGCTAAGAAACAGGTCGGACGGATCGGAATGAGTCAGATTCAGCCCGCCCTTTCCGGCAAGCAAGAATTTCCGGCCCACCGAGGGCATGGAGTCGTAGAGTGTGACCTGCGCGCCACCAGCCAGCGCCACGTCTGCAGCCATGAGCCCGGCCGGTCCGCCTCCGATAATGGCGATGTTCATGTGATCTTTCTCTTGAGCCCGTGAACCCCTGTGATCGATGTCGGAATTGCGCTGCTGTCTTACCATGGATGGAGGGGAAACCGCACTTACCTGCTGCGCTGTCCGGCCGGTGAATGCATAGCGACGGACGAATGGCGCGCCACAGGGAGAAACCACCTCGGCTGCATGCGGCCAAAATCCACCCGCACATGTCTACGCAAGGAGGCGTTGGAATCAAGCACGTACTCGCGCCCCCCGTCACGCACAAACACGACCCAATGCCAACAGGGTCGATACGCCTCTCGATGCCATTTAATCGCCAACAGGGCACAATCCGGAAGGTCCGCCCACGAACGAAACGGTGTGGGCGCCGGTGCGGCATGCAGGCCAAACCGCGAGAGCAATCGCTGAACCGGCTCCGTCTCAGACCAGAGAGACCTATCGTGCGCGGAGATCCCTGATGAGGCAGCCACCGCCTTGGCACGTGCATAGGACACACCGGCAATCGCCGCGACCGCGGCAATGCCACAACCGGTTCGCTCCGCCTGCACAACCGGTTTCATCGGATGTCCACTTTCATTTTCCTTCCGCCGGACACGCTGAATCCCTGTCGCTCATAAAACGTCAAGGTCCGGTCGAATTGCGGAAGCGGTGGCGTCGTCACTTCCAGTCTCGCCCAGTGTTTCGAGCGGGCCACACGTGTCGCTTCCGCTACCAACTCGCGCCCCACGCCTTGCGACCGCCGGTCCGGGCGTACATACAGCTCCGGGATGATCCCGAACACTCCACCAACATAGAGTGCGCGGCATTCGGCGAGAGTCAGAAAGCCGCACGGCGCGTCGCCCTCACACGCAAGGAGAATAGTATACGTTCCGTCGATCAGCCAGGACCGAACGCACGTCTCCGTATCAGCCACCGAAGCATGAAACGCGTGTGTGCCGATGACTGCCATAATTTCCTGCAGCAATGCGTCAACCAGCTCGGCGATGTGCCGTGCGTCGGAAGGTACCGCCTCCCTGATCAGAATCGGCATGCTAGGTCCGTCCCCTTCCCGCCCGTCGCTCCCCGACGCCCTGATGCAGCGCAGCCACGTCCAGTTCCTGTTCCAACTGATGTAGCACTTCGTCGCTGATCGTGCCGTCATCTCGAAGTCCGATCAGAGCGACGCGCTCGGCCGTGAGCACTTCATGGTGCAGACGTTGGACAGTTTCAATGCTTCCCTCAGGACGGTCCTCCTCATCCAACCCGGCCCGATTGAGGTGTTCCAGCCGGCGAAGATAGCGTGATCGCACCCGTTCGATGTGCTGCCTCGGTACCCAGTCCTCGGTCATGACAGCATCGAGCCGGGCCAACGCTGCCGTTGCCGCATGTTCTCGCGCCAGGTGTTGCTCCTGCTCCAGAGCATCTTCCTCTTCGAGGCGCAGCCACCGGATGATCGGTGGAAGCGAAAGTCCCTGCAGCACCAAGGTGACGAGGATGACTACAAAGCTGATCAGGATGATTTCTGACCGGAAGGGAAAGGGCGCGCCGGTCGCTGTCGTCATCGGAAGGGCCAAGGCCGCGGCCAACGTGACGATGCCTCGCATGCCGGTCCAGGAAATGAGGAAGAGCCCCTTCCACGAAGGCATCGGATCACGCGCGCGCAGAATCGCGCTCAGGCATCGCGGGATCAGCGCCGCCAGCGGCACCCAGAGAAACCGCACGAGGATCGCCGTCGCGCTCACCATGAACCCGGCAAACAGCACCGGACCATACTGCCCCGCAGGGACGGCATCCCGGAGGGCGCCCAACTGCAACCCGATCAAAATAAAAATCACGCCGTTCAGAACAAAGATCAGCAGTTCCCACACAGCCCGGGCCTGCAACCTTGTCGCCGGCGCGACTGCACCGCTGAAATACTGCCGAAGCGTGATCCCGCCCGCCACACAAGCCAAGACGGCAGAGGCATGGACCGACTCCGCAATAACCCAGGCGATATAGGGCACGAGCAATGTCACCCCGATTTGCGTATACCCGTCTTCCGTCACACAGAGCGCCCAGCGGGAAAGCCAAGCCGCAGCGAGACCGATCGCCATCGCCGCCAGCGCCGCAAACAGAAAATTGAGCAGCGTCCCCCCGAGCAGGAATGAGCCGCTCACCACCGCACCCACAGCCGCCCGGTACAAGACCAGCGCCGTGGCGTCGTTGACCAGACTTTCACCTTCCAGGATAGTCACGACGCGACGGGGAATCCGCAGGCGTTTCCCGATGGCGGTCGCCGACACCGCATCTGGCGGCGACACGATGGCGCCTAGCGCGACGGCCTCCGCCCAACCGATGCCGGGCAGCCACGCATGGGCGACCACCGCGACCCCGGCGGTGGTCGCGAGCACCAAGCCGACGGCCAGAAGGGTGATCGGCCGGAGGTTCTGCCGGAACTCCCGCAACGACGTGAAATAGGCGGCCGCCCAGAGAATCGGCGGAAGAAACACGAGAAATACGAGGTCAGGATGCAGCGTCACCGTTGGCAGGCCCGGCACCAGTCCCAACACCAGACCACCCAGCACAAGGAAGATCGGGTACGGGATGCTGAGTTTCTGCGCGATCGTGGTGAGGGCCAGCACCACCGCGAGCAGCAGGATAATGATTTCCAGTTGATGCAGGCTGTCCATGGATTCAGAACAGGAGGTATGCCGGCATGTGACTACATCCCAATCGTTTCAAGCCGCTGGAGGTCCTCCGCCGAAATGGTGAACTGATCCGACCGGAGATCCTCGGCCATATGTTGTTGGTTCGTCGTCCCGGTCAGCGGCAGCATGCCGATCTGCATGGCAAACCGGAATACCAATTGCGCCAAGCCCATGCCGTACTTGGCGGCCATGGTCCGGACCTCGGGGTCCGCGAAGATGTCGCGGTTGGCCGTGAGCAAGGAGAATCCCTGATAGATGATCCCATGCGGGCGGCATATCTCCCGCACGTCTCGATCCCAGCCCAGGGCGGCGTAACAACGATTTTGGACGACCATGGGTTTATGCGTCGCCCGTTCGCAGAGCAGCCGGAGCTGCTCCGCCGATACATTGCTGATGCCGATCATCTTGGTTTTGCGCGCCTCGTAGAGCGCTTCGATCGCCGCCCAGACCTCCCAATCCGCGTCGCTCAATCCGCGCCGGGCATAGGGTCCGTGCAACACGTAGGAATCGAGATAGTCGGTGTGCAGGTGCGCCAGGGAACTATCGAACGATTGCTTCACCTGGGTGGTGAGATCGGCCTGCGCATCATAGGGCGTCCGATGATCTTGTCCGTTGGCTGGCGTAAATTTCGTCTGGACGAATAGCCGCTCACGCGGCGTGCCCTGTGTTGCCAATGCCAACAAGGCCTCGCCGACCAGGGCTTCCTGGTAATGAATGAGCTGGTTAGCCGTATCGATCGCCGTGAAGCCCGCCGCCACGGCTTGTTTCACTAACTCTGTCGTTGCGTCTTTTTTCCACGCCGTCCCGTACATGAACGAGGGAACAGGCACCTGATTATAGGCAGTCAACATGGCCAGAATCCTCCATGGCGTACCTTACACAGATCAGTGCGGCGGTCTCAATGTATCCACTTGACCGGGTTGGTGTAGCGCACGATGCTGGCGACCATTCACCACAACCTGCTAGAGTGCGCCGTCACCACGAGGAGCCACGTAGACATGAATGCAGCACCAGCGAATCAGGTCGTGGAACTGCGACTCACCTACCGCTACATCAAGGATCATCCCTGGACCGTCCAGGCCATCAACGGATTTCTCTCCGCCTATTTCATGGAGAAACCGGACTTTGCCGTGCAGCGGCATTATGACGATCTCGAATCGGGCATGCACGTCTGGATCTGCGACATTCCCCCCAACATGAAGGTCACGGCGTTGTTGCGACGGCTTCAGGCCGACATTCCCCCTTGTCGCCATTTCCAACCTGCCGTCGAGCCACCGGCCAGGCCGCAGTATGTGATCGACAGTCCCGAATAGGATCTCGCGCTTGCGCCGATTCAGCCCTCATGGCTACACTGCGCGAAACATGAACCACGGAGGATTGCCATGCGAGTCATCGTCATCGGAGGAACGGGCACCATCGGATCGGCTGTCGTAAAGCGGCTGTCCGAGAGGCATGAGGTGGTGGTAGTAGGGCACAAGAAGGGCGCTTTTCAGGTGGACCTGGCCTCGCCGGATTCCATCACCAGCCTGTTCAAAGCCGTCGGCACCTGTGATGCCGTCGTCAGCGCTGCCGGGATCGCCAAGTTCGCGAGCCTGGACGATCTCACCTATGACGATTACTTCATCGGCTTGAAAAATAAATTGATGGGTCAGGCGAATCTGGTGCGGATCGGCAAGCCGTTTGTCACCAACCACGGATCGTTTACACTCACCAGCGGAGTCCTGAGCCAGAATCCCATGAAGGGTAGTTGCGCGATCAGTATGGTCAATGCAGGACTGGAAGGATTTGTCCGCGCCGCCGCCATCGATCTGCCCCGCGGCCTGCGCGTGAACGTCGTCAGCCCGCCCTGGGTGACGGAAACCTTGATCGCCAGAGGAATGGACCCTTCCATCGGCATCCCTGCCGATCAGGTGGCGCAGGCCTACCTGGCCAGCGTGGAAGGGACCATGACGGGACAGACACTGGATCCCAGACAGATCGCCGCGACCTAGCGCCACAATGCGCCGGTTACCCTGCCGTGATATGAAACTCGCCCAACGGATAGGCCTGGCCGTTCACGAGCAACTCGAGCCGGTGCAATCCCGGATAGTGGGTCCGCGTGGTGAGTTGCGTGAGGGCCAGCGATTTGCTGAACCGGATGGTTCCCTTCGGCAGGAGTTCCACGGTCTTCAACTTAAACACCTTCGGACTGTGCCTGCCGTTCGCCTTGACGTAGTGGACGCGTAAATCCACCAGCACCCGTTGAACCGCTGACGCCTGGCTCGCCATCTCGCACGCAATCTCCACCGATGATCCGATCCGCGGCCGTGCTGGCGCGATGCGGATCGTCTCCACTGCCACCAGGGGTGTGTGCCCGAAACCCAAGACCTGGAGCGCCCCTGATTCCCCCCGCTTAATCGCCGATCGCAACGCATGGCGAATGACCCAACGTCGCTCGTCCGTCGCGTTCTTCAGCCACCGCCTGGCCGTCTCGACCAGCACATCGGGATGGTCTTTCCCGATGTCATTCAGATTGTTGGCCACACTGCGCCGCACGTAGAGCGATGGATCGTCTTTCAACCGCTCCAACAGGGCCAGCACCGGCCTCGGATCGGTCTGGAAGGCGCGCAGTCTCGGGGCCCAAGGCAATCGTGGACGCGAACCTTCCGAGACCAGGCGTCGCACGTCTTCACTGGGATCGGTTGCCCACTCAGCCAGACGCGCCAGAGTGGCCGCCTGGTGTCGCTCGAGGTAGCGGCGAATGCTGAACTCCGCCGTGAATCGTTGCGTCAACAGATATTGTGCGCGCATGGAGGCTTCGAAATGGTCCAGTCCGTATTCGGCAACGAAGAACACATGCGGTAGCAACAGAAAGGCGGCCATGCCCTGGGCAGCCGGTCGCCCGGATGGCTCCTCGATCGAGGCGAGCAAGATCTTGATGGCCTTGCCATACTCATCTGGCAGAAATCGTCGCAACGTATGCGCGATCTTCCAGGCGCGCGGCATCAATTCTAGCTCGTCATACCCGTCCAGCGCCGACCGGACGAACGCCTTTTCCTCGAATCGAGAAGAGACGGCGGCAATCATTCGCCCAATGGTACGAGGCACATCGGCACCGAAACTATTTTTGAGCGGTTCCGCCATGGCCTTTTACCCCCCGGCAAAGACCGGCCGGAACCCCGCCTTCGTCAAAATACGGGCGACGTCGTCGCGCCGGTCGCCTTGAATCTCGATGCGGCCTTCCTTCACCGTCCCTCCGACGCCGCACGCCTTCTGCATCTCCTTCGCCAGTTGTTCTTTCTCCGCCTGGCCGATGCCGACGAATCCCGTGATCACCGTGACCGTCTTGCCGCCTCGATGCGCCGTCTGCCGGATGATATCCACCCGGCCGCGATTCTTCGCCGACGCGGGCTGTGGCGTAGCGGGCTGATTGACCTGCCCCCGTGGAGGAGCCTGAGGCAGAACCACATCCTTCAACCCCGCAAACGGACTCTTCCATGCCACGGGCTCGCCATCGGTGGAGATACGCCTCTTCTCTTTCATGCCGCCCCTCTTCTCCATTCACTTTTCAGGCGCCGGTGCTTTCCACATCACCAATTCCATCTGTGCGGCGTTCGTTCCGTCTCCGATCAACACCTGCCCGTCTTGAATGGTGCAATGCAGATCCATATTCCGCTGCGCCAGACCCGCCAGCGCACGACTGCCCTCCAGCGAAAGATTGATGACGACGAGATTGTGTAACCGGTCGAGCGCCGCCCCGTTCTGCTTCCACCATTGATCCGCCGCACGACCGCCGTAGGTATAGACACAGACCTGCCTGGCGCGGCCACAGGCCTGGCGAATCACCTTCTCGTCCGGCAACCCCACTTCGATCCACAATTCAATCAGACCCGTCAAATCCTTCTGCCAGAGCGCGGGCTCTTCTTCGGTGCTCAATCCACGGCCAAACGACAAGGCTTCATGCGCGTGACGCGCGAACGCGAGCAAGCGAACCATCATGCGCTCGTCGGTTTCCGATGGATGCCGCGCCAAGGTGAGGCTGTGGTCTTCGTAATACTGGCGATCCACATCGGCAATATGGAGGACCGCTTTACAAATCGTCGCGTTCGGGGCCATGCGGTTCCTTGGAAAAAGAGGGCGGAGTCCGGTGATTCAGCCGGCTGTTATTTTCTCGCGATCTTCTCCTCAGCGAAGGTCCGTTCGATCATGAAGCGCAGATCGCTGGCGACCGTGGCCGCGTCGATACCGGGGCTGATCTCGATCCAGTAGTGGAGGACGAATACTAACGCCTGCTCGCTGAAATCTTCAAACAACACATACGGCTCCGGCTCCCTGAGAATCTGCCCATGTTGGCCGGCCAGTTCACGCAGTCTCTCTTTCACATGCCGCGCATCCGACCCGGTCGCCACGGCAATTCGCAGCGAATACCGTTTGCGAAAGCTGGAATAGGTCCAGTTCGTCAAATTCTTCTCGAGCAGATTGCTGTTGGGAATCAAGGTCTCCACGCCGTTGATATCGCGGATCGTCGACGAGCGCAGGCCGATGGTGGTTACCATTCCTCTGATGCCATCGACCTCAATCATATCGCCGACGCGCAGCGGACGTTCCATGAGCAGCAGCAGTCCGCTGATGACGTTCTTCAGCAGATTTTGCGTGCCGAATCCCACCCCGATGGCCAAGGCGCCGCCGAGAAACGCAAAGGCGGTAATGGGAATTTTCACCGACATCAGGGTCACGATCACGAGGAGAAGAAAAAAACAGGCCAGAGCCCATTGACGGATGATGTTGGCGACATTCGGATCGACTTGCAGCCGGGTAATGGCCTGCCGCTCGGCAAATCGCGCCATGATTCCCGCCACCCAATAGCCGACGATCAAAATCGCCAGCGCGGTGACGACCTTCCCCAGCGTGACGCTCCGTCGTCCGGTGATATTGTTGCCATCCACTTCAATGGTGTCTTCGGCGGCAAACAATTCCAGATGCCAGGCGTTCCCCAGCATCACCACCGAGGCTCGTCCCCAGTCTTGCATACGTGCAAACACCGAGCGGGCCTGCTCACGCTGGGCAAACTCCGCCTGTTTGTTGTCGATCACGCTCAGTAAGGAATCCGTCCGCTGGAGCGCATGCCGGTAGAGATCTTCACGGTGGCGAACAAGGCGCAGTTTGTCGGTGAGAAATTTTGCCCTGGCCGGCGAGGGAGCCTCCGCGAGCCGGTCCTCCACATCGCTGATGTGATTGCCCACCATGCTCAGTTGCTGGAACCCGTACTCCTTCCAGCCTCGAATTTGTTTCGCGGCTGCGGTGATTTTCGCATTCGCCTCTCGTTCCTCGACGACGGAGAGGGTTTCACGGGCGGTGGCAAAACGGATATCCCAGATATGCCGCTCCTGCTCAAGGCCCGTCAGCATCTCGCGCAGCAACTCGACATGCAGATTGGCATTGTCGAATTGCAGGCGCTTTAATTCGACCGACTCGGTGAGCTGCGTGCGGCGTTCCGCCTTCGTGCGGGCAGCGGCCCTCTTGGACGAAGCCTCTTGTGCATCAGCCGCCGCCAGAGCCGCCTCTCCGGCCGCGACCGCCTGCCGTTGCGTCGATTGTTCGACGACCGCTCGCTCGATTTCATCCGTCAACGACTGATGCTCGGCATCCAGCCGCTTTTTGATTTTCTCGTAGTCCTGTTCGGTGAACGCAGGATCCTGTTCGGCCACCTTGAGCTGGCGCGTGAGCAGTGCCATGCGGTGATGCGCTTCGGCCACCTCCTCCTGGATCTGCTTCTTCTCCGCTTCCAACATGCCGACTCGCGCGCCCTCCACTCGCTCCCGCACACGGGAGAGATCGCGGTCTGCGGTGAGGGTATCCCGTTTGGCGGGATCCTGAACCTCTTCGAGACGTTCCGACAATTGCCGGGCTTTTTCCTGCGACGCTTTGAGGCTGCGCTGCGTGCTATCGGCCAGGCTTTCGGTCATGTTGAGCCTGGTTTGAGCGCCTTGCGATGCGAGGGTCATCGATCGAACGGCATCACGCAGCTCGTCAATTTTCAACACCGAATAGGGCGCCCGCGTGGAAAACCCGTCCCATTCCTTGTCCTGGCGTTCGGCGTCCCGTACCCGTTGCCGCATCTGATCGAGATTGCGCAACGCATCGAGATGTTGCTCGTAGATTTGCACCAACTGCTGCAGCAGGGAGCGCCGCTCCGCCAGCCGCCCATCCACCTGCCCCGCCGACACCCCTTTGCGCTGGGCTAGTGGCGTCGTGATCGCACTCAGTTCCGTTTCTGCCACCGCACGTTTGTGTTGGAGCTCCGCGGCCGCGGCATCCGGCGCCGGTGCACCGGTCGCCGGCTGGTCCAGCTTGACTCCGACCGTCTCTAGCGTGGATCGAACGGCTTTATCCGTCGATGAAGATGGAGCCTGAGCCGAGGCGGCAGACATTTGCGCCAAGCTGAGCAGGAACCAGAAGATAAGCGTGAGGGGCATGTGCACGAACGTGAACCTCCGCGATCGTGATCGAGTCTCCTTCATATCTACAGAGGTGGGCGGGATTGATCAAGTCGCAGGAAATTGACAGAGACGAAGCGCGTCTAGCTTAGCAGAGACCTATGGGACAGGTCGTGTGCCGTTCGGCTTGAGTGACATCGATGAAGAACGGCGTCCGCACGAAAGGCTGCGCCATCACTCCAGTTCCGCAATATACATGCCCTCAACCCGCTCGCGCGCCCATTGCGTCTTGCGGAGAAACGTAAGGCTCGATTTGACGCTCGGGTTATTCAGAAAGCAGCGCACCGGTAAGCGACGGCCAAGTTCCGTCCACCCGTGCCGCTCGACGAGGGTGGTGACAATTTTCTCGAGCGTAATGCCGTGTAACGGATCGCGAGGGTGGGAATTCGTCATGATGAGATGGTGTATCGCATGGAGGATGACAGAAGTGCGAATCGAATAGCGAACGGTTTCGTCACAAACACCAGACCACGAACGATGCGCGAGTTGAGAGAGTCCTCCGCTGCTACTCTTTGGGCCTCTTGCACATTGACCCCGGTCGTCAATAA